>JAJEIY010000060.1 GCA_022828085.1 Acidobacteriota bacterium | reverse complement strand
TGGCGCCCCCGGCGTGGAACGCCGGCTTCAGCCGGCGCGCGCGGCGACCCCCCACCGGGAGAACTGGCGCGCCGCGCCCGGCGCAGCTCCACCCCGCCTCACGGCTCCCACCTCGTGGAACCGGATCGGACGGACTCCGTTCATTCCCGGTCGCCCCCCGTTCCGCAGTCATCGAGGAGCGAGTTGACCGCGGCGGTGGTCTCGTCGAGCACCCCGCGCACCGCCTGCAGACGGAACGCGAGCAGGGTTGCCGCCCGATCCGCCTCCGGAGTCGCGGTCCGCGGCGCGGAAACCCGAAGCGCCAGGCGCAACTCCCGGAGCAGTTCCCCCAGATCGGCGACGGAAGCGCCGCAGGTGACGAAGCTCAGCGATGCGGCGGAAACGGCGTCCGTCACCTGACGCTGCGGACAGTCTGCGGGCCGACGGTGGCCGCCTGGGGTTGAGGCGGCAAGTGCTTGTTGATGGGGCATGGCGTCTCTCCTTGGATCACATCCGAGGAGGGCCGAAGCCCCGTGGGTCCGCTTGGTTGCCTGGCGGCCACATCCCCGTGATCGGGCGCCACCTTGCCCGGACCGGGCAGGTTGGCGGGGGTACGCGAGTGCGTTGCCCCCTCTGGATGCTGCCCGGCAGGTTAGCCCGGTAGGCACCCCGCCGCCACCTCCGGCAGCGGTACCGTCATCGCGGTTTTGACGGAAGGCCGCCCATCACCTGAGGAAGGTGTGGGTATCGAGAGACAGCGGTACGGGCTACTTCTCCCAGGCTGCGAGCTCGGATTCCGGGAGGGGCTCGAAGAAAGTCTCGGGGACTGCCAAGCGTCCCTTGAGAGCTCCGAACTCCCGCTTCCCACGTTGCCGGAAAGGGACGAGACGCGCCACCGGGGTCCCGTTGCGGGCAATGACCACCTCTTCTCCCGATTCAACCTGCGCGAGCAGGCGCGACAGATGCGTCTTGGCCTCTTGGACGTTCACAGTAGTCATCGAAACTCCTGTTCTTGAGCTTGGTCAACGATATGACGAAGCGCGCGTGGTGTCGGGCCGGGGCCCTTTTGGCCAGGACGCCCCGAAACGGTCGGGCAGGGCCTAATTCCCGTTCAGGCTCCGTCGGGCCGCCGCCCGGACCAGGGCGTCGAAGATGCGCTGGTCCAGGTCGTGCCCCATGCGCTCGGGGTGCCACTGGACGGCGAGCGCCCCCCAGCGGCCTCGGGGCGAAGCCCCGTTGTATTCGATGCCTTCGATCGTCCCGTCCGGCGCGTGCGCCACCGCCGCCAGTCCTTCGCCCAGCCGGTCCACTGCCTGGTGGTGGATGCTGTTGACGCTTCGCTCGGTGACCCCGAGAATCTGGCCGAGGCGGCTCTCCGGCTGGATCGTCACCGGGTGCCGGAACGCGACGGCGTCGGCCGGCACGGCGGGGATGGGTGGGTGGTTCGCGCGATCGGTGATGTCCTGGTGGAGCGTCCCGCCGAGCGCGATGTTGAGCGCCTGCATGCCCCGGCAGATGCCGAAGAAAGGCAGGTTCGCGTCGCGGGCCGCGAGCGTGAGCGCGACGTCCCAGGCGTCCTCCTGCGGATCGATGTCCGCGCTCAGTCCCTCGTCGGTCCCGGTATAGGAGGAGGGCGAGAAGTCGCCTCCGCCGGTAAGGACCAGGGCGTCGATCGCCGCCACCGCCTCCGGGGCCGCGCTCAGGGGGGCCGGGGGAAGGATGATCGGGATGCCCCCGGCGATCCGCACACTCTCCACGTACTCCTCGGCGAGCGTGAAGAGCTGTTCCGGGTCTCCCACGATGGTGTGGACGGGCCGCTTCCAGGGGGTGAGCCCGATGCGCGGCCGGCTGCGGCGCTTGTTGCCGCTCATCGCGCCGTCGCCCGCGGCGGGCGGATCCCCCGGAACTCCCAGTCGCCGCCGAGCGCCGTGGATCGCACTTCCTCGGACTCGGCCGGCTGCGCCCCGTAGCTCTCGGGTATCCGCCACTCCGCGGCCACGATCGGGTTTTCGAGGCGCCCCAGCCCATCCACCTCGACCGCTACCTCGTCCCCCGGCTCGACCGGACGTGAACCGGCCGGGGTGCCGGTGAAGACCAGGTCGCCCGGGAGCAGCGTGTGGGTCCGCGCGATGTCGGCGATCAGGTAGTGCGGGTCCCACGCCATCTCGGCGGTGTTGCCCGACTGGCGCACCTCGCCGTTGACCAGCGTGCGGATCCCGCGCCCCCGGAAGTCCCACCCGGGAACCACCGGTTCCAGCACCGGGCACAGCGTGTCCGCGCCCTTCACGCGCAGCATCGAACCGGCGTCGGTGTCCCGGAAATCGTGCAGGCCGAAGTCGTTGCCGACCGTGTACCCGGCCACGAAACGGCCGGCGTCCTCCGGGGCGACTCCCCGGCAGCGCGTTCCGATCACCGCAACGATCTCTCCCTCGAAGTTCAGGTAACGGCAGCCCCGCGGGCGGACCACCGGTTCCCCGCTCCGGATCAGGGCGGAGGGAGGCTTCAGGAAGTAGGTGGGCGCTTTCGGAAGCCGTGCTCCGAACTCCTCGACCCGGCTGCGATAGTTGAGATGAACACAAACGATCTTGCTCGGGTTCATCGCAGCCCGGGAGCCTACCGTAGGTGGCGCAAGCGCCCCGCCCCGTTTCTTCGGCTTGGCCTATACGCCACGCCCGTTGGCCTGTCCGGGCGGGGCGCTTGCACCACTGACGATGGCGCGGCTCGCTGCGCGACCCGCGCCATCGTCCTTTCGTGGGGAGGGGCACCCCCTCCCCACACCCCTCCCCGGCGGCGCTCTGCGCCGCACCCGCCTGGCTCCGGCACCCTCCACCAGCCGTGTTCAGTTACCGGTCCGCGTCGCGGTCGGCCTCCGGGCGTACCATCCTGCCCGTGACGGCGAACGGGCAGACCGGCGGCTTCGAGGCGATCGTTTCGCACGACACCTACACGACGGGGGTGCCGTGGGACCTCTTCGCCCGGATGCGCGAGCACGGATCCCCCTGCTGGGTGAACGAGACCGATGGCGCCGGGTTCTGGGCGCTCACCCGCCACGCCCACGTGTTCCACGCGAGTTCCACCCCGAGGGATTTCTCCTGCGCCCGCGGCATCCGCCTCGAAGAACTCGATGAAGACGAACTCGAGGCCCGGCGGACGATGATGGAGTACGACGGCGCCGAGCACGCCCGGCTGCGCCGGCTGGTCGGGGCGGGCTTCTCCCGGAAGTCGATCGCGAGCTACGAGGCCTCGGTGCGTGGGCTGGCCGCACAGGTGCTCGACCGCGCGCTCGAACTCGGTGAACTGGACTTCGTGGAGGAAGTCTCCCGGGAACTCCCCATCCGGATGCTCTGCCGCATCCTGGGGGTGCCGGAGGAGGACGCCGGCGAACTCGTCGAGTGGGGCGACGCGCTGATCTCGAACGCGGATCCCGAGTTCTCGATGGCGGTCGTCGACCAGGTGGACACCGAGGAGTTCCGCCTGCTGCCGTTTCGGAGCCCGGCCGCCCGCGCCGTCTTCGACTACGCGAGCCATATCCGGAAGGAGCGGCTCCGGCGGCCCACCGACGACATCATCTCCGGGATGCTGGCCGAGGATGCCGGCGGCCGGCCGCTCACCGAGCTGGAGTTCCAGAACTTCTTCCTGCTCCTCATCGTCGCCGGCAACGAGACCACCCGCCACACGATCTCTCACGGTCTGCTGGCGCTTCTCGATCATCCCGAGGCTTACGAAACCCTTGACGCCGCCCCCGGCGAGCGCGGCCTCTTCGAGTCGGCCACCGAGGAGATCCTCCGCTGGACCTCGGTAACGATGCACTTCCGCCGCACCCTCACGCGGGACCTCGACCTCGACGGCGCGCCGCTCCGCCGGGGAGACAAGGCGGTCCTCTGGTACATCGCCGCGAACCGCGATCCGGAGGCGTTCCCGGAGCCCGAGCGGTTCGACATCCGCCGGAGCCCGAACCCGCACCTGGCGTTCGGCGCCGGCCGGCACGTCTGCCTCGGGGCCTGGCTCGCGCGCCTCGAGGTCCGGGTCACCTTCGAGGAACTCTTCCGCCGCCTGCGCGCCATCGAACTCACCGGTCCACCCGACCGCCTCCGTTCCAACTTCATCCACGGGGTCAAGCACCTGCCCGTGCGGCTCGTCCCCAGGTAAGGAGCGTTCCCATGCGACAGATCGCCATCCTCCTTTGGATCACGGTCCTCGGCGCGTCCGGCGCCGAGGCCCAGTTCACCCTCGAGCAGGTCTTCTCGGCCCCGTTTCCGACGAGCCTGACGGCGTCTTCCGACGGGTCCCGGGTCGCCTGGGTGTTCGACGAACGCGGCGCGCGGAACGTCTGGGCGGCCGACGCCCCCGGCTTCGAGGCGCGCCGCCTGACCTCCTTCGAAGGCGACGACGGGACGACCATCCATAGCCTCGCGTTCAGCCGCGATGCGCGCCGCATCGCTTTCATCCGCGGCGACGGTCCCAACCGGGCGGGCGAGCTGCCGAACCCGACCAGCGACCCCACCGGGGTGGAGCAGGCGCTGTGGATCATCGATCAGGGCGGTGAACCCCGCCGCATCACCGAGCCGGCCGCCTCGCCTCTCTTCACCGCGGACGGAGGTTCGCTGCTCTTCGTGCGCCAGGGCCGGGTCTGGCAGGTGAGCCTCGACGCAGACGCCAAACCCGAGCAGCTCATCCACGGCCGGGGCTCCTTCGGGAACCTGCGGCTCTCCCCCGGCGGCGGCCGGCTCGCGTTCGTCTCCTCGCGCGGGGCGCATTCCTTCGTCGGGGTCTACGACTTCGGCGCGAAGACCGTCCACTACCTCGATCCGGCGGTGGACCGCGACGGCGCGCCCGCTTTCTCGCCCGACGGGAGCGAAGTGGCGTTCCTGCGCACGCCGCCGGTGCTCGAGCGGTTCCTGTTCGTTCCGAGCCGGGAAGGCCCACCCTGGAGCATCCGGGTGGCTTCGGTGAAGGACCCGGGTACCAGCCGGGAGGTGTTCCGCGCGGAGCCCGGAATGGGAAGCGTCTTCTCGGGTACCGCCTCCGCCAACCAGCTCCACTGGACGGATGACGGCCGTATCCTCTTTCCCTGGGAGCGCACCGGCTACCGGCACTACTACTCGGTATCGGCTACCGGTGGCGAGCCGGAGGCACTGACCTCCGGGACCTTCGAGATCGAGTACGCGGTCAGCGACGGGCAGGGGGGCCTCATCGCCGCCACCAACCAGGGAGACATCGACCGCCGCCACCTCTGGCGCCTCGCGGCCGGATCCGCCGCCGTGGCCCTGACTTCCGGGACCGGCGTCGAAACCCTGCCGGTCGCCGTCGAGGGCGGCGTCGCGTTCCTCAGCGGCGATGGGCGCCGCCCGCTCCAGCCGATGGTCCAGACCGGTGGTGCTGTGCGAGCCCTCGCCCCGGACGCCTTTCCGGCCGACTTCCCGCTCGAGCACATGGTCGATCCGGAGCCGGTGGTCTTCGCCTCCGCCGACGGAATGAAGATCCACGGCCAGCTCTTCCGGCCCGCAAGCGGCTCCGACGCAGCCGGCCCGGGTGTCCTCTTCCTGCACGGCGGCTCCCGCCGCCAGATGCTGCTCGGCTGGCACTACATGGGCTACTACGCGAACTGCTACGCCTTTCACCAGTACCTGGCGAGCCGCGGCTTCACGGTGATCTCGGTGAACTACCGGAGCGGCACCGGCTACGGCATGGAGTTCCGCGAGGCCCTCAACTACGGGGCGAGCGGCGGCGCCGAGCACCAGGACGTGCTCGGGGCGGGCCGCACCCTCGCCGACATGGCCGGCGTGGACGAGGCCCGGATCGGTCTCTGGGGCGGCTCCTACGGCGGCTACCTGACCGCGATGGGGCTCTCCCGGGCTTCCGATCTCTTCGCCGCCGGGGTGGACATCCACGGCGTCCACGACTGGAACCGCACCATCCAGGGTTTCAACCCGAGCTACGAGCCGGCCCACCACCCGGCGGCGGCGCGGCTGGCGTTCGAGTCCTCACCGCTCGCCACCGTGGACGGCTGGCGGTCCCCGGTGCTGCTGGTCCACGGCGACGACGACCGGAATGTGCCCTTCAACGAGACCATCGAGCTGGTGGAGAAGCTGCGCGAACTGGGCGTGGAGCACGAACTTCTCATCTTCCCCGACGAGGTGCACGGCTTCCTCCGCCACGAGAACTGGCTGGAGGTCTTCCGCCGCAGCGCCGACTTCTTCGAGCGCCACCTGGGGAAGTGACGCCGGCGCTTCATCCTGAAAGCCGGCCGCATTTACACGAACTCGGGACAGTTGTATGTTACAAGTAAGTTACTAATACATGATGTTTTCGTGACATATTCTGATATCGTCCTGTTTTCAAGGACTTGGGGCCGTGTGTCACGTTTGACGGCGGATGCGGCCGGGCGGTCTGATGGGTTTCGCTGGCACATGCCTCTGGCAAGGGAGACGGCATGCCTATGCGGAGAGTGCGATCCGCGTGTACCGCTGCCGGATCGCCCCTGTCCGCCGCCAGTTCCGTAACTTTCTCCCGCACCGTTTCCCGGCGCGAAGTGAGGCGGAGGTGCGTACGCACCGCTGCTCCAGCGCTGTTTGTTGCGCGGTGCGGGTCGATCCCGCTCGCTTCGATCACATCCCCACAGGAGGGCAAAACATCATGACGCTGCAACGATTTACGGCCAGTCGGTCGTGTCCGGCGCTGGTCCTGGGCCTCGCGCTCCTGCTGGGGGCGGGAACCGCTTTCACGCAGGAACTGACCGGAACGATCTACGGCGAGGTCACCGACGACCAGGGGCTCGCGATCCCGGGCGCCACGGTGACCCTCACGAGCCCGTCGCACATCCAGACCGAGAGCCGGGTCACCGGGGCCCGGGGCGACTACCGCGTCCCGCTCCTCTCGCCGGGCACCTACACGGTGACGGTCGAACTCGCGGGTTTCCAGACGGTGACCTTCGAGGGCGTGGTGCTGAACGCCGGAAACGACATCGGGCTCGACGCCACCCTGTCCCCCTCCGGGGTCGAGGAGATGGTGACCGTCATCGGAGAAGCGCCGCTCGTGGACGTCAGGAGCAACCAGGCGATGCGCACGATGGACGTGGACCTCATCGAGAACATTCCGCTGGGGCGTACCTATTCGGACCTGCTGGTCTCGATGCCGGGAGTCCTCGACAGCGAGTACTCGTTCACGCCGACGCAGACCGTCCACGGGAGTTCGCCCCGCGACAACCTGTTCAACATCGACGGGGCGGGCATGAACGACACCACGGTCGGCTACATCTCCACCGAGATTCCGATCGACATGATCGAGGAAGTCCAGGTCACCACCGGCGGCATCTCGGCCGAGTTCGGCATGTCGCTCGGCGGCGTCTTCAACTTCGTCACCAAGTCCGGCGGCAACGAGTTCTCCGGAACGATCAACGGCTATTACCAGGGAGAGGAGACCGAGTTCAGCAACCTGACGCCCGAGCTCGAGGAAGACCTCCCCGCGGCGACCAGCAACCTCAAGAACCAGGAGTACGGCGGCACGTTCGGCGGACCCATCATGCGCGACCGGGCCTGGTTCTTCGGCAACCTGCGCCGCCTCGAAGTGGAGCAGCAGGAGCCCTTCCTGCCCACCCAGGCGTTCGAGACGAACCAGACCCACTCGTTCCTGAAGCTCACCACCCAACTGACCGGGAGCACCCGGTTCAGCGGTTCCTTCACGACCCGCGACCAGGACAAGTGGCCGGGCAACGTTTCCAGCTTCTCCAACGCCGACCACCCCGAAACCTGGGACATCCTTTACCGGAACCAGCGGATCGTGAACCTGCAGGCGACCCAGCTCCTCGGCCAGGACACCATCCTCGAGGCGCGGTACAACGGCGTCTGGAAGTCCTTCAACCGCGAATACCCGAACAACCCCGACTTCCGGATCGGTTGGCGGGACATCGGGACCGGCGAGAACTTCGGGGGCCTCACCGGAGGCGTCGGCGACACGTTGGCCCGGGACATCCGGCAGGCCCACCTGACCCTTTCCCACTTCCGGACGGGGCTTGGCGGATCCCACGAGTTCAAGACCGGCGTGTATTGGGAGCACTCGCCGTTCAAGCGCGAGTTCTATTTCCCGAACGGGGAAGACGTGGTGCAGATCCTCAACAACGGCGTACCCCACCGGGTGCAGCTCCAGAACTACCCGATCAACCTGCAGCAGACGAACATCAACCGGCAGGCGTTCTTCGTGCAGGACCAGTGGACGATCGGCGAGGCGCTCACCGTGAACCTCGGGGTCCGCTGGGAGCGCACCGAGGGTTGGTATCCGCGGCAGAGTTCGGGCGGCGGCCGCTGGTTCCCCGAGGTCTTCCTCGATGAGACCCGCGACCTCATCACCTTCAACTCCGTCGCGCCGCGCGCCGGCGTCGTGTGGGCCCTGGGCGAGGAGGGGCGGACCTCCGTCAAGGCCAGTTACGGGCGGTACTACAAGCCGCTCCTGAACCAGGACACGCTGATCATCCTGCCGCGGTCCGGTGGTTTCCACGAGTACGAGTGGTTGGACCACAACGGCGACCTGGTGTTCCAGGACGGTGAGCAGGGAGAACTGACCCGGGACGGCATCCAGCCCAACACCTCGAGCGCCGATCCGGACCTCAAGAACGCCCACGTGAACTCGTTGCACGTCGGGATCGAGCACCAGCTCGAGAACAACATCGTCCTGTCGGTGTCCGGAATCTTCAAGCGGGAAAAGGACATCATGGAGACCATCGACGTCGGGCGGATCGGGCCTGACGGGACCCCCTTCGGCGCCTACAACGCGCTTCCGGTCACGAACCCCATCGATGGCTCGCCGATGACCATCTATGCGCTCCGGCCCGAGTTCCAGGGTTCCGGGCGCGTTCGCTTCCTGACGAATCCCGGCCAGGACGGACCGCTCTTCCGCGACTACAACGGAGTCGAGTTCGTCGTGCGGCGCCGCTGGCAGGACGGCTGGCAGTTGATGGCCGCCCTGAACATCGCCGAAGCCGTCGGCAACATCGGGAACAGCTACGGCTCGACGTGGGGCGGGCACGCCATCTACGACAACCCCAATACGCTCATCAACGCCGAGGGGCCGCTGGATCTGGACGCCACCTACCAGTTCAAGCTCCAGGCAACCTACACGCTGCCCTGGGACATCCTGTTGAGCGGCTACTACCAGGCGATCACCGGGTTCCCGCTCAAGCCGCCCGAGAACTTCGCGCCCGACCCGGCGCTCGGCGCCTATACCGTTCGTTTCTTCCGCGACGACGTGCCGGGAATGGTGGTGGAGAGCTTCGTGGACGTGGCCGGCGTGCAGCGGGGCACCTACCGCCATGACTTCCGGAACAAGGTCGACCTTCGGATCGAGAAGCAGTTCCCGTTCCGGGACAACATGCGCATCGGGGTGATCGCCGACATCTTCAACCTGACGAACATCAACCGGACCACGTCGGTGCAGTCGCTCCGCTACGGTCTGGAGGGCCGCTTCCTCACGGCCGCCACGATCGAGCCGCCGAGGATCGTGCGCATCGGGGTGCGCTTCCAGTTCTAGGCGGCGGCCGGGGGGCGGCGCTTCGGCGCCGCCTTCCGCCGCCAGCGCCAGTCCGTAGACTGGCGCCGCTGTCCGCGTGAGCAAGACCAGGAGACGCCGCCGATCCGCCGGGAGCGTCCCGTCGGGCGCGGCTGGCCGGCGATCCCGCTTCTGGGTCTGGGCCGCGGCCGGCGCCGCCCTGCTCGGGGGTCTCCTGTTGGCGCGGCTGGCGTTTCCTCCCTCCCTCGACCTGGCGGAGGTCCCGGGGTCTTCCGCCTCCGAGCGGGACGAGCGGGTGCGCGCGAAAGTCGAGGAGGCAAGGCAGGCGGTTGCCGGGGATCCGCGCTCGGGGGCCGCATGGGGCCGACTCGGGTCCGTCCTGCTCGCGCACGAGCGCGAGGCAGCGGCAGCAGCGGCCTACCAGCGCGCCGTCGAGCTGGATCCCGACGAGCCGCGCTGGCCCTACCTGCTGGCGCGCGCCGCGAAGACTCCCGATCCGATGGTCGCCGTCGACGCCTCGGCCCGCGCCGTCGCTCTCCTGCCCGGCTACGCGCCCGGCCAACTGCTGCGGGCGGAGCTTCTGGAACAGGCCGGCGACGCGGACGCGGCGGGCGATCACTACCGGAGGGCTGTCGCACAGGACCCACGCTGCGCCCCCTGTGAGCTCGGGCTGGGCCGCCTCGCGCTGGCGGCCGGAGACCTGGAGGGGAGTCGCCGCCACCTGGAACGCGTCGCCGCGCTGCAACCCCGGGCGCGCGCCCCCCATGTCCTGCTCGTGCAGGTATACCGGGCCCTGGGCGAGATGGACGCGGCGCGGAGCGCCGCGCGGCGGGTGGAGCGGCTCGACGCCGAACTCGCCCACAACGACCCCTTCATGAACGAGGTCGTGGAAGAAGGCGTTTCGGTCATCGGCTATCACCGCCGGGCGTCGGTCGCCGACTCGCTGGGCAACCAGACGAAGGCCGAATCGCTCTACCGCGCGCTGCTGGACGCCCATCCCGAGGACGCGAACGGCCACTACAACCTGGGGAACCTGCTCGCCCGGCTGGGAAGAACCGACGAGGCGATCAGGCGTTACCGGCGGGTGCTCGAGATCGCGCCGGAAAAGAACGAGGCCCGCTTCAACCTGGGGAACATGTTCCTGAACCAGGGCAGGCTCGACGAGGCCGAGCGGGAGTACCGCACGGCGCTCGAGACGTGGCCGGACCACAGCGGGACACTGACCAACCTGGCGATCGTCCTGGCGCGCCGAAACCGGACTGCCGAAGCGGCGCCGTTCTACCGGCGGGCGGTCGAGGCGGATCCGGAGAACCCGATCGCCCACCACCAGCTCGGCCAGATCCTGGTCCGGCAAGGCAAGCTGGCGGACGCCATCGCGCATTTCCGGGCATCCCTGGCGGTGCGGCCGGAATCCGCTCCAGTCCAGCTCGACCTGGCGATGGCGCTCGCCAGCGCGGACGACTATGGGACCGCCTGGCGGCACGCGGTGGCCGCCCGCGAGCTGGGCGCGCAACCTCCCGCCGACTTCATGGAGTTCCTGAGGTCCCGCATGCCGTCGGCCGCGCGCGCCACGGAGGGCTTCCGATGAAGCGACGATCGGTTCCAGTCCTCCTGTTCGCGGTCGCGGCCGCCGCGTGCGGCGTGGCCGGCGGCGCCGGGGACTACTCGGCGCTCGTCACGCTCCACCACGAGTTCGTCGAGTTCGACCGCCCGGCCATGGAGAACGGTCTTCCCGACTACCGCCCGGAGACCATCGAGCGGCAGCGGGCCGGGCTCGACGGCTTCGCGGACCGTCTCGGGGCGATCGACCCGGCCGGCTGGCCGGTTTCGCAGCAGGTGGACTACCTCCTGGTGCGGGCGCGGCTGAACCGCCTCGACTACGACCTGCGGGTGCGCCGTCCCTGGGCGCGGGATCCCGGGACCTACGTGGACACCGTGCAGCGGCTCGCCTTCCACGAGTTCCCGATCGGGGAGGAGGAGCGCGTCCGGCTCGGGACGCAGCTGGCCGGGGTACCGGCGTTCCTGTCGCTCGCCCGGGAGAACCTCACGGACGCCGGGGGCGAGCTGACCATGCTGGCGCTCCGGAACCTGGTGACCGCTGACGGGGTCGGCCACGGCCACCCCTTCCGGGAGGTCCCGCCGGCCGGGACCATCGCCTGGTACGAGGACCTGGTCGGGCAGCTCGACACGCACCACCCCGAACTTCTGCCGCCGGCGAAGGAGGCGCGGGCGGCGGTCGGGGAGTTCCACGCCTGGCTCACCGAGAACCGGGAGCGCATGGACGCGCCCTCCGGGCTCGGCCGCGGGAACTACGACTGGTACCTCAAGTACGTCGCCATGATGCCCTTCGACTGGGACGACGTGAACCGGATCGGCGACCGCGAACTCCACCGGTCCTGGGCCTTTCTCGAGTTGGAACGGAACCAGAACCGGGGTCTCCCGATGGTGGATCCCGCGCCGAGCGCCGAGGACTACGCCCGGCGGATCGAGGAGGCCGACGAGCACGTCCGGAAGTTCATTGACGACCAGGACATCCTCACCATCCCCGGCTACGTGGGGGAGTTCGGTACCAACGTACCCTGGATCGTCCGCGAGGGCGGCCGGCGGAACTTCTGGGAGGAGGTGCAGTACCGCGACCCGCGGCCCGACCACGTCCACGCCGTCATTCCGGGCCACCGCTTCGACGCGCTGCTCCGGAGCCGGGACGACCGGCCCATCCGGAGCGCCGCCCGCGACCGCGGCCGCTCGGAGGGCTGGGCCTTCTACCTCGAGGAGATGATGCTCCAGGCCGGCTTCCTCGACGAGCTGCCGCGGACCCGCGAGCTCTACTACATCTTCCAGATCGCGCGGGCGGTGCGGAACGGGGCGGAAGCCCGGATGCACACGAACGAGTTCACCGTCCAGCAGGCGGTGGATTTCATGGTGGCGGGCACGCCCTTCATGGACCAGGACGTGGCCCGGGTGGACGCCGAGATCTATCTGAAGACCCCCGGTTCGGGGATCGCCTACCAGATGGGGAAGCTCCAGATCGAGCAGCTCCTCATGGACCGCGCGCTGCAGCTCGGCGACGAGTTCGACCTGAAGGAGTTCCACGACGAGTTCCTCGCTTCCGGCTGGATCCCCATCTCGCTCATCCGCTGGGAGATGACCGGCTACGACGACGAGGTCCGGGACCTGTTCGGGAGGCCGCCGGGCTGAGAGGGGACGATGGAATGAGAAACACGCTGCGATGCGGACTCGCGTTCGCCGCACTGCTGGCCGCGCCGGCGTTCGCTCTTGCCCAGACGGACTCCCGCGATCCGTTGCTGAACCAGGGGCCCAAGGCCGTGGCCACCGCCGACGGAGGCATGGTGGCGACCCAGCTCCCGAACGTGACCCGCGCGGCGGTCCGGGTGCTGGAGGACGGCGGGAACGCGGCGGACGCCTTCGTCACCGCCGTCTTCCTCCAGCACGTCGAGGACTTCCACCAGGTCTCGCACTTCGGGGCGATGTCCGGCCTCTACTTCGACGCCGCCACGGGCGCCACCCATGCCTTCAACGCGTTCTCGGAGCGGCCGCGGGCGGACCGCTGCGGGGACGGCAAGCAGGTGGGGCGGCTCGCCATCGGCGGCACCGTGCGCGGGCTCGAATCGATCGCCGAGCGTTTCGGCACGCGGTCTTGGGCCAGCTACCTGGAACCCGCGATCGCGGCCGCGGAGGAAGGAGTGCTGGTCACGAACTTCCAGTACGCGAACAACTACAGCCTCTGGGAGAACGGGGACCTGATCCGGGAGAACGAGGAAGCGCAGGCCTTCTACATGCCGGACGGCCATCTGGTCCCGGTCGGCGGGACCTGGAAGATGCCGGCGCTCGCCCGGACCCTGCGCGCGGTCGCCGAGCACGGCGCCGACCACCTCTACAAGGGCGCGTGGGCCAGGAAGTTCGTGGAACAGGCCACGAACCGCGGCTTCTGCGTCACCCTCGAAGACCTCGCCGACTACGAGACCCGCTGGCTCGAGCCGGCGCGCTTCACCTACCGGGGTCACGAGATCCTCGTCGAGCCGCCCCCGAACAAGGGCGGCCTGCTGGTGGGGCAGAACCTGAACGTGCTGGAGCAGTTCGACCTGACGGCGACAGGCCACTTCGCCGAGTCCCCGGAGACCCTCGAGATCATGGTCCGGAGCTTCGGCAAGGTCGAGTCGGACATGAAGTGGTCCATCCAGGACCCCGCCGCCTACCGGAACCCGTACGAACTCTGGAACTCGAAGGAGTACGCGCGGTTGAGCGCCCAGTTCGTGCGGCAGACGATGCCGCAGCCGGGCGTGGACCTGACGGCGATGATGGACAGGGAAACGGGCGGAACAAACGTCGCCGCCGCGATGACCCTCGGCAGCAACCACAACGTGATCGTGGACGCCGAGGGGAACTGGGTCAGCTCGCTCCATACGGGCCACGGCGGGGCGCCGGGCATCTTCATCGACGGGGTGCGGGCGACCGGGAGCGGCGTGAAGGCCGAGACGATGGGTCCGGGTCGCCGCATCCTCGCCGAGGTCACCGGGGTGTTCGTGATGAAGGACGGCAAGCCCTGGCTCTCGCTCGGGACGCCGGGGTTCCCGCCGCAACCGGTGACCGAGGTCCTGGTCAACATCCTCGACTTCGGGATGCACCCGAAGGACGCCGCCGATGCGCCGCGCTTCTGGGCCTTCCTCTACGGGCAGACCGAGCGGCGGGTGCTCCGCATCGAGTCCCGGATCTCGGACGAGGTCCGGCGGGGAATGGCGAAGAGCGGCATCGCGATGGAGGAACTCGGCGACTACAACTGGCACACCGGCTCGATGCAGATCATCTGGCGCGGTGACGACGGAAAGCTTTACGGGGTCAGCGACCCCCGGCGGCTCGGATTGGCCGCCGGCCACTGAACACAACCAAGGGAGGAGCGCCATGAGAAGCAGCTCTACATTGATTCGCATCCTGACAGCGGTCGGGGTGCTCGCCCTCGCCGCCACCGGGATGGCCCAGAACGGACCCGACCCGCAACTCAACCAGGGGCCGAAGCCGACGGTGACCGGCGACTCGGTCATGGTGGCCACCCAGCTTCCGGTGGTCAGCGAGGCGGCGCTCCAGGTGCTGAAGGACGGCGGGAACGCGGTGGACGCCATGGTGACGTCCGTCTTCATGCAACACGTGAACGACTTCCACCAGGTCTCGCACTTCGGCTCGATGTCGGTGATCGGCTACGACGCGGCCAGCGACACCTACTGGTCGCTGAACGCGGTCTCGGAGCGCCCGCGCGCCGACCGCCACGACCACGGTGACGTCTCCAAGGTCGCCATCGGCGGGGTGGTGCGCGGCCTTGAAGCGATCGCGGACCGCTACGGCAGCGGGACCATGGAGTGGTCGCAGTACCTGCAGCCGGCGATCGCCTCGGCCAGCGAGGGCGCCATCGTCACCTCGTTCATGTACGGCATCAACTACAACCTGATGGAGCAGGGCGACCTTGTCAAGAACCCCGAGGCTCGCGAGGCCTACATGGCGAACGGCCACCTGGTGCCGGTGGGTGAGCGCTGGAAGCGGCCGGCGCTGGCCGAGCACCTGAAGAAGGTGGCTTCCGAGGGCGCCGACTACATGTACACCGGGGCCTGGGCGGAGAAGTTCGTGAAGGCGGCGAACGCGAAGGGCTTCGCGGTCAGCATGCAGGACATGGCGGAGTACAAGCCGCACTGGGACGACCCGACGAAGTTCACGTACCGCGGGCTTGATTTCTACGGTTCGCCGCCGCCCGACACCGGTGGGGTCATCGTGGGGAGCAACCTCAAGATCCTCGAGAACTTCGACCTGAAGGGCATGGGGCACTACAGCGAGTCCCCCGAGGCGCTCGAGATCATGATCCGGGCCTTCGGCCGGGTCTCCGACGAGACGCGCTGGGTCATCAAGGACCCGCTCAACTTCAGGATGCCCACCGATCTCTGGCTCTCCGACGAGTACGGAAAGCTCGGGGCCACCTTCGTCGAGAACACGATGCTGCTGGACGGCGTGGACCTCTCGAACAGCGAGACCCCCGACATGACCGCTTCCCTTTTCCCGCCGGGCGCGGGCGGAGCGGACACCGCCGATCTGGGCAGCAACCACAACGTGATCGTGGACTCGCACGGGAACTGGGTCTCCATGCTCCATACCGGACACGGCGGGGCGCCGGGCATCTTCATCGACGGGGTGCGGGCGACAGGAAGTACCGCGCGCGCGGCAACGGCAGGGCCGGGCCGGCGCCTGGTGCTGCCGATCACCGGGATCATCGTCGCGAAGGACGGCAAGCCCTGGCTCGCCATGGGAACGCCCGGTTCGCCGCCGCAGCCGGTGACCGAGGTGCTCGTGAACATCATCGACTACGGCATGCATCCGAAGGACGCCGCCGCCGCG
Organism: Acidobacteriota bacterium; assembly: GCA_022828085.1. Lineage (GTDB taxonomy): Bacteria > Acidobacteriota > Vicinamibacteria > Marinacidobacterales > Marinacidobacteraceae > Marinacidobacterium. The sequence continues at coordinate 101,720 of JAJEIY010000060.1, read as the reverse complement.
CCGCGCTTCTGGGCCTTTCGGGGCGGTGAGCGGGGAGTTCAGATCGAGTCCCGCATCTCCGACGCGGTCCGCGCGGGCATGAAGAAGAGCGGGATCGCGATCACCGATCTCGGCGCCTACAACTGGCACACCGGCTCCATGCAGATCATCTGGATGGGGGACGACGGCAAGCTCCACGGGGCGACGGACCCACGGCGCCTCGGCGTCGTCGTCGGCTACTGACGATGTAAACATCAGCCCAACGGCGCGCCGGCTTGGAACGCCGATCTCCGATCGGCATCGCCCGGCGACAGCCGGGCGAAACATGCGCACTGCCGATCAGCGACAGGTGCGCAGAGGTTCGACCATGCGATTCTTCACTCCAGCAGTCTGTTTCCTGCTGGCCGCCGCCCTGGCATCCGGCCAGAACCCGCCCGACGCGCGGGACGCCCTCTACAACCAGGGGCCCAAGCAGGAGTCGGTCGGCGACTCGGTGATGGTGAGCACCCAGCTCCCCATCGTCACCGAGACCGCGCTCGAAGTGCTCCGGAACGGCGGGAACGCCATCGACGCCTTCGTCACCGCGGTCTTCCTCCAAAACGTCGTGGACTACCACCAGGTCAGTCTCTTCGGCGCCATGGGCGGCCTCTACTACGACGCGGCGAGCGGCAGCTACACCGTCTTCGAGTCCTACTCGGAGCGGCCCCTCGCGGGCCGCTGCGGCGAGGGCGATCCCTCCCAGGTCGCCATCGGGGGCAAGGTCGCGGGCCTCGGCGCGCTGGCCGACCGCTTCGGGACGAAGGAGTGGGCCGAGTACCTCGAACCGGCCATCAAGGCGGCGGACGAAGGGGTGCTGGTCACCTCCTTCATGTACGCGAACAACTACAACAGTTGGGAGACCGGCGACCTCATCCAGCAGAACGACGAGGCGCGGGCGCACTACATGCCGGACGGCCATCTCGTCCCCGTGGGGCATCTCTGGAAGATGCCGGCGATGGCGAAGACGCTACGCGGGATCGCTTCCGAAGGAGCCGACTACCTCTACACCGGCGCCTGGGGCCGGAAGTTCGTCGAGAAGTCCCGCGCGAAGGGCTACTGCGTGAGCCTCGAGGACATGGGCGCCTTCGAGGTGCGCTGGTCGGATCCGGTCCGCTCCACCTACCGCGGCTACGAGGTCCTCAGCGAATCGCCGCCGAAGAAGGGCGGCATCCAGATCGGCTACAACCTGAACATCCTCGAGAACTTCGACCTGGCGAGCATGGGCCACTTCGCCGAGTCGGCGGACACCCTCGAGATCCTCACCCGCACGCTCGGCCGGGTGGAGACGGACATGCGCTACGGGGTCACGGACCCGATGGCGTTCCAGATCCCGACCGAGGTCTGGCTCTCCAAGGACTACGCGAAGTTCGGCGCGGAATTCGTGCGGACCACGATGGTGGTGCCGGGCGTGGACCTGACGCCGCCCACCGCCACCGCGGCGCTCCGCCGTCCGGAACCGGTGCGGATCGCGCGCTCGGCGGACGCGCCGCCGATGGTGGACGAGAGCAACCACAACGTCATCGTGGACGCGGAGGGGAACTGGATCACCTCGCTCCACACCGGCCACGGCGGGGCGCCGGGGATCTTCCTCGACGGGGTGCGGGCGACCGGGAGCGGCTTTCCCGGCCGGACGGTCGGACCCGGCCGGCGGGTGAGCCCCAACAGCACCGGCACCATCGTCGCGAAGGACGGCGTGCCCTGGCTCTCGCTCGGCTCACCGGGCGTCCCGCCCCAGCCCGTGACCCAGGTGCTGGTGAACATCATCGACTTCGGCATGACGCCCGGCGACGCGGCGGACGCGCCGCGCTTCTTCGCCTTCCGGGGCGGCGAGCAGGTGCTGGCCATCGAGTCCCGGATCACCGACGAGGTACGGAAGGGCCTCAAGGCCCGCGGCATCAGGATCCAGGACCTCGGGCCCTACAACTGGCACACCGGCTCGATGCAGATCGTCTGGCGCGACCCGGACACCGGCAAGCTCCACGGCGTCACCGACCCCCGCCGCCTCGGCCTCGCCAAGGGGTTCTGAGGGGGCAGGGAAGGCGCCGCCGGCCGGCTCGTGCCGCGCCGGCCGGGAACGCCGGCTTCAGCCGGGACGGTGGCGCGAAAGCGCTGCGAAACGCGGTTCGCTCAGCGCAAGCCGGCGCGGACGCCAGTACTTCAAAGCCCTTCGACGGACTTGGGGCGCAGCACCACCCGGGCGTCAACCGCCACGGCCCGGTCCGGATAGACGAACAGCGGATTCACCTCGACCTCAGCCACCTCCGGGTAGCGAAGCAGGCAGTTGCCGACGGCCGCGGCGGCCTTCACGATGGGAGTTCGCGAGACGGCGGGGCGGCCCCGGGCGCCGTCGAGCAGGGGAGAAGCCGTCAGTTCGCTGAGGGCTGCCTCGATTTCGGAGTTGGCGGCCGGCAGGACGCGGTGGGTGGCGTCGGCGAGCAGTTCGGCGAAGACGCCGCCGGCGGCAAGCGTCAGCACCGGGCCGAGCTGCGGATCGCGGACCGCTCCCACCAGCAGTTCGAAGGCCGGGAGCGGGAGCATCGGCGAAACCGTGGCGGCGATCGCCTCCTCCGGGAAGGCGTGCGCCGATGCGTAGCCTCGGGCGCTCTCCGCGATGCGCTCGAAGGCGGCCGCGGCTGCCTGGCCGCCGTTGGTCGCCGCGATTCCCAAAGCCACGCCCCCGGCATCCGACTTGTGGACGAGGTAGCGCGAAAGAAGTTTGAGCGCTACGGGTCGTCCGGCCCGAACTGCGGCTGAAGCGGCCTCGGCCGGGCTCCGCACCACTTCCATGCGCCCGAAGCCGAGATCCGCTTCCCGGAGGAGGGCCCGGGATTCGATTTCGGTCAGCGTGACCCGGCCCTCGGCGTGGGCGGTGGCAACTGCCGGATGCGGCCTCGCGCCTCCGCAGGAGGCCGCGAGGCCGGGCTCCCCAAAGCCCTGCCGCGCTCCGAGGGCCCCCCGGCGGTGAAGTTCGGCCGTGGCCCGGCAGGCGGCTTCCAGAGACTCGATCACCGGGATGCGCGCGTCGCGGAGAAGATCGAGGGGTTCGCTCGGGCGACCGGCGTACTGGGAATGGAGCACCAGTCCCTTGCCGAGCCTCCTCATCGTCTCCGCGACCGCCCGCGCCGCCGCGGTCTCGGCCGGTGCGAGCGTGGCCGAAAACCGCAGGGCGTAGCCGCCGAAGATCCCGACCACGAGCACGGCGCCGACCGCCGGGTCGGCCGCCAGCACTTCGAGGGCCCGGGGGAAGATCCCGGGGTTGGCGTCGCCGGCTCCCGCGACGTCGACCGGGGTCCGGACCGCCGCCGCCGGCCCCAGGAGCGACCGCAGCGCCGCCGAGGTTTCGGGTGCGAGGTCCGCGAGCGGCGCCCCGAGTTCCGACAGCGCGTCCACCGCCAGCGTGCTCTGGCCCCCACCGTCCGACAGGATTCCGATTCCGGATCCGGGCGGCGCGGCGGGCTGCGCCGCGAGCGCCTAGGCCACCGGCAGCAACTCGTCGGACCGCGTCACCTCCACCACTCCCGCCTGCCGGAACCCCGCGCGCAGCCGCTCGTACGGCCCGGCAATCACTCCGGTGTGGGACAGCGCGGAGCGCGCTCCGGGTGCGGTCCGGCCGGTCTTCAGGACGATCACCGGTTTGCCCGGAGCGATCGCGGCGGCCGCCGAGAGGAACCGGCGGGCGTCCTTCGTGCCCTCCAGGTGAACGACCACCGCGCGGGTCTCCGGGTGGCTTCCGAGGAACTCGAGGACCTCCCCGAACCCCACGTCCATCTCGTTCCCGAGCCCGCAGCACACTGAGACCCCGAGTCGGGACGAGGCGCTCAACCCGTTCATGAGTCCCAGGATGATGTTCCCTGACTGGGACAGGAGCGCGATCCCCCCGGGACGGATCCCGCGAGCCCCGATCAGGTTGATTCCGTGCGCAAGGTTGAGCAGACCCGAGGTGTTGGGCCCCACCACGCGGATCTCCGCTTCGACGGCGGCTCGGCGGAGTTCGGTTTCCAGCCGCGCGCCTTCGGGACCGGACTCGCCGAATCCCACCGCCAGCACGACGGCGCCGGTGATCCCGCGCTGGCCGCACTCCCGGACCACTCCGGGGGTGGCCGGCGCCGGCAGGGAAACTACCGCGAGGTCCACCGCTTCGGGAAGTTCGCTCACCGAGCGGAACGCTTCGTGACCGAGGATCCGTCCCCCGGTCCGGTTCACCGCGTAGACCCGCCCTGCGTAACCGGACTCCTGAAGGGAGCGGAGGATGTGGTGGCCTCGCTTCTCGGGGTTCGCGCTCGCGCCCACGATCGCGATGGAGCGCGGCTCGAAGATCGCGCCGAGGCCGCGCCCGGTTGCCCTCCCGGAGGGCAGCCAGGGCGGGGTCTCGCCGGGAATGGGTGTCGCTGGCCCCGGCGCGGGGACCGGAAGCATCACGCCCCCCGGAAACGGGCCGCCCGGCCCTCGTGAAAGGCGGCGAGACCCTCCCGCCAGTCCGCGGTTCCGAAGATCTCCTCCAGAGCGGCCCGCTCGCGCTCCATTGCTTCCTCGCGCGGCAACGAGGCAGCCTCGCGGAAGAGCCGCTTCGCGGCGGCCATGGGAATCGGCGCCCGCCGGGCCAACCGTTCGGCCAGCTTTCGCGCCTCGGGAAGGACCGCGGCGGTCGGAACCGCCCGATTGACCAGCCCCATCGCGGCCGCCTCGCTGCCGGAGAAGAAGTCGCCGAGGAGGATGATCTCCCGCGCCCGGAGCGCACCAACCCGTTCGACGACCGTGTAGATTGCGCCCCCGCCCAAGAAGGTGCCAAGCGCGATTTCGGGAAGACGGAGACGGGCGTCCTCGGCCGCTACCGCGAAATCGGCGGACAGCGCCAGCTCGAGTCCGGCCCCGACCGCGGGCCCGTTCACCGCGGCGACCGCCGGAACGCCGATGGTCTGCAGCAGCCGGTTGGCGCGCTGGCCGGCGGCTGTGTACCGGCGCCGCGCCCCGGGGTCCGGCGGAGTGTCGCGGTGCGCCTTGAGGTCGGCTCCGGCGCAAAAGGCGCGTCCCTGACCGGTGAGGACCACCGCGCGGATCTCGGGGTTCCGATCTGCCTCCTCGAGTTCCGCCGCCAGGCGCTCGTACAGCCCGAGGCTGACCGCGTTCAACCGGTCGGGACGGTTCAGCGTGAGGAGAAAAAGCGGGCCGTCGCGCGACGCGAGGACCTCGCTGCCTGCGGGATTCCGCATGGGAGGGCGGCGGAGTTTAGCCGCGTTTTGAGGGTCGTGCCGACCGGTGGCTGCCGAAGGGCAAACCGGCTTGGGGCAGCCGTGTTGCGAAGCGCTCGGCGTTGTCGCCGAGGAGCGCCTCGCCCCTAACCGATCGGTGCGCCCTCCGCGTACGCGCGCTCCCGGTGCAGCCCCTGCAAACGCTCGGTGAGCGGGCCGCGTGATCCGCTCCCGATCCGCCGCCCATCCACCTCGAGCACCGGCGTCAGCGCGCCCGCGGTCCCGGTCGTGAACATCTCGTCCGCGGTGTAGACCTCCGTCAGCGAGAGGTTCTTCTCGTCCATCTGAAGGCCGTCCTCCCGGGCCGCCTCGATCACGGTCGCCCGGGTGACCCCGGGCAGGCACGCGTGCGTGTGCGGCGTCTCCAGCCTGCCGTTGCGGACAAAGAACACGTTCGTCGCGTTCGTTTCGGCGACGAAACCGTCGAGGTCCAGCATGAGCGCGTCGTCCACGCCGGCGTGATTGGCCTCGATCTTGGCCAGGATGTTGTTGATGAGGTTGGCGTGGTGGATCTTCGAATCGATGCACTGGGGGCTGTTCCGGCGGATCGACGACGTGATCAGGCGGATGCCCTCTGGGTCGTACACGAGCGGCTTCCACTCGGGCAGAACGATGAGCGTGCAGCCCGACCGGTTCCACTCCGGGCTCATCCCCGAGGTCACCTTCTCCCCGCGCGAAAGCGTCAATCGAACGTGCACGCCGTCCGTCATGCCGTTGGCGCGCAGGGTCTCGAAGAGAGCCGCCCGCACCGTTTCCCGCGCCGGCACCTCACGAAAGGCCATGGCGTGCGCCGACCCGAACAGCCGGTCCAAATGCCGGTCGAGGTCGGCGACCCGCCCTCGATAGACGCGGAGACCCTCCCAGACCGCGTCGCCGCCCTGCACCGAGCTGTCGAAGACCGAGACCTTCGCTTCCGAGCGGGGTTTCAGCTCGCGGTTGATCGAGACCAGGATGCCGGCGTTTCGCGGGTCGGGGAGTTCCATGTTCGCCTTCGGGAGCGAGGGGCGGGTGCAGTCTCTACTGCGCGCCCCCGATCAGCAGCAGCTCCGTCTGCTTCGGCGCGAAGTACTCGACGTCGCCGTCGGGGAGCACCCGGGCGTTCTCCTCGATGCGGATCGGGAGCACCACGCCGTCCCACTCCGGGATTGGGGTGCTCACGTGCAGCTCGACCGAGTACCACGCGTCGGCCCGCAGCGGATACCGCACCCGGTCCCCGTAGGCGAAGGGCCAGTCCACCGCGACCCGCGCCCCGATGTCGTGGGTGGAGTTCCCGACCGAGTGGGAATAGACCCCCACTTCCGCTTGCCTGGGGTCAACCTCCTCGTTGCCTCCCGTCTTCGGTTGGCCGGACTGGTACCCCAACTCCCCGACGTCTTCCATCGTCGCCTCCCAGACCTCGTGGGCGATGGCCCCCGGCTTCCAGTGGCTGGTCAGGATGTCGGTGACTTCGAGTGCCTTGTCGAACGCGTTCCGGATGCTCGCGGGCGCCTCGGTTTCTCCCGGGCGCAGCACGTAGGCGGTCCGCTTGATGTCGGTCCGGTAGTCGAGGTAGCCGACCCCGGCGTCCACCGACAGGATGTCCCCGGGCATCACGACGTGGTCCGCGCTGTTGATCGGGAGGTTCTCCCCGTTCCGCGTGATGCGCACCCCGGGAAGGAACTCGTTGATGAGTCCTAGCTCCATGGTTCGCTGCCGCATCCACCAGTGGATGTCGGCGATGGTGGTCTCCCCCACCGTGATCACCGCATCGGAAAAGGCTTCCTCCTCCCAGGCGACCGTCCAGGCGCAGAGATCGGCGAACACCGGAATCTCCTCGGGGATGTGCATCTCGCGGAAGTCGCGGATCACCAGCTCCGCCGACACCATGCGGGACGAGTACTTCTCGCCGAGCGTCTCCTCAAGGAAGTTCCGGAGCGTCCAGGTGAGGCCGTCCGCCATCGGCAGGGTGGGAGAGACGTTGAGACCGATCCGCTGCGGATCCCGTTCCTCGATCACCTGCCGGAGATGCGGGCGAACGCCCTCCTCGGTGTAGCCGTAGAAGACGTGAACGTCGTAGGCGTCGCTGATCGTCGGGTCGCGGAGCGAGTGGGAGCCGATGAAGATCTTCTCGGGCGTGTCCTCGCCGCGGTCGAAGAAGATGTAGGCGTTCCGCACCCCTCCCCAGCCGCCGCCGATCTCCGAGAGGATCGGGTCCACATGGTGCTCCCGGCTGAAGGTCAGCCACATGTCGATGTCGTGCGCCCGCATGGCGGGGAGCACGACCGTGTCCAGCCGCTTCGTGATGAGGTCCTTCCGGATCTGGGCGCGTTCCCTCGCGTCCGGGATGTCGAGCACCTCGGTGGGACGGGCGTCGCCGTCGCCGGCCGGGTCGGCGCCCATCGGGCCGCAGCCGGCGGCCAGCGCCAGCGCCGTGGTCAGTAGCAGGCTTGTTCGAATCATCGCGTCACCTCCGTCGTGGTGTTCGCACGTCGATCCGGGAGAGCAGTTCCCGCGCCTCCCGGTGGTCGGGTTCGAGTTGAAGTAGTCGTTCGAGCGCCGTCGCCGCCTGGTCCGTCTTTCCCTGACGGGCCAGCACCGCCGCCCGGTTGAAGTGGGCGGGCACGAATTCCGGCGCAGCCGCAATGGCGGCTTCGTAGTGGTGGACCGCGGTGTCGCTGTCGTCCGTTCTCGCCAGCAGGTTGCCCAGTCGGAAGTGGGCGAGGGCGAAGTCGGGCTTCGCGGAGGCGGCCCGCCGATAGCGCCGGAGGGCGTCCTCGGAATCCCCCCGGGCTTCCAGCGCCTCTCCGAGTCCGTAGTGCGCTTCGGCGAAGTCCGGCCATTCCTCGAGCGCCCGCCGGAAATGCGCCTCCGCCTCCTCTGCATTCCGTTGCGCGAGCCGGACCGTCCCGAGGTTGTGATGCGCCTGGGGCAGCGCCGGGCTCGCCGCGATGGCCCGGTCGAAGAACTCCACCGCCCGCTCGACGTCGCCGTTCAGGAAGTGGAGACGGCCGAGGTCGCTCAGCGCCAGGGCGAAGTCCGGCCGGACACGCACCGCTTTCTCCAGGTGACGGATCGCCTCGTCCCGCTCGCCGAGCGCGGCGAGCATCCCCGCCAGGCTGAAGAGGGCCTTCTCGTCCTCCGGGTTCCGGTCCAGCTTGAACCGGTAGCCGGTGAGCCGCGCCGCCGTCTCTTTCCGCGCGAAGTCCAGCTTCAGCGCCGCGAGGTCCTCTTCCCGCTTGGGAACGAGCTGGACCCAGAGATCCCCCATCTCGTCGGAGGATTCGGGCCCGTAGAGCACCCGGCGGGGCGGATCGTGCGGATTCCGGGGGTTGTCCGCCGAGTTGTCGTAGCCGAACTCCATCAAGAGCCTGGCGCCCGCCGGCAGCGACACCGGCCGGGCGAAGCGGTACTCGGCCTGCCAGTTGAAGTCCCAGTCGGGGATGTGGAGGAGCGGATGGCGGCGTCCGTCCTCGAACTCGGCCCAGGCCTGCATCTCCTTGCCGAGATAGTGGGCGTGCGGATAGAGGCCCACCAGCTCCACGTCCACGGGCAGCCGGTAGGCGTCCCGGATGCGGTAGCTGTTCTCCCCCGCGGAAATGTCCATCGCCTTGGTGCCAAGCCGGAGTCGCATGGACGTGCGGGTGGGCGCTTCGCCGAAGTGGAAGCCCACCTGGACCTGGACCGGGGTGGCGTCCGGACGGGGGAGCAGGTGCAGTTGCAGCACTAGGTCGCTCCCGCGGGGCAGCCGCCAGGTCAGGCCCTCGGGAACCTCGAGCGACGTCTTCCCGGGGGTCCAGCCGAGGAAGTGCCCGTCCGGGCTCTCCGCGAGCCCGGCCTGCATGCCCGCCCAGCCGGGTTCGGGGTCGAGGGCGTCGAGATGGCGGGTTGACCGGGCCGCGTCCACCAGCACGACCGCGTGGTGGACCACCTCGTGGTTGCCGGGCCGGAACTCCATCGCCCGGACGAACCGGTCACGCCCGGTGGGGACCGGAACCACGAAGCTCCGGAAGACGTCCCGGCCGGATTCCGGAACGACGTAGGACTCGGACATGGTCACCACCAGGTCGGGTTCGCCCAGCTGCCAACCGGCCGCGAACCGCGGGGCCGGCGGCAACGCCGCCGGGTCGCCTTCGGGCGCCCCGCCCTCGGCCCAGCGCCGCAGCGTCTCGATCGCCTCCTCGGGCAGCCGGCGTTCGCCCACGAACGGCTCGGTCCCCGGATCCGGCAGCCAGGGGGGCATGGTCCGCGCCCGGGTTTTCGCCGCGATCAACCCGGCGCGCTCGCGCGCTCCGGCGTAGGTCTCCAGGCTGAACGGACCGATGCCTCCCTCGCGGTGGCAGGCGACGCAGTGCTCGAAGAGGATCGGGGCGATGTCCCGGGTGAAGGTGACGGGCTCCTGGACGGCCGTCAGGGCGGTCGTGATCGAAACCGCAGCGAGAAGTGACACGACCCGGGATGCCCGTTTCGGAACGTACCCGCTCCCCGGCTACCGCCGCAAACGCAGCCGGGGGTGCTGAATCAGACCTTCAGGTAGATCCGCTGCCGGTCGAGGAACACCGCGACTGCCGTCCACGCGGCCACGTTCGCGAGCGCGAAACCGAGCGATCCGTTCAGCGGCCCGAGCCAGGAGGCGAAGAGGACCTCGTAGGTCCGCGTGTAGGCCGAGCCGTCGCCCCGCTCCGGGAAGAGCAGCATGGTCTTGATGACCAGCCCGGACCCCACGAACACGAGAATCGCGTTCTTCCCGAGCGACTCCAGCGGCGCGGTCCAGCGCGGCGGCTGCCGCAGGTCCATGATCAGGACGCAGCATGCCAGCATCGAGAGCGCGATCCCCGCGGTGAAGAGCACGTAGGAACTGGTCCAGAGGTTCTTGTTGATGGGCAGCCAGAAACTCCAGGTCCAGCCCAGGGTCAGGAGCGCGAACCCGGCGGTGAGCAGGCCCGTCGTCTTCTGGGACGGCAGGCTCGCCGACCGCAGCCACTGCCCGCAGAAGATCCCGAGGAGCGCGGTCGCGATCGCCGGGACCGTGGAGAGCACTCCCTCCGGATCCCACGTGCCCTGGTAGAGCGTTCCGGGCAGCAGGACGCGGTCCAGGAAGGCCGCGATGTTCGTTCCGGGCTCGAGGTCGCCGGCCACGCCGCCCGGCGCCGGCACGAACCGCATCACGGCGGCGAAGCCGACGAGACAGACGGCCGTCAGGGCGGCGAGCCCCCGCCGGCCCATCCACAGGAACGTCCCTCCGGCCGCCAGGTAGACCACCCCGATGCGCTGCAGCACGCCGGGCAGCCGGAGCGAGCCGAGATCCAGAAAGGGCCAGGCCGCCAGGAAGAGCCCGAGCCCGATCAGGATGGCGCTCCGGCGCAGCACCCGGAGGAACAGCTCGCCGCGTTCGGCGCCCGCTTCCACTCGCCGGCCGAGGGAGAACGGGATGGCCACCCCGACGATGAACAGGAAGAACGGGAAGATGAGGTCGGTCGGCGTCCAGCCGTGCCAGGGGGCGTGGAGGAGCGGCGGATAGACGTGGGCCCAGCTTCCCGGGTTGTTCACCAGGATCATCGCGGCGATGGTCGCCCCGCGGAAGGCGTCGAGGGAGCGGAGCCGGTTCGAGAGGGCCTTCACGGCTGCCTGAGGGCGTCCATCGCCCGCTCGAGGAGTTCCTGGTCGTAGGTGCGGGAGTTCTCCCGGGTCAGCGGGACGTAGATGTCCGGAATGACGGGATTGCCTTCGAGGATCTGGGTGTTGGGACGCAGGGTGTGCCCGATGTTCCACATGAACTCCGCCACCGGCCGGTCCGTGCCGGGGAAGGTGAGCACCTCCTCGTGTTCCCAGGTATTGCTGTAGCCGCCGGTCGGCATCCCGATGACCACGGCCAGCTTGTTGTCGGCGAACATCGAGAGGAACTGGTCCAGGTGCGAGCCTCCGTGCGGCCCGCCGATGATCGCGGTGCGGCCTCGGAAATGGACCGGCGCCGGCTCCAGGGTGCCGCCGGCGTCGCGGGGCAGGTGGGCCAGTTTGAACGGGGTGGGCGGTGTGTACTCGTCGCCGCGGCGGATCGCTTCCGCGGCGTCGGTTCGCGCCCAGTCGATGAGCCAGCTCCGGCTGAGGTTGAGCCCGAAGATGTCGGGCGCCTCCTCATCGACTTCGAGGTTCTGGAAGCGTTCGATCAGCGCCTCGCCGGCGTCGCTGATGCGGACGTTGCCGAACGTCGTCCGGAAGGGCCGGCTCACGAGCCGCTGGATCGCGTAGGCGCCGAAGGAGCCGCCGCTGCTTCCCCGGACGTCGATGATCAGGTCGTGGTCGAGCAGTTCGTCGCTCTCCGCCAGTTCCATGAGGTCCACGACGTCCTGGATCAGTGAGCGCTCGAAGTCGAGCCACTGCAGCAGGACGATCCGCTCCCCCGCGTTCACGTGGACGTGGAAGTTCTCGCGTTCCATCACCCGTTCGAATCCCCCGTACTCCGGCTCCAGCGTGACGGCGTGCGTGCCGCGGTCCCCGTAGGGCAGGGACACGTCGTAGCGGTCGCCGGCGGCGTCCTCCAGCGTCAGGTTCAGGGTCTCGGCGTAGAGCTGCGGAGGAACGTTCCGGACCATCAGGGGCAGCTCGCGCGCCATGTGCCAAATGAGGCCGTAGCGCGTCGAGTGCCGGATCCACTGGGTGAACTCCGCGACGTATTCGGGGATGGGCCGGCCGTTCACGGCCACGATGAGATCGCCGGGCCCGGGGGAGGGCAGGTCCCTCCCGACCCGGGCGACGAAGAACTGCGGGTTGTCGAGGTCCGAGAAGTCGGGAAGGACGAGGACCGGCGCCGCGAGGTCGGGGGTCTCGGGCACCGTCAGGCCGCCCTCGACGGGGTTCACGCTCAGGTGGCGGTCCCGCCGCGCGTTCGAGAGCTTCACCAGCGCGTAGAAGAGGTCCTCCTCGGTCTCCGCGGCCACGAATTCCGAACGGAGCGCCCGCATCTCGTCGAGCGGGGAAAACGAACCGGCCTCCTCCTTGACTTCGGAGAACGCCTCGCGCCGCTCGGTCTTGTCGACGATCTCGTCGAAGAGGGTCTCGAGCTGCTCCACCGAAACCGCGAGCGGCGTGCCGGGTGGCTCCTCGGGCGCTCCGCAACCCGCGGCTGCGCCAATGGCCGCCAGACACAGCGTCGCGACGGCGAAACGCGTTCCCACAGGCTCCTAGCCTAAAGGACCGTGGGCCGCATAGTCTTGGACCCCTGATGCCGCCGTTCACCGTTGTCGCCGGGTGGGTGGCCGGCGTGCTGTCGCTGGTGGCGTTTGTCCCGTACATCGTCGCGATCCTGCGCGGCGAGACCCGCCCGAACCGGGCCACCTGGTGGATCTGGACCACGACCGGCGGGGTCCTCCTGGCCAGCTACTACTTCTCCGGCGCCGAAACCACCATCTGGGTCGCGGTGAGTTACTTCGTCGCCTCGCTGGTGACGGCGCTGCTGAGCATCCGCTACGGCGAGGGCGGCTCGACTCCTCTCGACCGGGGCTGCCTCATGGGCGCCGGCGCCGGCCTCCTGCTCTGGTGGCTGTTCGACAATCCGGTCGTGGCGCTCGTGACGACGCTCGGCGTCGATTTCGCGGGCGCCGTCCCGACCATCAGGAAGGCCTGGATCGCGCCGCACACCGAGGACCGGCTCGCCTGGGCGCTCTTCATCGCCGGGAACACCTTCAATCTGGTGGCGGTGGATCGCTGGGAGTTCGCCATCGCGATCTATCCCATCTACTTCTTCCTGGCGAGCGGAACGATCGCGGCGCTCGTCCTCCGTCCCAGAGGCAAGTGATACAACCCCCCGCGCCGTGACCGACCAGCCCTACCGCCGCGTCCGCGCGCTCTGGCCCGACCACCTCGGGCTCGCCCGCGGCAAGCTCCTCCTCCCCGGCGCCGCCGAAACCGGGCACTGCCTCGCCACCTTCGCCCTCGGCTTCGACCGGGAGATGGACGCCTATCCCAACTCGGGCCTCCTCGACGGGCTGCCGGACATGCGCGCGGTCTTCGACCCGGCCGCGGTACGGCCGGGCTGGACCGAGGGCACGGGCGTGGTGGTCGCCGACCTGGAGCAGCACGGCAAGCCGCTCGAACGCTCCTCCCGCCGCATCCTGAAGCGCGCGATCGCCGAGCACGAGTCCGATGGCCGGCGTCCCGTGGTCGGTATCGAGCTGGAGGCGTTCCTGCTGCAACCGGACGGGGAGGGGGGCTTCCGGCCGGTCCACACGCCTGGTTCCCACGTCTACGGGTCCGGCCCGCTCATGGACCCCGCCGGAGCCATGGAGGCGGTGCTCGACGCCGCCGACCGCTGCGGGATCGTTCTGGAGTCGTTCCACAGCGAGTACGACGACGGGCAGTTCGAACTGACCCTCGGGAAGAACGACGCCCTCGCCGCCGCCGACGAGGCGTTCCTCTTCAAGCTGCTCGCCCGCGAGGTGGCCGCCGAGCGCGGCCACCATCTCACCTTCATCGGCAAGCCCTTCAGCGACCGGGGCGGCTCCGGCCTCCACGTCAACCTCAGCCTGGAAGAGGACGGGACGAACGTCTTCGGCGATCCCGGGGGCGAGGGCGGGCTCTCGAAGTTCGCCTGGTCCTCGGTGGCCGGCCTCCTCCACCACCACCGGGGACTCGCCGGGGCGGTGGCGCCCACGGTGAACGCCTACCGCCGGCTCCGGCCCGGTCAGATGAGCGGCTACTGGGCCAACTGGGGCCATGACCACCGCGGCTGCGCGGTGCGGATCCCACTGGAGCGCGGCGCGGGGTCGCGGATCGAGCACCGGCTTGCGGACGGGTCCTGCGGCCCGCACCTCGGGGTGGCGGCCACCCTGCTCGCTGCCCGGCTCGGAATCCGGGGCGGCATGACGCCGCCCCCCGAGGAGAAGGGCGACTGCCTGGAGGCGTCGGAATGCCCGGTCACGGTCGCCGCCGACCTGGGGCGCGCCCTCGACGACCTGGAGAGCGATGCCGACTTGGTGGAGGCGTTCGGGGAGGAGTTCGTCCGGATGCACGTCACCGTGAAGCGCCGTGAGTGGGAGCGGTTCCGCGCGCACACCACCGACTGGGAGAAGCGGGAATACATCCCGTATCTGTGACCCGGCCCGGGACGGCCCGCCCGTGAGCTTCGCCGCCACCGTCACCGCCGAGGACCTCGACCGGAATCCGGATCCCATCCTCGCCCGCCTGCGGGAAGAGGAACCCGTCGCCTGGATCCCGGCGCTCGAGATGTGGTTCGTGACCCGCTGGGACGACGTCCAGGCCATGGAAGACCACCCCGAGGTCTTCAGCGCGTGCACCGAGCCGAGCTTCCTGGCGCGCACCCTCGGGGAGAACATGCTCACGCTGGATCCGCCGGCCTGCACCCGGCTCCAGAAGGCCTGCAAGCCGCCGTTCCTGCGGGCTGGCCGGAGCGGCTCCTTCGCCGAGAACGAACTCCCCCCGATGTGCGACCGCCTCATCGATTCCATGCGCGAGGAAGGCGAGGCGGACATCATCGCCGGCTACGCCGCGCTCGTGAGCGCGGGCTCGCTCGCCACCGTGCTGGGGCTCGACGCCTACGACTTCCGCGAGATCTGGGACTGGTGCGAGGGGCTCTGTGTGGGCGTCGCCAACTTCGAGCAGGAGCCGGAAGCGTTTGCCGTCGGCCGGCGCGCTGCCGATGCCGTCGAAGCGGCGGTGCTGGCCCGGCTCGACGAGTTGCGGGAGCGTCCCGAAGCGTGCGGGCTTCTCCACATCCTCCAGGCGGACCAGAAGCTCACGGCGGCGGAGATCGTGAACAACGTGCGGCTGATGATCTCCGGGGGAATCAACGAGCCGCGCGACGGCATCGGCCTCGTGGTCTGGACGATGCTCAGCGACGGCGGCCTCCGGGAGCAGGCGCTCGCGAGCCCCGCGGGAATGCGGCGGCTGGTGGACGAAGTGCTCCGCCGCTACACCCCGGTCGGCACGATCACCCGCACGACCACCCGGGAGACGGAGCTGGCGGGAGTCCGCCTGCCCGAAGGTGTTCTCGTCTCCGGCATCCTCCGGGCCGCGAACCTGGACCCAACGCGGTTCCGGGACCCGGAACGGCTCGACCCGACCCGCACCGAGGGCGGGAACGCCGCCTTCGCGCTCGGCGTGCACCGCTGCATCGGCGAGTGGCTCGGGCGCCAGGAGATCCGGATCGGGGCCGAGCGCCTCTTCCGGAATCTCCCGGGCCTGCGCCTGCACCCGGACGGGGAAGTGACGCTCCGCGGCTTCGAGTTCCGGGGTCCGAAGAGCGTTCGGGTGGTCTGGGACACTTGAGCGCCGTGACCGCCGGATTCCTCTTCCCCCGCACCCCGTCCGGTCAGGCGTCCCTGCTCCCGCCGCCGCCGTGGCACTACTCGGGGGAGATGCTGACCATCGAGTACCTCGCCGAGCCGGGCGCGGTGGCGGCGCTGCTTCCGCCGCCGCTCGAGCCGGTGGCCGACCGCCCGGACGCGGTGGCCGCCGTCTGGGCCGAGTGGCAGTGGAAGAGCGAATCAGGGAAGGAGGAACTCGACCCGGTGCGCTCCCAGTACAAGGAATGCCTGCTGGTGGTCCGCTGCCGCTACCGGGACCAGGACTGGTCGCGCTGCGTCTTCATCTGGGTGGACCAGGACGCCTCGCTGCTGCGGGGTCACATCCAGGGCTATCCCAAGAAGCTCGGGGAGATCTGGATGACCCGGCCGGCGCTCATCGGTTGCGCCGGACCGCGGCTGGCCCCGGGCGGCCGCTTCGGAGCGACTGTTGCGGCGGGTTCCCGCCGGCTCATGGAGGCGGAGTTCACGATCACGGGCGAGGCGGATTCTGCGGGCTTCGTGAACGCTCATCCCATGCTGCACCACCGGCTCCTGCCGAGCGTCGAAGCGGACGGGAGCGACGCGCTGCGCGAGATCGTGAAGGTAAGTTCGGAGGTGGAACTGGGGACCGCGTACGTTGGCGATGCCTCGCTCCGGGTCTTCCCTTCGCCCACCGAGGAACTCCTGCCGCTGGCACCGCACGAGATGCTCGGCGGCTGCTGGCGGCGGGTGGGCCTTACCTTCCGCGGGGGCGAAACCCTCTCGCGGGGTCAGGAGTAGCTCATGGCGGTTGTCGGCTTCGGCCTCCTCTCGCACGTCCCGACGATCATGCTGCCCGAGGAAGTGCGCCGGGATCTGAACGAGGGCCAGGAGATCAGCCTCGTGCCCGGACTGCGCCGGCTCCGGAACGAGGTATTCGACGAACTCGAGCCCGAGACCTTCGTGGTCTTCGACACCCACTGGGCGAGCACGGTGGAGCACCTGCTGGCGGCCCAGGCGCGCCGCGTCGGACGCTACACCTCGGACGAGCTGCCGCGGGGGATGCACGGCGTTCCCTACGACTATCCCGGCGATCCCGAACTCGCGCGCGCCGCCGAGGCCGCGGCGCACCGGCTCGGACAGCCGGCGCACGCCTCCGAGGACCCCCATCTTCCCGTCCACTACCCGACGATCAACCTGCTCCACTACCTCTGGCGCGGCGAACGGGTCGTCTCGGTGAGCTGCTGCCAGACGGGCACCACGCCCGACTTCCTCGCGATGGGCCGGGCGATCGGGGAGGCCGTGGAAGAGACCGGCCGCCGAACGGTGCTGCTCGCTTCGGGAGGGATGAGCCACCGTTTCTGGCCGCTTCCGGAACTGCCGCTCCACGAGGCGTCCGATCCGGTGCACGTGCGGACCCCGGAGGCCCGCGCCGCCGACGAGGAGCGGCTTGCATGGCTACAGGCGGGCGACCACCGTCGTGTCATCGAGACCATGGACGACTATGCCCGCTTCGCTCCCGAGGGCCGCTTCGGCCACTACCTGATGGCGGCCGCCGCCGCCGGCGGCGCGGACTGCACGGCCCCCGGCCGGCTCTATTCGCAGTACGAGAACGCCGTCGGCACCGGCCAGGTCCACATCTGGTTCGACCTCCCGGCGGACGGCTGGACATCGAGCGAGTAGAAGGAGCGCGCGGAGAACCGGGCGGCGTCCTCCCGGCCGGGTGGCACGTACGGCTTGGAACGCCGGTCTCCAGACCGGCACGCGCGGCGCTCCGCGCCGTGCACGTCGCAGCGCCGTATCGCCCTCGGGGCAACGCCGCCGGAAGCCTCCACCGGGACGCCATGTGAGCTACGCGAGGGATCGTCGGATGGGGGAACGCGCTGCTGTCCGGGCGATGTGATATAAATACTAGTTGTATATATACCGTGGAGTTCGAGTGGGACGAAACGAAAAATCGCGCCAACATCCGAAAGCACGGCGTGAGCTTCGCCACCGCCGCCAGAATCTTCGAGAAACCCTTCCTCACTCGCCGCGACGACCGCAGACAGTACGGCGAAGCTCGCTACATCAGTGTGGGAGAAGTGGATGGGGTCGCGGTAGTTGTCGTTGCACACACCAACCGTGGCGGTCGAACAAGGTTGATATCCGCCCGTCCCGCCTCCAGGAAGGAAAGGCAGGCCTGGTATGAGCACACTCGACAATCCACTTGAACCCGAGCAGATTCGGGCAGTCAAGGACGAGTCGCTCGACTTCAGCGACATTCCTGAACTCGACGAGAACTTCTGGCGAGAGGCCAAACTTGTCGAGCCCGACCGCACCGAGCAGATCTCGCTCCGGGTTCGACGGTCGGTCCTTCAGTGGTTCAAACGTCCCGGCAGGGGCTATCAGACCCGCATCAACCGCGTGTTGGAGACCTATGTGAAGGCTCAGCGTGACGCCGAGCAGCGGCGGATCGACTAGCACCCCTCCATCCCTCTTCCATCCGATCGTCGCGTGATCGGTATGCTGCGCTGAACGGAGAGACCGTCCATGGATCGAAGAGCATTCCTGAAGACAACCGCCGCCGGGGGCGCCGGCCTGACCGCGAATCTCGCGTGTTCACCGTCCGCTTCCGAGTCGCCATCGGAGGGGGGCGCGCAGGGCGAGATCCCGCCGTTCGAATTCGACGAGATCACCGCGGACGACCTCCAGCGCATGATGGAGTCGGGCGAACACACCGCCCGCTCCATCACGGAGGCCTACCTCGGGCGCCTCGACGCCATGGACCGGCAGGGCCCCGAATTGCGGTCGATGATCGAGATCAACCCGGACGCGCTCGAGATCGCGGACGAACTCGACGCCGAGCGTCAGGCGAATGGACCGCGCGGACCGCTCCACGGGATCCCGGTGGCGCTCAAGGACAACCTCGACACCCACGACCGCATGACCACCACGGCGGGGTCGCTGGCGCTCGAGGGCTCCGTCCCGCCGCAGGACTCTTTCGTGGCCGAGCGCCTTCGCGCCGCCGGCGCCATCCTGCTCGGCAAGCTCAACATGAGCGAGTGGGCCTACTTCCGCGGGGAGCGGGCGACCAGCGGCTGGAGCGCCCGGGGCGGCCAGTGCAAGAACCCCTACGCCCTCGACCGCAACCCGTGCGGGTCCAGCTCCGGCTCGGGAACCGCGGCCTCCGCGAACCTCTGCGCACTGACCGTGGGTACCGAGACGGGCGGCTCCATCATGTGCCCCTCCTCGAGCAACGGCATCGTGGGCATCAAGCCCACCGTAGGACTCTGGAGCCGCTCCGGCATCATCCCCATCTCCCACTCCCAGGACACCGCCGGGCCCATGACCCGGACGGTGCGCGACGCGGCCATCCTGCTGGGCGGCGCCGTCGGGGTGGACCCGCGCGACGAGGCGACGTCGGGCAGCGAGGGCAACTTCCACACCGACTACGCGCAGTTCTGCGATCCGGCCGGACTCCAGGGCGCGCGCATCGGGGTGGCGCGCAGCTTCACCGGCTTCGATCCGCGGGTCACGGCGCTGTTCGACGACGCGATCCAGGCGATGGCGGACGCGGGCGCCGTGATCGTGGACCCGGCGAACCTGCCCGAAGCGGCCTGGAACGACGAACTTCCCCTGCTGCTCCTCGAGTACGAGTTCAAGGCGGACCTGAACGCCTACCTGGCGACGCTGGGTCCCGATGTCCGGGTGAAGACTCTCGCCGACATCATCGAGTTCAACGAGCAAAACGCCGAGCTCGAGATGCCCCACTTCGGCCAGGAGCGCATGATCGCGTCCGAGGCCCGCGGCCCTCTCACCGACGAGGCGTACCTGAACGCGAAGCGGACGATCCAGCGGGCCAACCGCGAGGACGGCATCGACGCCCTCATGGACGAGCACCAGCTCGACGCCATCGTAGCCCCCACCCGCGACCTGCCCTGGGTCACCGACCACATCAAGGGCGACCGGCTGGACGGCGGCAGCAGTGCCGGACCGGCCGCCATCGCGGGATACCCGGACATCAGCGTGCCCATGGGGTTCGTCTCCGGGCTGCCGGCGGGCGTCTCCTTCTTCGGGCGGGCGTGGAGCGAGCCGGTGTTGATCCGGATCGCCTACGCCTACGAGCAGGCGACCCAGCAGCGGCGGGCGCCGACCTTCGCGCCGACGCTGGGCTAGCTCGCGACCCCGGGCCGGCGGCGATGGGCCGCCCGCGGCCCTGCGGGCCGCTGTGCCGGTCGGAGACCGGCGTTCCAAGCCGTACGCGCGATCCGCCGCGGTTCGGTACGCGCTATGGCGTCTCCTCCCCGTAGCTCATGCCGAGCTGCATCATGAGGAAGGCGGTGTCCATGGCCCGGTCCGGGACGCGGCTGCGGCCGCCGGCGTGCCCCGCACGCGGCCGGTAGCGGAGGATCACCGGCAGGCCTGACGTGGAGGCGGCCTGCACCCGCGCCGCCATCTTCCGGCCCTGCAGCGGCGGCACCCGGGTGTCGAGGTCGCCCTGCGTGAACATCACCGCCGGATAGTCGGTCCCGTCCTCGACCGCCTGGTAGGGGGAGTACTGGCGCAGGAACTCGAACTGTTCCGGGATTCCGGCGTTCCCGTACTCGAGCAGCGCCGGCATGTTGTTCGTCTCGGTGAAGGTGTAGAACCGGACCATGTCGAGGTCGGGGAACCCGCAGTAGACCGCCCTGTACAGCTCGGGCCGCTGGGTGAACGAGCTGGCCACCAGCAGGCCGCCGTTGCTCCCTCCCATGATCGCGAGCCGGTCCGGATTCGTGTAGTCGTTCTCGATGAGCCACTCGGCCGAGGAGATGAAGTCGTCGAAGACGTTCTGCTTGTTCTCCAGCATCCCGTCCCGGTGCCAGTCCTCGCCGAACTCGCTCCCGCCCCGGAGCGTCGCCACCGCGAAGACGCCTCCGGCCTCCACCCAGACCGCCGCCTGCGCCCGGAAGGACGGCGTGACGCTCACGTTGAAGCCGCCGTAGCCGTGGAGCAGGGTGGGGAGGTTGCCGTTCGGCTCCACCCCGCGCGGCCGCATGATGTACATCGGCGCCTCGGTTCCGTCCTTCGAGGTGTACCAGACCTGTTCCACGAGGACATCGCTCCCGTCGTACTCGGGGCGCGGCGGCTCGATGAGCTCCCGCTCCCAGGTTTCGAGATCGAGCCGGTAGCGGGTCTGCGGGACGGTGAAGGAAGACAGGGTGAGCATCGCCCCGTCCTCGCCCAGCCTGCTCAGGCTGGCGGTGTGGTACTCCGGCAGGGGGATCTCATCCACCGGCTCGAGAGCCGTTCCGTCCCCCGCTTCGAAGACCAGGATTCGGGAGGCGACGTTCGCGAGCAGCTCCACGTAGGTCCGTTCGCCGATCGTCGTGTAACCGCGGAGCAGGTGTTCCTGCTCGGGGATCCAGTCGGTCCAGCGGGAGCGGTCCGACCAGCGGGACGGGTCGACGCCCGCCGTGGGGATCGCGATCACCCGGTAGTTGGACGCGTCGAGGTCGGTGGTGAGGAGGAGCCGGCCCTCCTCGTAGCGGGCATTGACGTGGGCGCGTTCGCCCTCGATGATCGGGTGGACCTCGCCGCTTTGCCGGTCCATCACGAAGACGTCGTTCCGCATCCAGCCGTGCTGGACGCCGAGGAGCAGCAGCCGGCCGTCCTCGATCTCCTCCAGCCGGAGGAAGGTCTCCGGCCCGTAGCCCTCGCCGAAGATCTCCTGGTCCTCGCTCATCCCGGTGCCGATCCGGTGGTGGCGGATCCTCGGGCCGTCCTCCCGCGAACGGTGGATGTAGTAGAAGCCGTCACCCGTGCCGTCGAAGGCGATCGTTCCGTAGAGCGCTTCCGGCAGCCGCTCGGGGCGGTCCTCCAGCGTTTCGAGATCGAAGAGGCGCACCATGATCTCATCGAGCCCACCGTCCCGGATGCGGTAGAGGAGGAGCTTCCCGTCAGGAGAGATGTCCAGGATGTCGATGCTCGCCCAGTCGTCGAACCCGAGCGCCTGGGCGTCGAGGAGGAGTTCGTACTCCCCGCCCGGGTCGGGCCGTTCTCCAGTGGGTTCCCCCTCCGGCTTCGGGCGCCGGTAGATGCGCGCCCGAAGTTCGCCGGGGCGCCGCAGCGTGAACAGCTCGTGCTCGCCGGCGCTGCGCGGCGCGGACACCTGCGCGACTTCCATCAGCTCGGTGAGACGGGCCGCCAGACGGGCTTCGAGCGCGTCGTCCGAAACGATCTGCTCGGCGTACGCGTTCTGGGCGTCGATCCACGCCCGGGTTTCCGGGCTGTCCTGGTCCTCGAGCCAGCGGTAGGGATCGGGGATCTCGACCCCGTGGATGGTGTCGGTGACCACCTCGACTCGGGTCTCCGGCGGTGGCGGCCAGTCGGGCGCGCATCCCGGGGCGAGCAGAATAGCGGCGGCCAGAGCCGCCGGCAGACGCAGGGAAGATGGAACGGACAGGCGCATGGCGGACCTCCGTTCACGTAATCTACCGGGTCGCCGTGCCCTTCCGCCTGCCTGCAGACCTCGTCCTCGATCCCGAACGGGGATTCCGCATCTACGAAGGGGTCGTCGCGCCCGACTGGACCGATCGGAACGGCCACATGAACGTCGTCTATTACCGGCGCGCCTTCGACCAGGCGACACAACACATGCTGACCCGCATTGGACTCTGGGACAACGACAACGACTACGGGTCCACGTTCGCGCTGGAAGACCACGTCACCTACCAGGCCGAGCTGCATCCGGGCCGCTCCTTCTTCGTCACCTACCAGCTCCTCGACTTCAGCGAGAAGCTGATCCACGCGTTTCTCCGGCTCTACGGTGAGCCGGAGTCGGGGACCGGTGAGCCGGTGCTTTCCGCGACCTGCGAGCACATCGGCTGCTACGTGGACATGCGGACCCGCCGCTCCGCGCCGATGCCGGCCGAGTACTACGAACTCCTCGAGGAGATCGCCCGGCGCCTGGAGGGCCTGCCGGAGCCCCCCGAGAAGGGCCGCGTCATCGGCATCCGGCGCCGGTCCCCCTCGAAATCCATTGCCCGCCGCATTCCGGTAGGCGTTTGAAATCAACCACTCAACCACCAGAAACTAAGGAGTCCCTCATGAAGACCCGTGTTCTCGGCGGCGCCGTTGCCGCCGCCATCCTCATCACCGTTCCGACTGCCTTCGCCCAGAGCCCGCGGGGAACCGCCGAGGCCACCGTGGGTGGTGCGGCGGTTTCCATCGAGTACGGCCGCCCGAGCCTCAATGGCCGCGACATGCTGGGTCAGGCCACCGACGGCATGGTGTGGCGGCTCGGCGCCGACGCCTCCACCACCCTGACCACGAGCGGCGACCTCGACTTCGCCGGCACGAAGATCGCGGCCGGTTCCTACAGCCTCTTCGCGAAGAAGATGGGCGACGGCTGGACGCTGCTGGTGAACTCGCAGACCGGGCAGTGGGGCACCGAGCACGACGCCTCGAAGGATGTCGCCGAGATCTCGCTCATGGTCCACCCGGGCGAGGCGCGCGAACAGTTCACGGTCGTTCTCCACGGACAGGGGAACGACGGCATGCTCCACTTCGAGTGGGGTGAGACCGTCCTGATGGCCATGTTCACGGCCGAATAGGAGACAGGACCACCCGGGCAACCTGACACTTTCCAGACCGGCCCGGTCACCCGGCCGGGCCGCCCTCCGTCGCTTCATTCCACCAGGAGGAATCGCCGAAATGGCCACCACGACGAGATACCGCAACCCAGCACGCCGCAGGAGGTGCTGGAGAGCCGGTATCTGTTCGGGGGCGGCCGTCATGGCGGCCGCCCTCCTCCTCGCGACACCGGCCCTCGCCCAGTACGGGCAGATCGAGGGCCAGGTGATCGACTCGACCGGCGCCGTCCTTCCGGGCGCCACCGTCACGGCGGTGAACGAGGACACCGGGGTCTCCCGGAGTTCCACCTCCGATGCGAGCGGCGACTACCGACTACCGGCGCTGCTGCCCGGGACCTACACGATCCGGGCGGAGCTCTCCGGTTTCCAGACGGTCGAGACGACGGGCGTGCTGCTGACCATCCAGCAGACGATCATCCTGAACCAGGAACTGGCGCTCGCGCAGGTCGAGGAAACGGTCACGGTCACCGGAACGGCGCCGCTGCTGGACACCCGGCGCTCCGACATCTCCACCTCGGTCTCGGATCTCCAGATCCAGGACCTGCCGGTGGCGTCGCGCCGCTGGGTAGATCTTGCGCTGCTGACCCCCGGCACCAGCCAGGACGCGATCCGCGGCTTCTACTACCGCGGCAACGTGAACATGGGCGCCGGCGGCCGCTACTACGCGAACGCCTTCATCGTGGACGGGGTGAACAACACCTGGGCCGAGATGGGCGAGGCGCGCCAGAACTTCCCGATGGACGCCATCGGCGAGTTCCAGGTCACGACGAGCAACTTCAAGGCGGAGTACGGGCTCGCGACCGGCGGCCTCATGACGGTGGCGACGAAGACGGGAACGAACAACTTCGCGGGCAGCGCCTTCTGGTTCTTCCGTGACAAGGCGCTCACCGAACTCACCCACCAGCAGAAGGAGTTCCAGGCGAACGACCCGAGCTTCGAAAAGCCGGAGTACCGCCGGCACCAGTTCGGCGGCTCCTTCGGCGGCCCCATCGTGGAGGACCGCACCCACTTCTTCTTCGCCTACGAGCGGACGAACGAGGAGCTCTTCTACGACATCGACACCCGCGGCGTCTTCCCCGAGTTCGACGGCACCTTCCCGAAGGACGAGTGGCGCTACATGTGGCTCGCCCGGCTGAACCACCAACTGAGCGACGACCACCAGGTCTGGCTTCGGGTGGCATGGGAGAACGAGTACCGCCCCAACCTGAATGCCCGGGGAATCACCACGGAGGGGTTCGACTTCGCGGTGCCACGGAATGCCGAGGTGTTCGGGGTCACTTCGGTGACCGGCGCCAACTCGCTGAACGAGTTCCGCTTCCAGCGGGCGTTCTCGAAGTATGAGGTCAGCCCGGCCTGGAGCAACGGGTCCTTCGACGCCGGCGACTTCAGCCCGGAGCGGCTGGCTCTCTGTGATCAACAGATCTATCGCCCCGACCTGCGCACCGGGTCCTGCAACGACCAGATGGGCCCCGAGACCCGTTGGCAGTTCAAGGACGACTTCACCTGGTTCACCCAGGGGCTCGGCGGCGACAACCAGGTCAAGTTCGGGGTGGACTACAACTACATCGAGTTCAAGGCCGACAGCACCGGGGGGTTCAACGGCAGGTTTACCTTCGACACCAACGACCCGTTCGATCCGGACAACCCGGACACCTACCCGATCTCCTACACCCAGTCGCAGCCGCGTTTCGACGACGTCCCGGTGCACCACTTCTCGGTGTACGCCCAGGACGACTGGACCAGCGACCGCCTCACCCTCAACCTTGGCCTCCGCTACGACCTCCAGGTCGGCACGTTCAACGAGGACATCCGGGACATCCAGTTTCCGCTGCCGATCCCATGGCACGAGGGCGCCGATGCCCGCGGCGACAACAACAACTGGGGACCGCGGATCGGGTTCGTCTATGACCTCTCGGGCGACGGCACCGGCCGTACCACGGTGAAGGGCGGCTACGGCAAGTTCTTCGAGAACATCCGGACGCTCACCAACTTCGGGGAGCGCTGGTGGCACCAGGCGCAGTCGATCGTCATCATCGACCCCGGCTACCCGGATCCATACCCGGGTCAGACGCGCGAGGAATTCCTGTCCACGGCGCCGCCGAACATCACCCTTCTGGACAACGACTACGAGCAGCCCTACGCGCACCACTTCAACCTGGGGCTGGCGCACCAGCTCCGGGACGACATGGCGCTCTCGCTCGACCTGACCCGGGTGGCGACCCGCGCCGACGCGATGCGCAACGTGAACATCAACTACCCGGTGAACGGCGTGCGCCCCTGGCCCCAGTTCAACCGCGTGAACACGTCCTTCTCGCTGCTCGACCACGACTACCAAGCGTTCTTCGCCAAGTTCGAAAAGCGCTATGCCGACGGCTGGCAGTTCCTGGTCAGCTACACCCTGGCCAAGACGGAAACGACCGAGTTCTGGACGCGTAATACCGAGCCTTCCGCTTGGGACAGCCGCTTCCCCGGATACACACAGGTCACGACTCCCGGCGGCACCGACCGGCGCCATCGACTGGTGAGCAGCGCCATCGTGGTGCTGCCGTTCGATATCCGGCTCTCGACGATCATGGACTACCGTTCGCCGCTCGCGGTGCGCGTGGATTCGGGAACCAACCTCAACGGCGACCTCTACTCGGGTGACTTGCCGCCGGGCTTCAACGCGTCGAACGCCTTTGCCTGCCGCAACCTGGATCTGGGTCTCGCGAACGCCTACCGGCAGGAGATTGGCCGGGCTTCGGTGGCCGACTTCTCCTGTTCGAACTTCCTGAACTTCGACTTCCGCGCCTCGAAGACCTTCTACGTGAGCGGAACCCACGGTCTGGAAGTGGTCTTCCAGGTGCTGAACGCCTTCGACCGGGCGAACTTCGGGAACGCGAGCGGAAACCTGCGCTCGAGCGGTTTCGGCGACAACGAAGGTTCGCTGGCGTCGAACATCAACGCCCCCTCCCGCCAGATGGAGCTGGCGATCCGCTACTCCTTCTAGCCAAGCAACTTCCCTTCCGGGCGGGCGCCTTGCGCCCGCCCGGTCAGGGAAGGCAAAGAGAGCACCGGCCAGCAACGCCGCAACGCGTCAAGCGCGTGCGGCAGCGGAGCGCCGGCCAGTTGCTGTGAAAACGCAGTGCGGTGGGTCGGTCAAGCGCCGTGATGGCGCCGCCTGCTTGGAACGCCGGTCTCCGACCGGCACGCGCGGTGCTCCGCACCGCACACGTCGTGACGCCGAGCTGCGGGATGGTCCTCTTCTTCGGAGCCGACCGGAAGCGAGAGCACGCGCTTGTTCCGGCGTCCCATCGGGGCAAACAGCGACACGTCGCCTGCGGCCCTTCGGGCCGCGTGCCGGTCGGAGACCGGCGTTCCAAGCCGTTTCCGCCATTTTCATGACGGGGGGGGGACGTGCGCATGGGCGTTTCTCCTGGTGGGGGCCTCCGACCGGGGCATCGCGGCCCGGAGCGCCGCGAAACGCGTCGGGCCGATCCGCCCCGAACGCGCGCCCCGTCTTCAGGCCGCCTGACGGCGCAGCGCCCACCAGGTGACGATCGTCGAGGTGGCGAGGCTCAGCAGGCCGCCGGTCAGGATGTCGATGGGAATGAGCGCCGCCGGCCAGTTGGCGATGGCGACGAAGATTGGCACGCTGTAGGTAGCGTAGGCCGCGCAGCCCAGCAGGAACGCGTGCCTCATCGCCCGCTGGAGGTTTCGCTCCCGGATGGCCGGCGCGATCGCCAGCTGGCTGTTCGCCAGCGCGAT
Source organism: Acidobacteriota bacterium (assembly GCA_022828085.1). Classification (GTDB taxonomy): domain Bacteria; phylum Acidobacteriota; class Vicinamibacteria; order Marinacidobacterales; family Marinacidobacteraceae; genus Marinacidobacterium. Next base: position 74,834 of record JAJEIY010000060.1, on the reverse strand, counting down.
CAGCGCGAAGAACACCAGGAGGGCGGCGATCTCGATGCCGCCCCAGCTGTCCATCGGCTTCCCGAAGCTCCAGTCGTTGCCGCTGGCTTCGTGCAGGCTGGCGTACATGGCGGCCGCCGGGGGCGACAGGCTCCACGCCATGTCGATGACCGTGTAGACGACGAACGCCGAAAGAAATCTCGTGAGCCTGCTCATGCCGTGAACCTCTCGCGGTGCGGGAAGCGTATGCGGCGCCTCAGGTTGACGGCTGCCGGACGACCACCACCGTTGCGTTGTCCTGATTCCGGGATCCGATCTCTTCGATCCGGCGAATGATCGCCGCCGCGATTTCTCCCGCGCCGGCTTCCCGCTGTTCGCCGCACACGGACGCGATCCCGTCCTCACCCAGGGGTTCCACGCCGTCGGTGGCCAGGATGACGAGATCGTCCGGTTCGAGCGGCATGCCGCCCTCAGCCACTTCCTCGACAGGCAACCCCATGATCACGCTGGTGATGAGTGCGCGTTCCGGATCGGCGGCTGCCTGGGCGGCCGTGATCTCGCCGCGTCTCGCGCGCTCGTCCAGTTCCGCCCCGACGGTGTGCAGGGGGTTGATCCGCCGCATCCGGCCGCCCCGGTAATGGAACAGGAAGGAGTCCCCGACGCTCACCCAGTCGCAGCCGCCGGTGTGGAAGCACGCCGCCACCAGGGTGGTGCCCATGCCCCATAGCTCCGGCGAAGCCGCAACGGCAGCCCGGACCTGCCCGTTCGCGTAGTCAAGCGCTTCCCGCAGCCGCTGGCCGGGAGCACCGGAAGCGCCGGTGCATACCTCCAGGAACGCTTGGCAGGCCACGCTGCTGGCCTCATCTCCGGCCGGTTGCCCGCCCATCCCGTCCGCGACCACCACGACGAGCCCGGCTCCGTACTCATCGGCGGGGAGAATCTCCGCACCCCAAGCGTCCTCTTGCCGCCGGCGCGAGCCGACGGTCGCCGACCCGCCGAAGTCCCGGCCGTCCGCGGCCACGTCGGGAGTCCAGCGGAACGCGCCGGGTTGCGCTACCCGGCGCGCTTGATGACGACCCCCGCGAGCGCCCCGGTGGCCTGGCCGTCCTCGATGGCAACCTGGCCGTTGATCAGGACCCAGGGCATCCCGACCACCGGACCGTCCGGGTTCATGATGGTCGCGTTGTCCTCCACCCGGTCGTAGTCGAAGGCGACGATGTCCGCTTTGCACCCGACCCTCAGGCAGCCGCGGTCCGTCATGCCCACGATCGCCGCCGGCAGGCTGGTGGAGGAGCGCACCATGAAGGGCAGGGTGATCAGCCCGCGGTCCCGCGTGTAGTGGGCGATCTTGCGGGTGTAGCTGCCCCAGAAGCGCGGGTGCCGGCCCGGCGTCGCTGCGAGCGCGATGCCGGCGTCCGTCGAGGTCGCGGTGTAGTCCTGCGCCATGTAGGTCTCCACGTCGAACCGGTCCCCGGCGATCGGGCGGATCAGCACCCCGTGGAGCAGTTCCTCGTTTCCCGCGCGGACGAAGTCGATCAGCGTCTCGGCAACGCTCTTGCCGCTGTCCGCCGCCACCGTGGCGACCGTCTTTCCGACGAGCGAGGGATCTTCCGGGAAGAGCACGACGATCAGGCGGTCGGCGCCTCCGAACAGGTCGATCTGCTGCTCGAGGTCCATCATCAGTTCGGCCCGGGTGGTTTCGTCGGCGAGGTTCGCCTCCAGGTTTTCCAGACTCAGGAGTCCCGGCGTCCGCCGCCACTTCGGGTCGTCGAGCCCGCCGGAACGGTCGGTCCCCGGCGGCGCGAAGCCCCACACGGGGATCACCCCGACCGGTCCGCCGCCGAAGGTCTCGAAGGGGTACTGGTCCAGGAACACCTGGACCCCCTGCGCCCGCGCGAGGTTGATCGCCTGCACGTCCTTCGCGGAGTGCCCCCAGCTCGACGGCCCCTTCGCCTTGATGTGGGTCCCGACCACCCGGATTCCGGTCTCGCGGCCGATCCGGATGGTCTCGGCCATGCCGTCGGTCCCGGTCAGGGTCGGCCCGTCCACGATGCTCGGCACCTGCCAGCGCGGCATCGGCGACTGGCTGCGCTGGTGCGAGTAGTAGAAGCCGTCGTAGTCCGCGACCACGTGGGCGAGCGCGATGATCTCCCCGGTCTCCGAGAAGCGGGCCGGGCGGTATTCCGGGCCCGCCCCGAGGCCCCAGGCGCCGTCCTCCATTCCCTCCCGGACCAGCTCGGCCATCCGGGCTACTTCCTCGTCGGTCGCCGGCCGCTCGTGGTCGTCGCCCATCACCTGGAGACGGACGGTCGAGTGGCCCACGACGGGCACCACGTTGAGTCCCGTTCCATGGCTCTCGTAAGCGGCGATCTCGTCGCGGATCGGCCAGATCGGGTTCCGGCCGTCGGCGCCCATCACCACCGTGGTGATCCCCTGGGCGACCAGGTTGACCGCCTTCCGCTCCTCCATGTCGTCGCCGACGAGCGACCGGTCGGCGTGGGAGTGGAGGTCCACCCAGCCGGGGGACACATGGAGTCCACTCACGTCAATGGTGCGGGCCGCCTCGTGTCCCTCCTTCCCGGCGAGGCGTCCCACCGCCACGACCTCGTCGCCCCGAATGCCGACGTCCGCCCGGATGGCGGGGTTGCCGCTCCCGTCGAAGACCATTCCTCCGACGAGCAGCAGGTCGTAGGCAGGCTGGGCGAACCCAGGCGCCGCCAGGAGGCTCGCGACCGCCGCAAACAGCGCACTTCCGAGGACTTTCTTCATGGCGTTCCTCCGCCGGGGTGGGCCGTCCATCGTACCGGAGGGGACAGGCCGTCAGGCCCGAGCCCGCCGCACCCCGACTCCCAGCGCCAACCCGGAAGCCAGGATCAGGGCAATCGCGGGCGGAACCCCGGCTTGGGCCGCGCTGTCCGCGGGCGCCGCCGGCTCAAAGGTGGGTACCTGGTCCCACGCCACCGCATCGATGGGCGCGGTGGCGAAGAAGTGCGGGAAGAAGTGGTCCTTGAGGCGTTCGTGGAAGCGGCGCACCGCGTCCTGGTAGTCGAGTTGGGCTCTGAGGTCGGTCCGGGCGAGGCGATCCAGCGCGAGCTGGGTAGCCAGGGGGGGCGCGAACAGGGACCACCGGCGAGCCCACGCATCCCTCTCGCGCAGCACCTCGCGGTAGGCCCGCGAGGCGTCGCGGGCGGCCTGGTCTCCCCGGTGATTCATGGCGTAGTACCAGCCCCACGTGAACACATCTTCGGGAACGGCCTGGCCGCTCCACTCGGGGTAGTCCCGGTAGAACGACTCCATCGTCGCGCTGGGAGGCAGGTCCCAGGCCTCGTGGTAGCCCTGGCGCTGTTGCACCGTCAGCTCCAGCGCTTCCGGAACGGGGTGAAGAACCGCGTTGGCGAGACTCAGGGCCGCCGGAGCCAGAATCGTCAGGACGACCCAGACTCCCGCCAGGATCATGGCGTTGGCGGTCGATGACCGGTTTCCCATCGCGACTCCGAGGCAGAGGGCGAACCAGAAGACCGTGTGCAGTGCGACGAGCGCGAACATCCAGCCGGCCCGGCCGTCGAGGTCGATGCCCGCCATCAGCGCTCCGGCGGCCATCACCACCGCCGCGACCGCGCCGACGAGCATCGCGCGGGATGCGAGCTTCGCGGCCAGGAGTCTCCGGCGGGGTGCGAACAGGCGGACCAGGTTCCAGGTGCCGCCCTCCCGTTCGCCGGAGATCAGGTCGTAGCTGACCGCGATGATGAAGAGCGGCAGCAGCGCGATGAGGAGGAAGGCAAGGTCCAGATAGCCGGCGGCGGCAAGCCGCGGATTCACCGTCTCGTGCTCGTAGAGCTGTCCTTCGAGCGCCAGGAGACGGATCCGGAGGCTCTCCGTTTCCACCGCGGCCCGGCCCCGCGCCAGGGCGGAAACCGGCAGCGGGGGCTGCGGGGCGGGAAAGGCCACGTAGTAGAGCACCTCTCCCGCGTCGGTGGTCGGCGGATAGACGGAGAGCAGAAAGTCCAACTGGTCGTCGTAGGCGGTCTCGGCCGCCGCCAGCGAAGACCGGGCGGCTTCCGCGTTCCGCCCGGCGCGCCACGCGCCGTAGATTCCCAGGCCGAGCAGAAGGATGATCGCGGCCGTGGTCCCGGCCGACCGGGTCAGTCGCCGCAGGTCCAGCGCCAGCAGCCGCGCCCACGCTCTCACGACGACCGCTCCGTGCCGACCAGCGCCAGCCGTCTTCGCGCCAACCCGAGTCCGGTCAGCGGCAGGCCGATCCACAGCCCGAGCGCGGCCAGCGAGACGGGACGGTCCGCCAGCGCTCCACCGAGGGGTGGCGGCTCGGTCCCGAAGACGGGGAACTGCCCCCAGTGTTCGCGCGACAGCCGTTGCGCCCGGTCGTTCTCGTTCCGGATCTCGCGGATGTGGAGTTCGTTGAGACGCTGAATGATCGTGTAACGGTGCGCCTCGGCCTGGGCGAGGAATGCTTCCGTCGCCTCCGGGCCGCTACCGGCAATGCCCATCGACAGATCCCGGGCCGCCAGGTACGGGGAGAGGAATCCCGACCATGCCATGACTTTGTTCTGGCGAAGATGGCCCTTGACCAACTCCTGCCGGTGGTCCTCGAAGACCCGGCTGGTGAGTGCTTCCGATTCCCGGCTGAGCACCCCCCTCCAGTTCACCGGGAGGTCCTCGACGGCCCCGACCTGGTAGCGCTCCAGGTACTCCTCCCGGAGCGCGTTGAAGAAGGGATCGTCCGGGCGGTGGCTGTCCCCGACCTCGTTCAGCGCCTGCTCCACCTGAGCGGTGAGCTCGGCGCGCGAGGGAAGCGGATAGAGCGCCCCGGCGACGGAGGCCGCTACGCGGGGGGTGGCGACGCAGATCACCACCCATAGCGCGAGCAGTTGCGCGAGCGCGCTCCGCGAAGAGGTCCGGACGGCGGAAACGAGCACCGTGACGAGCACCCAGCCCGCGAGATAGATCCCGTAGATGCCGGCCAGGACGCCCAGCCGCGTGACGGAAGCGGGGCTGTCGAGCCCCGGCCCGGCCATGACGCCGACGGCCAGCGCGACCGGAAGCGTCGCCAGCGCCCCTACCGCTCCCGTGGCGAGAACCTTGCCCGCGAGGATCTGCGCCGGCGTCGCCCCCTGCGTCAGGAGGACGCCGAGCGTTCCCCCCTCTCGCTCGGCGCTGACCGCGGCGAAACCGGCGACAACCACCAGGAGCGGCAACAGGAGCGCGAGCACGCTCGCCGGGGTGAGGCGTCCGAAGCGCGTCATCCCGGTGGAATGACGCGCCTCGCCGAAGTTGGCCGTGTTCTGGCGATGGCCTTCCAGGTAGATCGAGGTTCCCGCGTAATCGCTCACCCCCGGATCGACGAACTCGAGCGGCGCCTGTTCGCGAAAGACCAGGAACCCATAGTGGATGACCCGGTGCGGATGGCGTTCGGGCTGTTCCAGCCACTGCCGATCGACCATTGCCTGATAGCGGTCGCGCTGCTCGGTCTCGCTCGCAACGTGATGCCGGGCGCCCAGCGCCGCGACCAGCCCCAAAGCGACGACCAGCCCCAGCAGGAACAGGACGTAGCCGTCCTGGCGGACCGCACCCAACTGCCGTCGCGCGATGAGCAGGGTGTTGCGGAGGCCTTCCGGCGCGTTACGCATCGGTCTTCTCTTTCAGTCTGAGGAGGGGGGAATGCTCGTGGTGGTTACCGCGCGGCGTATCCGGCTGTTGCGGACGACGGCCGTGCGGTCGGGAAGGATAAAGGGCGGCGGGATGGTCCGAGCCACGGGCTGCTACCGTCCACCGGACATGCCGGATCGCCTCCCCGTTCGTCTCGTTCTCTGGTTGGCTCTGTGCCTCCTGCAGCCCCTCCCGAACGCGGTCTCCGCGCAGCCCGTCACGATCGATCCTTCGCAACTGGGAGGCCTCCGTTGGCGCACCATCGGGCCCGACGGGAACCGGCTGAGCGCCGCCGCCGGCGAGTGGGGCAACCCCGACGTCATCTACTTCGGCGCTGCGTCGGGGGGAATCTGGAAGACGAGTGACCGCGGGGTCACCTGGGAGCCGGTCTTCGACGATCAGGAGGCGGCTTCCATCAGCGCGCTCGCCGTTTCACCGTCCCATCCCGGGCAGGTGTGGGCCGGTACCGGAGAGACCTTCATCATCCGGCCGGCGCTCGCGATGGGGAACGGCATCTACCGCTCCACCGACGGCGGGCGGTCGTTCCACCACCGCGGCCTCGAAGCCACCGGGCGCATCGCCCGGATCCTGGTCCATCCCGAGGACCCGAACCTGGTGTACGCGTGCGCGCTCGGCCACTCCTACGCGCCGCAGCCGGAGCGAGGCGTCTATCGAACCCGGGACGGGGGAGCCAACTGGGAGCTCGTCCTCCATGTGGACGAGAACACCGGCTGCTCCGATCTCGCCATGGACCTCCGGCATCCCGAGCGTCTCCTCGCCGGGATGTGGCAGCTCCGGATCGATACCGGCGGCCTGCGGAGCGGCGGGCCGGGCAGCGGGCTCTACCGCTCGGGTGACGGAGGCGACTCGTGGGAACGGATTTCGGGTGAGAAAACCGGCGACGGCGGCGGCCGGGGGCTCCCCGGAGGGGAAGCGCATCCCATCGGCAAGGTCGCCGTCGCGATCGCCCCGAGCGACCCCGACCGCTGGTACGCCCTGATCGAGGACGAGAGCCCGGGGTTCTATCGCTCCGACGACGGCGGGGACTCGTGGCGGCTCATGATGACCCACCACGACCTCGCCGAGCGCGCGCCCTACTACGTCCGGATCGCCGTGGATTCCGAGGACGCCAACCGGGTCTATTTCGCCTCGGTGCTCTTCAGCACCACCGTGGACGGCGGCCGCACGTTGATCGAGACCTCCTACCGCGCCGGCGGCGACAACCACGACGTCTGGGTGGACCCCTGGATGCCGGAGCGCATCCTCGTCGGGCACGACGGGGGCGGCAGCATCTCCGAGAACCGCGGCGAGAGCTGGCGCCGCGTGGTCCCGCCGGTAGCGCAGATGTACCACGTCACCGTGGACGACCGGATCCCCTACCGCGTCTACGGAAACCGCCAGGACGGCTACTCCTACCGGGGCCCCAGCCGCACCCCCGGCGGCGGGATTCCGCTCGGGCTCTGGGAGGGGGTCGGGGGCTGCGAGAGCGGCTGGGCCACCCCGGAGCCCCACGACGACAACGTGGTCTGGTCCGGGTGCTACGACGGCGGGCTCGAGATCTTCGACGACCGCACCGGACACGTCCGCGACGTCCGGGTGTGGCCGGAGGCGGGCTACGGCTGGGCGCCCGCCGACCTGAAGGTGCGCTGGCACTGGAACTTCCCGATGGTCCTGTCGCGCCACGAACCGGGGACCACCTGGGTCGGAAGCCAGTTCGTCCACCGGAGCACGAACCGGGGCCAGTCCTGGGAGACCATCAGCCCCGACCTCACCACGAACGACAAGTCGCGCCAGCAGGACTCCGGCGGCATCACGATCGACAACCTCTACACCTTCGACGGTTCGGTGCTGTTCGCGCTCGCCGAGTCGCCGGTCCAGGCGGGACAGCTCTGGGCCGGCAGCGTGGACGGGAAGGTCCACGTCACCACCGACGGCGGGGAGACCTGGCTCGACCGCAGTGGGAACGTGCCGGAGCTCGACCAGGACGCCTGGATCAAGTTCATCGAGCCCTCGCACCACGATCCGGAGACCGCTTACCTGGCGGTGAGCTGGCACCAGTCCGGCGACTTCCGGCCGCACGTCTACCGCACCCGGGATCTCGGGGAGAGCTGGGAGCGCATCAGCGGCGGAATCCCCGAGTCCCCGTTCTCGTTCGTCCACGTGGTGCGGGAGGACCCGGGCCGCGCCGGCATCCTCTTCGCCGGCACCGACAACAAGGTCTGGGCCAGCCTCGACGACGGCGAATCCTGGTTCTCCCTCCAGCTCGACATGCCCCCGGCGCCGATCTACGGCATCGTGATCCAGGAGCGCTTCGAGGACCTGGTGGTCGCGACCTACGGCCGCGGCTTCTACATCCTGGACGGCATCGGCCCGCTGCGGGATCTCGCCGAGGCGTCGGACGATCCGCTCCGGGTCTTCGATTCGCCGACCGCCTGGAGGTTCCTGCCGCGGCAGAGCATCAAGTCGGAGCCGGGCAGCCTGGTGACGGGCCGGAACGTTTCCTACGGCGCTCCCATCTCCTGGTGGCTCGACGAGGATGCAGCTTCCGACCGGGCCGAAATCGCGATCGTGAACGCCGCCGGGGAGACCGTGCGAACGCTTCGCGGCCCCGGAACCGCCGGGCTCTCACGGGTGTACTGGGACCTCCGCGGCGATACCCCTGATCGGGCTACTCTCCGGACCCGGCCTCCCGACCGTGACTGGGTGGAGATGGGCGAGGACGGGCAGCGGCGCATCCGCACCTGGGACCTCGACATCTTTCCCGGCTACCGCGGTCTGCTCCAGCCACCCGGTTCCTACACCGCCCGGGTCACGGTGGGGGATCACACCGCGGAAACCACCCTGCGGGTGGCGGTCGATCCCGCATCCGCCGCCACCCCCGGCGACATCGGGGAGAAGTACGCGTTCCTGAACGCCATCCACGACCAGTTGAACGAACTGGCGGAGATGGTGGACGAGCTCGAGTGGGTGCGCCGCGAGATCGAGGGGCTCCGGGAGCGCCACGCCGGCGACGAGCGCTTCACCGCGCTGCTCGAGAGCGCGGGTGAGATCGCCGGCACCGCGATCGCCATCGAGGGAAGGTTCTTCGACGTGGGGCTCACCGGAGCCCGCGAGGACGCCTTCCGGGCGCCGATGCGGCTCTACGGCCGGCTCGGCGCCCTCGCGAACGACGCCGGATGGGACGGCGCCGACTTCGCGCCCACCGACCAGCAGCGCGAGGTCCACCGGATTCTCACGGAACGGTTCGAAACGGCCCGCGGGGAATACCGCCGGTTGATGGACGAACAGCTCCCGCCCTTCTGGCGGGCGCTGGCCGACGTGCGCTCGGGCGGCGGAGGATGACTCGTACCCGGGGTTCGCGATGAGCGAAGAGCGCTCCCGTTTCGGATCCCGGAATCTCCTGGCGGCCGTCGCGCTGGCGGCCTACGGCTGGTTCGCCGCCGCCTACGGGCCCGACGGTTCGTTCCCCGGATCGGACTTCGGCTCGCTCGCCTACGGGCTCTCCCGGCAGGGCCTCTGGTTCCTTCCGGTCGGGATCCTCATTCCTCTGGTGCTGCCCCGGATGCGAGGCGTCCTCACCGGTTTCTTCCTGGTTCTGCTTCCGTCGCTGTTGATCGGAGCCGTAATGACCGCGCTCGTGGTCGCGGCTCCGGCCGCCGCTCCCTGGTTGGTGCTGGAGAGCTTCGACTTTCCGGAAGTGGCGACGCTGCTCGCGCCGTTGACCGGGATGTTCGTCGGCGCGCTGTTCGGCGCCGTCATCGCGCGGGGGCCCGGCTCGGCGCTGGTCCTCATTCCGGTGCTGGTCGCCATCGCCGCGGTCCTCCTCGCGAGCGTCGCCGTGCTGCTCCTGCTGATCACCGACCGGGTTGCGGTGACGGATCCCATCGGGCCTCCCGGGTCTCCGGACGGCCAGTACCGCGACGCCTTCGCCGACTTCTATCGGGACGGAGCGCCCGGCTCGCAGGCGGCGCTGAACGCGGCCACCTTCGCCGCCGGCTTTCGCCTGGCGCTTGCCGCCGTGGGCGTGGACCCGGGCGTGCGGCTCCACGCGGCCCCGGCCGGCGATGCGATGGAAATCGCCGGCTCGATGCCGGTTGCCCTTCCCGCGTTCGGCGGGCGTTTCCTGAACATCGCGGCGACCGCGGCGCCGACCGTCGAGGACGGCGAGTTCCGGGCGGCGTTCCGGTCCGTCCGGGTTGGAGGCATCGAGGCGCCGTCCGTGCTCGTTCGGTCCTCCTCCCGGGTCCTCTCGCGCTGGCTGCGCCGGAACGCCGCGGTGGGAGCGCTGCTCGCGCCCTTCGATGAAGTCCGGGTCGCGGACTCGACGATCGTGGTGCGCTGGCGGGAGAGGGAGGACACGGGTGCGGGAGTCCACTCGCGGGTGGGCGGTTACCTGACGCTGCTCGTCCGGGACGCCGATCTCCTCCGGGAGCAGCCGGATCGGACCTCGGCGGTGCTCAGGCGCACGTTCGCGCTCGCCGCCGTCCGTTCCGTGGGAGGTGACGCGTTGGCCGAGAACCGGGCCGCCCTGCTCGCCCTCGGGGGCGCGTTCGGACATCCCTCGCTGCTCGACCTGGCGCGGGTTCCCGGTGGCGGGGAAGAAGCGCGCGGACTGATGGACCGCCTGCCGCTCAGTCTGCACGGGCGTCGCGACTGGGCGCGCCATTTCTTCCTGAGCGCCGGCATGGTGCAGGTGGCGCCCGACGGCGTTTCGGGCGGGGCCGGGCTCTTGAAGGAACAACTCGACGCCGCGGAGGGCGGGACCGGGTTTTCCTTTGCCGACCTGTTGATGGACGAGGCGGGGACCCGCTTCGGGCTCACCGCGACCGGCGACGCGGCGCGGGCGCGCTGGATGCAGGTGCGGCTCGCCAACGGCGTTCGGGAAGACGACCTCGCGCCGACCGATGCCGGACTTCCCGAAGGGCTCAGCGCCGCGCGGCTGGAAGCCGAATTCGGCGGGGTGGGGGGCGAGGGCTTCCGGGACGTCGAGGCGGAGATCGTGCGCCTGGTGGACGCCCTGCCGCTCTACCGGATGCAGATTCCGGGAGCGCCGGCCGGCATCGCTCCTCCTTCGGGTACTCTGCCTTAGCAGCCTGTGGACAAAGTCACGCGGCATTCGAACGCCGATGCATCCCGCCTGAACCGCGCCTCTACGAGGCGCTCGGCGTTGCGTTTCGGTCGGAATACACTCGGTATTCCTCCCTCACACGCCTTGTCAGCCGGGCGCCTCGGCGTTCTCGGTACTCACGTCACTTCATCCACAGGCTGCTAAACGCCATGACGCCGATCCGTCGAGCACCCCTCCCGGGACAGAGCGTCCACTGATGGCCGACACGGCCTCGCTGCTCGACAGTTGGGAGAGCGAGGTCCAGGCGGCCTGGCTCTACGTGGTGCTCGCCGAGGTTGAGACCGGAGAGAACAAGCGCCTCTTCGAAGCGCTCTCGGCGGACGCGCTGGAACAGAGCAAGTCGTGGGTCAAGGCGATCGAGGAGGCGGGTGGTTCGCCTCCGGGCCCCTACGAGGCGCCCTTCCGGGTGCGGCTCGTGGGCACGCTGATCCGGCGGATCGGCCCGCGCTCGCTGCTGCCCGCGCTCGCCGCGCTGAAGGTGCGCGGCCTCTCCGTCTACCGCGCGGCGCCGTCGAGCCTCGAGGTGCTCATCGCGCAGGAGGCCGGTTCGAGCGTCCGCGCGGAGTCCCGCGATCACCTGCTGGGCGAGGAGCAGCGCCACCTCTACACCCGCGGGGCGGTCGCGCTTCACGCCGCGATCTTCGGGGCGAACGACGGGCTGGTGTCGAACACGGCCCTCATCCTGGCCGCGACGGGCGCCGGCGCCTCTCCGGGCACGGCGCTCCTCATCGGCGCCGCCGGAATGGTGGCGGGCGCCGTTTCGATGGCCACCGGGGAGTACCTCGGGGTGCGCTCGCGGATCGAACTCTACGAGCGGCAGATCGCGCTCGAGGAGGAGGAGCTGCGGCTCTACCCGGACGACGAGGCCGAGGAGCTGGCGATGATCTTCGAGGCGCGCGGTCTGGAGCGCGAAGCCGCCCGCGACCTCGGCAAGCGCCTGATCAGCGAGCCCGCCCGCGCGCTCGACGTGCTGACGCGCGAGGAACTCGGCCTGAATCCGGACGATCTGGGTTCGCCCTGGGCATCGGCGCTGGCCTCGCTGCTGAGCTTCGGCGGCGGAGCGCTGGTCCCGCTGCTTCCCCTCGCGCTCCTCCCGGCGCTCGGTCTGGGCAGCGGCCCCGCACTGCTCGGAGCGGTGGCCCTGAGCGGGGTCGCGCTTTTCGTGTCGGGGGCGGCGACGAGCCTGTTCACGGGCCGTTCCGGCATTCGCAGCGGTCTTCGGCTGGCCTCCGTGGGGCTTGCGCTCTCGGGTGTCCTTTACGGTCTCGGGCTCGTCGTCGGGGCGAGCCTCGGCGGCTGAGGGCGTCATGTTCAGGGGACGAGCGTCTGGTGCGGCGCTCGCCGCCCTTACGCTCCTGCTGGCGCTCGCCACGGGATGCGGATCGGATGACGCTCCCGCGCCCACGGCGCCGCCGCCTCCGGAGCCGCCCCCGGTCGGGCCGCCGCCGAACACGCTCGATCTTCCCGGCGACCCCGGACATTTCTTCCTGGAAGTCTGGGAGGGCCCGGGTTTCGTTCCCATCGAATACTCGCTGGGACGGCCGCCCCGCTACGCGGTGACCGTCGGGGGCGAGCTCTATAACGAGGGGCCGACCATCCAGATCTTTCCCGGCCCGCTGCTGCCGAACATCCAGGTGGGGCGGCTCTCCGCGGAGGATCTGGCGGCGATCATCGAGGCGACCGCGGCGACCGGGATCTCCCAGCTCGGGGAGGTGAACATTCCCCAGCCCACCACGGGTCCCGTGATCGCCGACGCGCCGACCTACGAGGTGGTGCTGCGCGACCGGCAGGGTTCGCATCTGCTCCGCATCGAGGCCCTGGGCTCGATATCGCACACCGATCCCCGGGTGATCGCGGTCCGCGAACTGATGCAGCGCCTCGATCAGGCGACTGCCGACACCGCGGCCGAGGTCTACCTCGGGGAGCGCGTGCAGGTGTACGTCAGCGAGGGTCCGATGCCGCCCGAGCCGTCGGTGCTGAACGAGCGGCCCTGGCCACTTCCGGACCCGCCGCCCGGAGACGAGGATGCCGAGGGCTTCGAGTGCCGGGTGTACGAGGGACAGGTTGCCGCGGGTCTCCTCGAGATCTTCGCGGACGCCAATCATGGAACGCGGTGGGACTACCACGGCGCCCTTCACCAGATCCTCGCCCGTTCCCTGCTGCCGCACGAGGACGGATGCCCCACATCGTGATCCCGGGCGGCGGCTCGCAGCGTCCGGCGGCCCTGTTGCTCGCCGCGGCGCTGTGGTCGGCTCCGGTCTCGGCATTCCAGGATTTCGACGCCGAAGCGTTCCACGCCTACGTCGAGCAGGCCGTTGCGGACTGGGAGGCAACCGGTCTCGCGGTCGCCGTCATCCGGGGGCAGGAACTGCTGTTCGCCCGGGGCTACGGCGTCCTGGAACTCGGCAGACCGGAGGCCGTGGACCCTGACACCCTGTTCTCGATCGGCTCGACCACCAAGGCCATGACGGCGGCGACGCTCGGCGTCCTCGTGGATGAGGGGAAGCTCGACTGGGACGACCCGGTCCGCCGTCACATCCCCGAGTTCGCGGTTGGAGATCCCTGGGTCAGCGAGGCGATGACCGTGCGGGACCTCCTGACGCACCGTGGCGGCCTCCCGAACACCGACCTCTTCTGGTACGGCCAGGACACCGGCATGGACGAGATGCTGTCGCGGCTTCGCCACGTCGAGCCCGCCTACTCGATGCGGTCGGGGTTCATCTACCAGAACGTGATGTACGCGACCGCCGGCGAGGTCGTGAAGCGCGTCTCGGGCATGCCGTGGCATGACTTCGTGGACTCGCGCATCTTCGACCGGCTGGGGATGGACCGAACGGTGCCCCTGCTCGCGCTCACCCGCGGCCGCGGCAACGTCGCCTCGCCCCATCACGTCGTGGACAGCGAGACGGTGGTGATCGAAAACGCGCCGGTGGACTCGGTGGCCGCGGCGGGATCGGTCTGGAGTTCCGTGCGCGAGATGTCGCTCTGGCTGCGCATGCTCCTCGCATCCGGAGTGGCGGCCGACGGGACGCGCATCCTCAGCGAAGCGGTGGTCGAGGAGATGTTCCGTCCCCAGTCGCTCGTGGACCGGGCCGGCTTCTACCCCACCCAAGGGCTGACGAAGCCCAAGTGGGTGACCTACGGCCTCGGCTGGTTCCAGCAGGACTACGACGGAGAGGCTCTCGATTTCCACACCGGGAGCATCGACGGGATGGTGGCCATCGCCGGCCTGATCCGGGACGAGGGAATCGGCGTCTATGTCCTCGGCAACCGCGACCACGTGGAAGTGCGGCACGCGCTGATGCTGCGGGGTCTCGATGCCCTGCTGGGAAAGCCCTTCCGGGATTGGAGTTCAGAACTCAAGACGCTCTACGACGATCTGGCCGCAGCGCAGGAGAAGGCGCTCGCCGCGCTCCAGGCGGCGCGGGGGGAGGGCTCCCGGTCCCACCTCGAGCCGTCTGCGTACGCCGGGGCCTACCGCCACGAGGTGGGAGGCGAGATCGTGGTCCGCACCGCGGAGGAAGGCCTCCGCCTCGAGTACGGCCCCGGTCTTCAGGGGCCGCTCACCCACTTCAGCCACGAGACCTTCCGGGTGGCCTGGGACGCCCGCTGGCGCGGCGAGCTGCTCGTGACCTTTGACCTCGACCCCGCCGGGAACCCCGCCGCCCTTTCGCTCGGTGAAACGCGGTTCCGCCGCGTCGCGGAGTAGCCTTGACGGGACCGTCGTTGCTTCCTATCCTGCGCGCGCGAAAATGAAAACCAATACCAGTTTCTGGCATCGCCTCCCGGGCGCGAATCGCCCCATCGTCAAGAAGATCGCCGGCGCGGCATTCCTCTTCTTCCTGATCAAGGGCCTCGTCTGGCTCGGGGTGGCGGCCGCGGCGGCGTGGGCCGTCATGCGGTAACTACGCGGTGCCGGCCGTGTCCGATGGACTCGCGGATCGCCTCAAGGCGGGGACCGCCGACCAGCACGCCGCGGCGGAGAACCACGTCTTCCAGCGCGGCCTGGTCCGCGGCGAGGTTTCCCGCACGGCGCTCGCCGCGCACCAGTCCGCGATGCTCGATCTCGTCCGCCTGATCCACGCGCGCCTCCTCGCCCAGGGGCCGGAATGGCGCGACTTCGCCCAAGCCATGGGTGGCCACGCCCGGAGGCTGGCCCGCGATCTGGAGGACCTCGGTGGCGGACCTCGTGAACGGCCCTCCCGGGCCGTCCTGGAGTTCGCCGGCGCATTGGGCGGCGCGCACTGGACTCCGGAAGCGACTCTCGCGGCCTTCTACGTGATCGAAGGCTCCATGAACGGCAACCGTTTCATCCGCCGCGCGCTGGTGGAGAACCGTCCGGAACTGGCCGAGTGCCTGCGTTACTTCGATCCCTACGGCCACGATCAGCGGGCCCGCTGGAAGGAGTTGCGGAGCGCGATCGACAGGATGGGTGCGACGCTTTCCGATCCCGAGGCGGCGGTCCGCGCCGCGCGGGAGACGTTCACGCTGGCGGGAACGCTGGCCAGCGAGGCCCAGGCCGCGGACGCGGTAGCGGCCTGAGGCGCCGGGAGACGAAATCCGGGATCCGATGGTCGACTGCTGGATCGCGCTGACGACCCTGTCGAGCCGGGAGCAGGCCGGGCAACTGGCAGAGACGCTCGTGGAGGAACGTCTCGCCGCATGTGTCAACGTGCTCGGCCCGGTTGCTTCCATCTACCGATGGGAGGGCAAGGTCGCGCGCGACGAGGAAGTTCTCCTCCTCATCAAGACCACGGAGGCGGGCGTCGCCCCACTGAAGACGCGGGTGCTTGAACTCCACCCCTACGACACCCCCGAATTCCTCGCGTTCGAGGTTGGCGCGGGCGCCCCGGACTATCTGGCGTGGGTGGTCGATTCGGTCGCCTCGGCCTCGGAGCGGCGGCCTCCGGCCGGCATCGCTGCGCGATAGCGGAGAGAAACCGCACATCGCCGTACATCTTCGCGGCACGCAGGGAACGGAGCGCCGCGTCCGCGGCGACCGGCCGCACCGGTAACGCATTTGCGCGGAACTGCGGCCCACCTCCATAGTCGTTTCGGTGGAGGCGACCGGAATGAGGCAGGGGAAACGTCGCACGCCATCGGTTCGTTGGCTGCCGGTGAGCCTCGCGTCGGCCCTCGCCGTGGGCGTCGCCTGCGCTCCACCCGATCCCGGGCCGCGAACGCGGCTCCTGATGGACGACGGGTGGCGCTTCTTCCGGGGCCGGGCGGAAGGGTTCGCGCCGCTGCCCCGGGGAAACACGGTCGAGACGTGGCGCTTCCGGATGAGCGAGGCGGGCGAAGCCGAAGCGGAAACGATGGCGGCGCCGGGGCTCGACCTCTCCGGCTGGCGGGACGCGGCGCCGGGCGACGACGTGTTCGCGGGACAGCCGGGACGCGCATGGTTCCGGGCGGAACTCGGCGCGCTGCCGCCGGGCCCGACCGGCCGGCCCCGGATCTACTTCCAGTCGGTGGACGACAACGCCACCGTGTACCTGAACGGCCACCGGCTCGTGTACCACGCAGGGGCCGGAGCGCCGTTCGAGGTCACCCTGGACTCCGGTCAGGCGTGGAACCTGGGCGGGCCCAATGCGCTGGCCGTACTGGTGGAGAACACCGGTGGTCCCGGGGGCATCGCGGGAGCCTCGTACTACAACCGCCCCGCCTTCTGGCGGGACGACGCGGCGATGCGCTCCGTCGCGACCGCGGCGGTGGACTTCGACGACAGTGGTTGGGAGGAAGTCAGGGTGCCTCACGACTTCGTGGTGGGCGGGGAGTTCGATCCCAGGGGGGCGGACCAGCCGGGCGGGAAACGGCCCGGGTTCAACGAACTCTGGTACGACCGGGACCATGGCTACAAGCCGAAGGGGGTCGGCTGGTACCGGCGGTCGTTCGAGCTTCCGGCCGCCGACCGGGGAAAGCGGATCCGGCTCGAGTTCGACGGGGTCTACCGGAACAGCGACGTGTGGGTGAACGGCGAGTGGCTGGGGCACCACTGGAGCGGCTACACCGGGTTCCACTACGACATCACGGAGGTCGCGAACTTCGGCGGGAGGAACGTGGTCACCGTGCGCGCCGACGCCGACTGGGACGAGGGCTGGTGGTACGAGGGCGGGGGCATCTACCGCCACGTCTGGCTCGTGAAGCTCGACCCGCTGCACGTCGGGCGCTGGGGAACCTTCGTGACCACGCCGGAGGTCACGGACGGATCGGCCGTGGTGCAGGTCGAGACCACGCTCGTCAATGACGGGGCGCAGCCGGCGGACGGAACGCTCCGGATCGCGCTGATCGACGGGGAGGGAAACACGGTCGCGACGGCGGAAACGGCCGGCGCCGTTCCCGCCGGGAGCGAACTGGAGTTCCGCCAGGAAATGGCGATCGGCAACCCGACGCTCTGGTCCCTGGACAACCCCTACCTCTACACGGTGCAGACCACCGTGGAGGCAGGCGGACGGGTCACCGACCGCACCGGGACGCCGGTCGGCGTGCGGACGTTCCGCTTCGACGGAGACGGTTTCTTCCTGAACGGGCAGCACGTGAAGATCAACGGCGCCAACCTCCACACCGACTTCGCGGGGGTGGGGGTGGCCCTCCCGGACCGGATCAACGCCTACCGGCTCGAGAAGCTGAAGGAGATGGGGGCGAACGCCATCCGCACCTCGCACAACCCGCCGGCGGCCGAGGTGCTGGACGCGGCGGACCGGCTCGGGATGCTGGTGCTTGTCGAGAACCGCCACATGGGCACCTCGGACGACGTGATCGGTGACGTCGAGAGCATGGTGCGGCGCGACCGCAACCATCCGAGCGTCATCGGCTGGAGCATGAACAACGAGGGGCTGCGGCAGGGTCCCGAGGTGGCCGGACAACAGTTGCGGGCCATGCACGCCGCGATCAAGCGGCTCGATCCCACCCGGCCGACGACCGGAAGCGTCGGGCCGCTTACGGGCGCCACCTCTCCCGACGAGATCGGCACCGAGCGCGATCTCATCAGTCTGGCGGAGGTCATCGACGCGAGGGGATTCGATCCGGCCAACTACGACGACTATCACGCCGCGAATCCGGACCGGCCGATGCTGGCGCTCGAGACCGGCTACGACCTCACCACCCGCGGGGTTTACGTGGACGACGAAGCGAGGGGCCATCACAGCTCCTACGACACCTCGGCGGCGGAGACGTGGGGGCGGATCGCCGGGACCGGCTACGTAGCGGGTGGATTCGTCTGGAACGGTATGGACTACCGCGGCGAGCCGTTCCCCTTCGACTGGCCGGTCGTCACTGCCCAGTACGGCTTCATGGACACCTGCGCCTTCCCGAAGGACAACTACTACTACTACCGGTCCGCCTGGAGCTCGGACCCGTTCGTCCACCTGTTCCCGCACTGGAACGAGCCCCCGCTCCGGGAAGACGGCACGGTGGAGGTCCGGTCCTTCAACAACTGCGACGCCGTCGAGCTGTTCCTCAACGGGGACAGCCGGGGCCGGAAGGACCGCGAGCCATTCTCGGGCCTCTCCTGGGAGGTCCCGTGGGAGCCCGGGTCGCTCACGGCGACCTGTTACCGGGACGGAGAAGCGGTGGCGGAGACCCGGCGCGAGACCACCGGCGAGCCGGCCGGAATCGTGCTGGAGCCGGACCGGTCAGCCATCCATGCGGACGGTGAAGATGTCTCGCTGGTCAAGGTCTCGATCGTGGATTCGGAGGGTCGGAACGTCCCCACCGCCGGCAACGGAGTTCAGTTCCGGGTGGACGGACCGGGCGAGATCATCGGGGTGGGAAATGGCGATCCGTCCAGCCACGAGCCGGACCTGGCTGAGAGCCGCCGTGCGTTCAACGGGTTGGCCCTCGTCATCGTCCAGGCGTCCAGAGAGCCCGGGACGATCCGCCTGACCGCGGAGTCGCCGGGGCTCGAGTCCGCCGCCGTCGAGATCACGGCGGCAAGAGCGCCGATCCGCCCGCGCTTGCCGTAGCGGGGGCGCGCCAGGAGCGCCGGTGTTCACACCGGCATCGCCCGCGCGGCGGGCGAAACTCCCTTGTCTGTTCCGCCGCATGGCGCCGGACACAGGGATGGCGCAACGCCGTCCCCGCTCAGGTCCAGTCCACTGGGCGCATTGGACAAGGGGAGTTTGTTGTGAAAATGCAGTCCGGTGGGTCGGTCAAGCGCCGTGATGGCCCCGCCGGTTTGGAACGCCGGTCTCCGACCGGCACGCGCGGTGCTCCGCACCGCGCACGTCGTGACGCCGACCCGCGGCATGGCTCTCTCCGTCGGAGCCGACCGGAAGCGAGGGCACGTCCTTGTCCCGGCGTCCCATGGGAGCAAACAGCGACACGTCGCCTGCGGCCCTCTGGGCCGCGTGCCGGTCGGAGACCGGCGTTCCAAGCCGTTTCCGCCATTTTCATGACGGGCGGGGTGCGTCGGAGGACGCGCGCATCGGCGCTTCGCAAGAATGGACGCGGCCGGCGTCCGGACCCCGCGAGGTAGCGAGACGTACCCGGACGTGCGCTCCGTCCTGCTGAGACCACTCCTGCTGACGCGACAACAAGAGCACTGTTTTTCAGTTTGCCAGGATATGTGTCTCGTTGGCGTCATACAGAGTCCTGAATGTATCGAAATGGATGATGATCTGGACATCCCATCGAGGATTCGGACTCCAAATGCGATCGCAGGAAGGCCGGGACGGATACCCTCGGCCGGCCGATCGGTATCCCGATCGCGGTGACGTCGGGGCGCTCAGTCCGCGCCGGCGGCGCCCGAAGCGCCGGCGATCAGAAACCCCTCCGCGACCAGCCAGGCGAGCGCGGTCCGCACTGCCGGCTGCGGCGACGGGAACTCCCGGAGCGTCCGGCGGATCCCTCCCCGCGCGCCCACCGCCCGAAACAGCTCGGCGAGCGCGATGCCCGCGACCTTGTGCGCGGGGCGGAGTCGGCCGGGGAGAATCACCACGTCCGCGGGAACGATCCAGTCGCCTTGCAGGACTCCCCGGGTTTCGACCCGGGCGCCCGCGGCCGGCATCAGCAGGCCATCCTCGGGGAGCCGCGGCCGGTGGGGAGCCGGCGGTCGCTTCCGCGACCGGCGCCGCCAGAAGGCGCGCCCGGCGAAACGCGCTTCCTCGGCGTAGAAGCCGCCGAGCCGTTCTTCCGCCTCCAGCGCGAGCCCCCGTTCCTTTGCGGCGTGGAACGCGAGAGCGATTTCGGCATCCCGCGGCCGCGCGAGCGCGGTGCGGAGGACGATCGCGGTGGTGAGCCCCGAATCCATGGCCTTCATGGTCCCGAGTCCGGAGAGCGGATCGAGGGCGCTCGCGGCGTCGCCGGCGGCGACCAGCGGGCAGCCCTCAGCGGTTGCGGTGGACCGCAGCCGGTACGGCGTCACGTCCGCCGCCCGCACCGGCGTCAGGAGGTCGCCGGCGACCAACCCGGCGAGATCCACCTGGCGGACCGCTTCCCGGAAGCGTTCCCCCTGCCTGCCGGCATCGGCCGCATCGAGCATCACCGTCACGTCCCGGCGGCCGCCGACCACCGGGGCGCTCCAGACCCAGCCGTCCGGAAAGGACTCGATCAGCGTTCCTTCCCGTTCGCCGGGAGCGAAGTGCGCGGTCAGTGCGGTGGTGCGGAAGCCGGGCCGGTCGCGGTCCTGCCGGGTCAGGACCCCGCTCCGGCCCGAAGCGTCCACGAGCGCGCGGGCGGCGACGCGCCGTTCGTCCTGGTTCTGCTTCCGGACCACCAATCCATCCGCGGCGGGTGTCGCCGACCCTTCGACAATGCGCACTCCAGCGCTCCGGGCCCCGGCGAGCGCCCAGTCGTCGAGGCGGTCGCGGCGGATGAGCCGCTGACCCTCACCCTCTCCCGCCGCGGGCTGGGCGGCGATCCGGTCTTCACGCCCGCCCCAGCGAACGAAGTGATGGGATGGCCGCGGCTCATAGACGGATTGCGGCAACTCCAGCCCGTAGGACGCCAGCAGGCGCGGCGCCGAGGCCGACAGGCTCTCGCCGAGGTGCTGCCGCTGCCTCCGGGGCTGGTGCACCAGCACCACGTCGAAACCGAAGGCGGCGAGCTGGCGGGCCGCCAGCGATCCGGCAGGGCCGCCGCCGACGACGGCTACGTCGGCAACCAGAAGGGACACGGTGTCCCGCGATGCCGCTAGCGTGGTCGCTGGCGGAGTGAGCGAAGCGCCTCCTCGACGCCGTACAGCACCGTTTCGAGTTGCGCGTCGTTCAGCCAGTCGTCGCGGCGAGCCATGGCGGCCCCGAAGTCCGCGATCATCGCCTCCATGTACTGACGGTCGGCCTCGACCACGATCGCGCGGCCGTCCAGCACGACGTACACCGGGGTGGAATGGGCGAAGAGCGAACTGTCGGTGGTCCAGACGGATCGGGGCCCCTCGGCGCGCACCGCGATCCAGGCGCTGTCGTCCAGTTCGAGGTCTCCGGAGATCTCCAGCTCGAAGGGCGAGCCGGCGACGGGATCGGCAGCCGGGTCACCGGTTGCTTCCCGCCACACCTCGCCGTTCACGAGGATCAAGAGTCGTTCCATGGGAACCGCGGAGACGGCGCGCGCCCGGACCGGCAGGCGCGCCGGGCCGTCGCGCTCGATCTCGTCTCCCATCCCGAAGCCGTCCACGTCGAGTTCCAGCAGCGGCCCGTTCGTGGAAAAGCTCCGGCCGGCGCGGAGGCCGAGGGCCCACTCGTCGGGTCCGGCGCCCTCCGGAAGCCGCACGTAGGTTCGCCCGGTGCCCAGGGGCGGATCCCGCGAGGTGTCCGAGAAGGTGTCCGAACCGCCCGCGGCGGCCAGCCGGAAGCCGGCGTTCTGCAGGCGGGCGTAGATCGCCGCCGATCCGGTCTCCGAACTGGGGATGCAGTTGATGTCGAAGAAGTCGGCGACCCCGAGCGCGGCGTCGAGGGGAATCTCGGAAGGCGAGGCGCCGTCGAACGGCACTCCTTCGGCGAGATAGGCGAAGTAGGGATGCGGCATCCCCACCACCACCTGGTCGCCCTGTTCGGCCCGCAGCCGGCGGATGTACTCGAAGAGAGGCGGGAAAGGCGCCTCGCGCGCCGTGCCCCGGACGCCGGTCGCCAACGGGTAAAAGAGTCGCTCGGGATTCAGGAACGTCCGGTGGCCGAATGGCATCCGGTACTCCTGGCCGTAGCGGAGAAACACGGTCTCGGTGGAGGCCGGGTGCCGGCCGGCCACGAAGCGCGCCGGGTCCCCCATGGTGCGCGAGCCGTCGACGTGGATGAGCGCGTGGATCACCTCGACCGCCTCCGCCTCGGCTTGCGCCACGAGGTCCGCGGGCGTGATCCGGAGATCGCCGGCATGAAGGTCGTGAACGTGGGTGTCTCCGGACATCCAGCCGCGTTCCCGGAGGTTGGCGAAGCGCTCGAGCTCCGCCTCCAGGAGGGATTCCTCACCGGGCCGGATCGTGATCTCGCGCTCCCAGGGCCGGAACTCGACGCCGCGCTTCAGCCGGACGGTCGCCGGACCCGGAGGCAGCTCCACCGAGAACTCGCCGGCGGCGTGGAAGTAGTGGGTCTCGGTGTAGGAGACGATGCGGCGGAAGACCCCGCGGGGGGCGTGGCTCCGGCCGTCCGCTCCCAGGACGGTCGCCCGGGCGGGCTGGCTCAGACGCACCCGGAGCCGTCCCCAGGCGGGTCCGGAGCGCTCGAGCCCCGTGACCGGCAGCGGCCGCGAGCCGCCGCCGTGGACGCCGATCACCTCGAGTTCCGGCTGCCCGTTCCGGTTCGTGGTGAAGACGAGCTGCTGGCCGCCGGGAGACCACGCGGGGTCCTTCTCGTCCCAGTACTCGTCGCGGGTCAGCCGGAAGGGGAGGCCGCCGTCCGCGGGCAGCAGGAAGAGGTCGTAGCTGCCCCGGATGTCCGATGCGAAGGCGATCAGGCTCCCGTCCGGGGATACGGCCGGGCGGGTCCGGAACGTGGTCTCCTCGACGTGGAGTTCCTGGTAGTCGCCCTGCCCCTCGATGCGGAAGATCCCCCCGGTTCCCGGATGGTCCGACCGGTTGGAGACCGCCACCAGGAACCCCCCCGGCAGGCCTTCTCCGGATTCCGGGCCCGGCCCGAACTCCGGTCCCGGATCGGGCTGGATCTCGTTGGAATCGCCGCCCCAGACCAGGGTGTCCGACCCGTCGGGGCCGACCATCCGGATGTCAAAGCTGCCGGACGCGGCCGACGAGTAGACGACGGCGCCGCCGGCCGCGGCCCGCGGGTGGAAGTCCATCGCTGGATGGCTCGTGAGCCGCTCGGGCGCACCTCCGGCGCGCTCCACCCGCCAGATGTCGAGGTTGCCGTCCGTGTCCCGGGAGAAGACCACCGATCGGCCGTCCGGGGACCAATCCGGCTCGAAGTCGTATGTTGCCGCCGGATCCTCCGGTCCTCCGGTCAGTTGGCGGGCCTCTCCGCCCGCGGCGGGCATCACCCAGAGACGGCCGTCGAGGGCGAATGCGATCTCGGTCCCGTCGGGGGACCAGGCCGGATACGCCGGCCACGACGTGACGCGCGGCACCAGGTAGTTCTCGACCCGGATTTGGCCTCCCGCGACCGCCGGATAGCGCAGGGTGCTCATTTGAGCGGCAGCGGCGGGCACCGCACCCAGGAAAGCCGCCAGCGCGGCGGCGATGGGTAGCACCCTCGTCAGGTCGCGAGGATCTGGCACGAGTCGGCGTCTCCGTGGACCCGGGTGACCTCCGGCTGGATCGTCACGTGGCGGATGCCGAAACGCTCGCGCAGCAGCTGGGTTGCGCTCCTGAGAATGACGTCCGTCGGCGTGTTGGCCTCGATGTCGGCGTGGCAACTGAGCGAAACGAAGCCGCTGTTGACTGTCCAGATGTGAAGGTCGTGGATCCCCAGGACGCCCGGCAGCGAAAGCAGGCCGGAACGCACCGCCTCGCCGTCCACGTTGGCCGGGGTGGCGAGCATCAGCACGGAAATGCTGTCGCGCAGGAGCCGCGCTCCCGAGAGCACGAGCAGGCAGGCGATCCCGATCGAGACCAGGGAATCAATGGTGTTCCAGCCGGTGAATTGGATGACGATGGCCGAAACGATCACTCCGGCGGATCCGAGCGTGTCCCCGAGCACGTGCAGAAAAGCGCCCCGGATGTTCAGGTTGCTGTGCTGGTGGCCGCCCAGGATCTTCAGGGCGACGAGGTTCACGATCAGGCCGATGATCGCGATGATCAGCACCGGTATCGCCGAAACTTCGACCGGATGGCCCAGCCGGCCGATGGCGCGGGTGCCCACCCAGCCGGCGATGCCCAGCAGGAACACCGAGTTCAGCAGTGCCGCCAGTACCTCGGCCCGGTGGAATCCGAACGTGCGGCGGGCCGTCATCGGACGGGTGGCCAGCCAGGCGGCGAGAAACGAAACGCCCAGCGCGGCGGCGTCGCTCAGCATGTGCCCGGCGTCGCCCTGGAGGGCGAGGCTGTTGGCCAGGATTCCTCCGACGAACTCCGCGACGGCGATCGTCAGCGTGCAGACCAGGGCGGCGCCCAACGCCCACCGCGAAGGCATCTTCCCACCGCGAGCAGGGGCTAGCGCGTCGTGATGATGGTGATGCGACATGACGCCGGTTAGCGACCCGTGGACAAGATGACGTGAGCGCCGAGGTCGGCGAGGCGCTCGGCTGACAAGGCGCGCGAGGGAGGAATGCCAAGCGCATTTCGACCGACGCGCAACGATGAGCGCAGCTCCGGCGGAGTGGTCAGCCGAGATGCATCGTCGACCGGACGCCGCGTCATCTTGTTCACTGGTCGCTTGCGAAGTATTGCGTATGGCAGGGCGTTAAACGTCACCGGCTAGAATGGAAACCGATCCCTGACACCGCCAGTGGCGGACCCATTCCCCGGAGTGAAGCCAAGTATGACCGATGGCAAGGCGCTGGAACTGACAAGCGAGAATTTCGATACGACGGTGGGCGGCGACCAGCCAAGCCTTGTGGATTTCTGGGCCGAGTGGTGCGGCCCCTGCCGGATGATCGCGCCGGCGATTTCGGAATTGGCCGATGACTTCGAGGGCCGGGCCGTGGTCGGCAAGGTGAACGTCGACGACGAACCCCGGATCGCCGAGAAGTTCCGGGTCCGGTCGATCCCGACCCTGCTCTTCTTCCAGAAGGGCGAGGTGGTCGGCCAGATCGTGGGCGTGCAGTCGAAGGCCAACCTGGCGGCGCGTCTGGAAGCATTGATCGGTTAGGGGAGCGGGGAGCGCTCGGAGCGCCGGCCTCCGGCCGGCATCGCCGACCGGAGGGAGGCGAAACGCACTCCCACGACCAGTTCCAACGGCGCGGACGCAAACAGGGGCGACGCGGAGTTGCCTCTCGCGAGAGGCCGATGGCGGCTCCCGCGTTCTCTTGGCGCGGCGCCATCCGCGCGGGTTTCGCCCTCCCGCGCGATGCCGGCCGGAGGCCGGCGCTCCGATGCCGTCTGGTACCGTCCGCCGACGGAATCGGAACCCAGATGATCCGTCCAGAGCGCGGCGTCGCGGTGCCAATGGTGGGACTGCTGCTGGCCCTTGCGGGGTGTGATGCCGGAGCGCCTCCCGGCCTCGCCATCACGAACGCCCGGATTGTGGACGGCGACGGAACCCCGGCCGTTTCCGGAACCGTTCGCGTCGTCGACGGGCGGATCGCCGAGGTGGGCATGGGTGCGCCCGTATCCGGAGACACCGTGATCGATGCTGGGGGCCTGGTCCTGGCGCCGGGGTTCATCGACACCCACAGCCACGCCGACCGCGACCTCCTCGAGCGGCTCGACGCCACCGCCGCCGTGAGCCAGGGAATCACGACCCTGGTGGTGGGGCAGGACGGCGGCTCGCACCATCCGCTGGCCGATTTCCGCGCCCGTTTCGAGGCCTCCCCGGCGACCGTGAACGTGGCCAGTTACGCGGGCCACAACACCTTCCGGGGACTGGTGATGGGCGAGGACTTCCGCCGCGCGGCGACTCCCGATGAGATCGCCGGGATGGCGCGCCTGCTCGAAGCGGATCTCGCCGCGGGAGCGCTGGGTCTGAGCACCGGACTCGAGTACGACCCGGGGATCTATTCGGCGACCGAAGAGGTGGTGGCGCTGGCACGGGTGGCGGCCGACGCGGGCGGCCGTTACCTCAGCCACCTGCGAAGCGAAGACCGCTGGTTCTGGGACGCGGTCGAAGAGATCATCCGGATCGGCGAGGAGACCGGAATTCCGGTGCAGGTCACCCACGCGAAGCTGGCGCTCCAGAGCCTTTGGGGTGAGGTGCCGCGTTTTCTCGGGCGGCTGGAGGAAGCCCGCGCCGCGGGAGTGGACATCACGCTGGACGTCTATCCCTACCCGTACTGGCAGTCCACCCTCACGGTGATGTTCCCGGAGCGGGACTTCACCGATCTCGAGGAGTCCCGGTTCGTGGTCTCTCAGATGGCCGTGCCCGAGGGCATCCTGATTCCGACCTATGCGCCGGAGCCCGCCTATGCCGGCCGCACCCTCGCCAGCATCGCGGAGGAGCGCGGCGAGGAGCCCGCCGTCACCCTTCTCGAGTTGATCCAGGCGGCGGAGGCAATGCGCGGCGCTTCCGACT
Source organism: Acidobacteriota bacterium (assembly GCA_022828085.1). Lineage (GTDB taxonomy): Bacteria > Acidobacteriota > Vicinamibacteria > Marinacidobacterales > Marinacidobacteraceae > Marinacidobacterium. Next base: position 48,518 of record JAJEIY010000060.1, on the reverse strand, counting down.
TCGAACCCGGAACGCGCGTGGAAACGGTGATCGCCACCAGCATGGCCGAGGACGACATCGCCGCGCTCTTCGCCTGGAAGCACGCGAACCTGTCCACCGACGGCGCGCTCTTCGGCGCCCATCCCCGCGGTTTCGGCTCCTTCCCGCGGGCGCTCCGGCAGTTCGTCCGCGAGCGGGGAATCCTGAGTCTCGAAGAGGCCGTGCGGCGGATGACCTCGCTCGCCGCCGACCACATGGGCTTCCGCGACCGGGGCCGCATCGCTCCCGGGATGGTCGCGGACCTCGTCCTCTTCGACCCGGAGACGGTCTCCGACCGGGCGACGCCCGAGGCGCCCCATGAACTCTCCGTCGGGATCCACCGGGTCCTGGTCGGGGGCGAGACCGTGTTCGCGGACGGCGTGGTCGCTGACGCGCGCCCCGGCGTTTTTCTCGCACGCTGAGGGCCTCGGAAGGTGACGGTTCCCTCGAGACGGCAACTGTTCTGGGCGGGGATGGCGTTCGCCACTCTTGGTCTCGCCCGCTGCGGCGGTGAGGGCGCAACCCCCACGACGCCCGAACCGCCGGAGCCCGCCCCGCCGCTCGCAGTGCCCTTCGGGTTCACGGACCTCGAGGAGGGCGGGGGTCCCGAGGTGCAGGACGGTTGGCTGCTCGCGATCGCCTACACCGGGTGGCTCTACGACGAGGCCGCTCCCGACAACAAGGGACGGGAGTTCATCTCGGTGGCCGCGGAGGATCCCGACTCGTTCCGGTTCGGGGTGGGACAGGTCATCCCCGGTATCGACCAGGGGGTGGCTGGAATGCGGTTGGGAGGGAAACGCCGGATCGTCGTGCCGCCCGACCTGGGTTTCGGCGCCCAGGGGAACAACCTGGTCCCCGGAAACTCCACCCTCCTCTTCGAGGTCGAGCTGGTGGCGGGAGCGGAAGTGCCCTTCGAAGTCACCGACCTGCAGGTCGGCGCCGGGGAGGAGGCCGAGAACGGGGATTCACTCTCGATGGCCTACCACGGCTGGGTGTACGACCTGCTGGCGCCGGACAACAAGGGCGACACTTTCGATTCCACCACAGCGGAGAACCCCTTCGACTTCACGCTCGGGGTGGGCGCCGTCATCGTGGGCTGGGACCTCGGGATCGTGGGGATGCGCGTCGGGGGGCGGCGGATCGTGATTCCCCATGAGCTCGCCTACGGCGCCGCCGGCCGGCAACCCCGGATTCCGCCCTACGCGACGCTGCTCTTCGAGGTCGAACTCGTCGCCGTCAACTGACGAGTTCCTGCGTTCGCTCTTCCCGGGTAGTAGGCTGTCGCGCCTCGTGTCCTCCCGTTCGGCCCCCGCTCCCGTTTCCGACCGCTTCGGCCGGCCGCTCGGCAGCCTGCGCCTCTCGGTTACCGACCGCTGCAACCTCCGCTGCCAGTACTGCATGCCGGAGGAGGAGTACGTCTGGCTGCCCCGGAAGGACCTCCTGAGTTTCGACGAGACGGCGTTCGTCGTCGAACGGTTCGCGGCGCTCGGGGTGCGGAAGCTCCGGATCACCGGCGGGGAGCCGCTGATCCGCCGCCACCTGCCCGAACTGGTCCGGCTGGTCTCGGTCGTTCCGGGAATCGAGGATGTCGCCCTGACCACCAACGGGATCCTGCTCGCCGGCCAGGCAGCGGCGCTGAAGGAGGCTGGCCTGCACCGGATCACGGTCAGCCTCGACACCCTCCGGCCCGACCGGTTCCGGTCGCTCACGCGACGGGACGGACTGGACGCGGTCCGGGAGGGAATCACCGCGGCGAACGCGGCCGGGCTTCGGCCCCTGAAGCTCGACACCGTGGTGATCCGCGGGTTCAACGACGACGAGCTGGTGGACCTCTTCGAGTTCGCCTCGGATCAGGGCGGCGAGATCCGCTTCATCGAGTACATGGACGTCGGAGGCGCGACCGGCTGGCGTCCGGACCTGGTGTTCGATGCGGATGCCATCCGCGCCCTCATGGCGCGGCGCTACGGGGGCGTCGAAGCGGTCCCGGTGGAGGACCCCACCGCGCCGGCCCGCCGCTACCGAATTCCCGACGGACGGGTCTTCGGCATCATCGCCTCGGTTTCCGAACCCTTCTGCCGCGCCTGTGACCGCAGCCGGGTTACCGCGGACGGGCGGTGGTTTCGGTGCCTCTATGCGCCCGATGGGCTCGACCTCAGGGCTCCGCTCCGGGCCGGAGCCAGCGCCGCCGAGATGGAGGCATTGATCGCGTCCACCTGGTCAGGCCGGCAAGACCGCGGCGCCGAGGAGCGGGCGGCCCTGGACCAGCGCACTCCGCTCGTTGCGGCGGGGGACCTCCGCAAGGATCCGCATCTCGAGATGCACACCCGGGGCGGGTGATCCCGGGAGCGCCAACAGCCAGTTCGCCCCCGGCGGCGCACACGGCTTGGAACGCCGGTCTCTGACCGGCACCAGCGCGGGCCGCAGGCCCGCGGATAGCACCCCGCTGCTCGCTCACAAGACTCCACCGATTGGGAACGTGGGCCGCCCAGCGCCCACGGCCCGCGCTTCGGCAGAGCGCAACGTCATCAACGCTGATTCCGCGCTCCCGCGCGGGTGCCGGTCAGAGACCGGCGTTCCAAGCCGGCGGTGCTACCGGGAGGGGGGCTCGGTCGTGGAGCCGCCGTCGTCCAGGCGGATCTCGACGATGGAGTGCTCCCGGAGATTGCGGACGAAGGTGTCCATCTCGGCCGCCATCTTTTCGCTGTAGAGCGATTCGGCGATCTGGTTCCGCACGTCGTCCAGCGGGATCGTGGACTCTTCGGTCCGCTCGTCCACCTTGAGCAGATAGAGGGATTCGCCGATCCGCAGCGGTTCGGAGACCGCTCCCGTCTCGAGCTCGGCCACCACCGACCGGAAGGATTCGTCCAGTTCGCGGACCAGGAAGAGACCGAGGTCCCCGCCGCTCTCGGCCGAGCCGGACTCCGACCGCACCTTCGCGACTTCTCCGAAATCGGTGCCCGAGGCGATCAGGCGCTGCGCTTCCCCGAGACGCTCCCGCGCCTCCGCCTCGCCGGCCTCGGTGACGTGGACGACCAGCTCCCGCAGCCGCACCTGCGGCGGGCGAATGAACTCGTCCACGTTCTCGCGGTAACGCTGCTCGATCTCCGGCTCGCTGATCTGAACCCGTTCCTCGATGTCCTGACGGCGGATCTCCTGGATGAGGACACCCTCGAGGAACTGCTTCTTCAGCTCCTCCATGTTCGATCCCTGGAGCTCCACCTGCCGGATGAACTCCGCTTCGTCCGGGAGGTTCATCTCCTTGATGGTCGCTTCCTTCCATTCGTCGAAGTACCGGTCCGGAACCCGGAGGCCGCGCTGGTCGGCGACCTGGAGGATCAGCGTGTTGTCCACCATTCCTTCGAGGACCTGTCGCCGGAAGGTGGCCTGGACCTCGGGATCGTCGGGAACGCCGAGACGCTCCGCCTGAATGACGACCTGCCGCTCCAGCTCGCTGAGCGTGATCATGTCCCCGTTGACGAGGGCGACGACCCGATCCACCACTTCGGCGCCGCCGGACGCCGCGTCCTGCGCGGACGCGGCGACGCCGACCGAACAGAGGATGGCGGCGAGCGGGATGCGGAAGCGGGAACGCGTCATGGCCGGACCTCGCATTCTAGTGTGGCGTCCCAGAAACCGCGCGGCGCCGCCGGGGGCGGATACCGGCGCGTCGTCCGCGGGCCTGCGGCCCACGTGCCGGTCTGAAGTCCGGCGGTCCCGGCCGAACGCGCGATGGGCGTGTGAATCACTCCACCTTGGGGAGCGGTCCGACGTAGGGGAACGTCAGGTTGGCGGTGTGGACGCGGACGGGATGGCGCCTCTGGAGGTCCTCGAGGAGGGCCTGGACGCGAGCGTCGGCTTCCCGGCGGAGCACGGTGAGCCGGACCACGTCCCGCACCTCTTCGAACTCGAGCGAGGCGGCGGGAAGCCTCTCGTCCACCCGGAAGATCCGGAACCCCGCCGCGGTCTCGACCGCATCGGTCGTATCCCCGGAATCGAGGACGAAGACCGCCTCGTCCACGGCGTCCGGCAGCTCGCCTCGCCGGAACGTGCCGACCGGCAGGAAGGGATCCGGGGCCTCGCCATCGCCGCTTGGCCGGTTTCCCTCACGGAGGAGCCCGGCGGCGGCTTCCGCACTCTCGCGGTTGTCGAATTGCCGTTCCGAGAGCGTGACGGTTTCGGGACGCGCGTAGAAGGCGCGGTTCGGCTCGAACTCCAGCTGCAGCGTCTCGTCCGTGACTTCGAGGCCGGCCAGCACCACCGTGTCCATGAGCCGGTCCACCAGCAGCCGGTCCCTGACGCGGGAGCGCAACCAGTCCTCGTCCGCCCCCTCCGGCTCGCCGCCGGCGTCTTGCGCCTCGCCGCCGGCGTTCTCCGGCGGGACCGCAAAGTCCTCGGTCCGGACCGCGTCGGGCCCCGGCCCGCGCCGCAGGGCGGAGGTCTCCTCGATCAGTTGGACCTCGGAGATCTCGATTCCCTCTTCCTCCGCGGCGATCACCAGGAGTCGCTCGCGGACGAACTCGTCGAGGAGAGCGCTGAGCAGGGGAGCGTCGAGCGTTCCGCCGAGTCCCGTCCGGGAAGCGATGAACCGGTCGAGAACGGCCTGGGTGACGTCGCGCTCGCCCACCGAGATGACCACCGGGTCCTCGTCCTCGGCGAAGTTGCCGCAGCTCGCGCCGGCGAGCGCCAGCAGGAGGATCGGCGCAGCGGGGAACCGGCTCACGAGACGGCTCTCCGGTCCGGTGGGCCGTCGTGTTCCCGGCTGAGAGCGACGGCCTCGAGGGCCGACAGGGCCATCTGGAGCGACCCGAGCACTTCCGCCGGCCCGGCTCCGGGGGCGAGGGGGGAGCGGAAGGAACGGTCTTTCGCGTCCGATTCGAAACGGAGCGAATCGCCCTCCCGGATCACCGCCGTGTAGCCGAGCGCTTCGGCCCGGATGCGGAGGCGCACGTGCTGGAAGAGGAGTTCCACTTCCGCCGGCAGGGCCCCGAACCGGTCGCGCACTTCGTCGCGGAGCCGGTCCAGGGTGTCCAGGTCGGCGGCGGAGGAGCACCGCTTGTAGAGCCACATGCGGCGCCGGACGTCCTCCAGCCAGTCTCCGGGGATGCGGAACTGGAAGCGGAGGTTCATGGCGCAGCGGGATCTGGGGCGGTCCCCGCGGGCCTCGGCGACCGCTTCTTCGAGGAGCCGGTAGTAGAGGTCGAACCCTACCGCTTCCAGGTGGCCGTGCTGGGCCGCGCCCAGCAGGTTGCCGGCTCCCCGCAGTTCCATGTCCAGCGCCGCGATCCGGAACCCGGCGCCCAGTTCGCTGAACTCCCTGAGGGCGGCGAGGCGCGGTTGCGCGCTGCCCGCCAGCGGCGCTCCCTGCGGCACCAGCAGATAGGCGTACGCCCGCCGCGAGGAGCGCCCGACCCGGCCCCGGATCTGGTAGAGCTGGGCGAGTCCGAACGCGTCCGCCCGGTTCACGAGCAGGGTGTTGACCCGGGGCAGATCGATGCCGTTCTCGATGATGGTGGTGGTGAGCAGGATGTCGGCCTCGTGCTCCTGAAAACGGATGAGGGTGCGCTCCAGCGCCGCTTCGCGCATCTGCCCGTGGGCGATCAGGACCCGCGCCTCCGGGACCAGGCGGTCCAGGAGCTTCGCCATCGCCGGCAGCGACCGAACCCGGTTGTGCACGAAATAGACCTGGCCCTCGCGCGCGAGTTCGTGCCGGACGGCCTCCGCGATCCGGTCCGGATCGAAGGGCAGCACATGGGTCTGGATGGCCATCCGGTCCCGGGGCGCCGTTTCGATCACCGACATGTCGCGGATGCCGGAGAGCGACATGTTGAGGGTGCGCGGAATCGGCGTCGCGGTCATCGCCAGGTGGTCCACCCGCGGGGCCATTGCCTTCAACCGCTCCTTGGCGGACACCCCGAAGCGCTGTTCCTCGTCCACGATCAAGAGGCCCAGATCGCGGAAGGCCACGTCCTTCGACAGCAGGCGGTGGGTGCCGATGACGATGTCCACGGTTCCGTCCCGGACCCCGGCGGCGATCTCCTTCTGTTGTTTGGGAGTACGGAACCGGGAGAGCAGCGCCACCCGGATCGGGAACCCCGCGAAGCGCCTTTCGAAGACCCGCGCGTGCTGCGCCGCCAGCACCGTGGTCGGAACCAGGATGGCGACCTGCTTCCCGTCCATGGCCGCCTTGAACGCTGCCCGGAGGGCCACTTCCGTCTTCCCGAACCCGACGTCGCCCGCGAGCAGCCGGTCCATCGGCACCTCCGACTCCATGTCCTCGAACACGTCGCGGATCGCCCGCGCCTGGTCGTCGGTCTCGGTCCATTCGAAGGCGTCCTCGAAGTCCTGCAGGCCCGGGACATCGCGCGAGAACGCGTAGCCGGCGATCTTCCGGCGGGCGGCATACAGGCGGATGAGTTCGCCCGCGATGTCGCGCATGGCCTTCGCGACGCGCTTCCGCCGCCGCACCCAGCTCGTGCCCCCCAACCGGTCGAGCGGCGGCGCCCCGGCCGCCGAGCCGGCCGAGTACTTCTCGAGAAGATCCAGCCGGTCCACCGGCAGGAAGAGCTTGCCTCCCTTCGCGTAGTGGATTTCGACCAGCTCCGGGGCGCTCTCCCCCTCCCCGAGCCGGGTCATTCGGATGAAGCGGCCCACCCCGTGGTCGGTGTGAACGACCGGATCCCCCGGCTTCAGGTCGCGGAAATCCGAGAGGAAGCTGCCGGAGCGGGCCCGGCGCCGCGGGGTGCGCGGCGGCGCCGCCACCATGGCCGCTCCGCTGATCACCTGCAGGTGGAGCTCCGGAAGCTCGAACCCGGCGCTCAGCCGCCCGGCGTGAACGAAGACCCGCGGCGCCGCCGGCAGGGCGCCCGGCGTCTCCTCCGGAAGCGAAGCGCCGGCGTCGCCGACGCGGGCGCCCGCCTCCCGGGCGCGGGATGCGAACCGCTCGGCGGCGGGAGCCCCCGGCACGAAGACGTGGACGGTCCGCCGCGGGTCACCGGCTGCCTGCAGCGAATGCAGGAACTCACCCGTCCGGTCCCGGAAGGAGTCGGTGGGCCGGGCGGGAAGGTCCTGGCTCCCGGCGGCCGCCGGCCCCGCGGCCTCCAGTTCCCGCAGTTCGACGGCTCCGGCCGGCGGGGGTTCTTCCAGCCGCTGCCGGAGCGCCTCGATCGAGGTCAGGAGCCGTTCCGGCGGGGCGGCGGCGCGCGCCCGGAACTCCCTGGCGGCGAGCCGGGCGTCCACCACGCGCGCGGTTTCGGCTTCGGCCGCGTCCCAGAACCGGTCGGGTTCGTCCAGGATCACTCCGGCGCCCCCCAGGTAGGCGTCGAACCCGCTGTCGAACCCGGAAGACCCGGGAAGCCGGAACGCGGGATGGGGTCCTTCGTCCAGCTCGGCGCCGATCCACTCCCACGCAGGCGGGACGGACACCGCTTCCGGGCGCGCGAGGTGGTCGCCCGCGCGCTGGGTGTCCACCTCGAACTCGCGGATGCTCCCGATTCCCTCGAAGCCGAACTCGATGCGGACGGGGAGCTCCCGGTCCACCGGAAAGACATCCACGATGCCCCCGCGGCGGGCGAAGTCCCCCGGCCCGCTCACCGGATCCTCATAGCGATAGCCGGCCGCGGTGAGCCCTGCCGCGATGGCGGCGGGGAAGGCATCGGCTCCCTGCCGGAGGTGGATCGCCGCGTCCCGCAGACGGTCCGGCCCGGCGGTGCGGCGGAGCGCTCCTGCCGCGGAGGCGACCACGACGGGCGGGTTCCCGTTTCCCGTCCGGACGAGGGCGGAGAGCGCGGTGGCTCGCAGCGCCAGCACCTCGGCGTGCGGAGCGACCCCCGCGTAGGGGTTCACCGCCGGACCCGGAAGGCGCAGCACGGGGCGCACCAGTTCTCCCGGTGGGGGGCCGCCGAGCGCCGCCAGCAACACCTCGAGGTCGGCGGCCGCGGTCAGGAGGTCCCGGTCGTGCGCCGTCAGGAACACCAGCGGCCGGTCGGACTCCCGGGCCCAGGCCGCCGCCACGGCGAGCCGCGCCGGCCCGAAGAGGCGGCCGATCCGCCGGACGCCGGCCTCCCGGCGGACGCGGACGGCGGCGAGGAGCGTTTCGAAGCCGCTCACCGGAGCTGTTGTCGGTCCGCCAGCACCAGGCGGACCGCTTCGGTGACGGAACCCGCGGGAACCGCTCCCGGAACGCTCCACTGTTTCGTGTTTCCGGGAACGGTCACCACCGGCTTTCCCAGGGTGATCGCCATGGCGGCCTCGGAGAGCGTGCCGCTCGCGCCGGGAAGGGCGATCACGCCGTCAGCCGCCCGGACCACCAGGAAGTTGCGGAAGTGTCCGAGACCCGTCGGGATGGCGCACGCCACCCAGGCATTGGCTTCCCGCCGGTCCTCTCCCGGGAGAAGGCCGATCGTGAAGCCGCCGGCCTCCCGAGCGCCCCGGCAGGCCGCCTCCATCACCCCGCCCAGGCCGCCGCACACGAGGTCGGCGCCCCCGAGCGCCAACTCCCGCCCGACCGCTTCGGCCGTGCGGAGCACGTCGGGCGGTGCGCTCGCACCTCCGATGACGGCGATGCAGCGGGCGGCGGGACTCGGGCGGCGACTCACGATCTTCTCCCGGGCGGCTCGGGAAGGCGCGCGATCCTACCCCGGGGTCGGAGCCCCGGCCTCCCCCGGCTGCTAATCTGATCGGCGTTCCGATGTCCGCCCGCGCTCGTCCTCCCGTGCGACGCGCCGAGCGGCCGAAGCGCCCCCGGCTCGCCATCGATCGGATCTGGCCGCACTACGCCATTCCGGGGGGACGGCTGGACATCGGAGGCCGCGGTTTCACGGTGGACCAGGCCCCGAGGCTCCGGGTGTTCTTCGGGGACGAAGAGGCGCACCTGTACCGGGTCTCCTCCACCCGACTGGGCGTCCGGGTGCCCGACGGCGCCGGCGACGAGGTCCGGGTATGCCTGAACGACCGGGAGACCGAGCCGCACCCCGTGACCATCGGCCGCCTCTTCGCCGAGGACCTCCACATCGTCGCGAACCCCGTGTACGACCCCCGCGGCAATCTCTATTCGACGGTCAGCGGCCGGCGGGGCGAGAAGGTCCCCCATCCGGTCTACCGGCTGACCGACGAGGGAGACCCCGAGCCGATGGGTGACGGCATCGTGAATCCGACCGGCCTCGCGTGGGGTCCGGACGACACCCTCTACGTCTCCTCGCGCGAGGACGGCTGCATCTACCGGATGGGTGACGACGGGGTGTTCCACGTGCTCGCCGAGAATCTCGGCTGCGCGACGGGCATCGGGTTCTCGCCGACGGGAGACATGGTGATCGGCGACCGCGACGGAACGCTCTACCGGATCGACGCCGAGAGCGACGTCAGCGTGTTCTCGCACCTCCGGGCGTCGGTCTCGGCCTACCACCTGGCGTTCAACTCGTACGGCTACCTCTTCGTCTCCGGCCCCACGCTCTCGTCCCGCGACCAGATCGTCGAGTTCCGGCCCGACGGAGCGCCCTGCCGGGTGCATTCCGGCTTCGGCCGGCCCCAGGGGATCGCCTTCGACGACCGCGACCGCTGCTTCGTTGCGGAAGGGCTCGCCGGCGACGCCGGCCTGTTCCTGTTCACCCCCACGGGGGCCCGCCGCGTGGTCAGCGCTCCGCCCCTGGTCGGAGTGGCGCTCAACGACAGCCGCACGATCGCGGTCGCCACCTCCGACAGCATCTACGAGTTCGATCTGGACCTGCCGCTCCTGCGCGAGTTCGGCGAGGAAGAAACGGACGACCGGGTATGGAGCGAGGACCGGCCCCAGTGAACGCAACCGGCCGGCTGGCAGCCCTCCTGGCCGCCGGTCTGACGCTCGCCGTTCCCGCGCCCGGGCAGGACCTGCGCACCACGGTCGAGCAGCACGTGGACGGGGCGCAGCGGGCGCTCGTGAGCGAGCTGGTGGAGGCGGTCTCCATCCCGTCGGTGGCGGCCGATGCCGCGAACATCCGCCGCAAGGCGGAGTTCCTCGAGGCTTCGCTCGAGCGGCGCGGTTTCGCGGCCGAACTGCTCGAGACTGACGGCAATCCCCTCGTGTTCGGCGAACGGCCCGCCGCGGACGCCGACCGCACGCTGCTCATCTACTTCCACTACGACGGCCAGCCGGTGGACCCGTCCCGCTGGCAACAGGAGCACCCCTTCGAACCGGTCCTGCGCGAGGGCAGTCTGGCCGACGGGGCGGGCCTCCTCGACCTGCGCGCCAGTGAGGTGTTCCGTCCCGACGACCGCATCTACGCCCGCTCCGTCGCCGACGACACCGCGCCGATCATCGCCCTGCTCGGTGCGCTCGACGCGCTCGACGCGTCCGGCGTCACGGTCACCAGCAACCTCAAGGTGATCCTCGACGGCGAGGAGGAGGCCGGATCGCCGAACCTCGTGCCCGCGATCGCCCGCTACGGCAGCCGGTTCGCCGCCGACGTGATGCTCATCCTCGACGGCCCGCTCCACCAGAGCGGCCGGCCCACGGTCAGTTTCGGCGCCCGCGGGATCCTGACCCTCGAACTGGTGGTGTACGGGCCGCGCGTTCCGCTGCACAGCGGCCACTACGGGAACTGGGCGCCGAACCCGGCGGTCCGGCTGGCGCAGCTCATCGCCTCGATGAAGGACGAGGGCGGCCGGGTCGTGATTCCGGGGTTCTACGACGGCATCGACTTCACCGCCGAAGAGCGCCGGGCGCTGGCGGTGGTCCCGGACGATCTGCCGTCCATGATGGACTCGCTCGGCTTCGCGGAGGCCGACCGGGTGGGCGGTTCGCTCCAGGAGGCCATCCAGTTCCCCTCGCTGAACGTGCGCGGCCTGTCGAGCGCCTGGGTGGGGGGCGACGCGCGCACGATCGTCCCGGCCACGGCCACCGCCGCGATCGACGTGCGCCTGGTCGCGGAGACCCCGGCGGAGGCGATGTTCGCGAAGGTCCGCGACTTCATCGCGGCCGAGGGCTGGTTCCTTCTGGATCGGGACCCGACCGACGCCGAGCGGCGGGAGCATCCCCGTCTCCTGCGCCTGACCCGCAGCGCGGGGACGAACGCCTTCCGGACGCCGCTCGACCATCCGGTGGCGGCGCGGCTCATCGGCAGCCTCACCGAGATCTGGGGCGAGGAGCCGGTCCGGAAACGCACGAGCGGCGGAACCGTTCCGATCGCGCCCTTCGTGGAGGCGCTCGGCGTTCCGGCGCTGATGGTCCCCACGGTGAACCACGACAACAACCAGCACAGCCCGAACGAGAACCTGCGCCTGGGGCACTTCTTCCGCTCCATCGTCAGTTTCGCCGCGATCCTCACGATGTGACCGGCGGCGCGCCCATTCCCCCGGGTCTCCACGTCCCCGGCCCCACGCCGCTCCACCCCGAAGTGGCCGCGGCGATGGCGCAGCCGCTGATCTCCTACCGGGGGCCCGAGGCCAGGGCGCTGCTCGGCCGTATCGCCCAGGGGTTTTGCGACTTCCTCGGCACCGAGCTCCAACCCGTGCTGCTCACCGCATCGGGGACGGGCGCCATGGAGGCGACGCTGGCCAACCTGCTGTCGCCGGGCGATCCGGTGCTCGGCATCGGCGGCGGCCAGTTCGCCGAGCGCTTCCTCGGGGTGGCGGAAGCGTTCGGGCTCGAAACGCGGAGCCTCGACACGCCCTGGGGCCGGGCGGTCGCTCCCGAGCGGCTCCGGGTAGCGCTCCGGACGGGCCCCGAGACGCGGGCGGTGCTCCTCACGCACTCCGAGACTTCGACGGGCGTCCTGCATCCGCTGCCCGAACTGGTCCGGGTCGTCCGCGAGGAAAGCGACGCCCTGGTTCTGGTGGACGCGGTGTCCAGCCTCGGCGGGATGCCGCTGGCGGTCGACTCCTGCGACGCCGTGTTCACGGCGTCCCAGAAGGCGTGGGGCCTGCCGCCCGGGATGGCGATGGTCTGGACCTCCGAACGCGCCGCGGCGGCGGAGCGGAGCGCCCGCCTCCCCCGCTACTACTGGAGTTTCTCGCGCTACCGCGACGCACTGGCGCGCGGCCTCATGCCCTTCACCCCCGCGGTCCCCGTCCTGTTCGCGATGGAGGCCGGACTCGGCCTGATGCTCCGCGAGGGGCGGGATGCGGTCTTTCGCCGGCACGCGGAAGCCGCGGCGGCAGCCCGCGGCCGGCTCCAGGCCATGGGACTGCGCCTGGTCGCGGACGAGGAAAGCGCCAGCAACACGGTCACCGCCGCCTGGCTGCCCTCGGGAGTCGCCTGGCCGGAACTGACGCGTGCCCTCCAGCAGCGTCACGGAATCGTGCTGGCGGGCGGACTTGGTCAGCTTCAGGGGAAGATCCTGCGGCTCGGCCACCTCGGCTGGACGAGGGCCCGGGATGTCCACCGCGCCGCCGACGCGCTGGAGTCGTGCCTGCGCGGTACCTAGCCGTCCGTGTCAGGCCAGCTTTCGCCCTGTACGTTCTTCCCGACCTCCGTCTCCAGCCAGCACGGCACGCGGGCCCGCCACCGGGTCGAGCCGTTCGACGCATCGGGAGATCCAACCGCCGCGTTCGCCCGGCTGAAGCAGCTCGTGGCGAGCGCGCCGCGAACCGTGATCGTCGCCGCGGCGGACGACTATCTCCACGCCAGGTGCCGCACCCGGCTCGGCTTCGTGGACGACCTCGAATTCCTGCTGTGCCCCGCGGAGGGGGTGATCCACGTCCGCAGCGCCTCGTACATCTCCCTCTTCACGGATTTCGGCGCCAACCGGCGGCGGGTGGAGTGGCTGCGCCGACGGTTTGCGAGCGGATAGCGATCAGGGGCCGCGACGGATTCAGGGAGGTCGCTCCCTTTTGCTTCACCAGTTGCCGCCGGGAGTCGCCTGGCCGGAGCTGACGCGAAGAGTCGTGCCTTGGAACGCCGGTCTCCATCCAGACCGGCATCGCGGGGGGACGCCGCGAAACCGGCACAATCGGGATGGGCCCCACACCCCGCCGGTGATCAAGATGGCGCAACGGCCTGGAACGCCGGTCTCCGACCGGCACGCGCGGCGCTCCGCGCCGCGCACGGCGCGACCTTGACGTGCGGCATGGTTCCTTGCTTCAGCGTTCCCCTGCACAGGCGGGACGTTCCCGGATCCCTGTCGCCCAAGGCTGAAAGCAGCACGTCGTCCGCGGGCCTCCGGCCCGCGCGTGCCGGTCGGAGACCGGCGTTCCAAGCCGGCGGCGCCATCCCGGCTGCTGGCCGACCCGCAGGATTGCATTCTCACAGCGAACTCGCGAGTTGATTCAGCCCTGTCTCACAAACTCGATGCCGGATGGCGCCGGACCCGGCGCCCGATAGCCCCGCGACCCCCGTGCGCGATTCCCTGCCGCCGTGCCGGGCCCGCTTCAACTGTGTGTGCAGCCGCGAGGACGGCTCGCGCCGCCACCGGATCGAACCAATCGGGTTCTCGGGGGATCCGGACGCCGCCTTCGCCCGCGTCACGCACCTGGTGGCGAACACCCGGCGGACGCGCGTCCTTACCGCCACGGACCGGTACCTCCACGCCCGCTGCCGGACCCGGATCGGCTTCGTGGACGACCTCGAACTCCTGCTCTGCCGCCGGCAGGGGGTGATCCAGGTGCGTTCCGCATCGCGAATCGGTGTCTACGACTTCGGGGTGAACCGGCGGCGCGTCGAAAGGCTCCGCCGCCGCTTCGAGAGGAGGTAGCGCGTCGAGCGTGCGCTCCCGTCCGAGATCAGGCCGTCCGGACGTCGGTGCGGGCGAAGTCGTCGCCCTTGAAGAGGAGCGGTTCGCGCGTGACATCGGCCAGGGCGTAGGCGAAGCAGTCCCCGAAGTTGAGTCCGGCAGGATGGTTCCCCTTCCCGAACCGCCGCCAGGCGTAGCGGGCGGAGGCGAGCTGTTCCAACGTGACGGGTTCCAACTCGATTCCCATCCGCTCAACGTAGCGGTCGCATTCCGCACCCGCTGCCGCGCCACCCCGGCTCTCCGTGACCATGGTGGCCTCCAGCGCGTTCACCACCGACATGCGCGGCCGGCGGGCCGTGGCGATCATCGTGTTGTGGCGTTCCCATCCGGGCTCCTTGCCCAGAATCCCCACAACCACCGAGGTGTCCACGATCACTTCGGGAGCCCTCTCTCGTCGTAGAGCCAGTCGCCGTGATCGGTGGAACCCGGACCGGGCCCCATCAGTTCGGCGCAACGCCGGGCGATGGCCTCCGTTTCCTCGATCCGCGCCTCGACGGTCCGCTCCCGCCGGACGCGTTCGAGGCGCTCGCGCAGCGCGGCGGTGATCGCCTCGGTACGGTTCTCGCCGGTCAGGGCGGCCAGTTCGGTGGCGAGTTGGCAGGTCTCCTCTCGTTTGATGTTCAGACTCATCTGGGGTCTCTCCGGGTAGAAGGAAAGATAGCACTTCTACCATGATGCTCCCATCTCTGATGCCGGGCATTTCCCACGAACGTCGGGGAGCGAATCGTGCGGAGCCGTCCGCCGACCCCGGCAGGAGGCGGTCGTGCCGTTCCGGGACGGCCGGCGGCGCCAGAGGTCCGCGGAACTGTGCGATCCGGAGGCGTCCTGCTGCGGGATGTTCGACGGCTCGGCGAACGCCGTCTGGCGCCCTTCCGGCGCGGTTTTGCTGTTGAGGGGATGATTTCCTCACCGACCTCCCGAAGCGACCAGGCCCGCGACGAGACTCCTCGCGGGCCACAGCGAATCTTGCGACCGGAGCGGCTTGCTCCCGGGTACCGGAACGAGCGTTACCTCGGGCCCGAGGATCGGCCCCAGCCTCAGGCTCTCGTGGTTCGCCGCGAGGTAGTTGCAGGCGGACGAAATGATCGCGTCATCGCCCCGCTTGAGTTGATGGACGGAACTTCGAGCTCGGATTCCCCTTCTCGATCGATCCCGGGGCGAATAGACGAAGCAGGTATAGCACTCGATTTCAGAAAGCAAACTCGTCGACTGCTCCGCGTTCCGGTAGGTGCTCGAAGAACAGATCCAGGTTCTCGTCCCCGAGTGGCTCCCCGCCGTATCTCATCTGTTCGCTAATCCAGGGGACGTTCTCCTTCAACAGGGACTCGAGGAAGAAGAGGGGACGCCCCAGACGAATTGCCTCCCAGCCCTGGTGCTGGGTGCCACTCGACTCTGACGCGGTGACGATGATCGTTGCATCGCAGATCAGGGCCATCGTTCGATTGCGGAGCACGAAGTTCTGCCGTCGCACCGCCGCACCGAAGGAGTACTGCGAGATCGCCAGATTGGAGGCGATGATGCGCTTCTGGAGTTCGGTGTTGGACTTCGGATACGTCTGGTCCAGAGGCGTGCCGAGGACTGCGATGGTCGCTCCGTCCATACCCAGCGCCGTTTCGTGGGCAATCGTGTCGATCCCGGCGGCGAGTCCGCTCACGACGGTGACGCAGTGCGATACGAGTTCCCGCACCAGGTCGCGCGTTCGATCCAGATCGGCTGGCGCCGCTTTCCGGGAACCAACGACGGAAACGCGCCGTCCGGCCGTCAAGAGGGAGGTGTCCCCGGCCGTGTAGATCGTCTTGGGTGCATTCCGGACCTCGTACGCGTTCAGTGGGCCGAGAAAGTCCTGCGGGACCAAAGCCCGGACGGGCTTGCCGTTCACCGTTGGGAGGGGCTGCTCCACGCGTGCGAACGGAAGGAGATTCGGACCCGGTTCGGCAGTGGCCGTACTCACGACGAAACGTCCACCCTCAACCGGCCAGGCGGCAGCATCGTGGGGGAATCCTACGCGGGAGCGCGCGGTGCGGTAAAGGGCGAACCGGCGATTGGCCGCGCCACGGAACGGACGGGGAGTGGCCCTTCAGCGAGCGAAACCCCAGCGTGTCAGGTGGGTCTCGTCCTTGATGAGGAGGCCGTCCCGAACCGGCACGGGATGCGCCCAGGTCGGGCTGGGGGCCACGTCGTAGCGGCGCAACGGTTCGAACGTGGCGGCGGCCGGGTCCAGGATGAAGAGTTCGGCCTGATCGGTGAGCGCGAGGACGGTGTTTCCGGCCACCAGGAGGGCGGCGTTTTCTCCCTGCCGGGGCGGGGAGCGCCAGAAGTCCGCTCCCGTCCGGGAGTCCATGGCCACGAACTGGCCGCTGTTGCGCTCGGAGAACCCGATCAGACGGTCGCCGGCGAGGACGGGATTGCTCATGTAGAAGGGGCTGCCCGCGGCTTCCCAGACGGTCTCGCCCAAGAGCGCGCCGTCCGGGGCGGCGCGGAAGCGGACCGCGAAGGTGGGGCTCCCGAGCCCCGCGAAGATCACGACTTCGCCGCCCGGCAGCACGACCGGGTTGACGATGTTCTGGTCGTAGGGGGTGGTGAAGGGCATCTCCCAGAGGACCCGGCCGTCCGCGGCGGCCAGGAGAACGATGCGCTCCTCGGTCATGGTCGGAATCGCCTGGATCCCGGCCACCTCCACCACCGTCGGCGACACGTAGGCCGGACCGTCGCCGGCGAGCTCCCACACCGTTTCGCCGGTCGCGGCGGCGAGCGCGGCGAACGTCCCGTTGTCGGGCGCCCCGAGGTGGACCAGCACCACGTCGCCGGCGGGCGACGCGCCCGGGGAGCTGCCGGCGCCGAAGAGCGGTGCTTCGACGCCGCCGAAACGCGGGTCCGGCGGGCGCCGCCAGAGCAGCGAACCGTCGCCGGCGTCCCACGCCGAGAAGATTCCGGAGATCCCCAGGGTGAAGATCCTGCCGGCGGCCACGTCCGGGGTCGCCTTCGGACCTGGGCCGTGACCGACGGCGGCCGGGTTCATGGTGTACGGCGCCGGGTAGGAAGCGCGCCAGATTTCCTCTCCGGTCGCGGCGCGGAGCGCGCGCAGCACTTCTTCGTCGCCCTCGCGGGAGAACACGATGACGGCGCCGTCATGGACCACCGGGCTCGCGTGGCCGAGCCCGACCGGGATCCGCCACCGCTGCTCCAGCGATTCGGGCCACGCGTGCGGGTCGTTCATTGCCTCCGTCCATCCCGTGACCCGGCCGTCCCGGTTCGGACCCCGGAATCCGGGCCAGTCCTCCTGCCCAGCGGCGCTGGCCGCGAGGACGAGACCCGCCGCCGTGAACCAGCGCAGCACCGCGACGCGCCGGCCGGCTGCCCGAGAAGTCATTCGGACAGCGTAGCGATCCGGGCCGCGTCGCTCGCTTCGATGGTTCGGTAGGGACGGTCCGTACCGCATAGGATCCACTGCTCGATCACCTCCAGCGTCAGCCATCGAAAGCCTATAGGTCATGGCCACCAGGACCAGGGCGTTCGTCGTGAACGACCCGGTCCTGATTCCCTCGGCGGTTCCCACCCTTCCAGCGGGAATCCACGCGACGCTCGAAGCCGTCCGCGGACCGTTCAGGATGGGCGCCCTCGCATGACGTCCTTCTCGCGCCGCCACTCGCCCCGCAGGTACTTCCAGAGCGGGGCCAGCTGGATCACCAACGGGTTGTGCCCCACGAACCCGCTCGTCACGCCGTAGCGCACCGGCTCGACCTCAGACTGGTAGGTCCCGAACAGCCGGTCCCAGAGGATGAGCGCACCGGCGTAGTTGCGGTCGATGTACACCGGGTTCGACCCGTGGTGCACCCGGTGGGCCGAGGGCGTGTTGAGCAGCTTCCCTTCGAACCACCCCAGCGGCGGCACCGCGTCGGTGTGCAGCAGGAACTGGTAGAACAGGCCCAGCGCCAGCGACGCTGTCATCCACTCCGGCGAGACGCCCAGCAGGATGAACGGCGCGAAGAAGAACGGGCTGACGAAGTTCGCGATCCAGTTCAGCCGCACCGCCGTCGTCAGGTTCATCCACGGGCTGGAATGATGCGTGTGGTGCATCGTCCACAGGATCGGGATCTCGTGGCTGAGGCGGTGGTACCAGTAGTACGCGCAGTCGGCGATCAGGAACGTCACGAGGAACGCCCAGCCCGTATCAGGCAGCGGGTACACCTGGAACGGCTCCACCCACGAGAAGACGACGTACTTCCAGGCCAGCGACAGCGGCCGGAGCAGGTTGTTCCCGACCGAGATCGCGACGTTCGCCAGCGAGTCCCTCAGGTTGTAGGTGCGACGCTTCCGCAAGGCCGACCATGCGGACTCGGCCGCCACGAACACCAGCAGGAAGACGAGCAGCCGGAGGCCGATCCCGTCCATCGTCAGCGGCGCTGGCGCAGGCGTTCGCGCATCGCCTGCCGGTTCTCCTCCTGGATTTCCTTGTAGGCCTCGAGTTGCTCGTCGGTCAGCACCGCGTCGAGGTTTTCAAGCGTCTGCTCCCGCACCGCGTTGAGTTCCCGCTGGAGGCGGCGCAACTGACGGAACCCGAGGCGATTGGCGCCGCCCGAGCGGCCCCCGGTATGGATCCCATACTCCCGAAGGACTCCCTGCCGGGCTTCGAGTCCCTCCCGGAGGATGGGTCCGACCTGCTCGACCTGCTCGTCGGTCAGGTCGAGCCGGGTGCGGGCCTCTTCGAGGCGCTGGCGAAACTCCTCGGGCTGCTCGGTCCGCGCCTCTTCCTGCCCGAGGGCTGTCGAGACGCGGCCGGCCGCGGGCGCCATGCACCAGACGACGGCGACGATGACGATGGCGAAGATCCGATAACCACGAGTCATTCCGGTAGCGTATTGCGCGGAGGCGTCCCGTGAACCGGAGCCGGACACAATGTTGCCGCCGACGGCGCAGGAGGTGCCGCCCATGCAGCAGGAAACGACGAGTAGTGCGGGAGTCCCGCGAGAAATGACCCTGGCCCGGTGGTTGTTCAATCCATTCGTCCGCATCGGCGGGGAGTCGGCGCTCGCGATCGGATTGACCGGGATCGTTGCGAGCGGACTGGTGGCGGCAGCGGCGGGTGTGCACTTCGACGGCCTGCTCGACTTCCACCCGGGGCACGACGTGTCGCTGTGGGTCCCCGTGGTCGAAGGGTTCGTGAATTGGTCCGTGTTTTCGGTGCTCTTGGTCCTGGCGTCGTTCCTCGTCGCGCCGCGGACCGTCCGTGTCGTGGACGTCGCCGGCACGCAGGCGCTGGCGCGGGTTCCGTACCTGCTCGCCGCCCTCGCGTCCCTGCCGGCGCCGGTTCGCGAAGCGAGCCGGGAACACGTCGCCGCCGTGGCCGAGGGCCGCCTCCCGACGCCGGGGGCGGCGACCCTCGCCGCGGGACTGTTTGGCGGCGCGTGCCTGTGCTGGATGATCTGGCTCATGTGGAAGGCGTTCGCCGTTTCCCTGAACCAGCGGGGGGCACGCGCGGTGTTGATCTTCGTGGCGGCGATCATCGTGGGAGAGTTGGCGACGAAGTTCGTGCTCGTCCGGATGCTTGGGCTGGCTGCGGGCGCGCCCGGTGGAGAGTGAGGCTGGAACAATGGAGAAACACTTGGCCGGCCTCGTGGTTCCAGGAGTGATCCTGGTGGTGTCCCTGCCGATGATTCTGGGCAAGGTCGGCCCCAACAACATCTACGGCTTCAGGACGCGCAAGACACTTTCCTCTCGGGAGGTGTGGTATCCGGCGAATCGGGCGGCAGGGTGGTTCACGGGCGCTGCGGCCGTCCTGTCCATCTGTTTCAACCTGGAGCTCTGGCGGATCGTTCCGGAATGGCCGCCGGACCGGATCATGGCGTGGACGATCGGTGGAACCCTGGTTCCACAGGCCATGGCGGTCCTGGCGGCCTTTCTCTACCTCCGGCGGCTCTGAGGCAGCGCGCCGGCGAGGGCGGAGGCGACCGGCTCGCCGCCGAAGTCCGCCGTCCGGACGACCGCTACGGAAGAAGGTCCGTACGATGGACGGCGCCGATCCTGCGCATCGAGTGCGCCGGCACACCCGCTGCTTCCGCGAACTCGGGCCAGCGTGACACGGCTCCCTGGACCTCGCGCAGGATTGCGGCGGCTCGGCCGCGCTTCAGGCTGGCGTTCCTGGCGCACGCCACGAAGTCGTCGACCTCGAAACCGTCGCGCTTGCCGTTCAGGGTCATCTGGTGCGCGCCGGTCCAGCGGCCCTTTGGGTTGTAGCTGTAGGTGACGTCGAAGGCGGGCGAGAGCCGCCAGCGGCCCGAGCGATCCATCAGGAAGGCGATGTTCTTGACGTGATCGTCCTGATTGCGGGCGACGATGTTGAAGGCCATGCGCCGGAACTGCTCTTCCGCCGCGTCCTTGCCCAGCCCGAGTCGGTCGATGACGCGCAGGGCCTGTTCGTACGAAACCGCGCCCGGCTGGTGGAAGTCGTAGTGGGCCAGAGCCCCGAGGGACTGCATGTGGATCTTCTCGCCCGTGTCCGTGCGATCGAAACGCCGGGTCATGAAGTGATGCCGGCCGGTCTCGTGCAGGATCCGGCATTCGGTCATCCGGATGCCGGCCGCCCGCGCCATGGCGTGATACGCGTATTCGATCAGTCCGTAGCCCTTCGGATCCTCCAATTCCCGGTCCCGGTTGCCGGCCACGCCGTCGAACTTGAGCAGCCAGTGGGAAAAGCCGTCGCCGGCCTTGATCTGTCCCGAGCGAACCTCATCGGTCTCGGGATTCCAGGCGATGACGGCCTTCGCCCGGGCGCCGCCCGCGGAGGTGCCGACGCGCAGGATGTCCTGCAAGGCCCGCTCGCGGCCGGCCGGCGTCAGGGAGCCCTCGAGGGCCGTGCGGCCCGTGAGGATGTCGCTCGCGAGTTCGACGAGCGCCGCGACATCGACGGGCGCAGACCGGTCTGTCGGACCGTGGGCGGGGAGGAACTCGAGCGCGCCCATGCCGCGCCGTCCGATGGTGCAGAGGCGTTCGACGGCGTTGAAGTGGCCCGGGTCGCGCCCCTGCCTGGCGAGCCAGGCGTCGATGAGCGCATTGCCGAAGCGGTCGGGGAGCGAGTCCGCGACAAGGCCCGGCAAGCCGTGGAAGGTCTGCCGCGGCAACGCCGGAAACGAGTAGATCTGGCTGGACAGCCGCATGGTGAGCGGCGCAACCTGCGGGCCGCCGGAAACGAAGGCCGGGTCGTACTCGAAGTGGGCCGTTTCGCGGTCGTCGTTCCAGCTTACGGCCCCGATCGTTCTTCCCCACAGCCGGACCGTGGCCACGGTCACGGCCCGTCACCCCACGACCATTCGGCGGGCGGCTCCGGCTTGCCGGACCGGGAAGAGGCGCGCTGCCGGATGCGGCCGCGCATCCGGGCCTGCTGCACCGGGCTGATGGCCGGCTCGGGAACAAGGGCGTCGAGGTTGTCCAGCAGCCCGAGCGCTCTCAGGATCCGGATGAGGTTCGTGGCCTGCGAGGAACGCCCCTGCTCGATGCGCTGCACGGTCAGCGTGGAGACGCCTGCCTCCGCGGCCACCTCGGCCTGGGTGAGGTTCCGGTTCAGCCGATGGCGCGCAAGACGGCGTCCAAGCGCTCGCAGGGCTGCGTCATCGGATGGTTGAGGGTAAGTCTCCATAAAATATTGATTCTGACTATTTATCAGGCGATTTCGCCCACAGAACATCACAGATGATATACAACGGTACTTTGATGGGAAAGAGCCGGAGATTGCCCGCTTCTCCTGCGGCAGCGCGTAGGCGAGGGTCGCACAGGCGACCGTCTCTCCGCCGGCGCCCCCGAAGTCAGCGTCCGCCGGTTATCTCGGCCTGGCGCCCCGTCGAGCCATGTCCAGGGCCAGAGCGAAACCGGCCCGTGGGCTGAAGCCCAGCGGCGGATAGCCGAGCGTGCGCGCCGCTTCGTCGCCGTAGAGACAGGCAATCGCCGTCGGACGGTCCTCTGCCCCGAAGTAAGGCGCCATCGCCTCCCGCGTATAGGCAAGGTCGTCGGGACTCAGCGACGGCTCGCGGCAATCCGCCGCCCCCATCACGGCGCCCTCCTGGGCCAGCATCGCACGCAGGGTGCGCGCCGGACCGAAGCGGCGGATGTGGGCCACGCGGTGGATTGCGTTCGCCGTAGCGCGCCGCGCCGCCTCCGCCGTCGGCGCCTCGCTGGTCCAGAGGATGCCCGTGATCCAGCCGCGCCGGTAGAGTGCGTCGCCCTCGAAGTAGTGGTCGAACTCACTCTGACAGCGGTTGGTCCAGCCGCCGTGCGCATCGTCCGCGAGGACCAGCGCGACCCGGAACCGGCCGCGCACGCCGCGCGTCGCCGAATGGGTGGCGGCGGCCGCCGTCGCCGCCGCTCCGGCCCCGTCTGCATCGGCGGCGAGCAGCCGGTCGAGCAGGGCCGGAACGTGATCTCCGCCCATGGGATTCATGGCCACGAGCGGTAGCTCCAGATCTCCGGTCCGGTCATCGATCATCGTACGCAGATAGCTCCGGAAACGCTCCGCGCCGCGCGGCTGCTCGTGCAGTTGCCGTTGCACGCGGAGCAACGGAACGAACTCCAACTCCATCGTCGTTTCCGGGCGTTACCCGGCGGCGCCCGCCGGCCCTCCGGGCAGTGCGTAGGCGAGGGGGGCGGAGGCGACGGACTCGCCGCCGGCGCTCGCTGACGTCTTCACCTCGGCGAATGGTCCCCGGATGGGTCCAACCTCGGCGCAGAGATCGATGCGCTGCCCGAAGCCCAGCGTCCGCTCCATGGCGAAGTCTGCCACCGCGCGAACGAGGGCCACGATCTGCTTGTCACGCTGCTCGCAGAGCATTGCGATGCCGCCGAGCTGCGCCATCGCCTCGATGCCGGGCACCGTTGACCAGGAATGCGCCTCAGGGTGCCCATCCGGGGCGTATGGTCCTGACGGTTCGGCGCTCCGTCACGATCGTGCCCCTCTCGTCGGCTCCCCCGGCGAAGTAGTCCACGGTTTCCTCGCGAGCCCACGCCATGAGCTCGCGCTTCAGCTTCGCCGCGCCCCAGGAAGGGTTGGCGAAGGCGAGATTCGCGGCATAGGCCGCCAGCACCGCCGCTGCGTGCGACGTGCTGCCGTACGGAGACTCGACGTAGATCGTGTGCGGCGCGAACACGCCGTCGGCGCGAATGGCCCCGGCGGCGAAGTGACCGTCCGAGAGGCCGCCGGCGAAGAGGACGGTGTCGAGCCCGACGCCGGAATGCGCGATGTAATCGTCAATTTCGCCGCATAGCGGAATCCATCCCTCGTCGTCCAGCTCGAAGTCGTCACAGAAGACGGGGACGCAGTTTCCCCGCGGCCCGTGGCAGGTCGGGTTCTCCAGGCTACTGACGAAGAGCACATCGCGGGTGCGCATCCAGTTGGCGAACTCCGGCACCGCCCGGCTGAACGGCCGGCCATTCTTCACGAACCACGCCCAGGTCCGGTCGGGCAGGTACAGAGGCGATACATCCGTCGCAGTCCAGAAAACACCTCCGCCATGGGTCAGCGCGTGCGTGACGTAGCCGCTTACGTTGGTGCCAAGGAGCTCGGATCCGTTCAACTGGTATCGGGCCGAGCCTCCCAACTGGACGAGCGACGCGTTACCCGTGCGGTCCAGGAAGGTATCGGTGACCCGCTGCCCGTGCGCGCCGGGATCGAAGCCTTGGGCGTCCACGACGGAAACGGCGACGCCCGCCGGATTCCCCTTCGTGCCTTCCACGACGGGTTCCACCACCGGCACGGGATCCTTCGACGGCTCGGTGGACAGGTTCGCCAGGTGACCCGACGGGCTCTCCATAAGGCTCATCGCCTGCACCACTTCCTCGGACTCGATGACGAGACGCCGGTTGCCGGGGCCCCCGCCGAGCCCCAATTCCGCGGCCGTGAACTCGCGCGCCGCGGCCGCCGGCACGGTCGCCTCGACGCCGCTTCCCGGCGGCGAGCCTTCGTTGTCGACGGCCGCGACGGTGACCCGCGCCGCCACGGCTCCGGCGTTGACCAGCCGCAACCGGCTGTCCGGCAGGAAGGTGGATACCCGGTGTCCTTCAAGGGGCGCGACATCATGCATCGAGGTGAGAAAGCCGTCGGGGCGCCCCACGTAGGACAGCACCTCGATATCGAGATCGCTGCTCGCCACGAGATGCCGGCTACCTGCGCCGGAGCCGGCTCCGCCGGACAGCTCCTCCTCCAGACCGCGGGAATCGAGGTGAACCGCCTGTCCTGCCCCGATCCGCATGGTGAACGGCGGATGACGCCGGCCGCTGTCGTCGAAGGCGGCGATGCGCACGTCACCGTCACGGCCGGAGTGGTTGATGATCCGCAGGAGTCCCTGCCGCCCGGACGGGCTCGAGGCCCCGGGGAAGAGCGGGACGGTCCACGCCCCGTTTCTTCCGGCGCGCGGGACCGCCGACAGGTTCGCCAGGTAGCCCGCCGGGTTCTCCAACAGGTTCACGACCACCAGATGGTCTTCGGACTCGAGGACGAGCCGCCACCTCCCGGCGCCGTCGCCCAGAGCCCCGGTGATGCCGGTTCCTGCCTCGAGCTCGGGGGCGGTGAACTCTCGCGTCGCGCCGGCCGGAACGGAAACGGTGGCCTCCCCGCTGGAAACGCCCTGATCGTCGATGCCCCGGATCCGGAGCGTTGCCGGCTCGCGGCCGTTATTGATTAGCCGCAGCCGGCTCGCCTGGTTCAACTCGCTGGCGGGATTGAAGGTCCTCACGTGGTACCGGTGCCCCTCCTTCGGCACGACGTCGTGCATCGCCGTGAGAAACCCGTCCCGATGCCGGATGTAGGACAACACCATGATGTCCAGCTCGGTGGTCAACTCGAGGCGGCCGTCGCCCCAACCCGGACCGGTTGCACCGGAAACGCCCTTGGCCGGATTGCCCCGCGCCAGGTCTTCCGGGGTCAGGTGGACCGTCTCGCCGCTCCCGAGCGCGAGCGTGACCGGTCCGTAGTCGCGGCCCTCGTCGTCGAAGGCCTCGATGAGCACGGGGCCCTGCTCCACCGAGTAGTTGACGATGCGCACGAATCCCTCCCTCTGCGAACCGCTGGAAACCTCCGGAAACAACGGCGCAACGTGCGTCACGGTCGGGCGCGTCCAGACGGTCGGGGGCGTTTCCGGAGGTGGTGACCCCGGGACCGGGGGAGCCGACCCCGGGACCGGGGGAGCCGACTGATCGGAGCCGCAGCCGCCCGCAAGGAGCACGAATCCCGCGGCAAGGACCGCCGGGAAGAGCGCCCGACCGGCGGCCATCAGGCTTCGAGGGTCGCTGAATATGGTCATGTGTTCTCCCCCATCAAGGGATCGCGCGGATCGCCGGAACGTTTGAATCACTCTCACGATCCGTGGACAGCAAAAGAAAGGCGACCTGCGTTTCGCGGCGCCAGTCAACTGGAAACAACCGCCGCAGCGGACGGTCGATCAGGTCTGCCTCACGGTTTGTCTTCTGTCAATAGGAGTCGCGCGTGATCCATTGTCGGCGGCCAAGTGTGATCGCTGAGCGATTATCCGGGATTGGAGAGGAGTGGTTCCATGCCCCTTGTCCCGTGTCAGGCCGGCAGCGGCCGGATTCGGCGAACAGTGAGCCAATAGAGAGGAACTCTCTGTCGCAGCGCCGGGTCCACCTACGGCCGGTCCGCCTGCCCGCCCTTCCTTCGGCCTCCCGGTTCGGGCGCCGGCGCGCACCCGGGAGCGCGCCGCCCGCCGCTCGTTATCGCGGCAGCGCGAAGGCGAGGGTCGCGGAGGCGACCGGCGCTCCACCGGCGCTCGCCGATGTCGTCACCTCGGCGAAGGGTCCCCGGATGCGTCCGACCTCGGCGAAGAGATCGATGCGCTCCCCGAAGTCCACCGTCCGTTCCATCGTGAAATCGGCCACCGAGCGGAAGAGCGCCACGATGTCCTCGTCGCGCCGTTCGTAGAGCACCGCGATGCCGCCGAGCTGGGCCATCGCCTCGATGAGGAGCCCCGCCGGGACGTGCGGCTGGCCGAAGGTGTAGGGGTGGTCGGCCGGCACGCTCACGAAACCCCGCGCGCGCTGGCCCGGCACGAGGTCCGAGACGCCGTGCAGGAAAAGGAACGGCTCGCGGTGCGGCAGCACCTCCAGCACCCCGGCCTGGTCGAGGGTCAGCGGCTCGGTCATGGCCCGGGAATTATCAGCCCGTGAAGCGGGTCATTCGATAGCTCGCCATTCACGACCTGACGGCGGAGCGGCTTGGAACGCCGACCTCCGGTCGGCACCGCCCGCCGGAGGCGGGCGAACGCGTGCTCGCTGACGCAGGGATGGCGCGACGCCGTCTGGCAGAACCATCTGGCCCGGGGGCGGTACGTGGTTGCGGCCCTCCGGGCCGCGTGCCGACCGGAGGTCGGCGTTCCAAGCCGTTTCTGCCTTTCGGGCTGCATTTTCGCCGCAACTGGCCAGTTGCCCTTTCACCTCGCCATTTCACGCCCTGCCGGCTCCTATCAGCCGGCGGCGAGGACGGCCTCTTCCGCGAACTGCAGCTCGTAGAGGCGGCGGTAGATGCCGCCTTCGGCCAGCAGCTCCTCGTGGGTGCCGGTCTCGCGGATCCTTCCCCGGTGGAGCACGACGATGCGGTCGGCGCCCCGGATGGTGGAGAGCCGGTGCGCGATCACCAGGCTGGTGCGGTTCTCGATCACCCGGCCGAGCGCGGTCTGGACGGCGCGCTCGGTCTCGGTGTCCACGCTGGAGGTCGCCTCGTCGAGCACCAGGACCCGCGAGGTGCGGGCCATGGCGCGGGCGATGCCGACGAGTTGCCGCTGGCCCTGCGAGAGGCCGCCGCCGCGTTCACCGAGCTGGGTGTCGAGCCCGTCGGGCAGGTTCCGCGCCCAGGCGGTCACCTCGGCGGCCTCGGCCGCCCGGCGGGCGTCCTCCTCGGTGATGGTCTCGTCCCCGAGCCGGATGTTGTCGAGCACAGTGCCGGAGAACAGGTGGACGTCCTGCTGCACCATGGAGAACTGGCGGCGCAGGTGCGGCACCCGCCAGTCGCGCACGTCGAGGCCGTCCACCATCACGCGCCCCTGCTGGACGTCGTAGAGCCGGAGCAGCAGGGCGGCGAGGGTCGTCTTGCCCGATCCCGTGTGCCCGACGAGGGCCACCGTCTCACCGGGCGCGATCTGGAGGTCGATGTCGCGCAGCACCCATTCGTCCTCGTTGTAGGCGAACGAAACGCCGTCGAGACGGAGCGCCCCGTGACGGTGCCCGGGGAGGCGCGCGGCCGGCGCGTCCCCGATTCCCGGTTCGGTGTCGAGGAGCTCGACGATGCGCTCCGAGGCGGCCATGGCGCCCTGCAGGATGTTGAACTTCTCCGTCAGGTCCCGGATGGGACGGAAGAACATCTCCGAATACATCAGGAACGCGACCAGCGCGCCGACGGTGAGTTCGCCGGCGCCGATCCGGGAGCCTCCGTAGCCGACGATCAGCGCCACCGTGATCGCGGTGATCATCTCCACCACCGGGTAGAACACCGAAAAGCACATCACCGTGTCGAGATGCGCGTCGGTGTGCTCCCGGTTGAGCTTCCGGTACTCCCACGCCCGGCGCCGCTCCTGCCGGAAGAGCTGCAGCACCTCCATGCCGGTCAGCGTCTCCTGGATGAAGGCGTTCACCGAGGCGACCGCCGCCCGCACCCGGCGGAAGGCGGGACGGATCTTGCGCCGGAAGATCCAGCCCGCGATGAAGAGCGCCGGCACCGCCCCGAAGGTCACGAGCGCGAGCGCGGGGTTCATCCAGATGAGCACCGCCATGATCCCCACCAGCAGGACCACGTCGGTGATGATCATCACCACGCCCGAGCTCAACAGTTCGTTCAGGGCGTCCACGTCGCTGGTGGCCCGGGTCACCACCTTGCCGATCGGGTGGCGGTCGAACCAGCCGGTGTGGAGCTTCTGGATGTGGTCGAAGACGTCGCGGCGGATGTCCCGCATCACCCGCTGGCCGAACAGGTTCACGATCCACGCCTGTCCGTAGGCGCCCCCGAAGCCGACCGCGAGGATCACCGCGTAGATGCCGAGGAGTCCGAAGAGCCCCTCCATGTCCCCGGCGGCGATGTAGTCGTCGAGCGCGATGCGGGTGAGGTACGGCCCTGCCAGTTGCGCGGCGGTGCCGATCAGGACGAGCAGCACCGCGAGCGAGACGAACGGCCAGTAGGGGAGCAGGTAGGGCAGCATCCGCCGGAGCAGCCCCCGGCCCGCATCCCTGCCGTTCGAAGGTCCGCCGCTCACAGCCGCGAGAGCTCCTCTTCCAGCATCTGCCGCCGGTACATGCCGGCGTAGAGCCCGCCGGCGGCGACCAGGTCGTCGTGCGTGCCGCTCTCGACGACCCGGGTGGCGCCCGTCTCGTCGGCATCGAGCAGGTAGATGACGTCCGCGTCCTTCACCGTGCTCAGCCGGTGGGCCACGATGACGGTGGTGCGGTCGCACGACGCCCGGCGCACCGCGCCCAGGATCCGCGACTCGGTCTCCGAGTCCACCGCGCTCAGGACGTCGTCGAACACCAGGATCCGGCTGTCCAGGAGCAGGGCGCGGGCGATCGCGGCGCGCTGCCGCTGGCCGCCGGAGAGGGTGATTCCCCGTTCCCCCACCATGGTTTCGTAGCCGTCCGCGAACTCCTCGATGTCGCCGGCGAGCCCGGCTTCCTCCGCCACCCGGTGGACCTCGTCGGGAGGCGCGTCGTCGTCGCCGAAGGCGAGGTTGTCGCGCAGGGTCATGGAGAAGAGGAAGCTGTCCTGGGGAACGAACCCGATGTCGCGCCGCAGTTCGCCGAGCGGGATCTCGCGGACGTCGCGCCCGTCGATCCGGATCGAGCCCCGCTGGGCGTCGTAGATGCGCGGGATGAGCCGCGCCACCGTGCTCTTCCCGCTGCCCGTCCTGCCGACGAGCGCCACGGTCTGGCCGGGCTCGATGCGCAGGTTGAAATCCGAAAGCACCGGCCGCGGCTGGGCCCCGTTGGAGCTGGCGGCGCCGTTCCGGGCGGCGGAGGGGTAGGCGAAGCGGACGTCCCGGAACTCGATGCCGGCGGCGGGACGGTCCGCGTAGCTTGCTTCGGGGACGGCCGGCGGCGCGGGAAGCGGCTCGGCGTCGAGGATCACCGCCAGCCGCTTCATGGAGGCGGCGCCGCGCTGGTGGATGTTCACCACCCAGCCGATGGCGATCATCGGCCAGGTGAGGTAGCCGTAGTAGAAGAGGAAGGCCACCAGCTCGCCGAGGGAGATCGCCCCGCCGATGACCATGCGCCCTCCGAGGACCAGCGACCCGGCGAGCCCCATCCCGATCAGGGCCAGCAGCAGCGGGAAGAGCGCCGCGCTCACCGCGACGAGTTCCATGCTCCGCGCCGCGTAGGCCTCGTTCTCCTTGCCGAAGACCTTGCGCTGGGCGTCCTCCTGGACGAAGGCGCGGACGAGCCGCGCCGCCGCCGCGTTCTCCTGGACGACGGCCGAGATGTCGGCCATCTTGGCCTGCACCACCTCGGAGCGCCGGAAGATCTTCTCGCCGAGGATCTTCATCAGGATGGAGACCACCGGCATCACCGCGAGCGCCACCAGCGTCAGGCGCGGGCTGATCGCCAGCATGAAGGCGAAACAGCCCACGGTGGTGAACACCGTCTCCACCGGATACATGAGCCCGGGCCCGAGCACCATCCGCACGGCGTTCATGTCCTGGGCGCCGCGAGACAGGATGTCCCCGACCCGGAAGCGGGCGTAGAAGGCCGCCGGCAGCCGCTGCAGGTGGAGATAGAAGTCCCGCCGCAGGTCGTACTCGGCGAATCGCGAGACCCCGATCAGGTACCACCGCATGAAGTACCTGAAAACGGCTGACCCCCCGGCGGCGATCACGATGAACCCGCCGTAGGTCCACATCTCGCTGGTGGCGCCGGCCTCGAGCGCGTCCACCGCCCGCTCCAGCACCTGCGGCACGACCAGGAAGAACACCCGGCAGAGCACCAGCGCGGCGAACCCGACGGCGAGCCGCCTCTTGTACGGTGCGAGGTACGGCAGCACCCGCCGCCACATGTCCAGCATCAGGCGATCACGCGGTCAAATGGCGCCCCCGGCCTGGAACGCCGGTCTCCGACCGGCACGCGCGGGGCTCCGCACCGCGCACGTCGTAACGCAGCGAGTGAAGAAGGACGCCCCGGCTTGGAACGCCGGTCTCCGACCGGCACCGCTGCGCGCAGCGCAGCGAACCTCACTCCGTCAAACTGCTGCACGACGGGAACGCTACCCCGTCAATCCCCGTGCCGTGCCCGCAGCGGCGGCGCCAGCCGCGCCATCAGGATCATCCGCTCGAACACGTCCAGCCACTCATCCGTCTCGGCGGCCAGCGCCCCGCCGTCCGCCGACCCGGGAAGCGGACAGGCGGCTCCCAGCTCGGTCACGGCCTTGTCGCGATAAACGGTCAGCGGCCGGTCCCCGTAGCGCCCGATCTCGTGGAAGTCCTCGGTCAGGAAGACCACCATCGGGACCCGCATGGCTCCCAGAACGCGCAGCTCGTCCCGAAGTTCCGGGATCGCATCCCGATCCACCAGCCGGAAATCGACGGACGGACCCGCCGCCTCCGCCAGCCGGGCCACGACCGGCACCGACCGGACGCAGTCCCCGCACCAGATCCCGCTCAGACACAGCACGTTCACGATCCGGCCGGCCGGATCGAGCCGGGTTCCGGCATCGTCCGGCAGCGCCGGTAGGGCCGCTTCGGCCCGCGCCCACGCGGCCCGTTCCCGGTCGTTCCCGGTCGTGAGGTAGTCGCCGTAGGGGACGGCGCCCTGAAAGGCGCGCTGGAACAGATCGGATCGCAGGTCGAGGTAACTCATCGGGGCTGACGCCGGAACGGGGAAGTATCGCCGCTCCGGCCTATTCCGGCGCGAAAGGGCGTGGCTGCAAAGCCGCGCAACACCAACCGGCGCGTGTTGCGCCCCCGGCTTGGAGCGCCGACCTCCGGTCGGCATCGCGCGGGAGCGCGAAACCCGCGCCCGTGACCCTGCGTCCCACACGAAAGGCCCGGTGGATGCCGCCCGCACCGTGTCACGGCGGTGTCACACGACAGCACCGCTAACCACCTGAAACTACGCGAGTTGTTCCGGCGGGGCCGGGGGTCGCGCGCGCTACACTCCGGGCGCGGGTCGGGATGGCTCCCGACCGCGACCTTGACGGGAAACACCTTGAGCTTGGCAATCTCATGAACCTGAAAGAGTCGCGGCCGCCGGAGCCGCCGGGAGGGATGATGAAACGAAGAGACTGGGCGCTCCTGGTCTCGCTGATGGCGGCGCAAACGACGCTGATCCTCGGGATCGGGGCGTTTGCGTTCCTGCGGCTGGAAGCTCGGATGGATCGGCTCGAGGCGCGCATGGACCGGATGGAGGAGCGACTCGACAACCTCGATCGCCGGGTGGCCCGCATCGAGGGCATCCTGCGGATTCAGGCGGACGCCGACGCTCCGGACGCCGCTGGGCGCCCCTCGGACGCCGACTCGGCCGATCCGCCTGGCTCCGCAGGCGATTCGCTCTAGATTCCGGGGATGGCGAGTGGCGTAGCGGTGAGACCGGCAGTGGACGAGGCGACGGCCCCGGCGGTGGCGCGGGCGCGGAGGTCGAGATGGCTGCCGGTGTCGGAGCTGGAGTTCATCGGTTGCACCTCCTGCCGGATGACGCTCGCCGAGTACGAAGCGCTCGACGACGACGCGAGGGTCGAGATGTTCGATGTCGAGGCGGGCCGCGTCTGGCGGATGGCGGACGGTCCCGACGCCCCGCACGAGAAACCGCTGGCGCGGTTCGGGAGATTCGTGCAGCAGGTGGCGATGGTGCGGGGCTCCCCGATCGAACTCGGACGCGGAGCGCGGCTCCGCCTGCTGGACGCGGACCGGCGGCACGTGCGCGCGATGCACCCGGACGAGATGGTGTTCCTCGACCCCGAGCGGGAGGAGCGGATCGAATCGAGCTACGAGTGGGGTTCGGACCAGGAGCACCCGGACGTGGTGCTGGAGGTGGACAACACGACGGACGTACGGCGGAACAAGCTGCTGGCGTATGCGGACTGGGGGTTTCCAGAGGTGTGGGTCGAGGTTCCGGAGGCGTATACGGAGGGCCGTCCGCGGGGCCGGAAGCCGGGACTGACCATCCACCTGCTGGAGTCGGGCGCGTATCGGGAGAGCGCGGAGAGCCGGGCGTTTCCCCGGCTCCTGGCGGAGGAGGCGCACCGGGTGCTGAACGAGCGGACCCCGTCCCCGGAGACGGCGGCGCTGGCGTCCCGGGTGGGCCGGGCGCTCGGGCTACGGGACGGAACGGGCCCGGACGACGACCCCCTCCTCCGGGAGCACCGCGCCGAGGGACGATCCGACACGGTGCGCGAGCTTCTGCTGCTCCGGGGTCTCGCGGTTTCCGCCGCCTTCCCCGCTGACCTGCCCGCCGCCGACCGGACGACGCTCGCCCAGGCCTCCCCGGCCGCAGTGGCCGCCGCCGCCCTCAACGCCACCAGCGTCGCCGACTTCCTCCACCGCCTCCGGGACTCCTGACGGCTCGGAGCGCTGGCCAGTCCTCCCGGTGGGGGCCTCTGACCGGCATCGTCCGCCACCGGCGGACGAAACGCACGCCGCCCTTGCGCCGCATGGCGAGCCCCATCAATCGGGCCACGAACGACCGTGGCCGCGAAGCCTGTTACGCCAGAATCGCGGCGAGGCGCGCGAGCACCTCGTCCATGATCGGCTCCGGGAGGGATTCGAGGCGCCTCCCGTGTCGGGCCGCCAAGTCGAGGGCGCGCGGCTGATCACAGCGGATCACCCCGACAGTGCGGGTGCCGGCCTCGGCGAGCGAGACCGCGAAGCCCCGCCGGCGCGCGAAGCTCCCGCCGGTGGTGATCGGCAGGACAACGGGCGCTCCGGTCAACTCGTTGAAGGGTTGCGGGGAGACGACCACCACGGGCCGCGTTCCCCGCTGTTCCTTGCTCGCTGTGGGGTCAAGACTGACCAGCCAAACGTCGCCACGCCGCATTACAGCAGTTCTTTGCCGACGGGCTGGGCCTCAAGCCACGCGCGATCCGCATCGTCGGCAGCGTTTTCGTCGCACTGGGCCAGCAGTTCCTCGAGTGTGTAGCGGGGGCGTGGCCGCATCGCGACAACCAGCCGACCGTCCTCGATCCCGATGCGCACATTGGCGCCGGCCCGGAGTTCCAGAACGTCGAGAAGCGCCGGAGGCACCGCCAACATGACCGAGCCGCCGACTTTGCGCAGAGTGGTGGTGTGCATGCGTGTCTCCAGAAGTTATATTCCAATATAACACCAGAGTCGGTCACAGTGGCAGGGATCTCCTTGCCGTCTGCCAGTCGCCGGGAGCCCGACGGGCCTCCTTCACCGGCCGCGGACGTACCATGTCATCGCAACCGGTGGCCGCCCGGCAGCACCGCGCGGGCCGGCACAATCGAACATTGTCCGACGAGATCGCTTGGTACGACGCTCACGCCGAGACGCTGGCGGATCGCTACGAGGGCGTCTCCCCGGAGGAGGTTCACCACTGGCTGACGGATCTGTTGCCTTCGCAGCCAGCGACCGTCCTTGACGTCGGGGCCGGCAGCGGTCGCGACGCAGCTTGGTTGGCCTACAAGGGCCACCACGTCATAGCGGTCGAACCGTCGTACCGGCTCCAGACAATCGCGCGCGAACGGCATGACGTTCCTCGCATCCAGTGGATCTCCGACTCGCTGCCGGGTCTCAAGCGCACGTTTCGGACGGGTCTTGCCTTCGACGTCATCCTGGTCAGCGCGGTCTGGATGCACGTCGCTCCATCGGAGCGGACGAGAGCGTTCAGGAAGCTGATCACGCTGCTCAAGCCGGGGGGCGTGTTGGCCATCACGCTGCGTCGCGGTCCCGCCGCCGCGGAACGCGGGTTCCATCCGGTTTCTGCGGCGGAGATCAAAAGCCTCGCCCGGGATCATGGGGCGTTTGTCGAACGGGAGACCACGGCCGATGACCAACTCGGCCGCCGCGAGATCCGTTGGGAACAACTGGCGATCCGGCTGCCGGACGACGGCACCGGTGCGCTGCCGCTGTTGCGTCACGTCATCCTGAACGATGACAAGAGTTCCACGTACAAGCTCGGCCTGCTGCGCGTGCTGTGCCGCATTGCCGACGGCTACGGGGGGCTCGCGTCCCTGTCGGACGGCGAGCACGTCGAGATCCCGATGGGCTTGGTTGCCTTGACGTGGCTTCGGCTCTACAAGCCGCTGCTGGCGGCCAACATGCCCCAGAGCCCACAGAATTCTCATGGTGGCGACCGGCTCGGATTCGCCAGAGAGGCTTTCGGGCGGCTTGCAGATCTGTCGGATCGCGACTTGCGCGTGGGCTCCCGGTTCACGGGCGTCGGTGGCCAGGCGCTCCACCACGCACTCAGGGACATCGCGAGCACGATTCGCAACATGCCGTCGCGCTACATGACGTATCCCAACGCGGCGGAACGAATCCTTCCCGTGGATACCCGCACGGCAGGGCGGTATCCGGGTGCCGTGCGGCTGGATGAGCCGTACCTCGCCAGCTTCGGAACGATGCGGGTGCCGATCCATCTGTGGCTGGCTGCGCAGCGTTTCGCCGCGTGGATCGAACCCGCGATCATCGCTGAATGGAAGCGGGTGACGCGATCCTACGCCGAGAGCCAGGGACGCCTGCGTCACGTTGATGACGCCCGGCTCGCTGCGGCCATGACCTGGGAGGATCCCGCCCGCGACGTGAGCCTTGCGCGGGACCAGGCCAAGCGGTTGCTCGAGCAACAGCCTCTCCGTTGCGTGTGGAGCGGAAAGGATCTGTCCGTGGACAACCTCGACGTGGACCACTGTTTTCCGTGGGCCGTGTGGCCCTGCGGAGATCTCTGGAACCTGTTGCCCACGCACCGAAAGGTCAATCGGCACGAGAAGCGCGACCGCCTGCCGTCGGACCGGCTGCTCAGGGCCGCGCACGACCGGATTCTCGGCTGGTGGCACGATGCGTACCGGGCCGATCCGGACCACCCGCTGGCCGAGCGTTTCATGCTGGAGGCCGCGGTCAGCCTGCCGGGCATTCTCGCCGCCGAGACCGATCTCGATGGCTGCTATTCCGCCCTTGAGTTGCAACGGTTGCGGCTGAGCCAGAACCAGCAGGCTCCGGAATGGAGCGGCACGAAGTACCTCTGAATCAGCGGTGGACGTAGGCGCGCAGCGTCTGCCCGTGGAACATGTCGCGCTGGCGGATTCGGCGGCTTCTGCACATATCGCAGTAGCCGGTTGTCAGTGAGGAACATGTCGCTCTGGCGGGCTCGGCGGCCTCGGAACATGTCGCAGTAGCCACGTCTCCCAGAGGCACATGTCGCTCGAGCCGATTCGGTGGCTTCGGAACATGTCGCAGTAGCTGTGTCCGCCGGGCGCACATGTCGCTCTAGCGGGTCGGTGGCCCAGTCACATGTCGCGGGAGCCGGTCGTCAGCGAGGAACATGTCGCTGGAGCGGGGGCCGGCGGGCCAGTTACATGTCGCAGTAGCGGCGTCTCCCGGGCGAACATGTCGCTCTGGCGGATCCGGCGGGCTCGGAACATGTCGCAGTAACGGTGTCTGCCGGTGGTGTGGGAGACGTTCTTGGAGTCTCGGTCTGGAGACACCAACTCTTGCGCACCGTGTCGGGCCTGGAGACGGACAGTGGGAACCATCTGTGCGCCGGAGGATGCGCCCTGGACCCGGATGGGCGCGGTGTTCGCGGCCTTTGGCCGCGGTGCCGGCCGGAGGCCGGCGTTCCAAGCCGGCAGGCCATCCGGGCCGGGCGGAGCCCCGTGCGGCCGGTGTTCTTTGCGCGGCGGCGCTGCCCGTGTCCAGAATCCCGAGACATGTAAGGAGGATGTCCCATGGGGAACATCAGACTCGGGGTGGGACCGGCGGCTTCCGCCCGCCGCTTTGCCGGCCTCGCCCTCGCCGCGGCGCTCGCCGGTTGCGATGGCGGCTCCGATGCGCCGACGACTCCGGCGCCGGTCCCCGCTCCCGCCCCGGCCCCCGCGCCGCCGCCGCCGTCGAAGGACGACCCGGCCGGCTTTACCCAGGCCTTCGTGCAGCGGGCCGTGGATCTCTTCGAGGCGGAAGGGCTGGACGCGGCGCTCGCGGCCTACAACGACCCGGCGAGCGTTGACGAATCCTGGTACGTGTTCGTCATGGACGCGGAGGGCGTGATCGTCGCGCACGCGACGGTGCCCGAGAACCTCGGCGCCAGCGTCCTCGGACCGCTCGGGGTGGACTCCGCCGGCAACGTCTTCGGTCCCGCGCTGGCGGCGGCGACCGAGGACGGCGTCTGGGTGGACTACAACTACTTCAACCCCGCCACCGGCGACGAGGGGATCAAGCACACCTGGGCGGTCCGCCGCGACGGGACCGTGTTCGCCTCGGGCTGGTACGAGGGCGCGCCCACCGACTCGAGCATGGAAGCCCAGACGCAGGGGGTGGTCCGGCAGGCCGTCGGCTGGGTCCGTGAGCGCGGACTCGAGGCGGCGCTCGATTTCTATGCCACGCCCGCCTCCACGAGCGGCCCGTGGTACGTGGCTTTCCTCGACGCCGCGACGGTCGTGGTGAGCCACGGGGAGAACCCCGCGCTGGTGGGGAAGAGCAACCTCGGGGCGCTCGGGGTGGACGTGACCGGGAAGCCGTTCGGCGCCGAACTGCTGACCCTGCCGCCGGAAGGGGGGTGGGTGGACTACGCCTTCCTGAACCCGGCAACCGGCGAGCAGGGCACCAAACACTCGTGGGCGCAGTTCGAAGCGGGCCACTGGATCGTCAGCGGCTGGTACGAGTCCGGGGACGTGGTGGACGACCCCGCCGCCCGCGCCGTCGGGGTCGTGGAGATGGCGACCCGGTACGCCGACGCCTTCGGGGAGGACGCCGCCGTCGCCTTCCACAACACCGACGCGAGCTGGCTGGGATCGTGGTACGCCTTCATCATCGACGCGGACGGGATCCTGGTGGCGATCGCCCCGGCGCCGGACCAGCTCGGCCTCGACGCCTACGACCCGGAGAACGGCACGGACATCAAGGGCCACTTCTTCGCTCCGAAGCTCGCGCAGGCGACCGAGGAGGGCGTGTGGGTGACCTACTGGCAGCCGAACCCGGCGGCGGGGGGCGAGCAGCAGGTGAAGCACACCTTCGCCCGGCGCCACGGCAACCTGGTCTTCGCGTCCGGTTACTACGAGGAATAGCGGCCCGGCCGGCGATCCGTGGCCGGCGGCATCCCGCGTGGAGGCTGCTAGTCTCGCCGGCGGACGCCCCGCAGGCCCTGTCCGAGGAGATCCTCGTGCCGAACCCCTCCGACGAACGGACGCTCGCCAGACTGGTGGAGTGGGCGGGGGACCACGAAGAGTGGGGGGATTTCCGGGCGGAGGTGTTCGGCGCGCATTTCGGGCCCCTGATGGACGATCTGGAGCTGCCGGACGACGAGCTGTTCGAGCGCCTGGGGCCGGCCACTCCCGACGTGCTCACCGCCGTCATGGAGGACTTCCTCACCGCCCGTTTCGGCGAAGAAAACGAGCGGAACGCGGTGGACGAGTACCTCGCCCGCCGGGGATGGCTCGAGAAGAAGCACGCGGCGAGCTACCTGCGGGCGGTTCGGGACTCGTCGCCTTCGCTCTACGAGGTCGTGACTCTCGAGCCCGGGCGCGCGGTGACGGTTCGGGACCTGGTCCGGGACATCGATCCCGAGCGGGTGCCCGACCGCCTGGCGTCCGAGGTGATGAACGTCTGGGACTGTTTCGTGGGCCGATTGGTGGGGTCCGGCCGGACCCGGCGCTTCACCGTCGGCGTCCTTCCCTTTCCGCGCGAACTGGTCCGGACGACCATGGAAGACGTGATCGAGGTCACGAAGGGCCTCCCGAAGCGGCTCCGCAAGGCGGCTCGGAAAGAGGGCAAGAAGGTGGACATCAGCGACCTGGACGCTCGTGAATTCCTGCTGCGGAGCCCCATGGGCGCGACCTTCTTCACCAGCCGGTTCGTGACCTGGCACGTCGAACAGGCGGAAGCCGGGCTCGGCGGACTGGAGAACACCGACGGCGAGGCCCTGGTCCCGTCCACGGTCCGGTTCCCGATCGCGGGCAGCGACACGGACGTCGCCGCCGCGCTCGACGGCGTTCCGGAGTTCGACCGGGACGACGGCGGCGAACTCCGGTGGTCGTGGCGGGGCCGCGAACTGCCTCGCCTCGAACTTCCGGAGAGCCTCGCCGGAAACGACCCCGAGGCCGGAACGGGTCACCTCACGCTCGGGCAGGCGGAGATCACCGGCGGCGTCCTCCTGCTCCGGGTGAACTCCGTCGAGCGCGCCGAGAGAGGCCGGGACCTCATCGTCTCGAAACTCGGGGCGCTCCTGGGAACTCCGTTGACCGCGCACGAGGACCCCGCGAAGCAGCTCGGGGAGTCCGTCGAGGAAGGGCCGCCGGCGCCGCGGGACCTCGACATCCCGCCGGAGGTCGCCGAGGCGGTGCTCCGCGCCCACTTCGAGGAGCACTACCGGCGGGTCCTGGACGAGCCCATTCCCATGCTCGGGAACGTCACTCCCCGGAAAGCGGCGAAGAGCCGGAAGGGCCGCGCCGCGGTGGTGGAGTGGCTCAAGGAAATCGAAAACGGCGAGGCGCGCCAGGCGGCGCAGACCGGCCGGCAACCCTTCGACACCGCCTGGCTCTGGGAGGAACTGAAGATCCCGAGGCCCGGCGGCGGGTCGTAGAGGTTCCGGCGCGGCCGGCTTTGTGGCTCACCGGCGGTCCGGAACGAACGTTGCGGCTCACTTTCGGCCAAAAGTGATCCACAAACGGTGTTGTGTCTCACCGGTGATCCACAACGCTCGTTGTGTCTCACTTACGGCGGAAAGTGATCCACAAGTGGTTTTGTGTCTCACGGGTGATCAACAACGGCGGGTGCTGTCCTTGATCCGTGCCATTCCGCAGACTGGCCATACGCGACTCCGCCCGCCTGCGGCGGGCTGTGCCGGCCGGAGGCCGGCGCTCCAAGCCGTTGCGCGATCCTGGCGTGGTGAGCGGCGGCCGGACCGGCGCTCCCTGATCCGTTCCTTGTGCGAGAATTCCCGGTTGCCCAGAGACGGATGAAAAGCGGCTCCGGCCTTTCTCGGATCCCGCCCCTCCAGTTCTACCGCCGGGATCCCGGTCCATGCCCCCTCTGAACACGCTCCGATGAGTCTCCACACCGTACGCCGCGGGTTCGACGTACGGCTCCAGGGGGCTCCCGCGGGGGACGCGCGGGCCGATGAACTCCGGGTGCCGGCCCGGGTGGCGCTGCTCGGGGCCGACTACCCGGGCATGCGGCCCACCATGCGGGTCCGGGAGGGCGACTCCGTCTCCCGGGGCGACCTCCTCTTCGAGGACAAGAAGACTCCCGGCGTCCGGTTCACCGCCCCGCTCGGTGGACGGGTCGCCGCGGTGCACCGGGGAGAGCGTCGGGCCTTCCTCTCGCTGGTGATCGAGGTGAATCCCGACGAGCGCTCCGCCGGCGGAAGCGCGGGGCACGCGCCGTCCGGCTGGTCCGGCCGCCACCCGGATGCGCTGACCGATGACGCGGTCCGGGAACTCCTGCTCGACTCCGGCGAGTGGACGGCGATCCGGACCCGCCCCTTCGGCCGGGTCGCCGATCCGGCGTCCCGGCCCCGCGCGATCTTCGTGACCGCGATGGATTCCGCTCCGCTCGCCCCCGATCCGGTGACTGCGGTCCAGGGCCGAGAGACGGATCTCGAGTGGGGGCTGGCGGCCCTTTCCCGCCTCACCGGCGGGCCGGTCTTTGTCTGCTCGCGGGCCGGCCGGCGCCTGCCGGTGGACGAAAGCGGCAGGGCCCGCCACGAGGAGTTCCGGGGGCCCCATCCCGCCGGGACGGCGGGCCTGCACATCCACCGGCTGGCGCCCGTCCGCCGCGGCCAGGAGTCGTGGCACCTCGACGCCCAGGATCTGGCCTCCATTGGCGGCCTGTTCCGGACCGGCGCCGGCGACGCGCTCCGGGTGGTGGCGCTCGGAGGCCCGCCGGTCCGCCGCCCCGGCCTGCTGCGCATGCCGATCGGCGCCTTGCTCACCGGGTTCGCCGCGCCCGAACCCGCGCCCGGTCGCGACCCGGGCGAGCGCCGGGTCATTTCCGGGTCCCTCCTCTCGGGACGGACCGCCGCGGACGACGTGACGGGCTATCTCGGCCGCTACCACCGCCAGGTGACGGTGCTCGAGGAGGACCGCCGCCGGCGTCTCCTGGGCTGGCTCGCGCCCGGCGCGGGAGCGGTCTCGGTGAGCCGCGCGTATCTCTCGACCCTGCTGCCGGCGAGGCCCCGCCGCATCACCACCGGGACGAACGGCTCCCGCCGCGCCATCGTGCCCATCGGGACCTACGACCGGGTGATGGCCTTCGACATCCCGGCGGCGATGCTGTGCCGCGCCCTGCTGATGGAGGACATCGAGCGGGCGGAGGAACTGGGCGCGCTCGAACTCATCGAGGAGGACGTGGGCCTGCTGACCTTCGCGTGTCCCGCCAAGAACGACTACGGCCCGGCACTCCGGCGCGTGCTCGACACCCTCGAGAAGGAAGGCTGATGCTCCGCGGCCTCCTCGACCGCTTCGGCGCGCCGTTCGAGAAGGGAGGACCCCTCCACCGCCTCTGGCCCCTCTGGGACGCCCAGGACACCTTCCTCTACACCCCGGGGAAGACCACCGCCGGGCCCTCGCACGGCCGCGACCGCCTGGACATGAAGCGCCTCATGTTCACCGTGGTCATCGCGCTGGCGGGGACGGTGGCGATGGCCTTTTACAACACCGGCCTCCAGGCGAACCTCGCCATCTCCCACGGCGCGACGCCGCTGCCCGGCTGGCGCACCGCGGTCATCGAGGCGCTCGGAATCGGGTTCTCCCCCGACAGCGTGCTGGCCGCCGTCATCCACGGCGGGCTCTGGTACCTCCCGGTGCTGATCGTCACCTTCGCGGTCGGCGGCGCCTGGGAGATGCTCTTCGCGATCATCCGGCGCCACGAGGTGAGCGAGGGATTCCTGGTGACCGGGATGCTTTTCCCGCTCATCCTGCCGCCCACCGTGCCGCTCTGGCAGGTGGCCCTCGGCATCAGCTTCGGGGTGGTGGTCGGCAAGGAGATCTTCGGCGGCAGCGGCTTCAACATCCTGAACCCGGCGCTCACCGCCCGCGCCTTCCTCTTCTTCGCGTATCCGAGCGACCTGACCGGAGACCGGATCTGGATCGCCGCCGACACCGCACCGGACGCCGTAAGCGGCGCCACCTGGCTCGCCCGCTTCAGCCTCACCGGCAACGAGGCGTTCGCGGAGACCTTCCACCCGGCGGGCGGACCCGGGATCACCGCCTGGGACGCGTTCATCGGGTTCCTCCCCGGCTCGATGGGCGAGACCTCGGTGCTCGCCTGCCTCTTCGGCGCGGTGGTGCTGGCGGCGACCGGGATCGGCTCGCTCCGCATCATGCTCGCGGTGGCGGCCGGGACCCTGCTGATGGGCGGGCTCCTGAACCTCGTCGGCTCGGACACGAACCCCTTCTTCGCGGTGCCCTTCTGGTGGCACTACCTCATGGGCGGCTGGGCCTTCGGCACCGTCTTCATGGCCACCGAGCCGGTGACCGCGCCCTCCACCGACGGCGGCCGGGTTGTGTATGGGTTCCTCATCGGTGTCCTGGTGGTGCTGATCCGGGTCGTCAACCCCGCCTACCCGGAGGGAATGATGCTCTCGATCCTGCTGATGAACGTCTTCGCGCCGCTCATCGACCACTTCGCGCTCCGGAGCAACGTCCGCCGCCGCGCGGCCGCTGGCCGGTTGCCCGAGGCCGGCGGCTGACAGGCTACGGTCCGAGCGCCCCCACCGGGATCACGCTGACCCCGTTCGGCATGCGGTATCCGGCGCCGCCCGGAAGGATCACTCCGAGCGCCGCGGGTTCGCCGTAGCCGTCCCGATTCCCTCGCAGCCGGTCCCGGAGCCGGAGAAGACTCGCCGCGCCGTCGTCCACCCAGCGGTGGCCGAGCTTGACCTCGAATGCCGCCCACCGCCCGTCTCCCGCATCCACGATGGCGTCCACCTCCAGACCCTCTTTCTCCCGATAGTGGAAGACCTCGGCATCGGCAGCCTGGGCGTAGATGCGGAGGTCTCGGATAACCAGGGATTCGAAGAGAAAACCGAGGAATCGCAAGTCGGCCATGAGCCGCGCCGGGGTTGCGCGCAGCGCGGCGACCGCCAGCGACGGATCCGTGAAGTGGCGGACGGGCGTCGTGCGGAGCACTGTCCGGGAACGGAGATGCGGCGACCACGCCGGCTGGTTCTCCACCACCATCAAGCGCTCGAGGGCGTCCAGGTAGTCCGCGGCCGTGTCCGCCTTCAGGGCGCGGTCCGACCCGCCGGTCTCCGAGGCGAGACGGGACACGGAAACCGGAGTGGCGACGCTTCGCGCCAGCGAGCGCAACAGCCGTCCGACCCGGACCGGGTCCCGCGCCTTCTCCCCGACGCGCGGGAGGTCAACGCGGCGAATCTCATCGAGATAATCGCGGTTGGCCCGCAGTCTTTGTTCGGGCGGCGCGCCGAGATTCCCCGGCCATCCTCCGAAAGCCAGGACTTCCGCGACCGCCGAGACCGTCATGGCGGATGGCTTCGCGGGTGAGGTGTCACCGTTCAACAGATCTCCAAGGGAACTGTCGCCGCTGGAAATCCCCAGTTCGAACAGCGACATGGGGCGCATCCGCAGCCGGGAGAACCGCCCCGCGCCGGTGTGGCGCGTGATGTCGTCGGCCGGGACCGCCGACCCCGTGAGGATGAACTGGCCCGGTGCGCCGCGTTCATCGACCGCCCGCCGCACCTGGTTCCAGATCGAAGGCGCCACCTGCCATTCGTCGAAAAGGCGGGGAACGGCGCCGGCCAGCGCTTCCGCCGGATCCGCGTCCACCATCCGCCGCGAGTTCTCGTCGGTGTCGAGCAGCGCTTCGCTCGCGGCGAACCGGCGGGCTGTCGAAGTCTTGCCGCAGGCTCTCGGACCCTCGATCACGACCGCCCCGGCTCCCAGAAGGCGGTCCGACAGTTCGGAGTCAATGACGCGCGACAGGTACTGCATAGTCGGATCCGGTAGCCGTTCCCGCCCGGGAACCACAACCTGGAGGATGTTTCGGAGGGTGATTCGGCGACAGTATAACGGGTGATTCGGCGACTATCCAGAGGATGATTCGGCGAAAGTTCAGCGGGTGATTCGGCGACCGTCGGGCGAGGCCGGGAATGGCCCGGCCGCCGCCCGCGGCGCTGGTGGGATGGCCTCGCAGCGGGCCCGCCGCCGGAGGTCCGGCCGGAGGGTTCGAGCGCGCTGGCCGCGAGCCGCCTCAGGCGAACCCGAAGAGCGGCGGGAAGCCGAGCACGACCAGCGCCGCCCAGGCGGCGTACACCGGCAGGTAGGCGGTCTGCCAGCGCTCGACGGCCGCGAACGGGCCGCGGCCGGCGACGAAACGGGCGTAGAGCCACGCCGACCAACCCAGGTTTACCAGCAACACGAGGTTCTCGCCGAGCGCCGCCACCCGGTTCGGGCTGAACCCGAACTCGGAGATGCGCGTCGCGATCGCCGCCAGCGCCACCCCGTCGGCGACGAGCGCGCTCACCACCAGCACGAGCAGGATGCGGTCGAAGAGGTCGGGCGGAGCCAGCGGGTCGCGGGCCGAGACGGCGTAGAGCAGCAGGCCGAGCACGACGGCGAGCAGCAGGTCGAAGGCGATCAGCACCTCGCGCTCCACGCCGACGCCGCGCCCGGTCCAGACCATCGCGGCGAGCAGGGCGAGCAGCAGGCCGGCGAACAGCGGGGTGAAGACCCGGGTGAGGACGGGCGCCATGTTCTCGATGACGCTCTGCTTCGCCTCCACCAGCCAGGCGCCGACGATGACCGCGCCCGCCGCCCCGCTCGGGAGGATCAGGCGCTGCGCGGACCCCTCCACGTCAAGGCCGATCGCCTCGAAGCTGATGATCGTGAACGCGGTGAGCACCCCGCCCCCCAGCGCGATCAGCACGAAGTAGATGAAGAGTTCCCCGGAGAAGCGGACGAAGTCCATACGCCCGGCGACGTTTCCCCACCAGCGTCCGCCGACGTAGGCGGCGCCCACCACGAGCCAGAGCGCGATCGGAAGGTGCAGCACCGCCAGCAGCTCGGTGTGCCCGCCGGGCTCGAACGGGACGAGGTTCACGGCCACCGCGGCGGCGGCGAACGCCCCCGCCAGCCCGAGGCAGCGCGCGCGGTCGAGGCCGCGTTTCCAGGCGAAGTACCCGGCAAGGAGGGGCAGGACGA
The DNA here is from genome assembly GCA_022828085.1 of Acidobacteriota bacterium. Lineage (GTDB taxonomy): Bacteria > Acidobacteriota > Vicinamibacteria > Marinacidobacterales > Marinacidobacteraceae > Marinacidobacterium. The sequence goes on along the minus strand of JAJEIY010000060.1, from coordinate 4,508 downwards.
AGAGGCTGGCGTTCAGGGCGTAGAAGCCGCCCTCGCCGAACTGGTGGCCGAAAAGCTGGGGAAGCTGAATGGCGAGCGCCGCCGCGACGGCGAGACCGAGCACGACCGGGACCTCCCGGCGGGCGGCGCGGCCGGAGGCGGCGTCCTCCTCCGGGGCGGCCACGAGCTGCTTCCAGAGCCGGTCGGAGTGCTCGCGGGCGAACTCGCGGGAGACCGCGTCGAGCCGTCCCATGCGCTTCACGGCCACCAGGAACGCTTCGTCCCCGGCGAGCCCGGCTTCGAGGAGCGCCGCGATCTGGTCGCGGAGGTGGCCTTCGAGCTCGTCCACGTCCTCCGGACGGAGCGCCGGCTGCCGGCGCAGCCAGGTCCGCCAGCGGGTGATCTGCGCTTCGAGCGCGTCCGTGAGTTCGGTCACCCGGGCTCCACCTGATCCCTCCGCGGGCTACGCGAAGGCGAACCTCATCCCGGTCCAGATGCCTCGTAGCGCGGAATCCACCACCTGCCACTGGCGCCGCTGCGCCGCCAGGTGCGCCGTTCCCTCGCTCGTGATGCGGTAGTACCGCCGCCGGCGTCCGGTTTCCGCGGTGGCCCAGCGCGCCTCCACGTAGCCGAACCGCTCGAGGCGGTGGAGCACCGGATAGAGCATGCCGTCGGTCCACTGGAGCTCGCCGCCGGAGAGCTCCGCCACGCGCCGGATGATCGCGTAGCCGTAGCTGTCGCCTTCGGCGAGGATGGCGAGGACGAGCGGCGTCGCGGAGGCCGCGACCAGGTCCTTGCCGATGTTCATCGCGGGTCTCGCCCACGAGGAGACCGGGATGCCTCCGTCAGATACATAACGACAGCATGCATTGATCTGCAATGTATGTCAAGCGCCGCGTTTCGGCGCGCCCGGACGCCGGACCGGCGGCTAACATTTGTCCGCCTTTTTCGTGACCACCGCCCGCTACATCCTGGCGTTTGCGGGTGCCGTGTGCCTGGTATGCGCGGTGATGGTCTCCGGCTCGGCGGTCGCCCTCCGGGACCTCCAGGCGGCGAACGCCGAGCAGGAGCGCCAGCGCAACGTCCTCTTCGCCGCGGGACTCGCCGATCCGGAAGAGGAACTCACCGACGCCGACATGGCTGAGCGCTTCGCCGCGGTGAGGGCCGTGGTGGTGGACCTCGAGACCGGAGCGGAGCTTCCGGAGGTGGACCCGGCGAGCGTGGACCCGCTGGTGGAGGCCGGCATCACGGACTCCTCACGGGCGGTGCCCGAGAACCTGGCGCGGGTGCGGCGGGTGGAGCGGCGGTCCGTCGTGTACCTCGTCGAGCCGGGCGGCGAACTCGACGTGGTCGTGCTCCCGGTGCGCGGGCAGGGGCTCTGGTCGGTGCTTTACGGCTACCTGGCCCTCGAGGCGGACCTCGACACGGTCCGCGGGCTCACCTTCTACGAGCACAAGGAGACCCCCGGCCTCGGCGGCGAGGTGGACAACCCGAACTGGAAGGCCCTCTGGCCCGGACGGCAGGTGTTCGGAACCGCCGGGGAGCCGATCATCGAGGTGGCGCGGGCGGCCGCGGGGCCGGTCGCCGAGGACCCGCACCGGGTGGACGGGCTCGCCGGGGCCACCATGACCAGCCGCGGGGTCACGAACCTGCTGCGTTTCTGGCTCGCCGAGAACGGCTTCGGCCCGTTCCTGGAGCGGCTGCGCGTGGAGGCGGCCGGCTAGGCGATGGCCACCGAAACGCGGCGGGTCCTGATGGACCCGCTCATCCACAACAACCCGATCGCGCTCCAGGTGCTCGGGATCTGTTCGGCCCTCGCGGTCACCACCGGGATGCAGACCTCGGTGGTGATGAGCGCCGCGGTGGTCGCGGTGATCGCGCTTTCCAACCTGTCGGTCAGCCTCCTCCGGAACATGATCCCGACGAACATCCGGATCATCGTCCAGCTCACCATCATCGCCTCGCTGGTCATCGTCACCGACCAGATCCTGAAGGCGTACGTCTACGAGATCTCGAAGCAGCTCAGCGTCTTCGTGGGCCTCATCATCACGAACTGCATCATCATGGGCCGCGCGGAGGCGTTCGCGATGCAGAACCCGCCGCTGAAGAGCCTCATCGACGGGATCGGGAACGGGATGGGCTACGCGGCCATCCTGCTGGTGGTCGGGGCGGCGCGCGAGGTGTTCGGGGCCGGCACCTTCTGGGGCATCCCGGTGCTGCCGCTCGCTTCCGAGGGCGGCTGGTTCACGCCGAACGGGCTGATGAGCCTGTCGCCGGGCGCCTTCTTCGTGATCGGCTTCCTGATCTGGATCCTGCGGACCTTCCGGCCCGAGCAGAACGAGGCCGAGTGATGCTCCAGGACTACCTGAACATCGCGGTCAAGGCGATCTTCGTCGAGAACATGGCCCTGACCTTCTTCCTCGGGATGTGCTCGTTCCTCGCCGTCTCGAAGCGGGTCAGCACCGCGATCGGCCTGGGGCTGGCCGTGGTCTTCGTCCTCACCGTGACGGTCCCGCTGAACCACGCCATCAACGACTACCTGCTCCGTCCCGGCGCGCTCGGCTGGGCGCACGCCTCGCTCACGGGCCAGGACCTGTCCTTCCTGCGCTTTTTGACCTTCATCGGGACGATCGCGGCCACGGTGCAGATCGTCGAGATGGCGCTCGACCGGTTCTTCCCCACGCTCCACGCCGCCCTCGGCGTGTTCCTGCCGCTGATCGCGGTGAACTGCGCGATCCTGGGGGCGTCGCTCCTGATGGTGGAACGGGGACTCACCCTGCCCGAGGCGGCGGTCTTCGGCTTCGGGTCCGGGGTCGGCTGGCTGCTCGCCATCGCCGCCCTCGCCGGGATCCGCGAACGGCTGCGGTACCACCACATCCCGGCCGGGCTGCGCGGGCTCGGCATCACCTTCCTGCTCACCGGGCTGATGGCCATCGGCTTCCTGGCCTTCGGCGGGATTCAGTTGTAAGTGACAACCGTACTCCTCGGCGTCGCCGGCTTCACCGGGGTCATCCTGGCGCTGGTGGTGGTGCTGCTCTACGCCCGGAAGCGGCTGGTCGCGACCGGCGAGGTCACGATCCGCATCAACGACGACCCGGAACACGACATCTGCACCCCGGCCGGAGGCACCCTGCTCGGGACCCTGGCCGCGAACGGCCTCTTCATTCCGTCGGCGTGCGGCGGCAAGGGGAGCTGCGGGGTCTGCACCCTCAAGGTGCTGGACGGCGGAGGCGCCGTGCTCCCAACCGAGCGCAGCCACCTGACCCGGGGCGAGGAGCGCGAGGGGGTCCGGCTCTCGTGCCAGGTCAAGGTGAAGCAGGACGTCTCGATCGAGGTGGCGCCGGAGCTGTTCAGCGTGCGCCAGTGGACGTGCCGGGTCCGCTCGAACCACAACGTCGCGACCTTCATCAAGGAGCTGGTGCTCGAACTCCCCGCCGGGGAGGAGGTCCCCTTCCGGGCGGGCGGTTACATCCAGATCGACTGCCCGCCGTACTCGCTGAGCTACGAGGACTTCGACGTCGAGGAGGAGTACCGGGACGACTGGGACCGTTTCAACATGTGGCAGTACAAGGCCACGGTCGCCGAGGACGAGGAGGTGGTGCGGGCCTACTCGATGGCGAACTATCCCGAGGAGCGCGGGGTCATCCTGCTGAACGTCCGGATCGCCTCGCCGCCGCCCCGGATGCCGGACGTCCCCCCGGGCAAGATGACCTCGTGGCTCTTCGCCCTGAAACCCGGGGACGAGGTGACGATCTCGGGTCCCTTCGGAGAGTTCTTCGCGAAGGAGACGGACAACGAGATGGTCTTCGTGGGCGGCGGGGCCGGCATGGCGCCGATGCGCTCCCACATCTTCGACCAGTTCCGGCGCCTGCATACCGACCGCAAGGTCTCCTTCTGGTACGGCGCCCGGAGCCTCCGGGAGGCGTTCTATCAGGAGGACTTCGACGCCATCGCCGCCGAGAACGAGAACTTCGATTGGAAGCTGGCGCTCTCCGAGCCGCTGCCCGAGGACAACTGGAGCGGCTACACCGGCTTCATCCACCAGGTCCTCTACGACAACTACCTGAAGGACCACCCGAATCCCGAGGACGCCGAGTACTACCTCTGCGGCCCGCCCATGATGCTCAAGGCCTGCCTCCAGATGCTCGACAGCCTCGGCGTCGAGCCGGAGAACATCGCCTTCGACGACTTCGGGTAGGTGGCGCGACGGCTTGGAACTCCGGCCCCCACCGGGAGAAACGCCCATGCGCGCGTCCTCCTACGCACCCCGCCGGGCATGAAAATGGCGGAAACGGCTTGGAACGCCGGTCTCCGACCGGCACGCGGCCCGAAGGGCCGCAGGCGACGTGTCGCTGTTTGCCCCCACGGGACGCCGGGACAAGCACGTGCCCTCGCTTCCGGTCGGCTCCGAAAGAGAGGACCATCCCGCAGGTCGGCGTCACGACGTGGGCGGTGGGGGGCCCCCCGCGGGCCGGTCGGGGACCGGGGGGGCAAAACGGCGGGGCCCCCACCCCGCGGGAGCGACCCCC
>JAJEIY010000034.1 GCA_022828085.1 Acidobacteriota bacterium | reverse complement strand
CGGGGGGGGGGGGGGGGGGGGGGGGGGGGGCCCCCCCCCCCCCCCCCCCCCCCCCGGAAAAGATGGCGCGGATCGCGAAGCGATTCGCGGCATCACCTGGTGGGGGAAGCGCCCCCCACGAACCAGATCCGGGACAATCGGCTCGACGTTTGTCCAACGAACATGCGGGGTGCTTCCCCCACCAGTAATGCTCGTTGATGAGGTCGTACTGAGGCTGTCGGGAGGGCGCGGCGGCAACGGGGCCCTCAGCTTCCGCCGGGAGAAGTTCGTTCCCCGGGGCGGACCCGACGGCGGCAACGGCGGACGCGGCGGGAGCGTCGTGCTGGTCGCGGACCGGGGACGCCACACGCTGGCGGGGTACCGCTATCGGCCCAGCTACCGGGCGGACGCTGGCGGGCACGGGTCGGGGAACAACCGGCAGGGCCGCTCGGGGCAGGATCTGCTGTTGCGGGTGCCGGCGGGTACGGCCGCTTATGACGACGAGTCCGGCGCGCTCCTCGGCGATCTCGTGGAAGATGGAAGCTCGCTCACGGTGGCGCCCGGCGGCCGCGGCGGCCGGGGGAACGCGGTCTTCCGGACGCCGACCAACCAGGCGCCCCGCCGCACCGAGCCCGGGGAGTCCGGAGTCGCGCGCACCGTGCGGCTCGAACTGCGGCTCCTCGCGGACGTGGGGCTGGTGGGCTTCCCGAACGCCGGCAAGTCGTCCTTCATCGCCCGGGTGAGCGCCGCGAAGCCTCGCATCGCGGACTACCCGTTCACGACTCTGACCCCGAACCTCGGACTGGTACGGCTCGGCGACGACGCCGAGTTCGTGGTCGCGGACCTTCCCGGCCTGATTCCCGGGGCGAGCCAGGGGGCCGGACTGGGGACCCGGTTCCTGAAGCACCTGTCACGGACCGCGTTCCTGGTCTATTTCGTCGATCTCTCGGAGTCGTCGGGGCGTGTCCCCAAGGCCGATCTCGAGGTGCTCCAGCAGGAAGTGACGCAGTACGGCGGCAATCTCCCGGGAAAGCCGGCCATGGTGGTGGGCAACAAGACGGACATCCTGACGGACGAGGCCCGTCTCGAGGCCCTCGCGGAGGCGGCGGCGGCGGGCGGCCTGCACTTCTTCGCCGTCTCGGCGGCGACCGGGGACGGCTGCGCGGCCCTCGTCGCCGAACTGGGCGCGCGGGTGGCCGGCAGCGCCGGACGGAGCGACGCGTGACGGACGAGGCGGTCCGGCGGCCCGGGGTGATCGCGGTCTTCGGCGGGACGTTCGATCCCCCGCACTGGGGCCACGTCCGCGCCGCCCTGGCCGTCCGCGACCGGGTGGGGGTGGAAGCCGTATGGCTGGTGCCGGCGCGGATCCCTCCGCACCGGGCGACACCGCGTCTGTCAGCCGAGGAGAGGCTTCGACTCGTGGAGGAGGCCGTGGCCGGCCGGGAACGCCTGCTCGCGAGCCCCGTCGAACTCGAGCGCGAGGGGCCGTCGTTCACCATCGACACCCTCGACGGGTTGGCGGCCGGGCGAGGCCGGCCGGACGGCGGGGCGGCGGTGCTGTTCGTGGTCGGGTCCGACGCCTTTCAGGAGATCCGGACCTGGAGCCGTTACGAGCAGCTCCTGGACCGGCACCCGGTCCTGGTCCATCGCCGGGCGGGCTGCGCGATCGCGGAGGCGGTCACGGTGCTCCCGCGCCGATTCCGGGCCCGGGTGACCGCCGATCTGTCCGCACCGTTGATCCCCCCGCGTATCCTCACCCTGGACATTGACCTCCCCGACCCCAAGTCCTACCGGATTCGAGAACTCCTGAAGCAGCACACGCCCGTCGATCACCTCGTGCCCCCGCGGGTCGCTGCCCGCATCGCCGAGAGGGGTCTCTATCGTTGAGCGACTCCGTTCCCAATACCTCCGCCGAGTCCTGCGCCCGCCTCAGCGCCGAGGTCGCGCAGCTCGAAAAAGCCGAAGACGTGGTGGTCCTCGACCTCCGCGGCCTCGCCGGTTTTACCGACTTCTTCGTCATCGCGACGGCTGCGAGCGAGCGCCGCCGCGCGACGATCGTGGACGCCGTGGAGCGCGGCGTCCGGGAGCGGGTCGGCCGCAAACCCATCCATCTCGAGGGGTATCCGGCGGCAGGCTGGCTGCTGGCCGACTACGTGGACTTCGTCGTCCACGTCTTCTCGCCGGAGAGCCGGGAGCTGTATCAACTCGAAAAGCTCTGGGGCGACGCCGCGCGCTGGTCTCCGGAGCCCGCCGGCGCGGACGCCGGCGCCACTTCGCGTACGCCATAGAATCGGACCGGCAAGAAAGACACGATGGGCATTCGCACCCTGCTGTTCGTAGTGGCGGTCCTGTTGACGGCGGGCCTGCTGCTGGTGGTCGTTGCGTCCAATGCGCAGTTCGTGACCGTCACCCTGCCGTTCTTCCTGCCGATCCGGGTGGAACTGTGGAAGGTCATGTTTGCGGGCGTCGGTCTCGGGGCCGCGATTGCCCTGGCTTTCGACCTGGCGGGCCGGGTCCGGCGCCTGGTTCGCGAGCGGCGTCTCCGGCGCGGGCGCCACGATCTCGAGGAGGGTGAGCGGCTGTACCTCGACGGGCTCGACGAAATGGCCTCCGGCCGGTGGCCGCAGGCGCTCCTCAGTCTCGAAGCGGCGCAGGAGTACGCGGGAGCCGATCCCAAGACCCTCCGCCGCAAGGCCGAGTGCCTGATGCGGCTCGGCCGGCCCGGGGAAGCGGCCGAGGCGCTGGAGCAGGCGCTGGCCGAAGACCGTGGGAATCACGACGTGTCCTACGCGCTGGCGGAGGCCCGGCAGGCGATGGGAGAGCGCGAGCAGGCGCGGGCGCTCCTCGAAAAGACCATCTCCGAGGACCCCGAAGCCCCGACGCCGGCCCTCGCCCGGCTTCGCGACATCCTGGTGGAGGCGGGCGAGAACCGCGCCGCCCTTTCCGTCCAGCAGCAACTCGTATCGCACGTTCCTCCCTCTGCGCGCGCCGCCGAAGAGCAGCGGACCCTGTCGCTCCGTCACCGGTACGGCAAGGAGCTTCTCGAAGAGGGCGAGCCGGCCGAGGCGGCGCGGGTGTTCCGGGCCATCCTCGAGGAGGATCCGGGAGCGGTGCCCGCCTGGGTGCGTCTCGGGGAGGCCTACCTCGCGGGCGGCAACGAAAGGGCGGCCGTCGACACCTGGCAAAAGGCGTTCGACCAGACCGGGGCCACGGCTCCGCTCTCGGCGCTCCAGGACTACTACCTCGACCGGACCTGTCCGGAGGACGCGATCTCGGTCTGGAAGCGGGCGATCGGCGCCGCCGAAAACCCCGCCGACAGCCAATACCTCCTGGGAAAGCTCTACGACCGTCTCTACATGCTGGACGACGCCCTCAAGACGTTCGCCAACCTGCCCCGGGGCGCCGCCCCGGCGCTGGGCGCGCGTCTTTCCCGCATCCTCGAGGGCCGCGGCGACCTCGCCGAAGCCGTGATCCGGGCCCGCGAGGTGATTTCGGCCGCGCCGTCCCTCTCGGCCGAGTACTGCTGCGCCGCGTGCGGCACGCGTTTCCCGGACTGGAGCGACAGTTGCGCGGAGTGCGGAACCTACGGGGGGATCAGGCTCGACGTGGAGGAGGTCCGGCCCGTACCGGTGGGCGGGGACGCGTCGACACCGGTCGTCTGACGGGAGACGGGCGCCCCGCCGGCGGTCCTCCGATCCTCCGCTAGAATTTTTCGCGGCGTGGCTCGATCCCTCCCCCAGCTCGGCGGTGTCCTGCCCGCCCCGCAGAGTTTCGGGATCACGAGACGCTGCGATCCGTGGTGGGTCACTCCGACCGGGGTCTTCGTCGGCCTGAGCGTGTTCGTCATCTATTCGACCTGGGCGGTGTTCACGCACCACGGGGCCGAGTTCGGCAACTACGTTTCGCCGATCCACGTCCCGGTGCTCTTCGGCGATACGCCCCACGCCTGGTTCGGGCCCAAACCTGCCGTCTGGCCGGCGTTCCTCCCTTGGGCGCCGGGCGTATTCCTGTTCTGGGCGCCGGCCGGGCTCCGTCTGACCTGCTACTACTACCGCGGCTCGTACTACAAGGCCTTCTGGGCGAGCCCGGCCTCCTGCACCGTGGGCAAGCCGTGGAACACCTACCGGGGCGAGCACAGCTTCCCGCTCGTCCTCCAGAACGTCCATCGCTACTTCCTCTACATCGCGCTGGTCTGGATCGGGTTGCATCTCTACTACGTCTGGGGGGCAACCCGGTTCGCCGATCCGGTCACCGGTGAGGTTTCGTTCGGCCTCGGCGTCGGAACCCTGGTGATGGCCCTGAACGCCGTGCTGCTCGCCGGCTATACCTTGGGATGTCATTCCTTGCGCCACCTCGCCGGCGGGTTTCTCGACCGGCTCTCGGGGCGCCCGGTACGCCGCTGCGCCTACGAGTGCACGAGCTGGTTCAACCTCCGTCACATGGGCTTCGCCTGGGCGAGTCTGGTCTGGGTGATGGTCACGGACGTCTACGTCCGGCTCTGCGCCACGGGTGTGGTCACGGACTACCGGATCCTGTAGGGCCCGGCCCTTTCCGGCGCCCCGCGGCGCGAACGCGTGCCCGCCCAACCTCCGTTTCGGGTGCGGTGGCGGCGCGCCTTCGGACAGCTTGTCTTTCCGCAGTGCTGCTGCCTCTGCGACGGGCCACTCGCCGATCCGCTGGCGGGCCCGGCGTGCCCCGGGTGCGCCGACTGCCTCCGCCCGCTTGCCGTTCCCGCGTGTCTCAAGTGCGGCCTGTTCCTCGCGCCCTCCGTGCCGCCCGGCCGCTGCGGCGAATGCCGGGCGCGCCGGCGGCCGTTCCGCATGGCGGTGGCCGCCGCGCCGTACGAGGGCGCGTTCCGGCGCGCCCTGCTGGAGCTCAAGTTCCGGCGTCGGGAGGTGCTCGCCGAGCTCCTGGCGAAACCCGCCGTCTCCGCGTTCCGGCGTGCGCCCCGGGACCACGACGCCGGTACCGCGGGCGCATTCCCGGCCGCGGCAGTCGCGGTTCCGGTGCCCTTCTGGCGGGGGCGGCGCCGCGGTTTCAACCAGGCCGAGCTGCTGGCCCGGCCGGTCGCCCGGGAGTTCGGGATTCCGCTGGTTCGCGGGGTGTTGCGCCGGCGGTCCCGGCCGCCACAGACGCTGGTGAGCCCGAGTGCCCGCCGCCGCAACGTGCGGGGAGCGTTCCGGGCGGGGCGGCTGCCGGAGCGGCTCGCCGGCCGGCCCCTCCTGCTGGTGGACGACGTGTTCACCACCGGAAGCACCGTCGAGGCAGCGGTCCGGGCTCTGATCCGGGCCGGAGCCGGGCCGGTGGACGTCCTGACCGTGGCCCGCGCCTGGACCCCCGCCCCTCGCTAGAATTCGCGCGGCCGTCCACGGGACTGTCGGCCTCACTGCTATGGAAACCACGCGGCGCCGGGTGTTTACGCTGGTAGGCCTTGCCTGCCTGGTCCTTTCGACCGCTCCCGCGCTCTCCTGGGGTCCGGAAGGCCACCGGGAGATCGGCGAAAAGGCGATCGACTCGCTCCGCGATCCGCTGAAGGACTTCTTCGAGGACCGCGAGGACACCTTCTACGAGTTGCTCGACGACCCGGCGCGCAGCCGGAACACGGCGCACTTCTTTCTCGAGCGGTACGACGAATTTCCGTTCTGGGACGTGCCGGCCACGCGGGAGCTGGCGCTCAGGCGCTTCTCCGAGGAGGACATCGCGGAGAACGGGGATGGCCTCTGGCGGCTCCTCGAGGCGTACGACGCGTTGGTCGGAGCCTTCGAGGAGGCCGACTTCGATCTCGTGCTCGAGCGCGCCAGCGATGTTGCCTGGCTGGTCGGCGAAGTCGGGGTGCCGCCCAACACCTCGGCGGCCGGCGATGGCCAGGCCACCCAGCAGGACGGTCTGGCCCGCCGCTACGACACCCAGCTCATCGAGATCTTCGCCGACGAGTTGCGGGTGCGTGATTCTGCCGCCGTGTATCTCGACCGGCCGCACGAGTTCATCCGGTCCCTGCCGCTCAAGGCGCACATCTGGGTGGACAACATCAACTTCACCGACTCCATGTCGCGCCGCGGCGTCGCCGGCTACGACCGGTTCTACATGGACGGTATGTGGAACGAACTTGGTGGGTTGACCGGGGCGTTGATGACCGACGCGGCGCGCGACACCGCGAGCCTCTGGTACACCGCCTGGGTAGCGGCGGGACGCCCCGAAGTTCCCGAGACCTGAGCAGACTCTGACCGAGCTCACGCCTATCGTCCCGACCCCGGTTGTCCCCGGTTCCAGCGAGGGACCCGAATCGGAAGACGTTCGCAACTCCCAGGACATCGCGACCATCCAGGCCTTGCGGGCCGGCGAGCTGGACCCCGACACCGCATGGGCCGACCTCATCGGCCGGCATCGGCGCCGACTCTTCTCCCTCGCGTATCGCTTTACCGGCCGGTACCAGGACGCCGAAGAACTGACCCAGGAGATCATCGTCCGGGTCTACCGCCAACTGGACCGTTTCGATCCGCGGGCACACTTCGCCGTGTGGCTCAACTCGGTGGCCCGCAACTACTGCATCGACCACTACCGGACGAAGGTCCGCGAACGCCAGCGGCTTCTCCCCGAGGAAACGCCCCTCGAGCGGACGCCGGGGAGCGCGCTCCTCGGGCCGGACCGTCTGCTGGAGCAGCGCGAGGCGCGGGCCAGCCTGCTGCGAGCGCTCGACGGCCTTTCCCCCAAGCTCCGGGAAGTGGTGCAGCTCCGGTTTTTCCAGGAGTTGCCCTACGAGGAGATCTGTGAGCGCCTCGGGGTTCCCGAAGGCACCGTCAAGAGCCGCATTCACCGGGGGCGCGCCGAGTTGAAGCGCCTCCTCGTCGCCGCCCGGGACGTTCCCGGCCGGCCACCCGGTTCCAACGCCGGGCGGAGGTCCATGTCATGAAGGTCAGCACTCGCACGGACGACGGCGCGGTAGTGGTTCGCGTCGAAGTCGCACGACTTGTCTACGCCACCCTCGATTCCTTCGTGGATCAGGTCGGTCCTTACCTCGAAGCGGACCGGCCCGCGGTGGTCTTCGATCTCTCCCCGGTGAACTATCTGGATTCCGCCGCGATCGGGTGTCTCATGGACCTCTACCGGCGCGCCGCCGCGAGGCGGGGCCGGATCGCTCTTGCCGGGGTCCTGGAACGCGTGGAGCGGATGCTCAGAATGACGGGCGCCCACGAGTTCATTCCAATCTACGGATCGGCGGAGGACGCGGCTCGCGCGCTAGCGGGAAGCGCCGGGGGGAACGAATGATGCGATCCATTCGAATGCAGGGCGGTCGCGAGATCGAGCTGGACGGCGATCTGCTCGCGATCCTGGAGGCGCTCTACCGGGAGGTCTCGGTGCGCAGCGAGTTCCGCAACACTTACGAGGCCATGACCCGCGAGATCAGCCACCTGGTGGACGAAATGGACGCCGGCGAGCGCCGCAGCTACCTGATAGAAAGCCTGTTCCTGAATGTCGTCCGCTACGAGAACGAACGGCTGGCGGCGTTCCTCAAGATGGTCGAGACCCCGGATCAGGAGGACTGAACGGTTGAAGCCACGTCTTGCTCCGGTGAGCCTGTTCGCCGCGGTCCTCGTCGGGGCGCTTTCCGCCGCGTCCGGGAACGCGGTCCAGCGGGGGCCGCGGCTCGAGATCGAGCCCGGTGAGTGGGATTTCGGTCGAGCGGCTCCCGGGGAAGTGCTGGTCCGGGAGTTCGCGCTGAAGAACACCGGGAACCGGGACCTGGAGATCGGCCGCATCGCGTCCGCATGCGCCTGCGCCGCCGCGGTGACCGACCGTACGGTCATCCCGCCGGGAGAGTCCGGGACGCTCCGGGTGACGCTGGAGACCCGGCGTTACCGGGGCGTGCTCGAACGCTGGCTGACCATCCGTTCGAACGACTCCCGGAGCGCGACCCGGCTCAAGGTACGGGTCTATGTCGAAGACGTGCCTTGAGCCGCGTGCGGCCGGCGTCGGGTTTGATCGGGGCGCCGGCCCTCAGCGTCCGACGGCCACCAGGTACAACCAGTTCGCGATCAGGATGACGACCAGTCCGCGGAACACGAGCCGCTGGCGCTCCGGAGTGAGCCACGGAGGCGTTCGGCCCAGGACCAGCGCGGCCCCGCTCGTGAGCATCCCGGCGTGGAGCAGGACGACCGCGGGATTCCAGGCGAACGCCTCCGGCAGTGACCCTTGGCCGAGCGCCGCGGTGGCGCGGACCCCGCCGCAGAAGGGGCAGGGCAGACCGGAGAGGGCCTTGACGCCGCAGAGGGTGACGTCCGGCGCCAGGTCCCGGAGGAGGGCGGCGGCGCCCAGGCTGACCAATGACAGCGCGAGGAGCGCCAGGCCCTGATGCCGGTTGCTGCGCACGGCGACCATTGTCTCCCTTCCGACCCCACCGCCCGACCGGGCGGGCGCTGACCCGTGGCGCGATCCAGAAAGCGCCCCCTCCCGCTCGGGACCGATAACGGGACGAACGGAGTTCCGGCCCCTCTGGGAGAGGTCGTCCAGGACCGCTACCGGACCTACGCCCTGTCGGTCATCGGCAGCCGGGCGCTGCCGGACGTGCGGGACGGCCTGAAGCCGGTGCAGCGGCGGATCCTGACCACCATGTGGCGCCAGGGGCTGCGCGCCGACGGCCGTTTCCGCAAGTGCGCCAAGGTGGTGGGCGACGTGATGGGGGGCTACCACCCGCACGGCGACGCGGCGATCTACGAGGCGCTGGTGCGGATGGCGCAGCCCTTCGCGTCCCGCTTGCCGTTGATCGAGGGGGCCGGCAACTTCGGGTCGCTCGACGGCGATCCGGCGGCGGCCATGCGGTACACCGAGTGCCGGCTCGCGGAGGCGGCCGAGGACGTGCTCGGGGAAATCGGGCTGGACACCGTCCCCCATCGTCCGACCTACGACGGGACCCGCACCGAGCCGGTCGTCCTGCCCAGTCGTCTGCCGCTGCTGCTCGTGAACGGATCCACGGGGATCGCGGTCGGCGTGGCCACCAGCATTCCGCCGCACAATCTTGTCGAGGTCGTGGAGGCGCTGATCCGGCTGCTCGACGATCCCTCGCTCGGCTCCCGCGAGCTGGCGGAGACGGTCAAGGGACCGGACTTCCCGACCGGCGGCGAGATCCTCGACCCGCCCGGGCGGCTCGCGGAGATCTACGAGGAAGGAAAGGGATCCATTCGCGTTCGGGGGACCGTCACGGACGGTGGGACGCGGCGCCACATCCGCACGCTGTTCATCACCTCGGTCCCCTACGGGGTGAACAAGGCGCAGCTCGTCCAGCGTCTCGGGGAGATCGTGGCCGACCGGTCGCTGCCGGCGCTCCTGGACGTCAGCGATCTCTCGACGGACGACGTCCAGATCCGGCTCGAGGTCCGGAAGGACGTCGACCAGGACAAGATCCTGGCCTTCCTCTACAAGCGCACCCCGCTCCAGTCCTCCGTGGCCGTGGACCTGACGTGCCTTCGTTTCGACCGTTCGGAGGGAGGGATCCCGGAACGAGTCGGCCTGCGCACCCTGCTTCAGGACTTCCTGGACTTCCGGCGCGGGGTGGTGCGGCGCCGTCTCGAGGACGAGCGCCGCAAGCTGGACGGCAGGCTCCACATCCTCGACGGATTTGCGCGGGTCTTCGACGCGCTGGACCGGATCCTGAAGATCGTGCGGGCTTCCGACGGCAAGGCCGACGCGGCCGGGAAGATCATGGCCGAGTTGCCGCTCGACCGGGAGCAGACCGATGCGGTGCTCGAACTCAGGATCTACCGCCTCGCCCGCCTGGAGATCCAGGTCATTCTCGAGGAAGCGAAGGAGCGGAAGAAGCGGCTTCGCGAGGTGAAGCGCCTGCTGGGCAACGAGGAGGCGATCACCCGGCTGATCCGCGACGAGCTTGCCGAGATCCGCGACCGCCCCTGGATCGAGCAGGAACGCCGCACGGAATTCGCGGAGTCGGCCGAAGTGGCCGAGTTCGCGGCAGAGGACTTCATCCTGGCGGAGGACACCACCCTGGTCCTCACCCGCGACGGCTGGATCAAGCGCCAGCGCGAGATTCGCGAACTGGACAAGCTGCGGCTCCGCGAGGGCGACGAGGTCATCGCGCTCCAGCCGGGCAGCACCCGCGCGCCCTTCATCCTCTTCTCGTCCCGGGGAACCGCCTTCACCGCCCGGCTGGCGGACGTGTCGGCGACGACCGGGTACGGAGACCCGGTGCAGAAGATGTTCGCTCTCCGGGACGGCGAGCAGATCGTGAGCCTGCTCGGCCTGGATGCCCGGGGGCTGGACGGCGCGGTCTCGACGCGGGGCGGGGGGGTGCCCGACCGGCACGCCATTGCCCTCACGAAGGGCGGCTACGCCCTCCGGTTCAGCCTCGAGGACTTCCTCCAGCCCTCGAAACGCAACGGCCGCCGCTTCGCGCGGCTGAAGGAGGGCGATGAGATCATCGGGGCCGAGCTCACCACCGGCGAGGACACGCTCATCCTGGCGACCCGCGACGGCCGGGCGCTCCTCTGCGATGTCGAAGAGATCAACGTGCTTTCGGGGGCCGGACTCGGGGTGAAGGCGATCAACCTCGGGCCCGGCGACCAGGTGATCGGGTTCCGCGTCGCCCGGCGCAAGGAGCCGCTCGTGGTTGAGACGCGTGGTGGAGGCACGCGTCTGATCGCTCGGGGCGACAGGTTCAAGGTGGGGGCCCGCGGCCGCCGGGGCCAACTCGTGAACAAGGCGGGCTTCGAGAGGGTCAAGATCGAGATCTCCCTGCCGCAGCCGCTGAAGGGACCGCCGTGAGCAACGGGCAGAGATACACCGCCCGCGACATCACCGTCCTCGAGGGCCTTGCCCCGGTACGGAAGCGCCCGGCCATGTACATCGGGGGAACCGACGCCGATGGACTCCACCACCTGGTCTGGGAAATCCTCGACAACAGCGTGGACGAGGCCATGAACGGGCATGCCTCGCGGATCGACGTGACCCTGAAGGCCGACGGATCGGTCACGGTGATGGACAACGGCCGCGGGATTCCCGTGGACATTCACAAACCCTCGGGCAAGCCGGCGCTGGAGGTGATCCTCACGACGCTGCATGCCGGCGGGAAGTTCGACCGGGGCGCCTACCACGCCTCCGGCGGGCTGCACGGCGTCGGGGCGTCGGTGGTGAACGCGCTGAGCGCCTCGTTGACGGCCCGGGTCCGGCGGAACCGGCGGCAGTGGGAGATGCGCTTCCGGCGCGGAAAACCGCTCGGCAAGCTGAAGGAAACCGGGTCCGGCAAGGGGAACGGCACCGAGATCACCTTCACTCCCGATCCGCAGATCTTTCCGGAGCCGGAACTGGATGCGGAGCGGATCGCCACGCGGATGATCGAGACCAGCTACCTGCACAAGGGTCTTCAACTTACGTTCACGGACGAAGCGTCCGGGAAACAGCGGGAGTGGAGGCACGCACGCGGCCTGCCGGACTACTTCGACGCCGTGATCGGGGACCGGAAGCTGACCCTGGCCCACGAGGCCGCCTTCGAGCTCTCGCGCGATCCCCTGAACGGCGATGGGCGCCTCGAAATCGTGCTCGGCTGGACCGAGGCGCCGCGCGAGGAGTTCCGCAGCTACGTCAACGGGATCCCGACCGGATCCGGGGGGTCGCACGAGACGGGCCTTCGCGACGGGCTTGCGAAAGCGGTCCGGAACTACCTCGAAACGCATTCGCTGATCCCGCGGGGCGTGACGATCGCCGCGGAAGACATCCGTGAGGGCGTGCTCGCGATCCTGAGCGTGTTCCTCGAGAACCCGCAGTTCCAGGGACAGACGAAGGACCGGCTCAACAACCCGGAAGTGCGGGCGCCGGTGGACACCGCCGTCCGGATCGAACTCGAGCGCTGGCTGAACCAGTCACCGACCGCGGCGGAGCGCATCGCGAACCGGGTCGTGCTCGCCGCGCGGGCCCGCGAGGCGTCCCGCGCCGCCTCGGCGGCGGTCTCCCGGAAGAGCGAGACCAGGACCCGGAGCGTCCTGCCGGGCAAGCTGAGCGACTGCGCTTCGCGGAACGCCGACGAGACGGAGATCTTCATCGTGGAGGGGGACTCGGCGGGTGGGTCCGCGAAGCAGGGACGGGACCGGATGCGCCAGGCGGTGCTCCCGCTGCGGGGCAAGATCCTGAACGCGGCGCAGGCCACCCGCGCCAGGGTCGCCGAGAACGCGGAACTCCGGGACATCGCGCTGGCGCTTGGGTGCGGCACCGGCGACGACTGCGATCCGGAGAAGCTCCGCTATCGCCGGGTGGTGCTGCTCGCCGACGCCGATGCCGACGGCCACCACATCACCACGCTCCTGCTCGCCTACTTCGTCAAGTTCATGTGGAAGCTGCTGGAAGCGGGACGGGTCTTCGTCGCCCAGCCGCCGCTCTACCGGGTTGACCTGGGGGGCAAGTCGCACTGGGCGCGGGACGAGGCCGACAAGGAAGCCATCCTGCGCCGATCGGCCGGCGGGAAGTCCCCGACGATCACCCGCTTCAAGGGGCTCGGCGAGATGCAGCCCAAGGTGCTCTGGGACACGACGCTGAATCCCGAGACCCGGAGTCTCCTGCGCGTCGAGATCCCCGACCGTCCCGCGGCGGACAACTTCATCGTCAACCTGATGGGCAAGGACCCCGCCGAACGCCGCCTCCTCATCCGGGACGGCGCCCCCGACCCGGCGGCGCTGGATCTATAGGCCGGGGACCGCCGGTCTTCTGACCGGCACGCGCGGCGCTCCGCGCCGCGGGCGGCACTTCCACCCGCCTGACTAGGATGTACGCCTCGTGCGCGCCGGAATCGTCGGCTTCGCCGCTTCCGGCAAGAAGACCCTCTTTTCGCTCCTGACCCGGGTGGCCCAGGCGGGCTACGCCGCGGGCGCCCGGCGGGGAGTGTTGGCGGTTCCGGACGAACGGCTGGAGATCGTCGGGCGGCTCCACAAGTCGAGGAAGCTCACTCCCGCCACCATCGAAGTGGTGCTCGTCCCCGCTCTCCGGCGGGGCGCGCGGGGCCAGACCGAGAACCTGGCGGCGCTCCGGGACGTGGATGCGATCGTGCACGTCGCGCGGGCCTTTGAGGATCCGATCGTTCCGTCGCCGTTCGACTCGGTGGATCCGGGGCGCGACGCCTCGAATCTGGAGCTCGAGTTGCTGCTCACCGATCTTGCGGTTCTCGAGAAACGCATCAAGCGGCTCGACTACGACCGGGCCCGCGGCATTCCCGAACCCGTGCGCGGGGAGCGCGACCTGCTGGACCGGGCGCGGCGGGAGGTCGAGCGGGAGGTTCCGCTGCGGGAGGCGCTTTCTCGCGACGATCGGAAACGCCTCGCCGGCTACGGGCTGATGAGCGCGAAGCCGCAACTCGTCGTTCTCAACGCCGGGGAGGACGAGGCGGGCAGGGATCCGGGGAGTTGGCCAGGTCTCGAGGCACTGTCGCGCCGCCCGGAGACGCGGCTCGCCACCATTTCCGCCAGGATCGAGGCGGAGATCGCGGAGCTGCCCGACGAGGACGCGGCGGAGTTCCGCCGCGACCTGGGGGTCGAAGCAGGGGCGGCGAAGCGGATCATCCGGGCCGTCTTCGAGTTGATGGACCACGCCACCTTCTACACGGCCGCCGAGAACGAGGCCCGCGCCTGGTTGTTCCGCCGGAACACCCGCGCCCAGGAGGTCGCCGGCGGGATCCACTCCGACATGGAGCGGGGTTTCATCCGGGCGGAGGTGGTCTCCTACGACGCCCTGTTGGAAAGCGGGTCCTGGGACCTGGCGCGGAAGCAGGGCGCGCTGCGGCTGGAGGGGAAGGACTATCCGGTACAGGACGGGGACGTCCTGTTGATCCGGTTCAACGTGGGCTGAGGGGCGGCGGAGCCGTTCCGCGGGGAGCGGGGTGCGGTTTCGCTGCGTTGCGCGGAGGAAGTGCCCTGAGCTTGAACGGGGTTTGAGCCGTCGCTGGGCTTCGCCCAGCGTGCCGGTCGGAGACCGGCGTTCCAATCCGTGTGAGCCGTGCGGCTGAACAGCGCTACGCGCTCAGCGGCCCTGCGGGTGTAGGAGACAGGCGTAGATTCGGTTTTGGGAGACACCCAGTTTTACGCACCAAGATGTCCGTGACGAGGGGGATCAGGGGAAGCGAGAACCATTCGTGCGCCGGAGGTCGGGCGCATGAAGTTGACGAGGGAAGAGGTTC
>JAJEIY010000037.1 GCA_022828085.1 Acidobacteriota bacterium | reverse complement strand
GGCCCCCGGCGTTGGTGTCAACCCCCTTTGGGGTTTGGTGGGGGGCGGGGCGGGGGGGGGCCCCCCGCCCGTGCCGGTCGGAGACCGGCGTTCCAGGCCGGCGGTTTCGCCTATCCCTGAATCAGCGCCGCGGCGTGTTCCGGGAGGCCGCCGAAGTGGCCGTTCGAGAGGAACAGGAAGACGGTTCGTTCGTCTCCGCCGGCAAGCTCGCCCACCCGCTCCACAACGGCGGAATGATCGTGCAGCACGTCCGCCGGGATGCCCGCTGAAGCGAGGTCGGCGGCCAGGCGGTCGAGGTCCAGCGAGGCGGTCCCCGGCAGCCGGCGCCCGCGGCTCTCGCCGGCCGGCGACGCCAGCAACACCCGGTCCGCCCTCCGGAACGCCTCGGCGAAACGGTCCTGGAAGACGGCGCTGCGGGCGGTGAAGGAGCGGGGTTCGAAGACCGCCACGAGGCGCGCGCCGGGCCAGCGCCGGGACCCCGCCTCGAGCACCGCCTCGACGGCAGTGGGGTGGTGGGCGAAATCCCGGACCACCAGCACGCGCCCGTTGGGACTCGCGGCGAGCGCTTGCAGCCGGCGCTCCACCCCGGCGAAGCTGTGGACCGCTTCGCGGATCGCCTCCCACTCCACCCCCAGCCAATCGGCGGCGGCCACCGCCGCCAGGACGTTCCGCGCGGCGGCACGGCCCCAGAAACGGCCTTCGAGGACCGGGCGCTCTCCGCCCTGAAACGTCGTCCCGAGGCGGCTTCCGGACGGGCCGCTCGACTGGGTCGCGGCGACCCAGTCGGCGGGGACCTCTTTTCCGCCGGGGACCGAGAACGTCTGCACCGTCGTATGGGCCGCCGAAGCGAGTTCGGCGGCCGCCGGCGAATCGGCGCCGAGCAGCAGCAGCCCGCGGCGCGGAGGCAGCCGGGCGAGGAAGGAGAACTGCCGCCGGACCGCCGCGAAGTCGGAATAGATGTCCGCGTGGTCGAACTCGACGTTGCCGATGATGGCCACCTCCGGGAGGTAGTGGAGGAACTTGGGGCCCTTGTCCCAGTAGGCGCTGTCGTACTCGTCCCCCTCGACGACGAACGGTTGCCCGGTCGTGCCCAGGGCGAAGCTCCCTCCGAGATCGTTCGCCACCCCTCCGACCAGGAAGCCGGCATCGAGTCCCGAGGTCCGCAGGATCCAGGCGAGCAGCGCGGTCGTGGTCGTCTTTCCGTGGGTCCCCGCAACCACCACCGGAACCCGGCGCCGCAGGACCAGTTCCCGGAGCGTCTCCGGGAAGGAAACGAGCGGCAGGCGGAGGTCGAGCGCCGCCTCGAGTTCCGGGTTCCCGCGGGAGATCGCGTTGCCGACGATCACCGCCCGGCAGTCGCCGGGGAGATTCCCGGGCCCGAACGGGGTCCGGACCTCGATTCCCTCGCGTTCCAGCACCGTGGACATCGGGGGATAGGCCCCCTGGTCGGACCCGCTCACCCGGTAGCCGAGCCGGGTCAGGAGCCCCGCGAGCGAAGCCATGGCCGTTCCCGCGACCCCCAGCACGTGCAGGCGGTCGCCCGCCCGGAGTCCGTGGATCACTCCACGGCGCCTTCGAGCAGCGTCAGTCCGTCCTCGTCCATCCGGGCCCTTACTTCGAACGGGACCGTTCGGCAGGGATCGTCGTCGGTGTGGCCGGTCGCGAATCCGAAGACGACGGGAACCTCGAACCGCTCGCTGAGCCGGGCGAGGAGTTCCGCCGTCGTGTACCCCTGGTCCGGATGCTGGACGCAGCCGGGCATCCGGCCGAAGACGATGCCCCGCACCCCGTCCAGCAGTCCGGCGAGCGCGAGCTGCGTCAGCATCCGCTCGATCTGGTACGGCTTGACGGAGATGTCCTCGAGGACGGCGATCGCGTCCCGGAACGAAACGGCGAACGGCGTCCCGGCGAGCGCGGCCAGAATCGAGAGACAACCGCCCCGCAGCACCCCCTCGGCGCGCCCCGGATGGAGGCTTTCCGCGTTCCGCCAGGGCAGGTGAAACCCGGGCTCCCGGGCGCGCAGCAAACCCAGCGTCTCCTCCGCATCCCAACGCGACAGCCCGCGGGCGATCTGCTGCGCGACCATCGGGCCGTGGAAGGAAACCACCCCTGCCCCCGACCAGAGCGCCAGCAGCGCGGTCAGATCGCTCCCTCCAAGGATGACCTTTGGGTTTTCGCGGATCCGGTCCGGCGGAATACGGGGCAGAAGATCCAGGCAGCCGTATCCCCCGCGGGCGCCGAGGAGCGCGCTGACCTCCCCATCCTCGAGCAGCTCGAGGAAATCCCCGGTGCGCTCGGCTGCGGACCCCGCCGTGTATACGGTCCGTTTCAGCAGGTTGGGGGACCGGCGGGGCACGAGTCCAACGCGGCGGAGTTCCGCCTCGCCGGCTTCCAGCCAGGGGAGCTGCACCGGGCTTGCCGGCGCCAGGATCCCCACAGTGGCGCCGGGCAGGACCGCGAGAGGTCTAACGGTCATTCATCAACGGAGGAACGCGACGGCCGCCGCAATGGCCAGCGCGGCCACCACCACGGCCAGGAACCGGAGCCGCGTTCGCCCGGGTTCCCCCGGGAGCGGCCCGGCGACGTGGAGCCGCGGCGGTGCGGCCGGGGGCCACGGCATCGATTCCTCGCCGGCTGGCTCGTCCGGTCCGGCCGCGACGGCCGGCAGGTCCCCGGCGTCGCCGGCGCCGGCAGGCTCCTGGGATCGCGCGGCCTCCTCCGCGGCGGAGGCCGCCGCATCCACCCCGGCGGTGGATTCGATGCGGCAGCGGGCCCCGCCGAAGAGCAGCACGTCTCCGGGATGGATTCGTACCCGGGTGGGTACCGGCGCTCCGTTGACCCGGCTCTGGTTCGTGCTCTGCAGATCCTCCAGGTGCAACTCGAAGTCGCGAAGGACCAGCCGGGCGTGCTTGCGGCTCACGAAGATGTCGTCGAGGCGGATGGCGCACTCGGGAGAGCGGCCCACGCTCGTTTCGCGGTTCCGGATCTCGTAGCGGACCGGGGGCTCGAGCCGTTCTCCGGGAGTCGTGCCCGACCGGACGTTCTCCACGACGAGTGTGTACAGGGCGGCCGTTGGGCCCGTCCGCTCCGTCATTGCGCCGTTCCGAGCCTCCGGGAGGCGAGGGGGGCGAGCAGGGGGCCGTCGTGGGTCACCAGCGTGGCGCCGGGCACCGCCGCCGCCGCCTCGAACGCCTGCGCGGCCCGGGCCCGTTCTCCAAGCGCGTCCAGGGCGAGCGCCCGGTAGTAGTGGACCGTTCCCTCACCGATGCCGGCCCCCTCCCCCGCTCTCACCCCGGCCAGGTACCGGACCAGGGCGCGCTCCGGATCTCCGAGCAGGATCCAGCAGATTCCCGCCTCGAGTTGCCGGGTGGCGTCGCTCCGCCCTCTCGCGAAATCCGCCTCCAGCTCGACCAGGCGCCGGTTGCACTTTCCAGCCGACAGCGAAGGCAGCACCGGCGTTTCGGAGAGCACGAGGCGCAGCTGCCGCTCGTTGCCCTCGCGGCGTACGACGAGGTCGATCGTCGTGTCCGGCGATTCGCCGGCAATCAGTTCGGCAAGCCCGAGTTCGTCGGAGAGAAGCCGGCCTTCGACTTCGCGGAGCTCGTCTCCCGGCTCCACGCCGGCGAGTACGGCCGGACCTGCCGGGTGGACACTCGTGACCCGGAGACCTCGAGACCCGTTCTCGGCCCCTGAATTCGTGAGCGCCACGGCCGTCATGCCGGTCCAGGAACGCCGCCGCGTCGGCGGGGCGAGGAGCCGCTCGGCCGCGCTGCCCGCACTTTCCGGGGCGAAGCGGTCGAACGGGGCGACGTCCGGCGTCCCGGATCCCGCGGCGAGAAACTCGACCTGCGCCGACCCGGCTCCCGGTTCCGGCAGCCGCACGCGCACCCGCGCCTGCACA
The DNA here is from genome assembly GCA_022828085.1 of Acidobacteriota bacterium. Classification (GTDB taxonomy): domain Bacteria; phylum Acidobacteriota; class Vicinamibacteria; order Marinacidobacterales; family Marinacidobacteraceae; genus Marinacidobacterium. The sequence goes on along the minus strand of JAJEIY010000037.1, from coordinate 22,808 downwards.
CCGGGCGCGTCCCCGCCGTCCACCACGAAGTAGTCGTCCCGCGCCCCGAGCACCCGGCGGACCGCGCCATCCGCGGCCGAGGACTCCGGCCCGCTCGGAGTCATGGAGAGCACGGGCAGCACCTCGCACGAAACGGCGGTTCGGGAACCTCGCGAGACCGTGACGGAACGGGCGCAGCGGCCGGCGGGGTGCCGGATCTCGACCTCGTGTTCCCCCGAGCACATCGCGGAGAACGAGAGCGGGGTCACCCCGCGCTCCTCGCCGTCGAGCACCACCGTGGCGCCGCTCGGCTCGCTCTCGATCCGCAGCCCTCCGGTGGAAGGGCGGAGCCGCACGAACCGCGGCAGGTAGTCGCGGGCCTCGTCGGCGTGGAAGGTGAACCGCGACGGGGTCCGGCAGGGCGCCTCCAGCGTGATCTCGTTGGCCCCCGTCTCCAGATTGCCGAGCTGCAGCGGCGCCGAGAACTCGTCGCGCGCGAAACGCGGTGGAACCAGGGGACGGAGGTCCTCCGGAAGACTGCCGCCGGTGACGCCCGCGACGCGGCCTCCGACCCGCACCGTGACTCCCGCCGGTGAGGTGATCACCGAAAGGACCGGACGGCTGCGCTCCATCTCGTGCTCGATGGCGATCATCTCGCCCGCCAGCACTTCGCGGCGCGGCTCGGTGTAGACCGTGAATCCGGGGCGCTCCAGCCGAATCGTCAGCAGCCCGGCGAACACCGGCCGCCCGGTCAGCGGCGTCGCGCCGACGGGCTGGTCCTCGACGAACACCGTGACACCGGCCGGCTCGGTAAGGACGGTGAGGTAGGCGAGCAGTTCGCTGCGCTGCTCCTCGAAGAGGTCCAGCACCCTGGGAGAGAGGCCGCTGGCGTCGAGCCGCCACGTCGGGTCCGCGAGGATCAGCAGGCGCAGATCGTCGGACGCCTGTTCGGGAGACTCGCGGGTCACGTGGGCCCGGGCCCGGTACTCGAGGGCCCGCAGGAAGAGTTCGTTCTCGATCTCGGGGAGACGCCCATCCCCGTCGCGGGCCGCATCGAGCTGGTCGAGGATCGCGCTGAGGGCCAGCACCGCCTCCACCGCCAGGTCGGGATCTCCCGTCTGCGGACGGAGGGTCCGCAGGTCGCCGGCGATGACGACGGGGTCCGCGGAGGCTGTCTCCTGCGCCACGCTCCCCGTTGGGAGAAGCGCGAGCAGTACGGGGACCATCGCGAGGACGGCCCGGGTCCGGACAGGTCTCACACCGCGCTACCGGAGCACCGCCACGGCGCGCGTGGACTCGTCGAGCACGTAGAGCACCCCGTCGGGACCCACGTCGAGGGACACCGGCCGGCGGACGGCTCCACCCGACCACGCCTCTCCCTGAAGCCTGACGACCGGATTGAAGTCCCGGTCGAAGACGCCGAGCGTGGGACCGTCGCGGTCCAGCACGAACAGGTTGCCGAGGTCGTCGAAGGCCACATCCACGGGTTCCGGGAAGCCGGAATCGCGCGTCAGGTGGAAGATCCGCCGGCCCTCCGCGTCGAACGCCAGGACTCCCTGCCGATCTTCGATCACGATCAGGTGTCCCGCGGGATGCCGCTCGATGCGGCGCACCTCGTTCAGCCGGGGATGCGGCGTCCGCCCGAGATAGAGGCCGGACCGCGCGAAACGGAACACCCCTTTCTCCCGGTCGTCCCAGACCCAGTAACCCTCGGGGGTGACGGTGAGGGCGCGAATCCGGCGAAGGCGTTCCGGGCCGTTCTCGAGGCGGAGCGTCATGAGGTTCCCGCCGACGATCAGCGCCTCGTCCGCCGCCACCACCGGGACGGCCATCCCGCCGCCCGCCGCGACGTCATCAGCGTAGGCCAGATCCCAGGGGTCCTCGACTCCGATGGCTTCTTCGAACTCGCCCTCCGGCGTGAACGTCTGCAACTCGTCGGTGTCCCGGTCGAGAACGTGGAGGCTGCCTTCCGCGATGCGCACCCGGAGCGGCCGGTCGAGGCGCTGCGGCGGCTGGATCGCTCCCGCGAAGCGCCAGGCGGGACCGCCCGGCGACTGGTAGCGGGAGACCAGGGTGGCAAGCCCCCGGGCTTCCTCCGCGAGCCTCGCCTCGGAAAAACTCTCGCCCGCCACGCCGGTGGGCGCGGCGCCGTCCGCCGCTTCGTCCCGAATCACCCGCAACAGATCGGCGCGGAGCCCGGCCACCTCACCGAAGGCCGCGTTCGACTCCCCGAGGCGCGCCAGGGTGCGGGCGAGCAGCAGCCGGGCGCGGAACCGCTCGGCCGAGGACGCCGGGGCGGAACGCGTCTCGTGGAGCGCCGAGAGCAGGGCCCCCGCGACCGTCCCGTCATCCATGAAGTCGGAGGCGATCGCGGCGATCCCGGTGAGCGCCGCGAACGACCAGGAAGAACCCGCGGAGCCGGCGACGGTCAGGACGCGTTCGAACTCGGCCAGGGCGTCCTCGGGGCGCGGGGGAAGGCTCCGGATGGCGATCTCGCCGAGCAGCAGGTGGGCCCCGGGGATCGAGTCGCCCGCCGGGTACGCGCGGAACAACCGGTCCACCATCTGCTCCGCGGCGGCCGGGTCCCCCTCCACGTCGAAGCGGTGCCGCGCGATACGGAGCGCCGCGTCATCGGCGAGCCGGCTCCCCGGCATGGTGTCCAGGATGGCTTCGAAGTCGCGCAGCGCCTGTCCATAGCGCCCCCCGGCGTAGAACTGCTCCGCGCTCCGGAAACGCCGTTCGGCGGCACGTTCGAGCTGGGCTTCGGTCCCTGTCTGGGCAAAGAGCGGTTGCGCAACCGCAAGCCCGATCAGAGCCGACAGCCATGCCACGCGAGTGGTCATGAAGGGGGCCTCGTCAGTTTACTGAACCGGTTGCCGGACGGTTCGGAGGTCCGGGCGGCGGGCGACGAACGCACGGGCCCGGGCCGCATCACGGAACGAACGGATGGCCGCGAACCCGGAGACGCCGACGCCGCGGAGGCGTTCGAGGTTCTCCGGGGTCAGGCCCCCGACCGCCCAGACGGGAATCCGGAGCCGCCGGCAGGTCTCCCGGAAGACGTCCGGCGGCAGGGGCCGCTTTCCGCCGGTGGGCGCGACCGGCCCGAGGATCACATAGTCGGCCCCGTCCTTTTCCGCGGCGACCGCCGCGTCCACCCCGTGCACCGAGCGGCCGAGGAGCAGCCGCCCCCGGGGGAATCGGGAGCGGACGGCCGCGACCGGCAGACCGGCTTCCGGCAGGTGAACGCCGGCCACCGGGAACGCGGCGGCGAGCGCCAGCCGGTCGTTCACGACCACGCGTGACAGGACGTCCCGGGCTTCGGAGGCGAGCACCTCCAGGAACCGTTCGAACTCACGGTCCGAAGCCTCCCGGTCGCGCAACTGGAGGAAATCCACCCCGAGCGAGCAAAGTTCCACGAGATGGTCCGCCGAGAGCCCGCGCACGGCGCAGATCGCGCAGGCGACGGGGCGCCCCGGCGATCCCGGGTCGTGGACGATGGAACGCCCCATCCTCAAGGGGTCGTCGATCAGCGTCTCTTCTCGCGGAGCCGGGCAGCCTTCCCCTTGCGTTTGCGGAGGAAATAGAGCTTGGCGCGCCGTACGTGGTGCGAACGGACGACCTCCACCTTCGCCACCAGGGGCGAGTGCAGCGGAAAGATCCGCTCGACGGCGACTCCGAACGAGGTCTTGCGGACCGTGATCGTGCGGCGGTTTCCGCCGTGCTTCATCGCGATCAGGATCCCCTCGAAAATCTGGATTCGCTCCCGGTCCCCCTCGCGGATGGTCGCGTGGACCCGGACCGCATCGCCGGGATGGAGATCCGGGCGGTCCGCCTTCAGGTCCGCGGCCTCCAGCTCCCGGATGATCTCTGCCCCCGGTTTGACCCGCGCCGGCTCCGGCTCCACTTCCGCATCCACCGAAACCGCCAGGGCGGTCTCCTCCGGGGCGTCCACAGCTTCCTGCTCACTCACACTCATGACGTTTTCTCCTTCGTACCTGGATTCGGTTTCGAGGCCATCGCTCCCTGTCCCGCGAATGTCGAGAACAGGTCGGGCCGCCGGTTCCTGGTCACTTCGACCGACTCTTCCAGTCGGAACCGGCGAACCGCCTCGTGGTTCCCCGACAGGAGAACCGGCGGCACTTCCCTGCCCCGGAAGACCGGGGGACGGGTGTACTGGGCATGCTCGAGGAGTCCGGTGGCGAACGACTCCCGGACCACGGATTCGGAATCTCCGACGGCGCCGGGGATCAGCCGGGTCACGGCGTCCACCACGACCATGGCCGGGATCTCGCCTCCGGAAAGGACGTAGTCGCCAACCGAGAGCTCCTCCGCGCCGCTGAGCGCGGCAAAGCGCTCGTCGACGCCCTCGTAGCGCCCGGCGACCAGCAGCAACCGCGGTTCCCCGGCGAACCCGGCGACCACTGCCTGGTCGAGTTGCCGGCCGCGCGGCGACAGCAGGACGACCCGGGGCGTCGCCGCGTCGAGTCCGCTGATCGCTTCCACGGCCTCGACCAGGGGTTCGACGCGCATCACCATTCCGGGCCCACCGCCGTAGGGAGCGTCGTCGGCCCGCTGGAATCGGCCTTCGGTCCAGTCGGTGAGCGCGTGCGTCTCGATCCGCAGCAGACCGGCCTGCCGCGCCCGCCGCACGATGCCGTGGTCGAAGACCTCCCGGAACATGCCGGGGAGCAGACTCAGGATGTCGATGCGCATGCCCGTCAGTCTTCCCGCCGGGCATTCAGCCCCAGAAGTCCGTCGGGAACGTTCAGGACAACCCGCCCGGCGGTCTCCTCCGCGGGCGGTTCGACCGACACGCAGAGGGCTTCGACGAAGGGGATGAGATCCTCGGTTCCGTCCGGTCCCCGGAGGACGAGAAGGCTGGGGCCCGCGGTGTCGAGGGTGTCCACGATCTCGCCGAGCGGAGCGCCCGCTTCGGTCTCGGCCCGGCAGCCGACGAGCTGGTCGGAGTAGTAGCGGCCCTCCGGCAACGGGGCGCGTTCCGCCTCGCGGATCCGGACTTCCATCCCCCGGAGCGACTCGGCGGACGTGATGTCGGTGATTCCGTCGAACCGGATCACCGGGCGCCCCTTGTGGATGCGCACCGATTCGAGACCTCGCCGGGTTCCCGGCCGGTCCGCGGAGCCGATCTCGGCGCTCCCGATCTCGAAGAAGCGGCCGGCGTCGTCGGTCAGCGGCTCGACGAAGACTTCTCCCCGGCGGCCGAACGGCCGGACCACCCGTCCGATGACGACGTCGGCGGCGGCTCCCGGGCCGGCGCCGGCCGAAAAATCCGTCGGCGTGTCGTCCCGGGGGCCGGACGGGCCTACCCGAGTTTCCTGTCCGGACCCGGATGCCGGTGCGCCAGAAGCCATTGTTTTCTATGTCTCCTGGTCACGCGACTCGGACCTTTACTCGGATCCGCCGGTGGTGGCGTTCTCGCCGGACTCCGGCTCCCGCGAACCGTCTTCCTCGGACGGAGCCGGCTCGGCGAGCACGTCCTTCAGGAAGCTCTTGACCGTGAGACTCGGCTTCGCACCGTGCCCGAGCCAGTAACGCGCGCGGTCGGCCTTGATGTGCAGCCGACCCTCCGCGTCGTTGGCCATGCGGGGGTGGTAGTAGCCGAGCGTCTCCACGATGCGGCCGACCCTTCCGTGCACCGAATCCGACACGACCACGCGGAAATGGGCGTCGCGCTTTCGCCCGGTGCGGGCAAGCCTGATGTTCAACACGGAGAGGAGCCTCGATTCTGGAAGAGCCGCCGACGACGGTTTCCGGAGGGCGGAAGGGTAGGCCGAACCCCTCTTCCAGTCAAGGTGATTCACAGTCCCAGGTCGCGCAGAATGCCCGGATTGTCCCGCCATTTCTGGCGCACCTTGACCTGCAGATCCAGGAAGACCTGACGCCCGAGCCGCTTTTCGATGCGGCCGCGGGCTTCGCTGCCGATGCGCTTCAGCATCCGGCCGCCGCGACCGATCACGATCCCCTTCTGCGAATCCCGATCCAGCAGCAGCGACGCCGCGATGCGCACCAGGGGTCCGGAATCGTCGTACGCCTCGATCCGCACGGCGGCGGCGTGGGGCACCTCCTGGTGGAGGTGTTCGAGCAGCCGCTCCCGGACGATCTCCGACGCGAAGAACGCCTCCGGCAGATCGGTGATCTGGCCGTCGGGGTAGAGCGGCGGACTGAAGGGGAGACGCTCGGCCAGCATGCCGACCAATGAGCCGGGTGTCCGGTCCCCCGCCCGATCTTCGAGACCGTCCGGAGCGTTCACGTTCGCGCCGGTGCGGGCGGAAAAAAGCACCACCGGCCCGAGATCGCGCTCCCGGTAGAACCCTTCGAGTTCTTCGAGTCTCGCGTGCGGCGCCGCATCCGTCTTGTTGATGCCGATCACCCGGGGGCCGGAGAAACCTTCCAGCCGGCGCAGCAGGTCCCGGTCGGGACCCGCGAGAGGCCGCGTTCCGTCCACGACGGCGAGCGCCGCGTCCGCGCCTCCGAGGCTCTCGGCCACCGCCCGCATCATCGCGCGGCCGAGGCCGGAGCGCGGGCGGTGGATTCCCGGGGTGTCGAGCAGGATCAGTTCGAGCCCCGGGCGGCGGGCGACCCCCAGGATGCGCCGCCGGGTGGTCTGGGGTTTTCGGTGAACGGCGGCGAGCCGCTCGCCGACCAGGCGGTTCAGGAGCGTGGACTTTCCGGCGCCGGGAAGCCCCACCAGCGCCACGAAGCCGGCGCGATGTTCGGGGCTCTCGAAGGGGTCGGCCAATCAGTCTCCCCCAACCCGCGACAGGCGGACCCGGTGGATCCGCCGTTCGTCGGCCTCGAGCACTTCGATGCGGAGGCCGTCCTGTTCCATCGCCTCGCCGGGCGCCGGGATCTTCCGGAACGCTGCGAGCGCAAAGCCGGAAATCGTGTCGAAGGCGGCCCCGTTCAGCGAATCGGGGAGGGTCAGCCCGGTCAGCCGCGCCACCTCGTCGAGTTCCGCCCCGCCGCGCACCCGGTAGACGCCGTCCGCCTCCCGCACCAGATCCTCCTCGAACGGCTCGTCTTCCTCGTGCACCTCGCCCACGATCTCTTCCGAGATGTCCCGGAGCGTGACGATGCCGGAGACGCTCGCGTGTTCATCCACCACCACCGCGAACGTCTGTTTGGAGAGCTTGAACTCCCGCAGCAGGTCGTCCACCCGCTTCGTCTCCGGAACCACGGGCACCTCCCGGAGCAGCGGGGCGAGTTCGCTCCCACCTCCGGGCACGGCGACGAGGTCCACGGCGTCCACCACCCCGACCACCTGGTCGGCGGCGCCGAACACCGGAATCCGGTGGTGCCGGCTTTCGGCGACGAGCCGCTCGACGTCGCGCCGCGACGCTTCGCCGGAAACCGACACGACGCTCGGCCGCGGCGTCATCACCTCGCGAACCAGCATTTCGTCGAGTTCGAGTACCCCGCGCACCATCGCGGCCTCATCCTCCTCGAGGATCCCCTCCTCCTCGCCGGTCTCCAGGAACGCCTCGACCTCCTCGTCGGAGGCTTCGTCGTCCGGCTCCGAAGGGAGCGGGAATCCGCGCCGGAGGAGGTTGCGCAGCGGTTCGCCGAACGGCCGCACGAGCCGTTCCCAGCGGCCGAACCAGGGAAGGAGCGGCCGCAGGACATCTTCGGGATCGCGCAGCAGGATGGCGGCCGGAACCAGTTCCCGGAGGATGAACCACGCCGGGACGAAGACCCCGAAGGCCCACAGGAGGCCGGTCGCTCCGAATCCCAGCCGGTCGAGCGCGAAACCGAAGAGCGCACCCGCGGCCAGGAGCCCGGAGCGCGCCGGGATGAGGACCACCAGCGGGTCGGCGAGCCGCTCCCGCAGGGTCCGCGCCTCCTCGACGCTCTCACCGAGAGCCCGCACCGCGATCGGGCTCGAGGCGAAGAAGGCGATCTCGAAGAGCGCGAACAGGACGACGAGAAGCCCGGCGACCAGGAGGAGGATGGCCCAGAGCATTCAGTTTCTCGCGAGGCCGTGCCGCAGCCGGAGGACGCGCTCGAGCCTCACCATCTCTCCCCGGTCCCGTTCGTGGTCGTAACCGAGGAGATGCAGGTAGCCGTGCACCGCGAGCACGCGAATCTCGTCGCCGAGTTCGACGCCCGCCTCGCGCGCCTGGCGCGCGGCGGTCTCGGCGGAGACCACCAGGTCCCCGAGATAGACGGCCTCGTCCTCGGACAGCAGTTCCGCCGGAACGGGATCCGCGGGAAAGGCGAGCACGTCCGTCGCGCGGTCCTTGTCGCGGTAGCGCCGATTCAGCGCCCGGATGTTCCGGTCCGAGACGATCCGGAGGGTGGCCCCGCGGCGATCGCCCGGCGCCACGTCCGCCGCGATCCGTTCGAGGAAGGCAGCCAGCGCCGGAGGATCCACCGCGAAACGTCGCTGGCGGTTCTGGACGGTGAATCGGGAGCCGGGCGGCTCCGGTTCTCGTGGAGGGTCTCCCGGTTCCGGACGCGGCATCACAACGGCGATTCGCCCGACACGGGTGGCCCGCTCTCCGGTTCGGGTCTGGTGGGCCCGACCGGCGGGACCGGCGGCGCGCTCCCCCGCGGCCGTCTGCCGAAGTCGAACCCCGGATAGGGCAGCCGCTCGTGGTGGATCCCCTGCAGGGTGGAGAGGAAGCTTTCGCGGATCCGCGCCATGTCGCTGAGGGTCAGGTCGCATTCGGCCAGTTGATCGTCGTCGACGATGGCGCCCATGATGCGGTCGATCACCTGCTCGAAGTCGGCGGGCATCGGGTTCTTCAGGCTGCGGGCGGCGGCCTCGATGCTGTCGGCCATCATGATGATGCCGGCCTCGCGGGTTTGCGGGCGCGGTCCGGCATAGCGGAAGAGGCTCTCGTCGGCTTCGGAGCCGTTCCGGGCGGCAGCCGCCTTCGCCTTCTCGTAGAAGACCTTGATGATGCGGGTTCCGTGGTGCTGCGGAATCACGTCCACGATGTCCCTGGGCAGGTTCATCCGCTCGGCGGCCTCGATCCCCTCCGTCACGTGCCGCCGGATGATGTCCGCGCTCTTTTCCGGGGGGAGCAGGTCGTGCGGCGTCTCGCCCCGCATGTTCTCGACGAAGTACCCGGCGCGGTTCAGCTTGCCGATGTCGTGGTAGAGGGCGGCGGTGGCGCAGAAGGTGGAGTTCGCCCCGATGGCGTCGGCGGCGGACTCGGAGAGCATCCCCACCGTCACGCTGTGCTGGTAGGTGCCCGGCGCGGTGAGCGCCAACTGGCGCAACACCGGGTTGTCGCGCTGCGAGAGCTCCATGAGCCGCATGTCGCTGGTGCGCTCGAAGACCCACTCGAGAACGGGAAGGAGCAGGATGACGAGCGGCCCGGCCAGCAGGCCGCCGGCGAAGGCGCTGACCGCTTCGAGGGCCAGCCGGCTCAGGCCCCCGAAGTCTCCGGTCACGAGTTCCATCGCGACCACCAGGGCGGCGCCCAGCAGGCCGACGAAGGTCCCGACCCGCAGCAGTTGCGAGCGGCGCTCGGCGATCCGGTAGATGAAGATGGCCCCGAACCCCGTCAGCAGGGCGAAGAGCGCCAGCTTCAGGTTCCCGGTCATCAGGGCGAGCGTCGCGGCGAAGAGTCCCTGGGTGACCACCGCCGACTGCTGCGTCTCGAGCATCACCACCAGCAGGGCGAGCGCCGCGAAGGGAACCCCCCACAGGTAGACCGTGGGATCGGAGAAGGGCTCGCTCACGAACTGCGCCGCGGCGCCGCGGCCCACGAATCCGAGGATGCGGGTCAGGGTCAGGCCCAGCACGATGAGGAAGCCGCACATGGCGAAGGCCTGCCGTCCCCAGTTCTCGTCCCGGCGGGCCGGGACCAGCAGCACCCCGAGCAGCACCGCGATGGCGGCGGCAAACCCCAGGGCGCCGAGCCCGGCCCAGCCGGAGGCTCCCACCCGGGGAGTGCGCATCCGCTCCATCTGGCGGCGCGCGAGTTCCGTCACCTCGTCGCCGGCGCGCACCAGGGTGCGGCCCCGCCGCACCTGGATGACGACCGGGTCCACCGACAACTCCGCCTCGGTGCGGAGATGGGTGGTCTCCACGGTGTTGGCCTCCAGCGTGGGGCGCATGAACGTCGCCGCCAGTCCGGCGAGCGTCCGTCGGCGCGTCCGGTTCAGCTCGGAGAGCGCCAGGATCTGCTGCTCCGCAGCGCGCTCCGCTTCGCCCACCGACAGCACGTTGGTGAAGTCCGCCAGCGGAACCGTCTCTCCGGTCCGCGGATCGCGGCGCAGGACGGAGCGGCCGAGCGCGGCCACGGCGCCCTTCTCGGCGAGGATGTCGCGCGCCAGCACGCTGGCCACGGTGTCCGCGAGGTTCTGTTCGATCTCCTCGGCGAACTCCGATTCCACCAGCAACCCGAGCTGCGCCGCGGTCACGTCGATGCCGAGCATGCCGGCGAAGGTCTCGGCGAAATCGGGTTCCCCGACGATGTCGGACTCGACGGCCGCCCGTCCGAAATCGAATCCACGGGCGATCCGGGAGCGGACCTCGTCCCGCGCCTGGGAATCGAAGTCGTAGACCTCCGGCACCTGCTCGACCGCCTCGCGCCGCCGCGCCTCGGTGGTGGCGGCGTCCTCGTAGGTGAAGTCCTCGGTCGCGCGGACGGTCCGGGGCGCGATCTCACCGATCTCGTAGAGCGGTGTCCGGAGCCCGAGTCCCGGCCAGATGAGCATCGCGAGGGCTACCGCGAGAAGGGCGGTCACGACATGGGTGTGGGCGAACAGCCGGTCCCGCTGCTGGAGCAGGAACGTGCGCAGCGAGAAGTCCGCCAGCCGTCCGTTCATCCTCGGGTCCTCGTCACCGGCTAGCGCGGCTCCACGAGAACCGCCGACGCCTCGAACTCGTGTCCGCGGCGGGACCGTTGCCGGGCCTGCTCGCTCTTCGCATACGCGCGGACGATCGCCTGCACGAGCCGGTGGCGCACGACGTCGCTCTCCTCGAGCCGGACGAGGCCGACCCCGTCGAGGTCTCCGATCACGCCGAGAGACTCGACGAGCCCGCTGACCCGGCCCGGCGGCAGGTCGTTCTGCGTGATGTCCCCGGTGACCACGGCGCGGGTCCCGTTGCCCATGCGGGTCAGGAACATCTTCATCTGTTCCGAAGTCGTGTTCTGCGCCTCGTCCAGGATGATGAACGCGTCGTTGAGCGTCCGTCCCCGCATGAAGGCGATCGGCGCAATCTCGATCACTCCGCGTTCCCGGAGCCGCTGCGCCTTTTCGGCGTCCATCATGTCGTGGAGCGCGTCGTAGAGGGGACGCAGGTACGGATCCACCTTGTCGATCAGGTCCCCGGGAAGGAAGCCGAGTTTCTCGCCGGCCTCCACGGCGGGCCGGGTGAGCACGATGCGCCGGACCTGCTGGTTCCGGAGCGCCTCTACGGCCACCGCCATCGCGAGCCACGTCTTGCCGGTCCCGGCCGGGCCGACGCCGAGCACGAGTTCCTTGGCGCGGAGCGCCCGGATGTACTCCAGTTGACGGAGGCTCCGCGGCCGCACCAGCTTCCCGGGCGAGGGGGTGACGACCGTCTCCACGAAGTACTCGCGGAGCGAGGCGCCCGGATCCTGGCTCAGGATGCGGATCGCCGCCCGCAGGTCGGAGATCCGGTAGCGCTGACCGAAGTCGCGGCGCAGCGCCGCAAGTCCCTCGAGCGCGGTGCCGAGCAGGGCGATCCGGTCCTCCGGTCCGTCCGCGAGCAGGACGTCTCCCCGGCTCGCGAGCGTCAGACCAAGGTCGTGTTCGAGCGAGCGGAGGCTGCGGTCGCGAATGCCGAAGAAGGAGAGGCCTCCCTCGCCGGGGATGGGAATTCGGGTCATGGAGGGCGGTGTGGCGGGAACGGCGGAAAGGGCTCCTTCATGCGCTTCGGCCTCGGAGACAGAGGCATCCGGCGAACCGGCGGAATTCTCGGAGAGCGATCCGGCTGCGAGCGGACCCCGGGGTCGACTCAGCACGGGATACGGCGAAGGCCGGGGCGGGAAACGTGGTCCGCCACGCGCTTCATGGACGCTATGGACGCTAACACCGGGGGTCGGGCGGATCAAGTGAGGGGTCGGAGCGCCGGCCTCCGGCCGGCATCGCAGCCCGCGAGGGCCGCGAAACAGCAGCGACGATCGCCGTCCAGCGCGTCAGTCGTCTTGATCCGCAACCCGGTTCGCCAGCGCCACCCCCACCTCGTCGAGCTGCGAGGGGTCCACCCCCGCCGGTGAGCCGGTCATCAGGTCGGTGGCCGAAGTGGTCTTCGGGAACGCGATCACGTCCCGCAGGCTCGCACTGCCGGAGGCGAGCATGGCGATCCGGTCGAAACCGAGCGCGATGCCGCCGTGCGGCGGAGTCCCGTACTCCAGGGCCTCGAGAAAGAACCCGAAGCGTTCCGCAGCCTCGGCCGGCGGGATCTCCAGCGCCTCGAAGACCCGCTGCTGCATGGCGCGGTCGTGGATCCGGATGCTGCCGCCGCCCAGCTCGTGGCCGTTCGCGATCACGTCGTAGGCCATCGACCGCACGCTGAGCGGATCGGCCGCGAGCCGCTCGACGTCCTCGGGATGCGGGCTCGTGAAGGGGTGGTGGACCGAGGTGAGCCGCCCCTCCGCCTCCGAATGGTCGAAAAGCGGGAACTCGGTAACCCAGGCCATGGCGAACTGGTCGGGCGAGGTCCAACCCTCACTCGCCGCGAGCTGCCGCCGGAGCGCGCCAAGGGCCTCGCACGCGGTCTTCGCCTCGCCGGCGACCATCAGCAGCAGATCCGAAGGACCTCCGCCCGCCGCCTTCAGCAGCGCCCGCAACCGGTCGGGGCCCAGCGTCTTCAGGAGCGGGGAGCGCACCTCGCCGCCCGAGAACGCCGCCCACAGGAGACCCCCGGCGCCGGCTTCGACAGCCGCCGCCTGGAGCCCGTCGAGGCGCTTCCGGGAAAAGCCCGCGCACCGGGGCGCCGCGATTCCGCGGACCGAGCCGCCAGCCTCGAGCACCCGGTCCAGGAGCGGGTGTCCCGTTCCGCGCGCCAGTTCGGTGAGATCGCGAATCTCGGCGCCGTAGCGGAGGTCGGGACGGTCCACCCCGTAGCGGTCCATCGCCTGCCGATAGGTGAGACGGGGGAAGGGCGGCCTGACCTCGATGCCCACCGCTCCGAGGGCCCGTTGGAAGAGCCCCTCGGTGACCTCGATGACCTGGTCCGGATCCGCGAACGACATCTCCACGTCCACCTGGGTGAACTCCGGCTGCCGGTCCGCCCGCAGGTCCTCGTCGCGGAAGCAGCGGACGATCTGGTAGTAGCGGTCCGTCCCGCCGATCATGAGCAGCTGCTTGAAGAGTTGCGGCGACTGCGGGAGGGCGTAAAAGCGGCCGCGATGGACCCGGGACGGGACCAGGTAGTCCCGCGCGCCCTCCGGGGTGGACCGGGTCAGGAAGGGAGTCTCGACTTCGAGGAATCCGTGGTCGTCCAGATGACCGCGGATCTCGGCGGCCAGGCGGCCGCGGATCCGCAGGTTCCGCTGGAGCCGGGGGTTCCTGAGGTCGAGATAGCGGTAGCGGAGACGCAGTTCCTCCGCCACGCTTTCGGAATCGGTCGGCGCGAAGGGAGGCGTCCGGGCTTCGCTGAGGATGTGGATGCGCTCGGCCTCGACCTCGATCCTGCCGGTATCGATCGTGGGGTTCACGGTCTCCGCTTCCCGCGCGAGCACCGTCCCTTCGACCGCGACGACCCACCAGGTCCCCAGGCGCTTCGCCTCCCCCGCCGGTCCCGACTCGGGCCGAACCACGATCTGGGTCACCCCCCGGTAGTCGCGCAGGTCGAGGAAGAGCAACCCTCCCAGGTCCCGGATGCGCTCCACCCAGCCCATGAGCACGACGCCGCTGCCTGCGTGCTCGAGGCCGAGCGCGGCGCAGTGGTGGGTGGGACGGGTGGGAACGCTCACGGCCCGGACTCCGGCGCTTCGGCGCTTCGCTCAGCGAGGTACTGATCCTTCAGTTCGACGTAGCGCGCCGCGGAGTCGGCGAGGTGGGCGATCTCCGCATCGGTCAGCGGGCGCGCGACCCTTCCCGGCACGCCGCGCACCAGCACCCGCGGCGGAACCTGCAGGCCGGGCGGCACTACCGCCCCCGCCGCCACCATGGCTTGCTCGCCCACCGAAACGCCGTCGAGGACGACCGATCCCATGCCGATGAGGCTGCGCCTGCCAAGATGGCACCCGTGGAGGATCGCCTGGTGGCCGACGGTGACCTCCTCCTCGACCGTGGTGGACTCGGCCCCGGCATTCACGTGCACCACCACCCCGTCCTGCAGGTTGGAGCGGGCGCCGACGCGGATGAAGTTCACGTCACCGCGCAGCACGGCGGAAAACCAGATCGATACGTCCTCGCCGAGCACCACGTCCCCGATCACCCGGGCGCCGGGGGCGACGAACGCGGTTTTGGGAACGACCGGAGCGTGGCCGCCGAACGGGTAGAGCATGGGGAATCGAGGGGATGAGCCGGCGCCTTCGAGAGCGATGCGGAGACGGCGCCGGCGACCGGCGCCCGGGCTGATCCGCCACCGGGGAAGACCGCCGCCAGCGATCCCCCGACCGGACGGACGGCGCCGAAGAACACACCGCTTTCGGACGCCCGGCTGCGCCGCCGGGATCGTCAAGACGCCAAGAGCGGCGCGCAGGGTACCACGCGCCGGTGGATGGCCTCGTCCGTCGTTACAATGCGGCACGGCCCTTGCGCGCCGCCGTCCCCAGCGTGGCAGCCCCAGATTCTCCAGACACCTCGATCCTCCGCCGGATACTGGATGACCTGCGTACGGTCCTGGCTCCCGCCGGGCCGGAAATCAGCCCGATCTCCGGCCGCCCGGTAGACCATCTCGACGCAGCGGCAGGGAGGCGGAGCTTCGCCTCGGCGATGACCGCGCACGGCGGCATCCTCGCGCTGATCCTGTTCGGGGTGTTCGCGGCGGACGAGATCGAGGAATCGGGATTCGACCTGCCGGGCCTCGTCTTCATGGTCCAGCCGGGCCCGGGCGGCGGTGGTGGCGGCGGCGGTGACGAGACCGAGGCGGAACCGCTCGAGGTCCAGACGGTGGCCACCCAGAACCTTCCCGAACCCGAGGAACTGGTCCTGCAGGACCCCGAGGACGTCGCGGAAGAGATTCTGGAGGACGCCGTCAACGCCCCCTTCGCTCCGGACCCCGAAGCGCTGGCCGGACTCATCCGCGACGCCTCGGACCTGCTGACCTACCGGGGGCCCGGACGCAACAGCGGCGCGGGAACCGGCTCCGGCGGCGGGCTCGGTGAGGGTGACGGCGACGGCATCGGCGAAGGAACCGGCGGCGGGTTCGGCGGAGGCGCCTACCGGATCGGCAGCGGCGTCGATCCGCCGCAACTCCGCCGGCGCGTCACGCCCGAATACACCGATGACGCCCTGGCCCGGAAGATCGAGGGCATCGTCATCCTCGAAGTCGTCATCCTGAAGAGCGGCCGCGTCGGGCCGGCCCGGGTGATCCGGAGCCTCGACGCCGGTCTGGACGCCAAGGCCATCGCCGCGGTAAGGGAGTGGACCTTCCAGCCCGGCCGCTACCGCGGCGAGGCCGTGGACGTCCTCGCCGAGATCGAAGTCGAGTTTCGACTGCTGTAACGCGCCGGCCTGGAACGCCGGTCTCCGACCGGCAGCGGCCCGCAGGGCCGCAAGCGCGTAGGGCCGTTCAGCCACATGGCGCAGACGGCTTGGAACGCCGACCTCCGGTCCACGGCGTGCGTCTCGTAAGTTATTGATTATGGGGACCACTATACACGGTTCCGGAAAACCGGGCGTGACATCGTGCGGCACATCCTCAATTGGGACCTTCCGGCGGCACTCCGAAGAGATTGATCCAGGCGATCACGTCCTGGCGGGACGTGCGCGAGAGGTGGATGGCGCGGGCGACCTGGTGGATGGACATGCCTCCGGACCAGAGAAGCCCGGGCAGATCCCAGGGATGGATACACGCGAAGACGTGCCTCACCTGGTCACTCTCAACAGGCGTCATGTGTGCGGAACGGAAGATCCGGGCGAGTTCGACGCCGGTTGGGCGGTCCGGGTAGCCGGCCAGGTGGCCACCCGAAAGGTGGGAGAAGAAGGCGCGCACCTGCTCCGGGGGAGTGGGGGGCGCCGAAAGGGCCTTCGGGTGCTCGAACCACGCGAGCGGCAGGGGATTTCGGTGCGGGACCGCGAACTCGGGGTCCACGCCGTAGTAACGAGGCGGCTTTCCCGGCCCTCCAATGAGAGCGCCGTGTTCGCCGAGCGACCATTCGCGCGGGTCTTCTCCGCTCCGGATGCAATTCTCGACATCGCGCAACTCCGCGCGGGCGTAAAGCTCCTCGCGGGACGGGAAGTGTTCCGCCGTGCTGGTCTGCGGGTTGGAAAAGAAGTGGCGAATCTTCGGAATATCGAGCATTTGAGATCAGGCGTCGTCAGCGCTCCAAATCGATTTCACGGCGGCGTTCAAGCTCCGGCGTTCTGGATAGGATCTCGCGCAAGACCTGTTCGGCCACGAACGGCGCGGGGTCTTTGGCCTCCTCAGTGTAGGCGGGCCGGATGAGGGCACGCTGGTTGGCTCTCTGCGTCCAGCCTTCCCCGAGGCTCGTGAGTTCGTGCTTGAGCTGCCGGAGGTCCGAGACGCCGATGTTCTTCATCGCGGCTTTGACCGCGGCAGGGTCGTGGTGCCTCGCGACGGCGAAGTCGTAGAGGTCCCGCGCCAGCAGCTTCCTGGAGTCAAGCATCCGCCCCCAGAGCTTCTTGGCCAGGATCTCGGCGTTGGTTTCGAGCGGCACACGCGTGCCTCGGACCGTATCCTCGGATCTGGGGTTGTCCGTTTGTGGAAGGCTGGTGAACAGGGTGACCTCCCGTCCGCCGTGCAGCACGATCTTGGTGTTCCAGCGGAGGACAGTCAGGACTTCCATTGGACCGGCGCGGTGGGTGATCGCGCGCACGAACGCGTCGCGGCGCTCCCAGAGCCGGACGTACGACTCCTGATCGGTGACGAGGTCCACGTCGGTGCTGTGGCGGTGCGCCCAGCGCGCGGCCAAGGCGGTTCCGCCTCCAAGACGCATGCGGTCTTCCCCGCCCAAATGCTCCCCGAAGGCCTCGCGGACCGCCTCGAACAGGCCCGCCGGCCCGGCAGGCAGGTCATATTCCGCCATCAGACGTTACCGGTGTCCTCGTGGAATATCGGTCCTGATCCCGAGGGGAGGGTGGCCCATGTTAGCGCGGCCCAGGGGCTCGCCGGAGCGTGGACGACATGGCGTCCGGCGGAACTCCCGAGAGGCGCTAGCGGCTCCGACCATGGTCCTGCTCCGGGCTCCGGCGGCGCCTCGGCTGCGGAGGCCGCCGGCGCATCACATCCAGGGCTCGCGCAACGTCTCGGCGAGCGTCCTGTAGTCCTGGGCCAAGTACTTCACTAGCCCTTCGAGCTGCTCGAACTGCTGCCGCAAGGTCGCGTTCTCCTCGCTGTGCCGCTCGGTTCGCTGCAGCAAGGCTTCGATCTGCTCGCCTTGCCGCCGCTGCTCCTGCTCGTAATGCGCGCACAGCCGCTCCAAGGCGGCCGTCGACTGTCTTTGTAGCTCGCTCATACAGTCTCCTCACTCGCTCGACAGCTTGAATGCAGGCCGTCCGTCCACGTTCCAGGGCGGCTGGTCCGGCGCGCCGGCCGGAAGGACCACGAAGCGCTC
Organism: Acidobacteriota bacterium; assembly: GCA_022828085.1. Classification (GTDB taxonomy): domain Bacteria; phylum Acidobacteriota; class Vicinamibacteria; order Marinacidobacterales; family Marinacidobacteraceae; genus Marinacidobacterium. Next base: position 5,136 of record JAJEIY010000037.1, on the reverse strand, counting down.
GCCGCCGACCTCCAGCAGGTTCACGCCCCAGGTCGTGTCCTCCATCTCGGCCAGGGTCTCCCGCGCCTCCTCGATCTGGATGTCGAGCGCCGCGAGCGTCTCGATCCGGCTCTGGATCCGCGCCGCCAGCCAGTGGGTCAGCGCCCAACTCCCGCCGCTGATCCCGAGGAAGATCACCAGCCCGACCACCAGGGGCCGCAGCCACGCGTTCAGCAGCATCGCGCGCGTCCGCGCGGCCGTCACCCCCATATCGGCTTCGATGGAACGCAGCGCGGCGTTCGCGGCGGCGCGCAAGCTCTCGCCAAGCTGCTTCAACTCGTTCGCGGTCACCTCCTCGATCTGCCGGCGGTCGGTCTCCATCCGGCTCCGCAGCCGGGCGCTCAAGTCGTTTCGGTTCGAAGTCCTGCTCATAGAGCACTCCTTTGAGCCGCCAGCGGTCCCCGGTGTCCGGGTCGCGGGCGGTCAGGTAGTCCTTGCCCTGGCGGGGTACCTCGAGGCCGGTCTCCTTGAGGGCGGCGACCACGTCGGCGCGGTTCTTCACCGCACCGTGCTCGACGCGCTGCAGGAGGTAGTCGCGGATCAACTCGCGCGGGCCGGGCTCCACTTCGATGCCGGCCCGCAGCCTCGCCGCCTCGATGTAGGCGCGATGGCCGGGCTGGTGCGGCTTGGCCCGCGCCGGGTCGTCGGGGCGGGCCCAGCCGTGCTGGTGGTTGAAGGCGTCGCGCAGCGCGTCGAACGTCTTCTGCCAGCCGGGGGGCGCGATGTTGAGGCTGCGGTCGGTCTCCAGGTCGTAGCGTGCGGTGAGGACGTGCACGTGGACCCCGGTGCCGTGCTCGCGGTGCAGGACCGCCGTCCAGGCGTAGCGGTCGGGCGCAAGGCCCGCCCAGGCCGTCTTTTCGAACTCGTCGAGGACGGCCCCGATCTGCTCGTCGGTGGGCTGGTCCTCCGGCGCCCAGGAGATCACGCCCGAGGTGAACTTGCGCTCGAACTCCAGCGAGTCGGCGACGTCGGCCACGTGGTCCGGGTTCCCGCGCAGGACCTCGATGCCGGGTCGCACCCGCCCGGCGGAGTCGCGTTCGCCGACGAGATAGTCGGCGGCGGCGCGGGCTGAGCCGGTGCCGCGACCGTGGAACCTAATGTGCACCGCGGTCCTCTCCGTGAGGCAGGGCCAGTGCGCGCAGCGCCCGCTCGACCGCCCTCAGCCCGTCGAGCACCCGGACCGCATCGAGGACGGCGGCGCGGGTGTTCGCCCAGCGCGCGAGCTGGTTGAGGTTGCTGCCGATGCGCGCGATCTGGCGGCTGCGCTCCCGCTCCACGGCCAGCGCCGGCGCGGTCCACACCTGGGTCCGCGCCATCGCCATCCGCAGCAGTGCGGAGGGCGACACGCCAGCCGCCGCCGCCTTCTTCTTCCAGGCGGCGTGCTCCGCCCGCGTCACGCGGGCGGCGACCACGACGGTGCGCCGCTCAGCCATGAGCGCACCGTCCCGGGGGTTCGGGGGACGGCGTCCCCCGACCGCGTCCTGCCTCGGCAGCGGCGCGAGAGGCCGGGGGTTTGAAGGGGGGCGCAGCACCCCCTCGCCAGAACTCAGTGTTTAACACTGAGTAGGCTGGCCTACCAACAAGTGGCCTGCCGGCTCTGGCGTTCTCGCCCGCCGTCGTGGACCTGATGACGACCGTCACCAGGGCACACGGAGGCGCGGCTGTGGTCATGCCGCAGCGTCGGTCCCGGCCAGGAACGCGGCCCATTGTTCCATGAGCGCCCGCCGCCGCTCGAACAGGTCCGTCCGCCGATAGGCGGCCTCGACCCGGTCCGAGTTCACATGGGCGAGCGCGAGTTCGCACACCTCACGGGGCGCGTCCGTGCACTCCGCCGCCCAGTCCCGGAAGCTCGAGCGGAACCCGTGAGGCACCGCGCCGATCCCGAGGTCACGCACCAGCTTCACGATCGCCGCCCCGTCGAGCGCGCGGCCACGCTCCGAGGGGAACACCACCCCGGAGCCGTCCGCGAGCGCCTGCGCCTCCTCCAGCACCGCCAAGGCCCGCCTGGACAACGGAACCCGGTGCTCCCGGTTCGTCTTCATCCGCGCCGCCGGGATCCGCCACTCCCGCGCCTCAAGATCGAACTCATCCCACCGCGCGCGGCGGACCTCTCCGCTCCGGCAGGCCGTCAGCACCAGGAACTCGAACGCCAGCACCGCGGCGGGATACGCACCACAACCGCGCACCGTCGCGATGGCCCCGGCAACCTCGGCATACGGGAGCGCCGCGAGGTGCTGGGGGCGGATGCCGTTCTTGGGGAGCGCCGCGCCCACCGCCGCGCCCGCCGGGTTGTCTTCCCGGTAGCCCTGCGCGATGGCCCACAGCATCACCGCCGAGATCCGCTGCCGCACCCGCCGCGCCGTCACCCGCTTCTCGTTCCAGATCGGCAGGAGGACCGCCATCACGTCCGGCGCCTTGATCCGGTCCACCCGGAGCCGGCCGAGCCGCGGCATCGCGTAGTCCCGCAGCGTCGCCCGCCAGTCCTTCTCGGACCGGCTGCCGTCCTTCCAGCCGGCAGAGTGGATCGCGATGACCTTCTCCACGGCCTGCTCGAAGGTGGGGAAGCTCCGCTTCCGGCCGGTGACCGGCTCGCCGCGCTGGCGCGCCAGGAGGTTCAGAACGCACTTCTGGCGCGCCTCGGCGAGGCTGACGTGGGGCCAGGAGCCGAGCCCGAGGTTGCGGGGCCGGCCGTCCACGGTGATGCGCTGGCCCCAGGACTTGGCGAGGTGTCCGCGGGCGGTGCGCTTCACCCGGAGGGAGAGTCCGCCGGAGCCGCGGCCGTCGCCGTACCATCCGGGTTCCTTTATGGTCTCGACAAAGCGCGCGGAGAGTCGGTAGGGTCGTTCAGCCATGGATCAGGTCTCCTGTGAGCGGTAGCTGGAGAGCACGAAATGGCCGGGAACGGCGGGGTCGGCGCCGTTCCCCTGGGGAACAGTATAGCACGGTAAGTCATTGACAAACCAGAGTGTTACGGGAACATCATGGCACTTCTCGGAACCCCTCGGAACCGACGAAATGCAGACCTCCGGTCGGCACCGCTGCGCGACAGCGCAGCGAAACCGCACAACGCCCCTGACCCCGGCGGCCCCACCGGAGGAGACCCGTGCCGGCGGTCGCCGCTGGTACCCTCCGCCCCGTGACCGACCGCCCGCGCCGCTACTGGCTCATGAAGAGCGAGCCCTACGCCTACAGCCTCGACGACCTCGAGCGCGACGGCTGGACCCACTGGGACGGCGTCCGCAACTTCAAGGCGCGGAACTACATGAAGGAGATGGAGATCGGGGACGGCGTCCTCTTCTATCACTCGAACGCCAAGCCCCCCGGCATCGCCGGCGTAGCTCGGGTCTGTCGCCTCGCCTACCCTGATTTCACCCAGTTCGACCCGAAGTCCAAGTACCACGATCCCCGCGCCACCGAGGAAAAGCCCTGGTGGTACATGGTGGACATCGAGTTCGTGGCCCGCTTCCCCGAGGAGATCGGCCTTCCGGTCCTGCGCACCCTGCCCGAACTCGCCGGCATGTCGCTGCTGAAGCGGGGACAGCGCCTCTCCGTCCAGCGGGTGACGCCCGAGGAGTGGGCGTTCATCCTGGAATTCGGGGGCGTGCCGGACGCCTTCGCCTGACGGCGGACCCGGGGCTCGCCCCGATACACTCGCTGCCCGTTTCGACGGAGGTCTCCATGTTCCACCGCATCTCCATTCTCGCCCTGCTCACCCTCCTCGCGGCGCCGGCCGCCGCCCAGGAAGTCGGCGCCTGGGACGGCCGCATCCAGGAGGCGGTGTCCCGCTTCGAAGAGGAAACGGTCGCCTTCCGGGAGCACATCCATGAGTTCCCCGAACTCGGGAACCGCGAGTTCGAGACGGCGCGGATGGTGGCCGAACACCTCCGCGAACTCGGCTTCGATGACGTGCGCGAGGGGATCGCGCACACCGGCGTCGTCGGGGTGCTGAAGGGCGGGAAGCCCGGAGCGGTGGTGGCGGTGCGCGCCGACATGGACGCCCTGCCGGTCACCGAGGACACCGATCTCCCGTTCGCGTCCAGGGTGCGCACCACCTACAACGATCAGGAGGTCGGGGTGATGCACGCCTGCGGCCATGACGTCCACACCGCGGTCCAGTACGGCGTGGCCTCGGTGCTCGCCGGGATGCGCGAGGACATCCCGGGCACGGTCCTGTTCATCTTCCAGCCCGCCGAGGAGGGACCGCCGCCGGGCGAAGAAGGCGGCGCGGAAATGATGGTCGCGGAGGGCGTCTTCGACGATCCGCGGCCCCAGGCCATCTTCGGCCTCCACACGCTTTCCGGACTGCCGCTCGGAGTGATCGGATACACGCCGGGACCGGCGCTCGCCGCGGTGGACCACTTCAAGGCGACCATCACGGGCGTCCAGACCCACGGCGCGCAGCCGCAGGCGGGCGTGGATCCCGTCGTCATGGCCTCCCAGGCCATCCTCTCGCTCCAGACCATCGCGTCCCGGAACGTGCATCCGCTCCAGCCGGTGGTGGTGACGGTCGGCATGGTCCACGGGGGCCAGCGCTTCAACATCATTCCCGAGTCGGTAGCCATCGAGGGGACGGTCCGCACCTACGATCCGGATGTCCGGGACCTCGTGGAAGCACGGATGGCCGAGGTGCTGGACGGCATCACGACCTCCGGCGGCGGCTCCTATTCCCTCGACTACGACCGCGGCACCCCGGCCACCATCAACGACCGCGAACTCACCGCCGAAATGATCGGCACGGTCCGAGAGCTCGTCGGAGTGGAGAACACGCAGGAACTCGACCCGACGATGGGCGGCGAGGACTTCGCCTACTTCGCGAACGAGGTGCCCGGTTTCTTCTACCGGTTGGGCATCCACCGCGAGGGGACCCGGACGGGGCCGCACCACTCCCCGTTCTTCCGCGCCGACAACGCCTCGGTGGCGATCGGCATGCGGGTGATGTCGAACCTGCTGGTGGACTACCTCCTCCGCAACGCGGGTTAAGGCCGGGAGCACTCAGCCGGCATCACGGCGCAACGGCTTGGAACGCCGGTCTCCGACCGGCACGCGGCCCGAAGGGCCGCAGGCTACGGGTTGCTGTTCGCCCGCACGGGACGTCCG
>JAJEIY010000029.1 GCA_022828085.1 Acidobacteriota bacterium | reverse complement strand
CATCCAGTTCGAGCTCAGCGGCTTCCAGACCGTGGTGTTCGAAGCGATCCGGGTCGTGACCGGCGCCACCTTCAACGTGGACGCCGACATGCAGATCGCCACGGTGGCGGAGACGGTCACCGTGACCGGCGAGTCGCCGGTGGTGGACGTGAAGTCCACCGGCGTCGCGGCGACCTTCGACAAAACCCAGCTCGACGAGGTTCCCACCGCGACCGACATGTGGGCGGTGCTGCACCAGAGCCCCGGAGTCCGGGTGCAGGGTTACGACGTGGGCGGCTCGCACAAGAGCCAGCAGTCCATGTACGAGACCTTAGGCGTGCGGAGCCAGAACCGGGTCCTCTACGAGGGCGTGAACACCACCGAGGGCACCGGCTCGGCCGGCGGCTACTACGACTACTACGCCATGGAGGAATTCCAGGTCTCGGCGCAGGGTGCGGACGTGGAGATGTCCACACCGGGCGCGCAGATCCAGACCACCGTCAAGAGCGGCGGTAACGATTTCTCCGGTCTGCAGAGCGGCGCCTGGAACCCGGCCAGCCTCATCGCGGACAACCTCGACAGTGAACTCGAGGCCCGTGACGGCACCCCGTCGCCGGTACTTCAGTTCTACGAGTTCCACCTCGATCTCGGCGGTCCCATCGTTCGCGACAAGGCATGGTTCTACGCGGCCTACAACAACTTCTACATCGACACCGCGATTTCGGGCGTGGACCAGAGCCTCGCGACCGACATCGGCGACTTCGACATCTTCACCGCGAAGCTGAACTACCAGGTCACCGAGCGCGACCAGCTCATCGGTTTCTCCACCTGGTCCTGGAAGCGCAAACCCTTCCGCGGACTCTCGGCCACCCGCCCCGCCGAATCCATCCTCGCCCAGGACTACTGGATCTGGCTGCACAAGGCCGAGTGGCAGCGTGTCTGGAGCGACCGCTTCTTCAGCAACATCATGATCGGCCATATGGGCACGACCTGGCCGATGGTGCCGAACGTGGACCCCGTGAACGGCAAGGAGCCACGGATCAACCTCGCCACGAACCACTGGTCGGGCGCCGGCTGGCAGCCGTTCACCAGAAACCGCTGGAAGCCGCAAAGCACGGCGCAGTTCAACTACTACGTGCCCATCGGGAACGGCAGCCACGACTTCAAGTTCGGCTGGGACTGGCAGATCGACAGCGAGCTCTCCGGCTGGAACACCAACTCCGGCGCGTTCCGCTACCGCGACGATCCGGCGCAAGGCCGCCCGCACAACGTGCACCAGGTGGACATGGTCGGGATTCCGAACCTGGTGGACAACCGGAACCAGCACATCGACTTCTTCGCCCAGGATGTCTGGACCGTCAACGACCGGCTGACCCTCATGGCCGGCTTCCGCGTTGGCAGTCAGATCCTGGCGTTCCTCGAGTCGGACAACTCGCCGGGGAGCCCCTGCCAGGATGTGCTGCAGTGCCAGTTCGAGCTGCCGGCGAACCAGAGCCAGATCCTGATGGACGTCTTCGGCACCGGTGGCGTGACCCCGGGCGACACCGTGTTCACCCACTGGAACGTCGCGCCCCGGGTCGGACTGACGTACGACATCACGGGTGAGGGCACCACGGTCTTCAAGAGCTACTTCGGCCGCTACTACTCGAACATCGGGACCGGCCTCGGTTCGGCGAACCCGGGCGGACAGCCTTCGGCGCGCTACGAGTTCCTCGACCAGAACATGAACGGCGTCCTTGACGATTCGAGCGAACTGGGTCAGCAGCTCTCGTTCACCGCGGGTGCGGGATCAGGATCCACAACCCCGATCGATTCGAACTGGACGCTTCCCTGGGCCGACGAGTTGAGCGCCGCGCTCGAGCACGAGCTCACGACCGACCTCGGTGTGCGCGCCTCGTACGTGTACAAGCGGATGCGGAACACCTGGAGCAACTACGACCAGGTGGACGCGCTGAACCGGAACACGCCGATCACGATTCCGACCTGCGACGGGTGTCCCGCCGGGTTCAACCGGTCCTTCAACCTCCTCCTCTACCCCGAGGAACTGGTCGGAAAGACCGAGAACCTGACCACGAACCACCCGGCAGGCGAGAGCGACATGGACTTCCACACCGTATCGCTCGGACTCAACAAGCGGTTCCGGAACAACTTCTTCTACAACGTCTACTTCGACTACCAGTGGCGGTCGGAGCCCCGGAGCCCCGGAACGTCGGCGACTTCGTGGGCGGCTTCCAGCCCGCTCTCGTCCGACCCGACGGCGCAGGGATGGTTCATCAACTACGACCAGGACATCCCGACGGTGCAGGACACCACGACCTACCAGTTGAAGGCGTCCGCCCGTTACGTCCTTCCGTATGACATCGCGGCCGCCGGCACCTACCGCTATATCAGCGGCTGGAACTACGCGCCCATCCACCGGAACTCCGTCTATGACGGACGGGTGACGGTCTACTCCTGGCTCGGCCTGATGAGCGAGAACCGCTCGCCCAACGTGACCGTGGTGGACTTCCGTCTGGACAAGACGTTCCCACTCGGGGACGCGATGAACGTACAGTTGATGTTCGATCTCTTCAACGCCCTGAATGCGAACACCGTCGTGAACTTCCAGTTGATCGATTCGGTCGTTCCCTATCAGCGAATCGTGGAGTACTTGAAGGGACGAACCGTCGGGCTCTCCGCGAGGTTGACCTTCTGATCTGACAGGAGGCCAGCCAACCGGTTCGGCCACAACGGCACGGGCCCGTCGGCTCCGCGAGGAGCCGGCGGGCCTTTCCTTTTGCGCGTAACTCGGCGAACATCACGTTCCGTGCGTGTCTCCCGCGGTCGTGCTGCTGTCGGCCTTCTCGTGCTGGCTGCGGCTTCCGGCTGCGGCGCGGGCTCGGACTCTCCGCCGGCTGCAACCGACGAGGCAGCGCACCCGACTCCCCGAAGTCCGCTGGAGAGTCCCGAAGCCGGTGTCGGGGCGGAAGTCTGCGCCGCCTGCCACGTCGAGATCGCGGCGACGCAAGCGGAGCATCCGATGGCCCAGACCGCGGGCGTCGTGACCGGGGAGACCCGCGACCGCTGGTTCTCGGACGAGATGCTGGCGCGGGCGGTCTCCTGGCCGGAAGGGATCGGAGCGCGACCGGCCTACGAACTCGAAGCTGACGGAGGGGTCCGGTTCGAAGCGCCGGGCGCCGATCCTCCTGCGGCGGCGGTGGATGCGGTTTTCGGATCCGGTCTTCGCGGCCTCACGCCCGTCGCCTTCGCACCCGGAGGCCGGCTGCGGGAACTCCGGCTGTCGTTCTCGCACGCCCGGGATGGCTGGATTCCCACGCCGGGCGGGGAGGACGACGAAGACGCGCTCGGCAACCTCGATACCATCGAAGAGAGCGCGAACTGCATCGGCTGCCACGCGACGGCGGTGGCCTGGGACAACGAGGGTCGCTTCGATCCCCACCGAGCGGTGCTGGGTGTCTCCTGCGAGCGCTGCCACGGTTCCGGCATCCCGCACGTCGAGGCCCAGTCCGCCGGCGGCGACCCGGGGCCCATTTTCCACCCCGGAAGGCTCTCGCCCGCCGATCAGGTCGCTTTCTGCGGGCAGTGCCACCGCCAGCCGACGGACTTCGAGCCGCGGGAGATCCTGGCCCGCGACCCGCTGCTCGCCCGCCACGCCGGGGCAAGCCTGATGATGAGCGCGTGCTTCCGGGAGTCGCTTCCGGACCGGACCATCACGTGCACCGAGTGCCATGACGCGCACCTCCCCGAGCCCGCAGGGCCGGACCAGACCCGCGCCGTCTGTTCCCGCTGCCACGAAGACGCGGCCCCTCTGCATCAGCAGACCGTCGTGACGACCGATGCCGACTGCGCCGGGTGCCACCTGCCGTCCCAGAGCGAGGCATTCCACGGCACTCCGTTCACCGATCACTGGATTCGCCGTCCCGGGGATTCGCCGAGCCCCGGATCCGCCGCCGGCCGCCGCGAACTCGCCTGGCTCGAGGAGCTCTACGGGCGCCGCATACCGGAAGAAAACCCGCCCGCGAAGGCGGCCCGCCTCCGCACCGGCCTCGCGGAACTGCTCCATATCCGCGGCGCCCGAAACGAGGCGCAGGCGCTCTTGCGGGAAGCGCTCGCGGGCGGTGCGGACTACGAGACCCGCTTGAAGGCGGGCGCCCTGTTCCGGGACGGCGGGCGGATTTCCGACGCCCTGGCCGCATTCCGGGAAGCCGCCGCCGAGAGGCCCGGGACACCCCACGCCCACTACGAATTGGGACAAACACTTCTTGAATCCGGCGACTCCGGAGGCGCGGTCGGACCGCTCACGACCGCCGCCGAACTGAGTGCCGACTCTGCGGGGGTGCACGCGGCGCTCGGCGCCGCCCTGCTCGGCGCCGACCGGCCAGCCGAGGCGATCGCGGCACTTCGCGACGCTCTCAGGATCGAGCCGGAGCTGCCCGCAGCACTCGGCCCACTGGCCGGGATTCTCGCGGCCCATCCGCGCCGTGACCTGAGGAGCCCGGGCGAGGCTGTACGCCTCGCGGAACGCCTCGCGGGACAGTTTGCGTTCCAGGAACCACGCTCGCTGGATCTCCTGGGGGCAGCCCTGGCGGCAACGGGGGACTTCGCCGGCGCGATGCAGGCTGCGGAACGCGCCGCCACGCTGGCCACGAACGCCGGCACGGCCGCCGATGCCGCGGCGATTGCGCAACGCCTCGCGCTCTATCGGGCCCGCCGCCCGTACGTGGGCCCGCTGCCGGCAACCGCACTTCGACCCTGACGCCGGGCCGCGGTAATTCCTGCCGCGCGCGGCATCCCGGCACCCGGGTACACTGCCATGCGCGGTCAGCTCACGGCTGGCCTCGAACCTCCCAAGGAGCAACACGATGCCCGATGTGAAGATCCTTCTGATTGCCGGCGCCCTGGTGCTGGGCGCCTACGGCTGCGGCGGCGCACCGGCCCCGGAGATGGAGGAACCGGCCGGGAATCCCGATCTCGTCCAACGGAATCTGCCGAACCCCAACCCCGTGGTCATCACCCAGTGGGCCGACCTCCCGGACGGGCGCACCTGGGGTTCCACCGCCGGCGTGGACATCGACCCTGACGGCCATGTCTGGGTCTACGACCGCTGTGGCGCGAACGCACTGGCCGGGGGTTGCGAGGAGAACTCCCACCTGAATCCGGTCCTGAAGTACGACCGGCACACCGGCGAACTCCTCGCGGAGTTCGGCGCCGGGCTGTTCGTCCTCCCCCACGGACTGCACGTGGACGATGACGGCAACGTCTGGGTCACCGATTCTCAGGGGAACGAGGCCGGCACCAAGGGCCATCAAGTCATCAAGTTCAGCCCCGACGGCGAAGTGCTCCTGCGCCTTGGAGTCGCGGGGCAGCCGGGCACCGGGCCCGGACAGCTCCACGAGCCCTGCGACGTCATCACGGCGCCAAACGGAGACATCTTCGTCTCCGACGGCCACAGCGGCCAGAGCCCGGACCCGCCGGAAGGGCGGACCGGGCGCATCCTGAAGTACGACTCCGAAGGGAACTTCATCAAGGAGTGGGGCATCATCGGGTTCCGGCCCGGCCAGTTCCGCACCCCGCACGGACTGGAATTCGATTCCCAGGGCCGCCTCTTCGTGGCCGACCGGGGCAACCACCGGATCCAGATCTTCGACCAGGACGGAAACCTGCTGGACACCTACTACCAATTCAGCCGGATCAGCGGGCTGTTCATCACCGACGACGACATGCTCTACGCGATCGACTCCGAGTCCACGGAGACCAACCATTACGGCTGGCTGAACGGGGTCCGCATCGGCCACGCCAGCGAGGACAAGGTGACGGCCTTCATTCCGCCGCACTACCCGGCCGAGGGCCGGGTGCTGCAGGGAGTCGCCGGCGAGGGCGTCGCGGTGGATGAAGACGGCAACGTGTTCGTGGCCGAGGGTCCGGCCTCACGACCCACCGCGGGCGGCGGTCTCACGAAGTACGAGCGCGCCCCGGAGTAATCCCTCTCCGCTCGATCCACTGCGCGGCTGACGGATCGGGACCGCTGCCCGCGTGGCTCCGTACCGAGTGTGCGACAGGACGCTACATTTGCTACACTGGCTTGATGCGGACGATCACCCAGCGCCAACTCCGGAACGATTCCGGGGCCATCCTCCGTCAGGTACAAGCCGGTGAGCAACTGACCATTACCCGCAACGGCACGCCAGTGGCCGAATTGAGACCGGTATCTCCGCGACGGTTTGTGCCGCGGGGCGTGATCGCCGCCGCGGCCGCCAAGGCGCCGCGAATCGACGCCGACCGGTTTCGCGCCGACCTCGACGCGGTCGCGAATCCGTTGATCGACATCTGACCCGCTCCCGGTTCGCCAAGGGCCAATGACACCCCGCGGCCTCCTCGATACATCGGTGGTCATTGATCTGGACTCGATCGCCCGCGACCGACTGCCGGACGAGACCGCGATTTCGGCAATCACGCTCGCCGAACTGGCCGCGGGTCCCCACGCGGTAACCGATGAGCAGGAGCGTGGCCGACGGCAAGACCGCCTGCAGTGGGCCGCCTCGAGGTGGGACCCGCTGCCGTTCGATGGCGAGGTCGCCCGCGCCTACGGTCGCATCTACGCAACGCTGCGCGCCCGCGGACGCACGAGTCGCCGCCGGGTCCCTGACCTTCTGATTGCCGCCACCGCCCTGGCTCACGACCTGCCGTTGTTCACGCGAAACCCCGACGATTTCGCCGGTTTGGAGACGGTGATCCAGATTCAAGTCATCTGATCTCGATCCACGACCCTCGTCGCTCCCTCCCCGCGTGCTTCAGGAAAGCAGGGCGCTCAGCTTGCCCAGGGTATGGGTGACCACTTGCCGCGGCGCCGCGGCCGCCCACGTCAGGCGCCGCGCCCGCCAATCGAGACTGCGTACCTGATCCGTCAGGACGGCGCCTCCGATGGGCCCGCCCGGCGGCAGCTCACGTCGGTTTGCTACGGCATCGTCGACGCGGGTTTCGCGCTCCCGCGCGATGCCGGCCGGAGGCCGGCGCTCCGAAGCGGAAGGCCCGCCGCCCCCAAAGGGCAGCGGGCCTTGAAGGTGCTTGAGCCAGGAGATCCTAGAAGGTCAGGCGGGCGCTGAGCCCGATGGTGCGGCCCTGGATCCACTCGATCGGCTCGCGGTACGCGGATCCGACCCTCATGTTGAAGTTCGTCTCGGTGGCGTCGTTCAGCGCATTGAACACGTCGAGCATGAGCTGAATCTCCGCCCGGCCGTCCAGCGAGAAGGTCTTGTCCACGCGGAAGTCGAGGATCGTCACGGTGTCGGAACGCCGCTCGTCGAGGTCGGCAAGAAAGATGCGCTGCGAGCCGACGTTCGGGACCGCGATCGACAGGATCGGGGACCAGTTGTAGCCGCTCACGAGGCGCAGCGTGGCGGCCGTGCCGATGTCGTAGGGGAACACGTAGCGGCCGGCGGTCTTCGCCTGCCAGTTCGAGAGGTCCTGCACGAGGGGTACCGGGCCATACGAGTAGTGCCAGTCCACGTTGATCGGATCGGTCGTCAGGGGGCTCGTGGACTCGTTGTTGCTGCGCCGGGCCTCGTGGCGCCACTGATAGTCGAAGTAGGCGTTCCAGAAGAAGTTGTTCCGGAAGCGGCGGTTGACGCCGACGGACACGGTCGTCCAGTTCCACTCGCTTTCGTCCAGGGGCGTGTTCGCGATCCTCTCGATGCTGGTGGGTGCGCCGTCGGGCAGCCCGTTCACCGTCAGGGCCGTTCCGCCGAATCCGGCCGACTCGCAGGCCGCCGGACAGGGAACCGTGACCGAGTTCGTGAGCGTCCCGACGCGAGCCACGTTCAGCGGCGCGTCGGTCCCGAGCCCGAGAACGTGCCCGGTCTGCCGCTTGTGAACGACCGAGGCGCGCACGCCGAGATCGCTCCCGACCTGGTGTTCCGCGGACAGGCTGAACTCGTCCACGTGCGGGACCTCCAGGTTCGGATCCAACTCGGTCCCCACCGGAGCGCTTCGCTCGATTCCGAGGCCGGCGCCGGTGGACCCGGAAACGCGCTCCCCGAGTTCGTTCACGCCGTCGAACAGGCCGTTCTGGTTCTGGTCGAGGAACTTGTACACGACGTTCTTGTTTCCGCCCGGGTTCGAGTTCGGCATACCCGTGTTCATGTTGTTGTAGTACCGACCCCAGTAACCCTTCACGACGGAACGGCCCTCGCCGGTGACGTCGAGCGTGAAGCCGGCGCGCGGGGCGACGTTCCACCAGTTGATGACGTCCGCGCCGGGCACCTGGCCTCCTTCACCGAAGAGCAGGGGCAGAGCCGCCGCCACGTTCGGGTCCACGTCGGCGATCTCGCGCAGGCAGCCGAGCGCTGCGTCGCAGGGACCGCCGGGCACGTTGTTCGATTCCAGGTAGGCCATGTACTGAGAACCGATGCGCACGCCGGCGTTCACCGTGAGCCGGTCGTTGATGGTCCACACGTCCTGGAGGTAGAAGTCGTAGTGGGTGTTCCGGTCGTAGTTGAAGTTGGGATAGCTCTCGAAGCGGATCTCGTCCACGTTGTGGGGCCGCGCCGGGTCCTGCCCGCTGTCGTCGAGGTAGCGCACCGCGCCCGAGTTCGCGTTCCAGCCGAACTGACGCTCGTCGATCTGCCAGTCCCAGCCGAACTTGAGGTCGTGGCTGCCGCTCGCCGTCGGGAGGTAGTAGTTGAACTGGCCGGTCGAGTGCGGCTTCCAGCGGTTGAAGGTGAACGGCCGCCAGCCCGCGCCCGACCAGATGTTCGTACCTTCGTCGAGCCGGGGCGGGTTGGTCGCCGGGTCCACCGCCGGGGTCATCGGCCAGCCGAACCCGAAGTGGTTCACCTGGATGTTGCTGTAGAGCCGGTCGCTCCACACCCGCTGCCACTCGGCCTTGTGGAGCCAGGTCCAGGAGTCCTGGGCGAGGATGGACTCGGCCGGGCGGTTCGAGGACAGCCCCCGGAAGGGCTTCTGCTTGAGCGACCAGTGGTGGAAGGTGATGAACTGGTCCCGGTCGGTGATCTGCCAGTTCGCCTTGACGGTGAACATGTCGAAATCGCCGAGGTCGGTCCCTTCGGATTCGGGCTGCCCCGAGATGATCCGGTCAATGACGAACCGGTTGTAGGCGGCGTAGAACCACGCCTTGTCCCGGACGATCGGGCCGCCGAGGTCGAGGTGGGCCTCGTAGAACTCGATGACCGGCGCCGAGGTTCCGCCCCGGCTCTCGAGATCGGAGGTGATGTTGTCGTTGATCCACTCCGGCGGCTCGTAGGCGAAGTGCTCGGTCCCCGAGAAATCGTTGCCGCCGCTCTTCCAGACCGCGTTCACCTGCGCGCCCGGGGTGGACATCTCGACGTCCGCGCCCTGTGCGGACACCTGGAACTCGCCGATCGCGTAGTAGTCGTAGTAGCCGCCGGCGCCGCCGGTGCCTTCGGTGGTGTTGACCCCGTCGTTGATGATCCGGTTCTGGTTACGGACCCCGAAGGTCTCGTAGCCGGACTGCTGGCTCTTGTGAGAGCCACCCACGTCGTAGCCGCGCATCCGCACGCCCGGGCTCTGCTGGAGGACCGCCCACATGTCGGTAGCCGAAGGAACGTCCTCGAGCTGGGTGGTGTCGAAGGTCGCCGATACCCCGGTGGACTTCACGTCCACCACCGGGGATTCACCGGTGACGGTGACGGTCTCCGCCACGGTCGCAATATCCATGGTGGCGTTGATCTCGAAGGTCGAACCGCCGGCCACCGTGACGTCCTCGAACACGACGGTCTGGAAACCGTCCAGTTCGAAGGTCAGGTTGTAGCTGCCGCCGACGAGCTGCGCGAACCGGTAGGACCCGTCCACGTCGGTCGTCGCGCTGCGGGACGAGACCAGCTCTTCGGACGTCAGGGTGACCGTCACTCCGGGGAGCGCGAGGCCCTGCGCGTCGTTCGCGGCGCCCTCGAGGCGCCCGTAGATCTGCTGGGACACGGCCGAAGTCGGCCATGCCACCAGCAGCGTAAAGAGAAGGATTCTTTTCATGCTGCTGTTCCTCCTTGGGGATCCGGAGCATGGAGTTGGAACATGCGGCCGGAGGCAGCAACGGTGGGACCAGGCACGGCGCACGGGAACGCCCTGCTGGCTAAGTCCTTCTAAATGTGTGGCTTATGCCATACCACGCGAGGTCCGAGGTTCGAGGATTGCACCGCCGGCTTCGCTTCGTTGGAGATGACGAGGCCTCGCGTTGGTCGGGCATCCAGAAAGTGGGCCCGAGGTTCATTCTGGTGATCTGCGGAAGCGGCGTTTGTTGAATTTCGTGAGCCGCGCGAAGGCGCACCGGCCCGGTTCCGGCTGCGGGGTCCTCGACGTCTCGTAGCAGGTCCACAACCGCGTACTCGTGCTCCAGCCGCCGCGCGCCGGCCAGTTCCGTGTCGGAGACCGTTCCGACGACGTCACCGGGCGCTGCCGGCGCCGGTCGGATGTCTGCCAGGGCGCCCGCTTCCTGGGCCACCACAGGGATCCATTCGAAGTGGCTGCGGCTACGTCCTCAGGGTACAAGCAGAAGGCCCGCCGCCCCGAAGGGCGGCGGGCCTTGAAGGTGCTTGAGCTAGGAGATCCTAGAAGGTCAGGCGGGCGCTGAGGCCGACGGTGCGGCCCTGGATCCACTCGATCGTGGTCCGGTACCGGCTGCCGGCGCTCATGATGAAGTTCGTCTCCGACGCGTTGTTCAGCGCGTTGAACAGGTCGAACATGAACTCGATCTCCGCGCTGTCGCCGAGCTGGAAGCCCTTGTCCACCCGGAGGTCGACGATCGAGACGTTGTCCGAGGTGCGGTTGCCCAGGTTGTCCAGGAAGATCGTCTGGGTTCCGACGTTTCCGATGCCCACGCTCAGCAGCGGCGCCCACGGGAAGCCGCTGACCAGGCGAAGCGTGCCGGCCACGCCGATGTCATAGGGCATGACGTAGCGGCCAGCGCCCTTGAACTGCCAGTTGGAGACGCTCTGGATCAGCGGGATGAACCCGTACTGGTAGGTCCAGCCCACGCCGACCGGGTCGGTCGTCAGCGGGCTCGTGCTCTGGCCCGGGGTCCGGCCTTCGTTCCGCCACTGGTAGTCGAAGTAAGCGTTCCAGAAGAAGTTGTTCCGGAACCGCTTGTTCACGCCCAGCGAAATCGTGGTCCAGTTGAAGTCGGCTTCGCCCTCCGGCACGTTGGTGATGAGGTTCTCGCTCGTCGGAGCGCCGTCCGGAAGGTCGTACACCGTCAGCATCGTACCGGCGAGCCCGTCCGGACAGGAAGCCGGGCAGGGAACCTGCTTCTGGTTGGTCAGCCTGCCGGCGCGGGCGATATTCACCGGCTCGAGGAACGCACCAGTCTGGCGCTTGTGCACCAGCGAGGCGCGGAACCCGAGGTCGTTCCCGATCTGCTGCTCGAACGAGCCGCTCACCTCGTCCACGTAGGGCTGCGTGGTGTTCGGGTCCACGGCGGCGCCCACGGGAGGCCGAGTGAAGTCCTGGCCGAGGCCGGCGCCCGTGCTGCCGCCGAGGCGTTCGCCCAACTCGTGCACACCGTCGAACAGACCGTTCATGTTCTGGTCGAGGAACGTGTAGGTGACGCTCTTGTTGCCGCCCGGGTTGGTGCTCTGCCAGCCGCTGTTCATGTTGTGGTAGTAGCGTCCCCAGTAGCCCTTGACCACGCTCCGTCCCTCGCCGGTCACGTCATAGGTGAAGCCGAGGCGCGGGGCGATGTTCCACCAACTGATGACGTTGCTCTCGGCTGGGACTTCGGCGCCCGTGCCGAACAGGAGCGGCAGCGCCGCCGCGACGTTGGCATCAACGTCCGCGATTTCCCGGAGGCATCCGAGCGTCGCGTCACACGCGCCGCCGGGAACGTTGTTCGAACCGAGGTAGCCGATCCGCTGACTGCCGAAGCGCACGCCGGCGTTGACCGTCAGGCGGTCGGAAAGCGTCCAGACATCCTGGAAGTAGGCGTCAATGTGGGTGTTCCGGTCGTAGTTCAAGTTGGGGAAGCTCTGGAAGTGGATCTCGTTCACGTTGTGGGGCCGCGGCGGATCCTGGCTGCTGTTGTCGAGGTAGCGGACCGCGCCGGAGTTCGCGTTCCAGCCGAACTGACGCTCGTCAATCTGCATGTCCCAGCCGAACTTCAGATCGTGGCTTCCGCTCTCGGTCGGCAGGTAGTAGTTGAACTGGCCGGTGGAGTGCGGCTTCCAGCGGTTGAAGGTGAAAGGCCGCCAACCCGCGCCGGACCAGAAGCTGGTGCCGCTGTCGAAGCGTGGCGGCGCCGTGGCCGGGTCCACGGCCGGGGTCATCGGCCAGCCGAACCCGAAGTGGTTCACCTGGATGTTGCTGTAGAGACGGTCGCTCCACACCCGCTGCCATTCGGCCTTGTGCAGCCAGGACCACGAGTCCTGGGCGAGGATGGACTCGGCCGGGCGGTTCGCGGAAAGCCCGCGGAAGGGCTTCTGCTTCAGCGACCAGTGGTGGAAGGTGATGAACTGGTCGCGATCGGTGATCTGCCAGTTCGCCTTCACCGTGAACATGTCGAAGTCGCCGAGATCGGTGCCTTGATCTTCGGGCTGCCCGGAGATGATCCGGTCGATGACGAACCGGTTGTAGGCGCCATAGAACCACGCCTTGTCCCGGATGATCGGGCCGCCGAGGTCGATGTGCGCCTCGTAGAACTCGATCACCGGCGCCGTGGTGCCGCCCCGGCTCGTCAGGTCGGAGGTGATGTTGTCGGCGATCATGTCCGGCGGCTCGTAGGCGAAGTGCTCGGTCCCGGAGAAGTCGTTACCGCCGCTCTTCCACACCGCGTTCACCGTCGCGCCCGGGGTGTTCGATTCCACGTCCGCGCCCTGCGCCGACACCTGGAACTCGCCGATCGCGTAGAAGTCGTAGTAGCCGCCCGCGCCGCCGGTGCCCTCGGTGGTGTTCACACCGTCGTTGATGATCCGGTTCTGTCCCCGGACCCCGAAGGTCTCGTAGCCGGACTGCTGGCTCTTGTGGGATCCCCCCACGTCGTAGCCGCGCATCCGGACGCCCGGGCTCTGCTGGAGGACCGCCCACATGTCGGTGGCGGAGGGGACGTCTTCGAGCTGCGTGGTGTCGAACGATGCCGACACGCCGGTGGTCTTCACGTCCACCACCGGCGACTCACCGGTCACGGTGACGGTCTCGGCAACGGTCGCGATGTCCATCGTCGCGTTGATCTCGAAGGTCGAACCGCCGACGACGGTGATGTCCTCGAAGACGACGGTCTGGAAGCCGCCGAGTTCGAAGGTCATGTTGTAGCTGCCCGCGACGAGCTGCGCGAACCGGTAGGAACCGTCCACGTCGGTGGTCGCCGACCGGGGCGCAACGAGCTCGGCGGACTCCAGGGTGACCGTCACTCCGGGGAGGACGAGTCCCTGGGCGTCGTTCGCGGCGCCCTCGAGGCGTCCATAGATCTGCTGGGACAGGGCCGCACTCGGCCACGCCACCAGCAGCGTAAAGAGAATGAGTTTTCTCATGCTGCTTGGTCCTCCTGTGGGGTCGGGAGCATGGAAAGGAGAAAGATGTCAGCCAGAAAGAGCAACGGTCGGACCAGAGGCCACAACCGGTGTCTATCTCCGCTTAAGTCGTTCTAAATGGGATGATTGCTCTGGCACCCACGAGTGCCGGAATCCATAAACTTCGTCCCAATATTCGATTTATTGGAGCCGAACAGCCAATTCTCTTGAATCTTCTAGGGTTCTGTCAAGCGGCCGAACGTCTTTTGGAAGGAGTATCCGGCGCTCCCGGCCGGCCGGCGGGCGTGCCTGGACTGGTTGGCTCGGACCGCGCCGGGGGTCACCCCGGCGGCGCGCCTGTGCACGGACCGCGCGTGGCTTCCCCGCATAGACTCCGCATCCCGTGGAAGCCCCGCTCCCGTTCCGCACCGCCGGCGCCGCCCTCACCGCGAATCCCCTGCGGACCGCGCTTGCCCTGATCGGCCTGGTGATCGGCGTGGCTTCGGTGATCACCATGGCCGCGCTCGGCTCCGGCGCCCGGGCGGCCGTCGCCGACGACGTGCGTTCCGCCGGGACCAACATCATCGTCGTGCGGGCCGGCAACTACATCCGGGGCGGCGACGCGGTGAACATCCCCTCCGGTTTCGGCCGCGCGGACACGCTGACGCCGGAAGACGCCGAGGCGATTCGGGGAATCACCGACGTAGCGATGGTGAGCCCGGTCGTGGAGGAGCGGACCGCACTGCTCGCGGACACCGGTGACTCCTTCGCGCAGATCCACGGTGTTTCGAACGAGGGACCCCTGATCTACCAGGTGCGGATCCAGGACGGCGACAACTTCGCCGCCGGCGACGTCCGCAACCGGCGCGCGGTCGTGCTGCTCTCCTCTCCGGTGGAAGCCGAACTCTTCCCCGGCCGCTCCGGGGTGGGCCGGACGGTGGTGATCCGGGAACGGGAGTTCGAGGTGGTGGGGATCTACCAGTCGTCCGACCGGAAGCTGGCCGAAGCGGCGATGGTCCCCCACACCCTGCTCGCCGATCTGGTGGGGCGCGACTACCTGCAGGCCGTCGCGATCGCCACCGAGCGAGCCGGCGATGCCTCCCGCGTGGCTCGGGACGTGGCCAATCTGCTTCGCGAGCGGCACGAGCTGACCCGCGCGGCGCCGCCCGCGGAATCGGCCGCTCCGCATTCCTTCCGGCGCGGTACGCGCCTGCCGGATGACTTCGTCGTGCGCACCCAGGCCACCGAAGCGCTGACCCAGGGGCTCTACACGACCGCCGCCGCCTTCGTGCTCGCCTCCATGCCCAAACTGGACGAAGTCACCTCCGAGGAGATGGTGGGCACCCTGAACCGCGCGACCTCGACGATGACCCTCCTGCTCGGCGCGCTCGCCGGCGTCTCGCTGATCGTGGGCGGCGTCGGGATCATGAACGTCATGCTGCTCGCGGTCACGGAACGCACCCGGGAGATCGGCCTCCGGCTCGCGGTCGGGGCGCGGCGCCGCGACGTCATGTGGCAGTTCCTCGCGGAGGCGATCGGCCTCGCCGCGCTGGGCGGGCTCTTCGGGGTTGTCCTGGGCGGACTCTCCTCGACGCTCGTCGAAGCCCTGTTCGGGTGGCGGACCCTGATTCCGGCGTTGGCGATCGGCGGGGCCGCCGTGCTGGCGATGGGGGTCGGAGTCTTCTTCGGCTGGTATCCGGCCCGGCGCGCGTCGAGGCTCGACCCGATCGTCGCGCTGCGCTCCGAGTAACCGGCGAGCGCCCCCGCCCGCGGGGGCTCTTACGGGGGCTCTTCGGGGTCCGGCGGCGGAGCGGCGATCGGCAGCCCGGTGTGGGGATCCACGGTCGGCGGCTCCATGATGAACGGGACCTCGATCTCGTAGGGCGAGCCCTCGAACCGGAAGTAGACGATCGCCACCGTGTCCTCGGTATCGATGGGATCGCCGCTCGCGATCCAGGCTTCACCGAACTCGTCGATCCGGGGCCGCAGAGGTTCGAGTTCCTCTCCCGCTTCGGTCGTCCGGCGGATCGTGATCCGGAGTTCCTCGGCCACCGCGGCCGGCAGTTCGCTCCGCATGGCGTCCGAGAAGTAGATGCGGTGCTCCCCTTCGGCGGTCAGCACGACCTCGAAATGGAGGTCGCCGTGCATGAAGACATAGCCCCCGTACCGGGGAGAGTGATCGCCGTGGGCCATCATCATCCCACCCATCCCGGTCATGCCTTCCATCCCGTCGGAGGGCGGTTCCTCTTCCGGCGCCCCGCAGGCGGCGAGGACGAAGACAGCGAGCAGGAGGCTCGCCGGGCGAATCAGCAATGCGTCAACCAGCGATCAATTATGGGGGGAAAACAGTCGAATGAACTCCGCGGGACTCATGGTTTCGCGGACCGCTTTCACGATCCCGGAGAGACGGTCGTCCGGTGAGAGCCGGGGGTCGACGAGGCTCTCCAGGGCGCCGCGAAACGCGGGGTCCACGGAAGGGCGGACGAGAGCGTAACCGCCGAAGCGGTCGGCATGGGCAAGAAGGCCGTGGGGATCGGGAACGAGGGCCTCGAAGTCGAGCGCGCGCAGCGCCTCCAGACGCGTCAGCTCGCCGTCCAGGTACCCGGCAAGCACCCGCGCCACCACCGGCTCCAGGGCGCGGAGCGATTCGTCGGCGGGAGCGGCCGGGACGAGCCCCTCGAGCGTGGCCGCCAACCCTTCGAACACCGCGGTCCGGGGCCCGTAGAGCGGGACGATCCCGAGCTCGGGCCAGCCGGTGGCCTGGAACTCACGGTCGGCGACGACCGCCTGCAGATGATGGCCGGGCACACCCTCGTGACACGCGAGCCGGCTCAACTCCGAGGACCTGAGCGAGAGACCCAGGGGAAGCCACAGCGCGCCCGCCCCTTCCCCGGAGTAGCGGTAGAACGGGGAGGGGCCGGTCGGAAGCGCGAGCGCCTCCGCCGGTTCCATCCACCGGATGGCGAGAGGCTCGAGCTCCAACGCGGCCGATTCGCCCAGCGCGAGGCTCCGGCACGCGGCCAGCGCCTCGCGCAGCCGGCCATCCGCCGACTCCCCGGACTCGTCCGAGCGCTCGTAGTAACGGCGCACGCGGACCTTGAGGGGAGCCACACCGGCGAGCGAACGGTCCACCCGGAAATGGAGACGATCGGTGTCCACGTCGAAATCCGTCCAGGAAAGCCCGAAAACCTCCCGGAGCTCCTCGGCGACCGGGCGGCGGTCCCCGAGCAGCGAACGGGCGCGGAAGGCCATCGCACGCAGCGACGCCTCGATGCGGCGCACCCGGAACTCGTCCCCGGTCCGCGCCATCTCGCGGGAGCGGTCCGCAAGGCGCCCGGCGCGCTCGGCGATTTCCCGGAGTTCAAGGTCCTCGTTCGCCGGAGGAACCTCCGCGAACACGAGGTCCAGGAAGAGCGGATCGCGCTCGTGGAGCGCGAAGGCGAGCCGCACATACCGGTGGGCGAGTTCGTCGGCCGTCCGGGGAACGGGATCCGTCGGCGGCGGCGCCGGGTTGCAGGCGGCCCAGGCGAGGAGCGCCGCCGGAACCAGCGGCGGGAGACGGGAGCGGGCGGCGAAGCGGCGGATTCGCGAAGCCTATGCGGGGAACGCCGGCGATGCAGGAGGCGGTTCCCGCCGTGTCCGCGATTCGCTCCGGCGGCGCCCGTCGCCCTTTGACGCCTGCCCGGCCGGGGCGTATCTTCCGGAGTTGGCCCGTTCGACTTATGGAGGAGACCCCGATGACCCAAAAGGCAACCCGAATCGTCCTGTTTCTGATCCTCGCTTCCGGGCTCGGCCTGCTCGCCTGTGGAGCGCCCGAGATGGAGGACCCGATGGCCCCCACCACCGAAGTCCTCGGCGTCCGGGCAGCTGGAGACACCGAGATCTCCCCGGACCTGTCGCAGATCCCCGAAGAACTCGAGCGGGTGTTCCAGCACATCGACGACAACGTGGACGAGCACGTGATGAACCTCCGCCGCTGGATCCAGCAGCCCAGCATCTCGAACTCCGGCGAGGGCATCCCCGAGTCCGCCCAGATGGTCAAGGGCTTCTTCGACCAGCTCGGCTGCCAGCAGTCCCAGGTCTACGAGATCCCGATGACCGAGTGGGGCCAACCCGGCAACCCGGTGGTCTACGCGAACTGCAACTACGGCGCCGAACGCACCCTGCTCATCTACTGGATGTACGACACCATGCCGATCACCCAGCCCGAGGCCTGGGTGCTGCCCCCGTTCGACGGCGAGTTCAGCGAGTTCGGCCCCTTCAAGAAAGTGATGATCGGCCGGGGCGCCACGAACTCCAAGGGCCCCCAGATGGTCCAATGGAACGCCTTTCATTCCGTTCTGGAGACGACCGGCACCATGCCGGTGAACCTGATCTTCATCGCCGAGGGCGACGAGGAGCGGATGTCCATCGGTCTTCGCCAGTTCGTCCGCGAGAACCCGGATCTCTTCCGGGAGGCCGAGGCGATGTACCGCTTCGGACGGCAGTCCCGCTCCGGCGCCGCGGGCATCGGTGGCGGCTCGGAGGGCTGCGTCTACATCGAGCTCACCACCAGCGGCGCGAGCTGGGGGCGGGGGCCGGTGGCCTCCAACATCCACGGATCCAGGAAGCGGTCCGTCGACTCCCCCGCGCTCCGGCACGTGAAGATGCTCTCCTCGCTGGTCACCGAGGACGGGAACCGGGTGCTGGTGCCCGGCTTCTACGACGGCGCCGACCGGCTGAACGACGCCGAGGAGGCGATGTTCCAGAGCGCCGCCGCGAACGTCGACATGGCCATCGCCGCCGAGAACATCGGCGTGGCCCGCTTCATCAGCGACGACCCCCTCACCTACCTGAAGAGCGCCCGCTACGGCATCTCCTTCAACATGGACGGCGTCTGGGCCGGCAA
This sequence comes from Acidobacteriota bacterium, assembly GCA_022828085.1. GTDB lineage: Bacteria > Acidobacteriota > Vicinamibacteria > Marinacidobacterales > Marinacidobacteraceae > Marinacidobacterium. Next base: position 5,133 of record JAJEIY010000029.1, on the reverse strand, counting down.
CATGTATCCGGGCGGCGCCGGCGCGATCCTGCCCAACCGGATCACCTCCAAGCACAACATGCGCTACGTTCCCAGCATGGACGGACTGGACATGGTCCAGAAGATCCGGGACTACCTCGACGAGCAGGGCTACGAGGACGTCGAGATGACGATCATCGGCGACGTGCCTTGGTCGAAGTCCAGCTACGACAACCGGGCGGCGCACGCGCTGCTGCGCACCTACGACATCTTCGGAATCCCCTACCGGGACCCCATCGAAGGAGAAACCATCCTCGGCGGCTACTGGCCCGCCTACCTCTTCAGCGGCCGGGACGGTGACTTCGCCGACGGCACCGACCTCTCGATGCCGATCGTGGGCGGGGCCGGCGGTCACGGCGGGGGCTCCCACGCCGCCAACGAGTTCTGGGTGATCGAGGGCGCCGGGGACGTCTACGGCATGGCCGGGGCCGAGAAGACGGTGGCGACGTTCCTCTACGCCTACGCCGGACTGCTCCCCGATACCCCGGCCGAGACCGGGATGGACGAGGACTAGAGCGAGCGTCGCCGGCTGGGAGCGCCGGTGTTCACACCGGCATCGCGGCCACCGGCCGCGAAACTCCCGAAGTCATGGCGCCCCATCGCGCGGTCGGAGCCATGAACGCCACGCGGCATCTGCACCTCGCAGGGCGGTACGCCGTCCTCGGTCAGGTCCGGGTTGTGGGGCGGCGTCAGGCTCTTGAGTTTCGCCCGCTGGGCGGGCGATGCCGGTCTGAAGACCGGCGCTCCTTTCAGAGCAACTGGTCGGCGCTCCTGGTGCTCCTCGCCCTTTGACAGGCCGGCGCGCCGGAACATATCGTCCGGGGTTGGCCGCCCCCCGAAGCGGGAGCGCGGCCCAGGCTCCGTTCGACGCATCAAGGAGATTTCGATGACGCGAAAGGCAACCCGATTCGGCCTGTTTCTGATCCTCGTTTCCGGGCTCGGCCTGCTCGCCTGTGGAGCGCCGGAGACGGAGGACCCGATGGCTCCCGCAACCGAGGTGCTCGGGGTCCGCGCAGGCGGCGACACCGAGATCGCCCCGGACCTGTCGCAGGTTCCCGAGGAACTGCAGCAGGTCTTCCAGTACATCGACGACAACGTGGACGCACACACGATGAATCTCCGGCGCTGGATCCAGCAGCCCAGCATCTCGAACTCCGGCGAGGGCATCCCCGAGTCCGCCCAGATGGTGAAGGGCTTCTTCGACCAGCTCGGCTGCCAGCACTCCCAGGTCTACGAGATTCCGATGACCGAGTGGGGACAGCCCGGCAACCCGGTGGTCTACGCGAACTGCAACTACGGCGCGGAGCGCACCCTGCTCATCTACTGGATGTACGACACGATGCCGATCACCCAGCCCGAGGCCTGGGTGCTGCCCCCATTCGACGGCGAGTTCACGGAGTTCGGCCCCTTCAAGAAGGTGATGATCGGCCGGGGCGCCACGAACTCCAAGGGTCCCCAGATGGTCCAGTGGAACGCGTTCCATTCCATTCTGGAGGTCACCGGCACCATGCCGGTGAACCTGATCTTCATCGCCGAGGGCGATGAGGAACGGATGTCCATCGGCCTGCGCCAGTTCGTCCGGGAGAACCCGGATCTCTTCCGCGAGGCGGATGCGATGTACCGCTTCGGCTCCCAGTCCCGCTCCGGCGCCGCGGGCATCGGCGGCGGCTCGGAGGGCTGCGTCTACATCGAACTCACCACCAGCGGCGCGAGCTGGGGACGGGGCCCGGTGGCCTCCAACATCCACGGGGCGCACAAGCGCTCCACCGACGCCCCAGCGCTCCGGCACGTGAAGATGCTCTCGGCGCTGGTCTCGGAAGACGGAAACCGGGTCCATGTGCCCGGGTTCTACGACGGCGCGGACCCGCTGAACGACGCCGAGGAGGCGATGTTCCAGAGCGCCGCCGAGAACCTCGATATGGCGATTGCCGCCGAGAACATCGGGGTGGCCCGCTTCATCAGCGACGATCCCCTCACCTACCTGAAGAGCGCCCGCTACGGGATCTCCTTCAACATGGACGGCGTCTGGGCCGGCAACATGTATCCAGGCGGCGCGGGAGCCATCTTGCCGAACCGGATCACCTCCAAGCACAACATGCGCTACGTCCCCAGCATGGACGGCCTGGACATGGTCCAGAAGATCCGGGACTACCTCGACGAGCAAGGCTACGAGGACGTCGAGATGACGATCATCGGCGACGTGCCGTGGTCGAAGTCCAGCTATGACAACCGGGCGGCCGACTCCCTGCTGCGCACCTACGACATCTTCGGCATCCGCTACCGGGACCCCATCGAGGGCGAGACCATCCTCGGCGGCTACTGGCCGGCCTATCTCTTCAGCGGCCGTGACGGCGACTTCGCCGACGGCACCGACCTCTCGATGCCGATCGTGGGCGGGGCCGCCGGCCACGGCGGCGGCGCGCACGCGGCCAACGAGTTCTGGGTCATCGAGGGCGCCGGCGAGGTTTATGGCATGGCCGGGGCCGAGAAGTCGATCGCGACCTTCGTCTATGCCTACGCCGGACTGCTCCCCGACGCCCCGGCCGAGACGGGGATGGACGAGGACTGAGCCAACGACGACAGCGCGGCGGGGACCCGGCTTCCTTGATGGGAGCCGGGTCCGACGCTTCGGGCGCACGATGCAATCCCTGAGACGCCAGAAACCACACTCCGGAGGAACCGCCGTTGGCTGCGATCGAGGTCCGTGATCTCGTCAAGACCTACGTCCTGAGCGAGACGCACCGGGTGGAAGCCCTCCGGGGGCTGACGCTTGCGGTGGACAAGGGCGAGTTCCTGTCGGTCCTCGGCCCGTCGGGCTCCGGGAAGAGCACCCTGATGCACATCCTCGGCTGCCTCGACCAGCCGACCTCCGGCGAATACCGGCTCATGGGGCGCGACGTGGCCCGGCTCGGGGCCGATGAGCGCGCGCGCATCCGCAACGAGGAGATCGGCTTCGTCTTCCAGAGTTTCCACCTGCTCGCGCGGGCGAGCGCCCTCGAGAACGTGGAACTCCCGATGCTCTACGGCGCCAAGCGGCCCGGCCGCGAAGAGCGGCGTCAGATGGCGTCGGAGGCGCTGGAAGCCGTCCGGCTCTCCGACCGCGCCACCCACGCACCGAGCCAGCTCTCGGGGGGGCAGCAGCAGCGGGTCGCCATCGCCAGGGCGCTGGCCAACCGGCCGCGCCTGCTCCTGGCCGACGAACCCACCGGCAACCTCGACACCCGGACCGGACGGGAAATCCTCGATACGTTCGCCCGCCTGAACTCGGAGCGCGGACTGACCGTCATCATGATCACCCACGACCGGCAGGTGGCGCAGTACGCCTCCCGGAGCGTGGAACTGCGCGACGGACGCATTCTCACGGACGAGGCAATCTCGGGTAACGGAGCAACCCCCGATGCTTAAGCGAATTCCCCTGAACCGGGAGCAGATCCAGAGCCTCGTGCGCGAAATGCCGGCCGAACGGCGCACGGCGGTCGAGACCGCTTTCCAGAGCCTTCGCCGCTATCCGCTCCGGACCGCGCTGACTCTCCTCGGACTCGCGTTCGGGGTCGCCGCGCTGATGGCCACGATCGCCCTCGGGCGGGGCGCGCAGGAGGCGATCCGGGACCAGGTTCGCGCCGCGGGTCTCAACGTGATCGAGATCACCGCCGGGAACTACCGGACCCGCGGGGAGCGGCCGATCGGAGGCGTCGAAGCGCCGGCACGGCACGGGGCCGCCCTGCCGCCGGGCGCGCTGCAGCGGTTTCTCCGGAAGATCGAGCCGGTCGCGCTCGCGCACCCCGAGAACGACCCCATGGAAAAGCACGACCACCCGACGGCTGCGGAGCGGCTCGGGGACTCGGCCGCGGGTCTCGGCGCGGCAGCCACCCTGACGAGCGACGACGCGGAGGCGATCGCGTCGTTGCCGGGAGTGGCTCACGTCGCTTCGGGCATCCATGAGAGCGTCCGGGTGTTCGCCGGCGACCGCCGGTGGTTCACGCGGCTTCACGGGACCGACGTGGACCTCGTGGAGATCCGCCGCTCCTTCGCGATGCAGCACGGAAGGTTCTTCAGTGGCGGCGAACTGCGGCGTTCCTCTCAGGTGGTGGTGCTCGGGAGCGTCGCCCGGGACCAGCTCTTCGGCCAGAACGAGGATCCGGTCGGACGGGAGGTCACGATCTGGAACCAGGCGTTCGAGGTGGTTGGCGTCGTGGTGAGCACCAACTGGATGAACCCCGGCGCGCCCGGCGACGACGAATTCGACGCGGTGTACACCCCCTTCACCACCGTTCACCGGCTGCTCAACGCCACGAACCTCAACTCCATCACCGTGACCGCAGCGTCGTCCGGGAGAGTCACCGAAGTGTCGCGGGGCATCACCGACCTGCTCCGCGAGCGGCATGGCATTGGCGAGACCCAGGCCGACGACTTCACCGTAACCACCCAGGCGTCGGAGGTGCTCGGCAAGGGGCTGCACCCGAAGGTGGCGGAAACCCTCGCCGGCAACATTCCCAACCTCGAACGCACCACCCTGCGGCAACTCGCGGCCACCCTGGAGCGGTCCAGCCGGACGATGTCCGCGTTGCTGCTCGCCATCGCCCTCGTTTCGCTGATCGTGGGCGCGATCGGGATCTCGAACGTCATGCTGCTCTCGGTACGCGAGCGGATCCGCGAGATCGGGCTCCGGATGGCGGTCGGGGCGCAGACCGGGGACGTCGGCAGTCAGTTCCTCACCGAATCGGTACTGCTCGGCGCCGCGGGCGGCGTCCTCGGGGTCGTGATCGGGGCGGTCGCCGCCGTGGTGGTCGAGAGTTCCTTCGGCCTCGCGGTCGAGGTCTCGGTGGTCGCCGGCCTGATCTCCTTCGTGGTGGCGCTGCTCACCGGCGTGATCGCCGGCGTGAGCCCGGCGCGGCGGGCCGCGCGGCTCGATCCCATCGTCGCGCTCGGTTCGGAGTAGCCACTACCCAAGGACCGCCGGCCTCCAGGCACGGTGCGCCGGTCTTCACCCGACTTCGCCACTTTCGAAGGAAGAGGCGGTCGTTGGAGCTGAGTAAGGAGCGGAAGGTCGGCGGATTCGTGCCCGAAGTGGGCTGAAGGTGGCGATTTGAGGCCGCGAGAGGCCCCGGAAGAGGC
>JAJEIY010000064.1 GCA_022828085.1 Acidobacteriota bacterium | reverse complement strand
TCACCGGCGCCGCACCCGGCGAAGATCAGAACAAGACACACAAACGTAGTGCCAAGCTGCCGGCGCCCGTTCTTCTAACAGGCGACCTGTCAACGGCTTGCAGATCCCGATACGTCCAAAGTGGCGAAGTCGGGTTCAGACTGGCATCGCGGCCGCCGGCCGCGAAACTCCCGGCGCCATGGGCGCCCCGTTGCGAGAACCCGAAACGAAGACGGCGAAGCGGAGTACGCGCGCGCCGCTGTCGCCGCGCCTTTCCCTTCGGCGAGGGTGCCATGCGGCCAAATGAAGCCCTGGAGTTTCGCCCGCTGCGCGGGCGATGCCGGCCGGAGGCCGGCGCTCCTGGCGTTCCTACCGCGCGACGTCGCTCAGCTGTCCCTCCGACGCCGCGACCGCCGAGGCGACCGTGAGGTCCCCGGTGACGTTCGTCGCCGTGCGGATCATGTCCAGGACCCGGTCCACTCCCAGGATGAGGGCCACGCCCTCGGCGGGCACCCCGATCGCCTGCAGGATGATGACCAGCATGATGATGCCGGCGCCGGGGACGGCGGCGGTCCCGATGGAGACCAGCACCGCGGTCAGGACGATGGTGAGCTGACCTTCGAGTCCGACGGAGAGCCCGAGCGACTGGGCGATGAAGAGCGCCGCGACGGCTTGGTAGAGCGCCGTCCCGTCCATGTTGATGGTGGCCCCGAGCGGCAGGACGAAGGACGAGACCTCTTCGGAGACCCCGAGGTCGCGCTGGGCCCGGTCCATGGTCACGGGCAGGGTGGCGCCGCTCGAACTGGTTGAGAAGGCCACGAGCTGCACCTGGGCGGCCGCCGGGAAGAAGCGCCGCCAGCGGATGGGAGTGAGGAACTTGAGGATCAGCGGATAGACCACGAGCATCTGGGTGGCGAGGCCCCCGATCACCACGAGGCAGTAGAAGCCGAGCGCCCCGAGGAGCTGCGCCACCTGCTGCGGGTCGTCTCCGGCCATCCCCGTGATCGCCCGCGCGATCAGGGCGAACACCCCGAGCGGCGCGACCTTCATCACGATCCCGACGAACTCGACGACCACCGCCTCGAGTCCCTGGAAGAAGGCGAGCAGCGGAGCGCCCTTCTCCTTCGGGATGCGGAGGAGCGCGATCCCGAACATCAGCGCCAGGAAGACCACCTGGAGCATGTTCCGGTTGCTCGACGTCGAGGAGACGACGTTGTTCGGCACGATGTCCTGGAGGATGCTGAGGGGGCCGCGCTCCTCCATCATCGCTGCCGCGGCTCCCTGGCGGTTCGCCGCCGCTTCCTCGTACTGCGTCGCCAGTTCGCCGCGCAGGGCCTCCGGCACGTAGTCGCCGGGACGGACCAGGTTGGCGTAACCGAGTCCGATGCACACCGCGAGCGCGGTGGTGGCCACGTAGATGACGATGGTCTTGCCGCCGATCCGGCTGACCTTGCGCATGTCGCTGAGCGAGGCCACGCCGATGACCAGCGACGCGATGACCAGCGGCACCGCGATCAACTGGAGCCCGTTGAAGAAGACGTCTCCGAACGGCGAGATCCAGTCGTCGGTGAACTCGCCCCAGCCGTTGGCGGCGGCGACGACTCCGTAGATGACGCCGAGGGCGAGACCGAGAACGATCTGCACCCAGAGTTTCCGATACCAGGGAGTGTTCTTCATGGGATATGCGCGTCCTTTCGTGGTGCCCCGGAACCGGGGCTCCCACCGCATCGACCCGGGCAGCAGGTTCCGGACCCACCTGCCGGCAGAGCCCGAGCCGGAGACTCTACCCGGCCCGCCACGGTTTCAGTTCTTCGGAGCCGAGTCGCGGAGGACGAACCGCCCCAGGCGGCCGAGACGCGCGAGCCGGATCGGTGGCTGCCCGCCGCTCTTGCGGCCGTTCGCCCCGACCTGGATGACCGCCTCGCCGGAGAGGATGAGCAGCAGGTCCTCCCCCAGGATGCGCCGCCGGTACCCCTTGAGAGGCCGGGCGTCCTCGGCTTCCTTCGGGTAGGCCGCGACGATGGCGCGCAGTTCCTCCTGGGTCGCCAGAAGTTCAGGGGCGACCCCGTGTTCGCTGGCGCGCAGCTTCAGCCAGGTCTCCAGCAGCAGCGCCAGCGACTCGGGCGCCGGCCGGCGTTCTTTCTTCCCCTTTCCCGTGAAGGGAACCGGTTTTCGGGCGCCGGCGCCGAGCAGCCGGAGGATCGCGTCCGGGTTCTTCTGCAGCACCGCGCGGATCTGCTGGATGGTCTTCGGGTCGCCCTTCGGGGGACGGCCGGCCACCGATTCGTAGGGGGCGAGCAACTGCTCCCGGTTCCGGGGTTGGCGCCGCGCGAGGTCGCGCACCGCTCCGTCCTTCAGGATCCATCCCCGGGGACGGTTCGAAGCCCGGGCCCGCCGCTCTCGCCAGGCCGCCAGCTCCCGCAGCGAACCGCGCTGCGACGGGGTGAGGCTCGGGCTGTCGAGGGCGCGATAGCACTCCTCGGCGGGAGGCATCCGGTAGGAGTCCTCCTCGGTAAGCGGAACCATCTCCTCGCGGAGCCAGTCCAGACGCCGGAGCGCCTTCGCCCGCTCGGTGAGCTTGTTCCGCAGCGGCAGCAGGTAGCGCACGTCCGCGATCGCGTACTCCACCTGGCGGGGGGTGAGCGGACGCCGCAGCCAGTTGGACATCTGCTCCTGCTTGGACAGCTCCCGCCCCACGAAGCCGGCAACCAGCGTCCGCAGGGCGATCTGGACCTTCTTCCCGTGCCCGATCACGGCGGCGGCAATCTGGGTGTCGAAGACGTTCTTCGGGACCACGGAGGAGAGCCCGTAGAAAATGTCGAAGTCGTGCTTGCCGGAATGAACGACCTTGAGGACGCCGGGATCCGGGATGAGCGCAAGGAGCGGGTCGAGCTTCTTCACCTCGAGCGGATCGATCACGGCCTCCACGCCCGGAGCCGCCACCTGGATCAGTCCGAGTTCCGGGAACAGCCGGTTCTCCGGGATGAACTCGGTGTCGAGGGCGAATTCGCCGGCGGCCCGCAGGTCCGCCACCAGCGCCTCGAGCCCCTCCTGATCCTGGACGATCCGGACTCCGCCGATCTCCGCGGGCGAAGGGGTCGTCGCTCCGGGGGCCTCACGGGGGCCCCGGCGCGACGGCGGCTTCGCACCGTCCCCCGCGGATCGCTCGCGGACGGCCACTGCCGCCGAGCCTCGGGCGCCGGACCCGTCGCCCCGGGTTCTGTTCCGGAACTTGCTGTGTTCTTCCAAGGCTCTCCGTAGCTTGTCCTTCCCCACGGGCGCCGGGCGCGCGCCCGGGATCACCTGGCTGGAAGTCTACAGCCCGAAACGGGGGCGCCCCCCGGATGTGCAACGATAGGGGCCGCCCACACGGTTCACGAGCTTGGAAGACCCCGGCTTTCTCAGCGTCCTCCCGCCGATCCTCGCGATCCTGGTCGCCCTGGCGACCCGCCAGGCGGTGCTCGCCCTGCTCGCCGGGGTCCTGTTCGGGGAGCTGGTGCTCGGAGGCGGGAACGTCTTCGCCGCGCTCGCCGGCACGGTGACGCGGATCACCGTCGCGTTCGCGGACAACCCGTCCATCCTGTTGTTCAGCACGCTGGTCGGCAGCGTGCTGGCGCTCATCGGGTTCACGGGTGGGGTCACCGGCTTCGTGAAATGGGTCACGGAGCGGCGCCTGGTCGCGGGTCCGCGGGGGGCGCAGGCGCTCGCACTGTTGCTCGGGCTGGGCATCTTCGTCGAGTCGAGCATCACTTGCCTGGTGAGCGGCACGGTGGCGCGCCCGCTCTTCGACCGCTTCCGGCTTTCCCGCGAGAAGCTGGCCTACCTGACCGATTCGACCTCGGCGCCGGTCTGCATCCTGCTCCCGATGAACGGGTGGGGGGCGCTGATCATCACGATCCTGGCGACTCTCGGCATCGAGAGCGGCGTCTCGGTGCTGGTTGCGAGCATCCCCCTCAACTTCTACTCGCTGGCCGCTCTGGGACTGGCCTTCTACTTCGGCCTGTCGGGACGGGACTTCGGCCCCATGGCGCGTGCCGAACGGCGGGCGCGCGAAACGGGGCAGGTCATCCGGGAGGGCGCCCGCCCGCTCGTTTCCACGGACGTCCTCGCCCTTCCTCCCGGCCCGGGAGTGCCCGATCGGGCCCGGAACATGGTCGTGCCCCTCGCCGTGCTGCTGATCATGATCTTCGTGGGGTTGTGGATCACCGGAGAGGGGAACCTCCTGGAGGGAAGCGGAGGCACGTCCGTACTCTGGGCCGTGCTGGCGGCGGTGGTGACCGCGGCGGCGATGGGGATGTTCCAGCGCGTACTCCGGGTATCGAAAACGATGGATCTCGTGCTGCAGGGCGCGGGCGGGATGGTGCCGGTGGTCACCGTTCTGCTGGTCTCTTTCGCCATCTCGGCGGTGGCGCGCGATCTGGGCACGGGCGTCTATCTGGCGGGAGTCGCCGAGGCCGCGATGCCGGCCTGGCTCGTCCCGGCCGTCCTGTTCCTGGTGACTTCGGTCGTCGCGTTCTCCACCGGGACGTCATGGGGCACGTTCGCCATCATGCTCCCCATCGCCGTTCCGGCCGCCGCCGTGCTCGGCCTCGACCTTCCCCTGGTGGTGGGGGCGGTCCTCTCGGGCGGCATCTTCGGCGATCACTGCTCCCCGATCTCCGACACCACGATCATCGCTTCCATGGCGTCCGGTTCCGATCTCGTGGACCACGTGAACACCCAGCTTCCCTACGCGGTGCTGGGCGGCGTCGCCGCCACGGTCCTGTTCGCGGCCGCCGGGCTGGCTTCCTGACGGCGGCAACGCCCCACTAGAATCGCCCGCCCCATGTCCGACAACGTCCTGCTCGACACGCTCGCCGACGAGGTGCGGCCGGGCGCCGGCGGCAGCCCGGAACTCGTTCCGCTCGATCCCGATCATCCCGGCTTCCGGGATCCGCTGTATCGCGCCCGCCGGAACGACATCGCCAGGCTCGCCTTCGACTACGTCTCGGGGGACCCGGCCCCGACCGTCACCTATACCGGCGAGGAGCATGCCGTCTGGAAGCACGTCCGGGAACTTCTGGACCCGCGGCACCGGGACTTCGCCTGCGCCGAGTACCTCGAGTGCGTGGACACGGTAGCGCTCGACCGCACCCGGATCCCGCAGCTCGAGGACGTGAACGCCCGCATCCGGCCGCTGACCGGGTTCCGCATGCTCCCGGTTGCCGGTCTCGTGACCGCGCGGGCATTCCTGTCGTTCCTTGCCGACCGGATTTTCCTGGCGACCCAGTACATCCGGCATGCGAGCCGCCCGCTCTACACCCCCGAACCGGACGTGATCCACGAACTCGTCGGCCACGCGGCCTCCTTCGCCCATCCCCTCTACTGCGGACTGAGCTCCCATTTCGGCCGCGCCGCGCGGGTGGCGAGCGACGAGGACGTCGAGCGGATCGCCCGCCTCTACTGGTTCACCCTGGAGTTCGGGGCGGCGATCGAAAACGGCATCCCCAAGGCCTACGGTGCGGGGCTCCTGTCTTCCGTTGGCGAAATGGATCGTCTCCGGGACGCGGAACTCCGGCGGTTCGACTGCCGGACGATGGCCGACACTCCCTACGACCCCACCGACTTCCAGCCGTACTACTTCGTCGCGCCCAGCTTCGGCGCGATGCACGAAGCGGTCACCGAGTTCCTGAGCGACTTCTCCGACTGAACGCCGGATTCAGCCGGCCTTGATGACGACCACCGTCTGGTCGTCGTCGGGAGCGCCCTTCCGGAATCGGCGAGCCGCCTTCAGCACGCTGTCGCAGACTTCGGCGGCGGGGGTTCCCAGGTCCCGTTCCCGCCGCAGCACCTCGGCAAGCCGGTCTCTCCCGAAGAGGTCCCCCCGCCGGTCGGCGCTCTCGGTGATCCCGTCGGTGTAGAACGCGAGCAGGTCTCCCTCGTCGAGCTGGATGACCTCCTCGAAGTAGCGGGGCGCCGGGAAGAGCCCGAGCGGCAGCCCGCTGGCATGAATCATCTCGACCTCGCCGCTCGCCCGGACCAGGATCGGGGGCGGGTGTCCGGCGTTGATGTGGATCAGGCGGCGTAGCGGAACGTCCAGCAGGCCGAAGAAGAACGTCGCGTAACGGGTCTCTCCCACGCTCTCGTAGAGCAACTGGTTCGTGCGCCCCACGATGACGCGGAGCGTGAGACTCGACTTGGCGAGCGAGAACACCGAAGCGTGGAGCGCGGCCACCAGCAGCGCTGCCGGAATGCCCTTGCCCGCCACGTCGGCCATCGCGAAACCCCAGCGGTCCTCCCCGAGCGGGATCAGGTCGTAGTAGTCCCCCCCGACCTGCGAGCACGGTTCGTAGGCCGCGGCCACCTCCATCCCCTCCAGCACCGGGCACTCGTGCGGAAGGAGATCCTGGAGCACCTTTCCCGCCACCTCCATCTCGGAGACGAGTTCCCGGCCCTCGACCGCTTTCTCGTGGAACAGGATCCGCTCGAGCGCGGGAGCGGCTCCGGCCGCGTAGGAGGCCAGCGCCGCCCGGTCCCGCTCGGAGAACGCGCCGGGATCCGCCGACTCCGCGAGCAGGGCTCCGACCCGCCGCCCGCCGGCCCCGAGGAGCGGCGCCGCCACCGCGGAACGCGAGCCTGCGCTCAAGTCGGGATCCGAGGCCGCCGCTTCGGCGCTGAGCTCCATGAGTTCGGGCCGGCCACGGTCAACGACGCTGCGCGCGATCGTGTCCTCGGCGAGCCCGCCGAGGTCGGCGCCGGGCGGCTCCGCGGAAAGACTGTCGCGCCCTCGCGCCCTCCGGCAGATCACCGTCCGGCCATCCAGTCCGATCGCGCACAGGGTCGCGCGGTCGCATCCCGGAAGCACATGCCGAAGGCCGGCCAGGATGGTGTCCGCGGTCCGGCCGATTTCGAGGCTTCGCCCGATCTCCTGGAAGGCCTCGAGCAGATGCCCGTGGCCGCTCGCGGGCGAGCTGGGTTCGGTCATGCGCGGCGGCGCGCACACTAGCGCGCCCAGTGAACCGTTAGCGCATCGCGAAGCAGTAGAACAGGCCGTCCCCGCCGGTGCCCCGAAGGTCCTCCTGCCCGCAGCCGCGCGAGCCGTGGGACGCGTTCCAGGACGTGGGGTTGGCGCCGCCGCCCACCCGGTCGTGGTGGCCCACCAGGGCGCTGCCGTCGGAGGAGTTGCTCGTCCAGTTGGAGCAGGTGGTGTCGTCGTCGCCCATGGCCGCCATCCCGTCCGGGGTGGAGCCGGTGATGATGTCGTGGCGGTTGACGTCGTCGCCCCGGCCGCTGATGACCTCACCCGTCTCGGTGATCGAGTTCTCCTTGCTCAGGTGGTTGTTTTCGCTGTGGAGGTCGGCGACGTCGCTCGCCACCAGGACCCCGTTCGCGTTGTGCCAGGGCCCGCCGCCGATCCGGTCTCTGGCGTTCACGCCGCCTTCGCCGGTGGTGCTCAGGTAGGCGCGCCAGGTGAGGCCGCCTGCGGCGCCGGCCCCTTCGGCGAGCATGGCGCAGTGCGCGTCGGCGCCCTCGAGTCCGCCGAGGTTCGCGCCGTCACCCGGCCCCCGGCTGGTGAGGAAGAAGGTCATGTCCGTCTGGGCGGCGGGAACCGCCTCGGGGGCGGACGAGAAAGCGACGAGAGCCGGAATCGCCGCGGCCAGAAGCAGAAAGAAACACGCGCGTTTCATGGGAACTCCTTTCCGGCCAAGGTGGCCGGGATGGCGATTCTAGAGGGGCGCGCGCGTGGCTGCACCCGCCGCGCGGACGGGGGTCATCCCGGCAGGAGCCCGAGGAAGTTCTGGAGCGGCAGGACCTCCACACCATCCACGACCTGGGGTCGCGGGCCCAGGAACACGAGGATCTTTCGGGTCACCTGGGGATTCCGGTAGGCCAGCCCCTTGAGGCCGCGCAACATGCTCGTATGGACCCGGCGGCTGGACTTCACCTCGATTCCCCAGGTTTCGCGTCCCAGCGAAAGTACGAAATCCACCTCGACTCCGTGGCGGGTCCGGTAGTGGTGGAGGGTCGCGTCCGGAAGGAAGGACTGAAGTCGCTGGTGCAGCTCGAGCGCCACCAGGTGTTCGAGAAGCAGTCCCCGCTCGTCCTCGAGAGGCCGGTCCAGCGGCCGTCGCAGGAGTGCGTTGCGGACCCCGATGTCGAACAGGAACAGCTTGCCGTGACGGATCAGGTTGGCGCGGTCCGAGCCGCTCCAGGCCGGCACTCGAAAGGCGATCAGCGTGTCTTCGAGGACCTCGAGGTAGCGGCGCGCGGTCTCGTAGCCGAGCCCGGCGTCCTGCGAGAGGTTGTGCACGTTCAGGATCCGCCCCGACGCCGCCGCGACGAGATCGAGAAGGCGCGCGAATCCGCCGACGTTTCGGACCAGCGCCTCGGCCTGCACCTCTTCCCGCAGGTAGGAGTCCGTGTAGCTGCGGAGGTCGGTCGCCCGTGTATCCGGGTCCGGCTCACGATAGATGCCGGGAAGCGTCCCGTGGGCGAGGACCCGATCGAGGTTGAAGTCGGCGCCGAGCTCACCGGCGGTGAGCGGATGCAGGCGATGGATCTGGACCCGTCCGGGCAGCAGATTGGCCTGGCCCCGGCGCAGTTGCCGGGCGCTCGCGCCCGAGATCAGGAACCGGAAACGGCCCGGTCTGCCGTCCACCGCGACCTGCACCGCGTCGAGCAGCGCGGGGTTCCGGTGCACCTCGTCGAGAAGAATGGTCCGGGTGGTTTCCGGGGCCGTCTCGAGGTCCCGTTCCAGTCGCTCGGGATGCCCCACGTACTCGCGGAAGACCCGCGGGCTCGCGAGGTTGAGGGTCAGGTCCGGCTGGAGCGAGGCGAGCAGGGTGGACTTGCCCACCTGCCGCGGCCCGAGCACGAGCACGCTGCGCGCGTTGCGCCGGAGAATCCGGGTGAGGCTCCTCGCGTACACGTGGGTATTCCAGCGGCATCTTTACCCATGACCGCCGGAAACGGTTCGCGTCCGGTCGCGTGGCGGCCGGGGAACGTGCTCAGCGCAGTCGCCGGACCCCGTACCACAGCAGCGGGAGGATGAAGATCACCCAGAACCCGTAGGTGAGGATCCGGTAGCCGATCCCGATCAGGTCCTCGAGGCCCGCCTGGGCGAGCAGAATGGCGGCCAGCAGCACGACGGTGGAGGTCGCCGGCCGCAGCCACGTCTTCAGCTCGCGGCCTCCCTCCTCCATGGCGCGCGCCACCCGCTCGTTGACCGCGTGGATCAGGCTGGTGGCGGTCTCGATCAGGGTGCCGAACAGGACCACCTGGAAGCCGAACAGGAGCAGCGGGGATCCGATCTCCGCCAGCAGGGTGAGCGAGGGGACCGTCTCGTCGATCATCCCGGAGCCGAGGCCGGCGATCGCGATGAAGAAGAGGACGGCGGGAATGATGGCGATGGGCCCGGCGAGCATCCCCGCCACCATGGCGTCGCGGCGCGTCCTCAGGTGGTGCGCGCAGAAGAGCACCGCCGGAAGCGTGCCCACGTTGTAGGCCATGTACTCGACGCCGCCGAGGACCCAGTCGCTGGTGGCTTCGCCGCTGCCGAGGGCAGCCCCGATCTCCGGTCCGAAGACGCGGAAAGCGGCGATGAGCACCACGATGTACACCGCATAGAGCGCCATCGACCAGAAGGACAGGAAGTTCTCGACGGTGCTGGTGCCTTTCAGGACGAGGTAGCCCACCGCGACCATGATGGCGAGCACCCCGATGGCGTAGGGGAGCCCGAGCGAGCGCGAGACGATCTCGCCGCCGGCCGCCGCCACCACCGAAACGACCACCAGCATCGCGGCGAGGTAGATGACCTCGTAGAGCCAGTTCCAGCGGCCCAGGAGTTCGCGGGTCAGGGTCCGGTAGTCGTACGAACCGGCCCGCCGGGCGATCTCGAAGGTGAGGGCGCAGACGAGGGACCAGAGCGGCGTCGTGATCAGGAGCATCCCCAGCAACCCCCCGAGGACGCCCTTGGTCAGGAAGAAGTCCACGAGCTCGCGCCCGGTGCCGTACCCGCCCGCAATCACCATCGACTGGAAGCAGAAACCGGGCAGCAGGGTGCGCTGGAACCAGTCGGAGCGGAGCGGATTCTTCAAGGGGTTCTCCCCGGCGCAGGGCGGCCAAGGATACCCGCGGCCCTGCCCGGGTTGAGGCCCGGGCCTTCGTTCAGTCCCGGGGCAGTTCCCGGGGACGGACGAACGCCTCGACCGATGCCCTGGCGGGGGAGAGCCCCGCCCAGTCGAAGGCCGGTACCCGCGCCACCAGCAGGGCCGCGGTGGGGAAATGCTCGTAACGGCCCAGGAAACGGGCCGCGAGGTCTTCCATGCCGGGGTTGTGCGCCACCACCAGCAGGGGAGACGCGCTCCCGCCCTCCCCGGCCACGATCTCCACGATCTCGTCCGGACTCGATCCGTAGAGGTCCGGGATCAGCCGCAGGGTGCCCGGCGCGGCGCCCGCCGCGTCGAGCGCGAGTTCGGCGGTGGTCCGCGCCCGAACCGCCGTGGAAACGAGCGCCGCCGCCGGGGTGAACCCCTGTGCCCGCAGGTAACGGCCCATGCGCGGTGCATCCCGGAGGCCGCGCGGCGCGAGTGGCCGGTCGTGATCCCGGAGGCCGGGATGGTTCCAGGCGGACTTGGCGTGACGCAGCAGGAGCAACCGCAACATCAGGGCGCGCCGTAGGCCTCCGCGACCGAGTTCGCGCCCGTGAGAATCCGCGAGTACACGGCCGGGTCCACGTTGCCTCCGGTGATGACGACGAAGACCTCCCGGTCCTCGAACCGTTCGGGATTCGTGAGCAGCGCCCCGATCCCGAGCGCCCCGGTGGGCTCCGCCTTCAGGTTGGCCTGGGCGAAGAGCGCCCGCACTGCTCCCGCGATCTGTGCCTCGGGCACTTCCACGATGGCCCGGATCCCTTCGCGCAGGATCGTCCAGTTGTTCCCGCCGAGCCGGGGAAGCCGGGCCCCGTCGGCGAGCGAGAGCGCTTCGCCGGCGTGGCTCACGAGTTCGCCGTGGCGGAGGGACTCGGCGGCGTCGTTCGCGAGCAGCGGCTCGGCGCCCACCACCGGGACCTCCGAAAGCCCCGCGGCCTCGAGGCCGGTCAGGATTCCGGAGCTGATACCTCCGCCGCCGATGGGAACCACGACCACCGCCTTCCGCCGCCGGGCCGGCGAGAAGCGGCTCAGCCGGGCCGCGATCTCGACCCCGAGCGTCGCGTTGCCGGCGATGACCGCGGGGTCGGCATAGGCGCTCGCGACCTCCGCCTCGGGGAAACTGGCGAGGATCCGGGCCACCCCGTCCTCCCGCGACTCCCTCTCCACGTCGGTCAGCTCCACCGCGGCGCCGTGGCCGCGCACGGCCTCGATCTTCACCCGGGCGGAGATGGACGGCATCACGATCGTGGCCTGTTTCCGCAGCAGGCGGCAGGCGAGCGCCAGCGCCTGACCGAAGTTGCCGGAGGAGGCGGCGATCAGGTGCCGGGCCGACGACGTCCGGGCCCGGTGGAACGCGGCGCGGAACTTGAAGCTCCCGGTGCGCTGGAAGGTCTCGCTCACCAGGGTGATGCGGAGGCCGAGCGCGGCCCGCAGCCGCTCCGGTTCGATCCAGGTCGTGGGCCGCACCGCGAAGGGGCGGTCGGGGACGGTCAGGTTCATGATCAACAGCCTGTGGTGAAACCCACGTGAGCGCCGAGACGTGCGAGGCGCCCGGCTGACAAGGCGCGTGAGGGAGGAATACCGACTGTATTGCGACCGAAACGCAACGCAGAGCGCCTCGGAGAGGCGCGGTTCAGGCGGGATGCATCGCGCGTCGAACGCCGCGTGGGTTTCGCCACAGGCTGTTAGCCTCCGGGAGTTGCCGGAATCACCCGGTCCAGGATCTTCTCCGGGTCGGTTTCGCCGCTTTCGTCCTGCACTTCACGGCTGCGGTCGAGAATCCGTCCGACCGCCTTTCCCGGGGCGACATTGCGCGCCAGCACGTGCCTTCCGCTGACCGCGTCTTCCGGTGGTCCGCGGAAGACTCCGGCGGCTTCCGCCCGCTCCCGGAACACCTCGCCCTCGGGGAACCGTCCGGCCAGCGCGTTCTCCGTGGTGCGCCCGAGCTGGTCCGCGGTGGCGACCCGCAGGAGGGCCTCGAGGGTGGTTCCGGCGGCGGCCATCTCGCGGGCCAGCCGCCGGTAGGCGGCGCGCTTCGCGCCCTGCCTCGGATAGAACGCGGGCGCCAGGTGGCGGCGCGTCAGGGCCTCGACCTCGTCCACCAGCGCGCGCGGCGCCCGCAGCGCTTCGAGGAAGCGGCGGGCGAGCGGCGCCCCGGCGGCATCGTGGGCGTAGGCGGTGATGCGTCCGCGCCGCTCCCGGGTGGTGGCCGGCTTGCCGAAGTCGTGGCAGAGGGCTCCGAGCAGCAGGGCCCGCCTGGTTTCCCGGCCGCCGGAGGCCAACTCCGCCGCCCGGTCCACCGACAGCAGGGTGTGCTCGAAGACGTCTCCCTCCGGATGCCACTCGGGGTCCTGGGGAACCCCGCGAAGGGCGTCCACCTCCGGCAGGAACCGAAGGAGCCGGGTGGCGGCGAGAAAACGGAGGCCTCGCGACGGTTCCCCGCCGTGGAGCAGCTTTTCGAGTTCGTCCAGGATCCGTTCCGGACTGAGTTCGGAAAGGTCCAGGCCGGCGCACAGACCGTGCAGTTCTTCGTCGGCGGTGAACCCGAAGCGGGAAGCGAACGCGGCCACCCGCAGTCCGCGGAGCGGGTCTTCCGGGAACTTCCCCGGGTCCGTGGCCCGCATGACCCCTCGGGCGAGGTCGCGCGCCCCTCCGTAGGGATCGAACAGCTCGCCGGTCAGGGGGTCGAGTCCCATGGCGTTGAGGGTGAGGTCGCGGCGCCGGGCCGCCTCCTCGAAACTCATGCCCGGGTCCACCACGACCTCGAAACCCAGGTGGCCCGGCCCGGTCTTCGATTCCCGGCGCGGCAGGGCGACTTCCAGGGCGAGGCCCCCGACGCGGAGCACGGGAAAGGCCCGGCCGATCCGGCGGACCTTTCCGAGCGGCCGCAGCGCCCGTTCCAGTTTGCGCACCGGCAGGCCGAACACCTCGAGGTCCGGCTCGCCCGTGGAACACCCGAGCATGCCGTCCCGGACGAAGCCCCCGACGACCAGGACGCGCCCGCCGGCCTGCCGGACGGTGACCGCGACCCGGCGGGCATCCCCCGCGGGGCCGACGACTCCCTCCGGAATCGGGCCTACCGGCGCAAGCCGGAACCGGGCCGCTGCCGACCCCTCGGCGCTCTCGTCTCGCCGGGTCAAGGACCGGGAGGTCCGGGTTCCGCCCAACCGACCGGATCGCCGATCCGAATCCTTCCGCCGCTCACCACTTCGCCGAAGGCCCCTCCGCGCCAGTCGGGGGCCAGTGAGTCGCGCATCCGCAGCGCCGCGCCGTCCATCCGTTCGCAGGGCTTCGTTTCCCCGTGGATCAGGATCCGGGTCTCGCCCACCGCGAGCGTGCGTCCGATGGTCTCCCGGAAGTCCACCCCGGTCACGAGCAGATTCGCGCGCCGGAGGGCCGGGTCCGCGTCGGGCTGCCCGGCTTCGTCAGCCGCGCGCTCCCAGGCCTCCCGCGAAAGGACGGTGACCTGGCGCTTCCCCCGGGCGGGTGCGGAGTCTCGAAGCCCTTTGCCCGCGATCAGTTCCCCGTCGGACCGGGACGTCATGGGTTGACCGCGTACTCCCTTGGCCCAGATGGCGAGGAGGCTGCCGGCATGTTGGTTGGTCGTTGGTTCTGCCATGAGGGTCCGGGGGCGCGGCGGGGCGCGGCGCCAACCCGGCGGAATCCTACCGCCGTTCCGGCGCCGCGTCATGATTCCTGGCGGGATCATCGGTATGCGCGTCGCCGTACTCGCGTCGGGAGGGGTGGACAGCTCCGTCGCCCTCGCCACGCTGGCGCAGGCGGGTCACGACGTGCACGCCTTCTACCTCAAGGTCTGGCTCGAGGACGAGCTCGAGCACCTCGGCGAGTGCCCCTGGGAGGAGGACCTCCGCTACGCCCGCGCCGTCGCCGGACAGTTCGGGGTCCCGCTCACCGTGATCCCGCTGCAGCGCGCCTACCGGGAGGGCGTCGTTGCCTACCTCCTCGACGAACTCGAGCGCGGCGGGACGCCGAGTCCCGATCTCTTCTGCAACTCGCGGATCAAGTTCGGGGCCTTCGCCGACTGGGTGGACGCCGAGATTCCGGGCGGCCGCTTCGAAAGGGTGGCGACCGGACACTACGCGCGGCGGGTCGAGACGGCGGACGGCATCGAGCTGCACCGTGCCCCCGACCCGGTGAAGGATCAGACCTACTTCCTCTCCCGGATCAGCGGGCGCCAGCTCGAGCGGTCGTCGTTCCCGGTCGGCGACCTGCGGAAGACCGAGGTCCGGCGGCTCGCCGCCCGGCTCGGGCTGGCGCCGCAGGACCGCCGCGACAGCCAGGGCATCTGCTTTCTCGGGGGCGTGCGCTACCGCGACTTCGTGACCGCCCACCTCGGCGACCGGCCGGGGCCGGTCGTGGACGAGGCGACGGGAGACGAGATCGGAACCCACCGCGGGCACTGGCTGTTCACGATCGGCCAGCGGCGCGGCCTCGGCCTCGGGGGCGGCCCCTGGTTCGTCGCCGGCAAGGACCCGCGGGCGAACCGGGTCCTCGTGCGCCGGGGCGCCGGCCGGGCGGCGAAGCGTTGCCGGGTCGAGGACCTTCACTGGATCGGGGACGGCGCGCCGTCCGGCTCGGAGCGCCTCCAGGTCCGGGTGCGGCACGGACCGGAACTGGTCCCGGCGCAGGTGTCGTGGGACGGGACCGGGGCAGGGGCGGTCGTGCTCGACGAGCCGGACGAGGGTCTCGCTCCGGGTCAGTTCGCGGTCCTCTACCGGGGCACCCGCTGCCTCGGATCGGGGCGCATTGCGGGCGCCCCGCGAAGACCCGCCTAACCCGTGTGAGCGGGGGCCCGGCGGAGTCCCCGGCACGAGAAGACGACGGCCGGAGGCACGTTCTTCCAGACGACGGATCCGTGCTCGATGGTCTCGAAGGTCTCGTGGAGCCGCCTGGCGAAAGGCGAACGGCGCCAGAACGGCAGCGCCTGGATGTAGATGTAGAAGAGCAACTGCCCGTCGGGAGCCAGCGTTTCGAGGATCGCCTCCAGCATGCCGGTCTGCTTGTCTTCCGGAACGACCGACCAGGGCAGCGTCGCGACGACCGCGCCCACCTCGCCCACCTTCTCCCTGGCGCAGATGGAGCACAGGTTGGCGAGATCGTCCACCACGATCCTGATGTCCGGCAGGCGGCGCGCGAGTTCGTGAGCACACATCTGGTTGAGCTCCACCGCCAGAAACGGAGTGGCGGGGGGCTTCGCCGCGAGCAGGTGTTCGGTGATGGCGCCGTCTCCCGCTCCGGCTTCGACCACGGCGGCTTTTTCCGGCCAGCGGACTGCCTCCGCCATCGCGATGCCGAGCGCCGGCGAGCTGCGCCAGACGGCGCCGATCTCGCGGGGCCGCGCGACGAACTGCCGCAGGATCGTCGAGTCGGCCGGTGCCGGCCCGTCTTCCCTCGGCATGAGTCCGCGGCGAATCGTCACGAGGCCAAGCAGCCTGTGGCGCCCTCCGCATCGCCAATCAGGAAGACAACGCCGCCGGCTTGGAACGCCGGTCTCCGACCGGCACCGCACGCCGAAGGCGGGCGAACACGTACTTGCTGGATGCACGGATGGCGCAACGCCGCATGCCAGCGCCATCTGGCCCGTGAGCAGTATGCGGTTGCGGCCCTCCGGGCCGCGTGCCGGTCAGAGACCGGCGTTCCAAGCCGGTACGCCATCAGACGGAGGGGAGATCCACGCGGGCTCCGTGCTCGCGCCAGTTCCATCACGGACGGTCAGGTTCTTCTGGCGGTGATGCGGCGGGTGGTGAACCCGAGCCAGTGGAGCCGCCCCAGGTGCCGGGCGTGTTCCACCTTCATGCAGCGGTCCATGACCACCTCAATCCCGAGTTCGCGGGCCCGTTCGGCCGCCTCCGGGTGGATGACTCCGTATTGCAGCCAGATCGCCTTCGCGCGGCCGGCGCACTCCTCGACAATGCCGGGAACCGCGGCCGGGGCGCGGAACACGTTCACGATGTCCACCGGCTTCTCGATCGCCGCGACGCTCGGATAGCACTTCTCTCCCAGGATCTCCTGCTCCCGCGGGTTTACGGGGACCACCCGGTATCCGTTCCGCTGCAGGTAGAAGCCGACGAAGTAGCTGGCGCGCAGTTCCTTCGGTGAGAGGCCGACGACGGCCACCGTCCGGGCGGACGTCAGCAGCCGGCGGATGGTCCCCGCGTCCTGGTAGCGGGCGAGGTCAATCCCCGATCCGTTTCCCGGAACGCGCGGGGGAAGTTCGCAGGCAACTACAGAGGACATGCCACGGCCTCCTCGCTTGATTCGTCGCCGGCCGGCTCGGCAGCCGCGGCTTCCAGGCCGCGGGTCAGATCCCAGATCAGGTCCCGCGGATCTTCGATGCCGACCGAAAGGCGGATCGTTCCCGGCGAGATTCCGGCGCCCCGGAGTTCCTCGTCGTCGAGTTGCCGGTGGGTGGTGCTCGCCGGGTGGATGACCAGGCTCTTCGCATCGCCGACGTTCGCGAGATGGGAGAAGAGATTGAGCTCGCGAATGAACCGGGTCCCCGCCGCGCGCCCTCCCTTCAGGTCGAAGGAGAACACCGAGCCGGCTCCCCGGGGAAGGTACTTTGCCACCAGCGCGGCGTAGCGGCTCCCGGGGAGTCCCGGGTGCGCCACCGTCTCGACCTCGGGCCTTCCGGCCAGGAAGGCCGCGATCTCCAGAGCGTTCGCCGTGTGCCGCGCCATCCGGAGGGGCAGCGTCTCGGTTCCGAGCCCGAAAAGGAAGGCGTTGAACGGGGACATGCAGGCCCCGAGGTCCCGCAGCGTTTCGGCGCGCAGCTTCATCAGGAATCCGTACTCGCCGAAGGTCGCCTGAAACGCGAGGCCGTGGTAGGCCGGCGACGGATCCGCGATCCCCGGAAACTTGCCGTTGTCCCACGGGAACCGCCCCGACTCGACCACCACCCCGCCGATGCTGTTCCCGTGGCCGCCGATGAACTTCGTCGCCGAATGGACCACGATGTCGGCCCCCCACTCGAGGGGCCGGCAGAGGTAGGGGGTCGCGAACGTGCTGTCCACCATGAGGGGCACGCCCTGGCGGTGCGCGATCGCCGCGACGGCCTCGATGTCGAGGACGTTGCCGCCGGGGTTGCCGATCGTTTCGCCGAAGAACAGCCGGGTTTCGGGACGGACGGCGCCTTTCCAGCTGTCCGGCTCGTCCGGGTCCACGAACGTGACCTCGAACCCCAGCTTGCGTTCGAGATGCTTGAGCTGGGTGAGGGTGCCGCCGTAAAGGGCCCGGGACGCGACCACGTGGTCGCCGGGCTGGAGCGCGGTGAAGAACGCGCCCGCCTGGGCGGCGAGCCCCGAGGCGAAGGCGACCGCGCCCACGCCGCCCTCGAGGTTCGCGATCCGCTCTTCGAACGCCGCCACCGTGGGGTTCATGATCCGCGAGTACGTGTTCCCGTACTCCTGGAGGTTGAAATAGGCCGCCGCCGCCTCCGGGTCCTCGAACACGTAGCTGGTGGTCTGGAAGATGGGGGTGGCGCGCGCCCCGCTGTGCGGCTCGGGCCGGGCGCCGGCATGCACCGCCCGGGTGGCGAAGCCGAACTCGCGGGTCTCGGCGCCGACTTCTTTGTCGCTCATGGGACGTCTACCTCGAGAGACCCAGAAACCCGCGAACGAGGGGGGTCATGCGGCCCGCCTCCAGGAGGAACGAGTCATGCCCGTACGTCGTGTCGATCTCGTGGTGGACCACGCTTTTCCGGCGGGCCTCGAGCGCGGCCGCGAGCCTTCGGGAGTCGCCGGAAGGGTATAGCCAATCGGAGGAGAAGGAGAGGAGCAGGGTGCGGCAGCGGAACCGGTCCACCGCCGCCTCGAGGTCGCCGCCGCCGTAGCGCTCGGCCAGATCGAACCGCGTGAGGGCGTAGGAGAGGAACAGGTAGGCGTTGGCGTCGAAGCGCCGGTTGAATTTCGCGGCCTGGTGGACGAGGTAGGACTCGACCTGGAAGTCCGCGGCCTGGAGGTCGCCGGCGAAATCCCGCCGCTCCTGGAGGCGGCGTCCGAATTTGGTCTCCATGCCGGGCGCGGAGAGGTAGGTCAGGTGCCCCACCATGCGGGCGGTGGCGAGGCCGTGGACCGGACGGGTTCCTTCCTCGGCGTAGCGGCCCCCGCGCCAGGCCGGGTCTCCCGCGATCGCGCTCCTCGCGATCCAGTTCCAGCCGATGCCCTGGGCCGAGAGGCCGGGGGTGCTCGCGACGGCGACGACCGCGTCCACCTCGTCCGGAAACGCCGCCGCCCATTCGAACGCCTGCATCCCCCCGAGCGAGCCGCCGGAGATTCCCCGCAACCGGCGGACCCCGAGTTGGTGGAGCCCGGAGCGGGAAGCCCGGACGATGTCCCCCACGGTGATCGCGGGGAAATCGGGCCCGTAGGGGCGCCCGGTGTCCGGACGGATGCTGAGCGGACCGGTTGTGCCGCCGCACCCGCCCAGGAGGCTCATGCAGACCACGTGGAACCGGTCGGTGTCGAACGCCTTGCCGGGTCCGATCATGGGATCCCACCAGCCGAGGCCCTCGTTCCCGGCGGCGCTCTCGGCCCCGAACCCGTCCACGGCCGATTCCGCGCCTCCTCCGCGCCCGGCCGCGTGCGCGTCGGCCGAGAGCGCCGGAGCGATCAGGACGGTATTCCCGCCGTCCGGGGCGGGTTCGCCCCAGGTTTCGCAGGCGATCTCCAGCTCGGGCAGAACGGCGCCGCTCTCGAGCGTGAAGGGCCCCGGCGGGGTCAGCCGCAGCCGGCGATGGGGAGCGGCGTTCGCCGGGATCTCCCACGGCTCCCGCCGCGGGCGCCCCGCTTGCCGGCTCACGTCCGCAGCCACAGGGCGACCGCGAAGGCGAGGGTCGCGGCCGCCACGATGAAGCGAAGGATCCGGTCGCCGGCCTTGAGGGTCAGCCGGGCGCCGACGAGGGCCCCGGCAAAGGTCCCGATGCCGAGCGCCAGGCCCACCCCCCAGTCCACGACCCCGTTCGCGGCGAACACCGAGAGCGACACGATGGAGAACAGGAAGATGCAGGCCACCTTGATCGCGTTCCCGGCCACCAGCCGGTACCCCGCCCAACTGGTGGCGCCGAGCGAGAGGAACCCGACCCCCGCCTGGAGGAAGCCGCCGTAGAACCCCACGACGACGAATGCCGCGAGGAGTCCGATCCCGGTCCGGGGTGGTCCCTCTCCCGTTGGTGCGTCGACGTGGAGGAGCGGGAACAGCGTGAACAGCACCATGACGATGGAGAGGAACCGCAGGAAGACCGTCTCCCCCACGTGCACCGCCAGGGTGCTGCCGAGGCCCGCACCGAGGACCGCCGCAAGGCCCAGCCGGACGAGGACGCCCACCGGCAGTACGTCGGCGCGGCGGAAGGCGGCGGTGGCGCCGGCGGTCTGGATCAGGATCGCGAGCCGGTTCGTGCCGTTGGCGACGGTATGGGGCAGGCCCAACAGGATCAGCAGCGGCAGGGTCAGGAACGATCCGCCGCCGGCGACCGTGTTGAGCGCACCCGCGACGAAGCCTGCCGGAATGAGCAGCAGGGCGGCGATGACCGGATCAGCGATCGTCGCCACCTGATGTCGAGCTGCGGAAGTCGAGGGCTGCGGAGTTGATGCACCAGCGCTCTCCGGTCTCCTGCGGCGGGCCGTCCGGGAACACGTGGCCGAGGTGAGCGTCGCAGCGCGCGCAGCTCGCTTCGGTGCGCACCATGCCGAGACTGCGGTCCACCGAGGTAGCGGCCGCATCGCGCTCCGCGGGCCGCGTGAAGCTCGGCCAGCCGCTCCCGGAGTCGTACTTGTCCTTCGAGGAGAAGAGGAGCGCTCCGCAGCAGACGCACCGGTATTCCCCGTCAGCGCGGTTCCCGTAGTGGGCCCCCGTGAACGCCGGTTCGGTGGCGCCGCGGCGGGTGACGGCGAACTGTTCCGGAGTCAGTTGGGCGCGCCATTCCGCGCTTGTCTTCCTGATCCTTCCGGGCTTGGTCATGGTGGTGTCCGATGGGAGCGGCTACCCCGCGAAATACGCGCGGCCGAGGATGAGCAGCCAGTAGAGGATGAGCGACAACACCAGGGCCCGTCCGAATTCCCGGAGCTTGTCGAGGAACCTCGCCTTCCGGGCGGCCGGAATCAGGGCGTAGATCACCGTCGCGAGCACCGCCACGATGGCGACGTTGCGGATCCGGATCATCGTCCGGGAGGGTTTCGGAACAAGAACTGTGAACTCCCGCCGCCTCCCATGATAGTCCTCGGCGGGCGCGCGGGACGGCGACTCCGGATCGCGCCGTCCCGGCCGCCGCGGGGGCCCCGATCGCGCGGAAGACCCGGCAGGCTCCGGGAAAATCGAGGGTCGCTCCGCCCCCCGAAGGGTATGATCCATGGAGCCGCGGCGGCTTGATTCGGGCGGTGGCGACCGCTGATTTCCGGGAGTACGACGATGCCAGACGACGAAGTGCGGGCGGACGAAATCGAGGAAGACGACGATTGGGGCGAGGACCCCGACGAGGGGGGGGCGGCGGCAGCGGAAACGGCCGATTCCGCTTCGGACGGGAAGAGGCGCAACACGATGGTGGCGCTCGTGGTGGCGGCACTGATCGCCGCCGGAGCCGGTTGGTACTTCGTCTACGGTCCGGGCAAGCCTCCCCCCCCGCCGCCACCCGTCGTGGAGGCCGAGCCCGAACCGGTCGCCCCCGAGGAACCCGAGCCGGAACTTCCGGCTCTTGACGCGAGCGATCCCTTCCTCCGGTCGCTGTTTGCGGCGATCACCGACAATCCCGACGCCCTGGCGTGGCTCCTGGGCGACGACCTGGCGCGGCGCATCGCCGTGGCGACGGACAACGTCGCCGACGGGATTTCTCCCCGGCGGGCGCTCGCCGCGCTGTCACCGACGGGATCCTTCCGCGCCGAAGGGGACGGAGCGGAACTCCACGTCCACCCGGCAGCGTTCGCCCGCTACGACGCGGTCGCGGCCGCGCTGGAGGGCGCCGACAGCCCGGGGATGGCCCGGGTGATCCGGGAAGTGCTGCCGATCCTCGACGCCGCCTACGCCGAGCTGGGCCGTCCCGACCGGACGTTCGCGGGGGCGCTGCTCGCGGCGCTCGACCGGATCGCGGAGGTCCCGGTGCCCGAACCGCCCGTTCTGCTCGACGAACAGATCATGCGCTACGAGTACCGCGACCCCGCGCTCGAAGACCAGGACGACGCGAGCAAGCACCTGCTCCGGTTCGGGCCCGAGAACCAGGCCAAGGTCCAGGAGGCGGCGCGCGGACTCGCCGAGCGCCTCCGCGCCGGAGGGGCTCCCTTCTAGCCCGCGGAAGAAGCACCCCGCCCCCTCCCCAAATGACGTTGGCGCCCAGAGTGGCGACCTTCCACGCGGCGGGGAGCTTCTTCCGCGGGCCGAAGGCGCGAATCGCCGTGCGATTCGCACCTTCGTTCTTCGTCGGGAGGGGACACCCCTCCCCACACCCCACCACCGCGGCGCCTTGCGCCGCGAACGGCGGCGGGGCGTGTGACCTCGTGGCCCGCTAGGCGGACTCCGGACTCCGGATTCCAGCACTCGTCCCTTCCGAGTCCTCTCCGTGCCGTCCGTTCATTTCACACCGAACCTTCGGCGGCACCTGCGCGTAGAGAACACCGAGGTCGAGGGCCACACGGTGTCGGACGCGCTTTCCCGGGTGTTTCGCGACAACCCCGGCCTTCGCTCCTACGTCCTCGACGATCAGGGCCGCCTGCGAACCCACGTCGTGATCTACGTGGACGGCCGTCCCGTCCGGGACCGAACGGCGCTTGGCGATGCGGTCGGAGAGGGCGCGGAAATCCACGTCATGCAGGCGCTGTCGGGAGGCTGATCGCTCAACCGATGCTCCTCCACCTGGGAACCCGCAAGGGGTACCTCGCGCTTCGCCGCCGCGGAAGGGGAGACTGGCGATGCGAACGCACCGCCTTCATCGGAGATCCGGTCTCCCAGTTGCTTCCCGACCCGCGTGACGGGCGGCTCTACGCGGCGCTCAACCTGGGGCACTTCGGCGTCAAGCTCCGGGTCTCGGAAGACGGCGGCGCCTCGTTCACCGAACTGCCGGCGCCGGCGTACGCGAAGCAGGAGGCATCGGCGGAGGAGGCGCCCTCGGTGGACCTCCTCTGGTGCCTCGAGCCTGCCGGTCCCGATCCCGGGTCGCTCTGGTGCGGAACCATCCCCGGCGGACTCTTCCGTTCCGATGACGGAGGCCGTTCCTGGGCCCTGAACGAGGCGCTGTGGAACCAGCCGAGCCGCGAGCGGTGGTTCGGCGGCGGCTATCCGCATCCCGGAATCCACTCGGTGCTGGTGGCGCCGGACGGCAATCGCGTGGTCGCCGGGATTTCCTGCGGCGGCGTCTGGATCAGCGAGGACGCCGGCGAATCCTGGCGAGTCCGGACCGAGGGCATGTTCGCGGAATACATGCCGCCCGAGATGCGGGAGGACCCCGCCATCCAGGATCCGCACCGGCTCGCGTGGTGCGACGGGGACCGCCGCCGGATCTGGTGCCAGCACCACAACGGCTTCTTCCGCTCCGACGACGGAGGCGAGACCTGGACCAGCCTCGACGTGCCGCCCTCGTCCTTCGGGTTTGCGGTCGCCGCCCACCCGGGCGATCCGCAGGTCGCCTGGAGCGTTCCCCTGGTCAAGGACGAATGCCGCGTTCCCGTAGATCGCCGGATGGTGGTGGCGCGCACGCGGGACGGCGGAGCGAGCTGGGAGCCGGTGGGCCGCGGCCTGCCCGAGGGCGATTCCTTTGCGGTGGTGTACCGCCACGGTCTCGACGCCCATCCTGGCGAGGCGGTCCTGGCCATGGCCACGACCACGGGAGCGCTCTGGATCTCCGAGGATCTCGGCGATTCCTGGGATCTGGTAACCGCGGAACTCGCCCCCGTCTACTGCGCCCGGTTCGACCGGTCCTGACCCGCGCAGCCGCTCCCGCCCCGGGAGTGGCGGGAGGCAATCCCGAGCGAATAAACTCCGCAAATTCTGTCCACCGGCGGGTTCGGTGGGCGGGGTAATCCCTTGAACGATTCACTGCAACTTCCCTTCCACGATCTCCTCCGGCGGTTGGATCTCCGGCTGCGGGTCCTGGGACTGGTGCGGGAGTTCGCCTTCGTGGCGGGGGCGGTCGCCCTGGCGCTGTTCCTCCCGCGGCTCGTGGGGGACGGCATCCCCTGGCTCCCGGTGCTGGTGGCGGCCGTGGGGGTCGCGGCCCTTCTCTACCGCGGTCTGTCCGGTTTCCGGGCCGGCGCCGGGCTCGGGCGAGCGGCCGCCGCCGGGGACCGCGCCGGCGGCCTGCACGACGAACTCACGTCGGCGCAGTGGTTCTCCGCCGCGTCGTCGCCGACCGGGTGGGAAGTCCACCAGATCGAGCGCGCCCGGCGGCGCGCCGACGAGCTCGACGCCGCGGAGCTCCTCCCCTTCCACGTTCCCCGGGCGAGCATCGCGGCGGCCGCCGCGTTGGCCGCTCTCGCCGTGATCCTCCCCTTCACCCATGGGCCGCTGGTTTCGGAGGCCCTCCGGGCCCGCATCGCCGCCGGACTCGGCAGTCTCGGCGGCGATCCCGCGGGAGAGGATCCCGCGGCGGGGCCGGACGCGTTCGAGGACGCCGCGGACGCGCGGGTGGAAGCCCGCTCGCCCGAGGAGATCCTGGCCGAGCTGCGCGCCGGTGAGCTGCGGCTTCCCGACGAGTCCGCGGACGACCTGGACGCGCTCCAGGCGGCGCTGACCGCGGCGATGGAGGAACGGGCGCTGCAGGAGACGAGTGAGGAGGTTTCCGCCGCGCTCGCGGGACTCGCGGAGGCCATGGACGCGGACTCGCTCACCGCCGCCGAATGGCTGGAGAGCCTCACCGAGGCCATGCGCTCCGCGAACACGCCGGAGGAACTCCAGGCGCTTCTCGAATCGCTCGAGCAGGGAGCGGATGGCGACGCGTTGAGCGCGGCCGCCGCGGAGATGATGGAGCTGATGGAGGGCGGGTTGAGCGCCGACGAGGCCCTCCAGCAGCTCGCCGAGAACATGCAGGCGATGGACGGCCAGGCGATGAACGGCCAGGGCCAGGGCGAAGCGCAGCAGATGCCGTTCCCCGGCGATGGGGAAGGGGGACAGCCCCAGGCCGGGGAAGGCGGTGAACCCGCCGCGGGAATGCCCCAGGGAGCGGCCGGCCTTTCGGGGCAGGTGCAGATGATGGCCGCGGAGGGCCAGATGGGAGCGCCGATTCCGATGGACGCCGGCCCGGCGGGGAACATGACCGGCCCGGGCGGAGGCGGTGAGTCCGAGGTGTTCGGCGCCGCCACCAGCCTCGAGGTCCAGCTCGAGATGGAGGCGATCCCGGCTCCCCTCGATGAGGAGCCGGTCCCGGAGCAGATGATCGAGCGGCAGAGCCGCCGCGAGGAGGCGACCGTCGCCTACGACTCGGTCAGCTCCCTTGCCGAGTACGCCGACGAGAATGTCTCCCGGACCCGGCCGATCCCCACCGGGCTCCGGCCTCTGGTCCGCGCCTATTTCCTCATGATCCGCGAGACGGCCAAGGCGGACGCCGCCGAAGGAGCACAAGAAGAATGACCCCGGAAACCGCACTGGCGGACCCGGCCTTCGACATCGAGAGCCGGGTCGAGGCGTTTCGCGATCGCCACGATCGCATCCAGGCCGAGGTCGGACGCGTCATCGTCGGCAACCAGGAGGTCATCAGCGGGATCATCACCTGCCTGCTCACGCGCGGACACGTGCTGCTCGAAGGCATCCCGG
Organism: Acidobacteriota bacterium; assembly: GCA_022828085.1. Lineage (GTDB taxonomy): Bacteria > Acidobacteriota > Vicinamibacteria > Marinacidobacterales > Marinacidobacteraceae > Marinacidobacterium. Next base: position 15,456 of record JAJEIY010000064.1, on the reverse strand, counting down.
GGCTCGGAAAGACGAAGATCGTCCAGACCCTCTCCGAGGCCATGCACCTCAAGTTCAACCGGGTGCAGTTCACGCCGGACCTCATGCCGGGCGACATCCTGGGGACCAACGTGGTGCGGGAGACGGACACCGGCGCCAAGATCCTGGACTTCCAGCCGGGGCCCATCTTCTGCAACCTGATGCTCGCGGACGAGGTCAACCGGGCGACCCCGAAGTCGCAGTCGGCCCTCCTCGAGGCGATGCAGGAGAAGAGCGTCTCGGTCGGCAACAAGACCCACAAGCTCGAAGAGCCCTTCTTCGTGATGGCCACCCAGAACCCCATCGAGCTCGAAGGCACCTACCCGCTGCCCGAGGCCCAGATGGACCGTTTCCTGATGAAGCTGCGGATCGGCTACCCGAGCGAGGACGAGCTTCGGGAAATCGTGGAGCGGACGACCACGGTGGAAGAGTTGCAGGCCCGGCCGATGGTGACCCGGGACGAGGTCCTCGAGATGCGGGACACCGTGCTGTCGGTGCCCATCGCCCGCCCCATCGAGGACTACGCCATCCGGCTGACCATGGGGACCCACCCCGGGTCGAAGTACGCGCACGCGCTCACGAACCGCTACGTCAAGTTCGGAGCCAGTCCGCGGGGGACCCAGGCGCTCGTCCTGTCCGGGAAGTTCCTGGCGCTCCTTCGAGGCCGGGTGCACGTCGCCGCGGAGGACGTCCGGGACAGCGTCTTTCCGACGCTCCGCCACCGGCTGCTGCTCAACTTCGAGGGAGAGGCCGACAAGGTGGACACCGACGACATCCTTCGCGAGATCATCGCGACGATCGATCCGCCCGGCGCCTGACCGCCGCCGGGCAGCCAGCACCATCGATCCCCGGGCGCGAAGGGAACACCCGGCATGAGCAATTCGAACACGCTCTTCGACAACGACTTCATGGAGCGGCTCGAGTACCTGAAGCTCATGGCCACCCGGATGCTCCCGAGCCGGCACCGCGGCGAACACCGCGCCCGGAAGCGCGGGTCCGGCATCGAACTCGCCGACTACCGGCCGTACGTGGACGGGGACGACACGCGCGACGTGGACTGGAAGGCGTTCCTCCGGCTCGACAAGCTGGTGCTGCGGATCTTCGACGAGGAGGCGGACCTCCCGGTCTACCTGTTCGTGGACCGCAGCGCCTCCATGGCGTTCGGAGACCCTCCCAAGTTCGACTTCGCCCGCAAGATGGCCGGGGCGCTGTCCTACATCGGCCTGATGAATCACGATCTCATTTCGATCGTCTGGTACGGCCGGAAGATCGACGGGTGGATGGCGCCGAAACGGGGACGGAACCAGATCTTCCGGGCCTTCCGGTTCCTCGACGCGGGAGACACCGGCGGCGCCACCTCGCTCGCGGCGTGTTTCCGGACCTTCTTCGGCTCGCGCCGCAAGCGCGGCCTGGCGGTGGTGCTCTCGGACCTCATGGACGAGGAAGACCTGCTGGGCGCGTTCGACGCCTGCCGCTACCAGAAGCACGACATGTTCGTGGTGCAGGTGCTCACCCCGGAGGAGCTCGACCCGGCGCTTCCCGACGAGGCGTTGCTCACCGACAGCGAGGACGGTTCCGAGCGCCGGGTCCGGGTCACTCCGAGACTGCTGGACCGCTATCAGAAAGCGCTCGCCGAGCATCAGGAGAAGGTCGAGGAGTACTGCTCCCGCTACGGGTTCGGATTCTGTGTCGCGAACAGCGGTGAGCCCTTCGAGGACGCCGTCATGGCGATCTTCAAGACGGACCGGTTCATCCGGTAGCCGGGAACCGCAATGGGCTTTGGCGCCGCCCCGCTGCTGATCGCGCTCGGCGTCCTGCTGACCGCGGGCATCATCGTGGTGCTCTATTGGGTGCGGCCGGAGCCTCAGCCGGTGGTGGTTCCCTCGAACCTCATCTGGCGCCGGGTCCTGGACGAACGCCGGCGGCGCGAGGACTTCTGGCGCTGGCTCATTTCGCTGGTGATCGCGCTCCTGGCCGGACTCGCCGTGATCCTGGCCGTGGCGCAGCCGATTCCCGAGGGCGCCGCCCGGGGCGGCCGGATCGTCGTGGTGATGGACACCGCGCCGAGCATGGCGGCCGCGCTCCCCGGAGGGGGGACGCGCTGGGATCAGGCGGCGGAGCAGGTGCGGCGCATCCTGACCGCCAGCAGCGAGACCAGCGAGTTCCTGCTGCTCGATACCGCCGGAGATCGCGGCGGGCGTTCCTTCATCGGCCGGCGGGGGGCGCTCGAGGCGCTCGAGGACCTCGGCCCGGTGCACGGCCGGGAGCACCGCTTTCCCGATGTGGCGGACCTGCTCGGGCCGGGATCCGACGCCGCCCCGGCGGCCGAGGTGATCTTCGTCGGGGACGGGGTGTACGTTCCGGAAGCGCCCGAGGGCGTGGAGCGCCTCTCGGTCTTCGAGTCGGTGCCGAACGCCGGGATCACGGCGTTCGACGTCCGCCCGCTGCCGTCCGATCCGGGCCGCTTCGAGGCGTTCATCGAGGTCGTCCGGCATCCCGTCGGCGAGGACGACGCCGGCGTCGTGGTCCTCCAGATCGACGGCGCGGGTGGCGCCTCCGCGCGCCGGACGCTCCGGCCCGATCCCGGAACGCCGCTGGGCGAGACGGTGCCGCTGACCGGTTTCGTCGCCGGACCGGTGCGTGCGGTGATCGCGATCTCCGGCGAGGACGGCTTGCCGGCCGACGACGTGGCGCACGCCTATATCCCGGCCCGGAACCGGCTCCGGGTGCTCCTTGTCGGGGGACCGAATCCCTTCTGGGAGGCGGCCCTGCGCCTCGATCCCCGGGTCAGCCTGTCGGTGGCGGGCCCGGGTCCGGACGCGCTTGCCGATCTCGATGCCGGCTCCGTGGACCTCGTGGTCGTCGAGGGCGCGCCTCCGGAGGCGATGCCGCCGGTGCCCGTGCTCTTCGCCGGGTCCGGCAGCGCCGGGTGGCTGCCGTCGCGTCTCGGAGGCGAGGCGGACGGTCCGGGGGATGAAGAGGGGACGGCGGTCATGCTCCCCGTGGTGCGGGGGCAGATGGAACACCCGCTCCTCCGCGATCTCAACCTCGAGGACGCGCTGGCGAGGGACGTGGAGGCCTTCGATGCGGCGTCGCTCGGGGACCGGAGCCCGTGGACGCTGCTGCTGGGCGACTCGCGTCTCGGGCTGCTCGCGGCGCGGGAGAGCCCCCTGCGCAGCCTGGCGTTCGCTTTCCCGATCGCCCGGTCCAATCTGCCGCTCCAGGCGGATTTCCCCCTGCTGCTCTCCCGGGCCCTGAGCTGGCTGACGGACGTGGAGGTCCGGCGCGTCGGACTGGGACAGGCCCGGGTGGCGATGGCCGCCGGCGCCATCTTCGATGCCGACGGCCGGGAAGTGCCGTCGCGCCGCCTGGGCTCCGAGATCTCCTTCGACGCCAGCGAGCCTTCCCTCTACTACGCCGCCGGCGGCGGGCGTGAGGTCGTGGTGGCGGCGAGCCTGCTCAACCGGCGCGCCTCGAACCTGAACCAGTCTGCCTGGGCCGGGGAACCACCGGCCTCCCTGGCGCCCGCGGGAACCGTCGCGAGCGCCCTCTGGCCGCTCCTGGCGTTGTTCGCGCTCCTGCTGATCGTCGCCGAGTGGGTCGCCTTCCACCGCCACGCCACGGTCTGAGAGCATGACGGTCCGAACCCGGATCGCTCCGTCGCCGACCGGCGATCCGCACGTCGGGACGGCGTACCAGGCGCTGCTCAACTACGCCTACGCCAGGAAGCACGGGGGCGCCTTCGTGCTCCGGGTCGAGGACACCGACCGGGCGCGTTCCACCAGGGCCTCCGAGGCCGCCATCCTCCGTTCGCTGCGCTGGCTCGGGCTCGTCTGGGACGAAGGCCCCGACGTTGGCGGCCCCTTCGCGCCCTACCGCCAGAGCGAGCGGATCGAGGCTTGCCGGAAAGTGGCCGAACGGCTCCTCGGCGGAGGCAAGGCGTATCGGGATTTCGGGGAGGACGCCGGCGGGGCCTACGCCATCCGGCTCCGGACCCCGGAGACGGGCCGGATTGCGCTTCCCGACCGGCTCCGGCAGGGTCTTTCGAAGGACTGGGAATCGGTGGACGATCCGGTACTCCTCAAGTCCGACGGTTTCCCGACGTACCACCTCGCGAACGTCGTGGACGACCACCTGATGGAGATCACGGACGTGATCCGCGGGGAGGAATGGATCGCCTCGCTCCCCAAGCACCTTCTGCTCTACGAGACCCTCGGGTGGGACCCGCCGTCCTTCTGGCACGTCCCGCTGCTCCGGAACAACGACAAGAACCGCACCAAGCTCAGCAAGCGCCGGAGTCCCACCTCGATCGACTTCTACCGGCAGGCGGGTTTCCTGCCCGAGGCGCTCCTCAACTTCCTGGGAATGCTGGCCTGGACCCGGGCGGAGGGAGAAGAGAAGTTCGCCCTGGATGCGTTCGTCGAGCACTTCGAACTCGGATCGCTCTCGCTGGCGGGCGCCGTGTTCGACACCGAAAAGCTGGCGTGGCTCAACGGCCGCTACCTGCGGGAGGACTACGACCCGGCGGAACTCGCGGGGTTGCTGCGCAACTGGCGTTTCGATGACCACACCCTGGAGGCCGCCGCCGGGCTCGCGCAGCCGCGCATGCGCACCCTCGGAGACTTCGGACCCCTGGCGTCGCTCTTCTTCACCGACGAGACGCCCCGGGATCCGGACGATCTCGCGGGAAGCCTCGAGCCCTCCGAGGTCGCGGAATGGCTCCTGCTCGCGGAATGGGCGCTCGAGGATCTTCCGGAGTTCACGGCCGAAGCGGTCCACCAGGCGCTCCGGACGCTCTCCGAGTCGCTCGGGGTGAAGCTCAGGAAGTTCACCCGCCCGCTCTACGTCGCCCTCAGCGGTTCCGCGTCATCCACCCCGCTCTTCGGGTCGATGGTCCTGCTCGGCAGCGCGATGACCCGGATGCGCCTGCGCCGCGCCCGGACGGCCCTCGGCGGCGTCCCCCGCCGCCGCGAGAAGGAACTGGAAGCGGCGCGGCAGCGCTAACGGCTTGGAACGCCGGTCTCCGACCGGCATCGCGCGGAAGCGCGAAACAGGCATGGGCGGTGCGACGGCGCACGAGCGTAGGCGCCGCTTCGCTCCAGGTGCCGATTCTGCGACCGTTCAAGGCCGCCCTTCGTTCTTCATTCGGCGCAGCACCTCCTCGCTCAGATCCAGCGCGCCGATGGACTTCCGGCGCTGCTGAATGCGCTCGAGCAACGGCTCGGTGTCCACGGTTCGCTGCGCGAACGACTCCTCGAGCCGGAAGAGGATCTCGGCACTGACCGTACGACGGTTCCATGCGGCGGCCTGCCGGATCTCGCGATGCAGGTGGTCAGGAACGCCGCGAAGGACGACCCGGGACATGAGGCAGGGAACTCTTCGAGTCAGCGGATGTCCCAGCGGTGGAGCCGGGACACGTCCTTCACGTAGATCCGGTCGCCCGCCACCGTGGGCTGGGTCCAGGTCTCGCTGTCTGCGACCTCGTAGCGCCGGATTTCCTCGAGTCCGGCGCGGCTCGCCTCGAAGACCACGAGCTCGGCGTCCTCCTGCAGCGAGAAGACGATGTTTCCCGCCCGCACCAGCGCGGCGTTTTCGGCCTGCCGCGGCGTGCTCTCCCAGAGCGCCTCCCCGGAGTCCAGGTCCAGCGCGAAGTACTGGCCCCGATTCCGGTGTGAAAGGCCGAACATCACCCCGTCCCGGACCACCGGGTTCGCCATGTGGAGGGAGTACTCCCTCGTGCTCCAGACGTCCGCGGTGGTCCAGCCGTCGCCGGCCCGGGCAACGCGGAACGCCGTCACTCCGTTTCCCCGGCCGTTCTGGATCACCAGGTCCCGGTAGAGGACCGGCGTCTGTGAGGTCGTGTCGGACTGGGTGCTGAAGGGCCGGCTCCAGAGCAGCGAGCCGTCGGCGACGGAAACCCCCACGAAGTGTTCCTGGGTGAAGGTCACCACCTGCTCCACGCCGTCGAACTCGAACAGCATCGCGGAGCCGTAGGCCGGCCCGTCACCGTCCCAGGACCAGCGGACGTCGCCGGTCTCCGCATCGAACGCCGTCAGCGCCCCGTCGTCGTGCCCCCCGACGTGGACGATGACGAGTCCGCCGTGAACGAGCGGCGAGGCGCTCGTGTGGTAGAGCGGCTCGACTCCGGTACCCGGGACGTGCCAGAGCTGCTCGCCGCCGGCCGCGTCGAAGGCGGTCACCGATCCGGTCATGCCGTGGACGAACAACCGCCCGCCGGCGTAGGCGGGGGTGGACTTCGGTCCGGGACCGTGCCGCTGGGTCGCGGGGCTCATGTCGAACGGAGCGGGATACGCCGAACGCCAGCGGACCTCGCCCGTCTCCGGATCCATGGCGTAGAGGACCTCGTCCTCGCCCCAGCGGGCGAACTGGAACAGATTCCCGTCCACGAGGAGCGGGGTGGCGTAGCCGGTGCCGACATCGGCGGTCCATACCGGGGTCAGTGCCTCCGGCCACGCGGCGGGCGCCTCGAACCCGGACACCGCGCCGTCGCGGGCGGGGCCCCGCCACTGCGGCCAGTCCTGCGCGCCGGCGCCGGCAGCGAAGACGAGCGCGAACGCCGGCAGACAGTTCCTCATGCGCATCCTTGGACTCCAGCGCTCTCCCGCGCCGGGCGGTATTGTCGCACTCCGGTCCTGCCCGGCCGGAGACCGAAATCGCCCATGTCTTTCCCGAACCTCCGAAACGCGCTTTCGCTGCTTGCCGTCCTGGCCGCCGCCTGTGGTCAGGAGCCGCACGACATCCTCATTCGCGGCGGCCTGCTGCATGACGGCGGCGGCGGTGATCCCGTCACCGCCGACGTCGCGATCACGGGCGACCGCATCACCTTCATCGGCGACGCCGGCGCGGAAGGTGTGACGGCCAGCGAGACGGTGGATGCCGCGGGCCTCATCGTGGCCCCGGGCTTCATCGACATGCACGCCCATTCGCAGATCGGCGAGGACTGGGCGAAGGAGGCGCTGCCGTTCCTGTATCAGGGGATCACGACCGTCGTTCTCGGGGTGGACGGAGGGGGCTCGCCGGACGTGGCCGACACTCTGGCGGGCTGGGAAGCGAGCGGCATCGGGGTGAACGCGCTCACCTACGTGGGTCACGGGGCGGTGCGGCGGCTCGTGCTCGGGGAGGAGAACCGGGCGCCCACCGACGAGGAACTGGACCGGATGCGGGCGCTCGTCCGGAAGGGCCTCGAGGAGGGCGCCTTCGGGCTTTCGAGCGGGCTCTTCTACATCCCGGGCAACTACGCGGCCACGGAGGAGGTCATCGAACTGGCCCGGGTGGCCGCCGAGTACCGGCCGGCCATCTATGACACCCACGACCGCGACCTGGGAGCGGCCTATCCGAGCTTCGGCTACCTGGCGTCCATCGAGGAGGCCATCCGGATCGGCGAGGAGTCCGGAACCAAGGTCATCTTCAGCCATTTCAACGCGCAGGGGGCCGCCAACTACGGCCGCGCGCCCGAAGGCGCCGCCCTGATCGAGGCGGCCCGCGCCCGGGGCGTCCTTGTCTCCGGGGCCCAGCACGTCTACACCGCGACCCAGTCGAGCCTGCGGGCCTACACCGTTCCCCGTTGGGCCTCGGCGGGCGGACGCGACGCCATGCTCGACCGGTTCGACGACCCGGACACCGCGCGCGTCCTCGACGAGGCCACCGCCGAGATGCTGGCCATCCGCGGGGGCGCCGACAAGATCCGCTTCTCTGATCCCCGGCCGCACCTGAACGGCCGCACGCTGGCGGACGTCGCGGAGGAATGGGGCGTCCCCGCTCCGGAAGCGGCCCGCCGCATCCTTGCCGAGGGGAACGCATCGGTGATGAACATCGGGCTCTACGACCCGGTGAACACCGGCTACCTCGCCGAACAGGACTGGATGATGACCTGCACCGACGGGCGCGACATCGCCCCCGGCACCCCCGTCGGCCATCCCCGGGTGTACGGCGCCTTCACCAAGAAGCTGCGCGACTACGTGCTCGATGAGGAACGGATTTCGATGGCCTTCGCGATCCGGAGCATGACCGGCCTCGCCGCCGAGTTCCTCGAACTCGACGACCGCGGGTTCCTGCGTCAAGACTGGAAGGCGGACATCGCCATCCTCGATCCGGAGCGGATCCGGGACCGGGCGACGTACGACGAGCCGCACCAGTACTCGGAGGGAACCGTCCACGTGCTGGTGAACGGGGAGTTCGCCATCCGGAACGGCGCGCACACCGGGGCTATGGCCGGGCGGGGCCTTCGTCCGCGCCAGGACGAGTAGCGGCGCGCCACCGGGATCGGTCTGACAGAATCCCGCCTCTCTCAGGAGGATCCACTCATGCGCTTTTCGCGGATTCCCGCCGTTTTGGCTGTGCTCTCGCTCGGACTCGGGCTCGCCGCCGACGCCCACGCCCAAGGTGGCGCCAACGCCACCGAGCGCTACGGGGTCTGGCGGCTCCGGTCGGACAACCCGCCCCCCTACAGGAACATCATGACCTACGCAGCCCACGGCGACGGGGGCATGAGCATCGAGGTCGCCACCACGAACGCGGAGGGCAACACCTCGGTGTGGAGCTACGTCACGATGTTCGACGGCGTCTTCCGCCCGGTCGAGGGGATCGAGAATTCCGAGACCGCCGTCGAGATCGTGACCGAGCGAAGCACTCGCATTCTGAATGCCCGGAACGGCTCGGTATACCAGGTGATCATCAACACCCTCTCGGAGGACGGCAACCGGATCGACAACGACTACGTCCGGGTGGATGCCGACGGGAAGATCACGCGGGTGACCCGCGCCACCTACGACCGCGTGCAGGAGGAGTGACCGTGGCGGGCGGAAACCTCACCTGGCGGTACCACCGCCCCGGTTGAATGAGCTGCAAGAAGACGCAGGAGTTTCTTGCGGCGAACGACATTGCGGACGGAGACATCCAAAACGCCAACAAGGCCCCGATTCAGGGCGACGAGGCCCTCACGTTGCTGGACGGCGTGAGCGAACTGCTCGTCGCCAAGGGCCGCAAGGTGGAGCGGTTCGACCTCACCGGCGACCGCCCGGATGACGCCACGCTGAGCGGGGCCCTGGTCGGCAGCTACACGAACCTCACGGACCTGCTCCTCGGCCGCTCGGGCAAGCTCCGGGCCCCGACCATGCGCGTCGGCGACCGCCTCGTGGTGGGCTACAACCAGGAGTTGCTGGAACGGGTCTTCGGATAGCCGGGCGTCCTCGTTTCCGTCCGACCAGGACGGCGGAAACGGCTTGGAACGCCGGTCTCCGACCGGCACGCGGCCCGAAGGGCCGCAGGCGACGTGTCGCTGTTTGTCCCCACGGGACGCCGGGACAAGCACTTCCGCTCTGTTCCGGTCGGTTCCGCAGGAGAGAACCATGCCGCAGGTCGGCGTCACGACGTGCGCGGTGCGGAGCACCGCGCGTGCCGGTCGGAGACCGGCGTTCCAAGCCGTGGGCGCCGCCTCCCGTCCTCCCGGTGCAGGCCCGGCGACGCTCCTGTCCCCGGCATCGTGACGCCGCCGCGCAGGCGCCCGCCCGGGATCAGGAGAGCGGCTGCCAGAGACCGATGATGTTGCCCTCCGGGTCCTTCACCTGGGCGTAGATCCCCATTCCCGGAATCTCGGCCGGACCCATGAGGCACTCCCCGCCGGCCGCCTCGACGTCGCCGACGCGCGCCTCGCACGAGGGCACCTCGATCACGACGACCGGAGACCCGCTGCCGCCGCCCTCGCCCCGGGGGTACATCCCGCCGTTGATGCCGCCCGCGCTGGTCGGATTCCCCTGTTCGTCGATCGGAGTCGTGATCACGAAGGTGTAGGGCATGTCTCCCGGCACGTCGGAGACCTGCCAGCCGAAGACCTTCTGGTAGAAGTCGGTGGCGCGGGATTTGTCGTCAAAGGGAATCTCGAAGTGGCAGACGCGGTCCATTGAAGCTCCTCCTTGGGAGTTCGGAAAGGGTGTTGGATGAGCCGAACGACCTGGCTACGGATCTTGTTCCGTGCTCCGGTCCGCCGCCCGTGGGGAAGGCGCGTACGGGTGCGCCGCCGGACACCGGTGGTCGCCGGGGTTGTGAAGACCGGGCGAAGAATCCAAACTAGACCGGCTCGGGAGGGAACCCCATGAGAACTCTTCGTATCGCGTTTGCAACGCTGCTCGTCGCCGGCGCCGCCGCCGCGCAGGAGACCGCCGGCGACGGACGGCTCACCGCCTCGCACATCCTCGACTGGGAACGGGTGAGCGGTCCCGCGATTTCCCCCGACGGCTCGGTGGTGATCTATACCCGCAGCCACGTGGACCAGACGAAGGACCGGTGGGCCTCGGAACTGTGGATCGTGAACGCCGACGGCAGCCGCAACCGCTTCCTGACCACGGGGTCGGCCCCGGTCTGGTCGCCCGACGGCACCCGCATCGCCTACCTCGCGGACGCCGGGGACGAGGGGAGCCAGATCTTCGTCCGTTGGATGGACGCCGAGGGCGCCACCTCGCAGATCACGCGGGACGGCCCGACCCCGCGCGACATCCATTGGTCCCCGGACTCCGGGATGATCGCGTTCACCCGGATGGTCGCCGCTCCGGAGACCTGGGATCTCCCCTCGCTGCCGGCTCCGCCGGAGGGCGCCACCTGGACGAAGACCCCGCGGATCGTCCGGAAGATGCACTTCCGCCAGGACCGGGTGGGATTCCTCGAGGAGGGTTACCGCCATCTCTTCGTCGTCCCGGCTGACGGCGGGGCGGCGCGCCAGCTCACCGAGGGCGCCTGGCACGTGGGATCGCGCGGTGCGGTCGGCCTCGACTACGGCGCCGGTCTCGACTGGACTCCGGACGGAAAGGGCCTGGTCTTCGATGCCTCCCGGGCGGACGACGCCGACCTCCGTTACCGCGAGTCGCACATCCACTTCGTGGACCTCGACACCGGGGCCATCCGCCAGATCACCGACAGGCGCGGCCCCTGGGGCGGCCCGGTCGTCTCTCCCGACGGGCAGCACGTCGCGTTCAGCGGCTACGACTGGACGGAACAGACCTACAAGGTGAGCGATCTCCAGGTGATCGGGTTCGACGGCTCCGCCATGCGCTCGCTCTCGGCGAGCCTCGACCGGGACGCCAACAATCCGATCTGGGGCCCGGACAGCGACCGGATCTACTTCACCGCCGACGACCGCGGCTCCCGCAACCTCCATGTGGCGTCGCTCGAGGGCGGGACCAGCCCGGTGACCGAGGGCACCCACCTGCTCACCGTGAACACCATCTCGGCGACGGGCGTCGCCGCCGCGGTCCGGACCTCCTTCCATGAGCCGGCCGACGTGGTGGTCTTCCCGGTCTCCGATCCGTCGCAGAGGACGCAGATCACCGCGGTGAACGACGACGTGCTCGCCGGGATCGAACTCGGCGAGGTGGAGGAGCTCTGGTACGACTCGACGGACGGAACCCGGGCGCAGGGCTGGGTCATCAAGCCGCCCGGCTTCGACCCCTCCCGGCAGTACCCCATGGTCCTCCACATCCACGGCGGGCCCCACGCCATGTACAACGTCGGTTTCAACAACGCCTTCCAGAACTTCGCCGCCAACGATTACCTGCTGCTCTACACAAACCCCCGGGGGAGCACCGGGTACGGGACCGATTTCGGCAACGCCATCGACAACGGCTACCCGAGCGTGGACTACGACGACCTCATGGCCGGGGTGGACGCGACCATCGACCGCGGCTACGTGGACGAGACTCGGATGTACGTCACCGGCTGCAGCGGCGGCGGAGTGCTCTCCTCGTGGGTGATCGGCCAGACGAACCGCTTCGCCGCCGCCTCGGTGCGCTGCCCGGTGGTGAACTGGATGAGCTTCGCCGGCACCGCCGACATCGTGCGCTGGGGCTACAGCCGGTACCACGGCTTCCCCTGGGACAACGCCGAGAAGTACCTCGAGCACTCGTCCCTCATGTACGTGGACCGGGTCACCACCCCGACCCTGCTGATGACCGGCGAGCTCGACCTGCGGACGCCGATGAGCCAGACCGAGGAGTACTACCAGGCCCTCAAGGCCGTGGGCGTTCCCACCGAGCTGGTGCGCTTCCACGACGAGTACCACGGGACGAGTTCGCAGCCCTCGAACTTCATCCGCACCCAGCTCTACATGCTGGACTGGTTCTCACGCTACACCCGCGATCCGGCCGGGGAGACCGACCGATGACCCGCCGCCGCGCCGTTCTCGCGCTCTCGCTCGTTTCGGGCCTTGGCCTCGCCGCCGGGTTCGCGGCAGGGCGGTCTTCAGCGGGGGCCCAGGCCGCCGATCTGGGGCGGTTCGTCAGCGCCGGCGGCACCGAGCTCGAACTCCTGCTCTCGGAGTCCAATCTCGGCGGCGGCGAGGTCCAGATCGGGGTGATCACCTGGCCGCCGGGCGCCAACTCCGGGAACCATCCGCACGGCGCCACCGAGGTCTTCTACGTGCTGGAAGGAGAACTCGAGCACGTCGTGGACGGGGTCTCCGAGATCCTCGGTCCCGGCGATCTCGGCTTCGTCCGTCCGCCGTCCGAGGTGAACCACATCACCTCGCCCGACGGTGGCCCGGTCCGGGCGCTCGTGATCTGGGCACCGGGCGGCGAAGGGACGCGGATCGTCGGCAACTGGGAACGTAGCGAGTAGCACCGGGCCTTCCGGCGAACCGGAGCGCTCCCGAATTCGTAAGGGGTAGGAAACCTCGGGGTTCGGTGCGCCCGCCCCTGGGGGAGGGAGCCGCCATGAGCCGGAGCATCCGAGTCCGCTTTCCCAGGAGATCACGCCGCCAGGCGCCGCCCGGCGGTGAGCCGGAACCGGCCCCGCCGGAGTCGGAGACGGCGGCCGGGTCCGGAGCGTTCGATCCGTTTCGGCGCGGCGCCGCCGACGTGCCCGACCCCGCCCTGACCGCCGCCGAACGCGCCGCTGCCGAGGAGGAGGCGCGCCAGGGCATCCCCGCGTCGGCGGCCACCGCTCCCTCTCCCGGAGAACGCCGGACCGAGAGCCGGTTCCTGGAAGGGATCGCCAGGATTCGGGGTCTGGCGGACGGGGCCCTCGGCCGGCTGCGGGCGGCGCAGCACGAGGCGCGGACGCGCGCCGTCCGGATCGAGTCCGGCGCCACCCGGGAACGGGAGCGCGGGCCGGCCCTCGCGGACGTGCAGGCCGCCTGCCAGCGGCTGGACTCCCGGTACGTTCGATCGCAGGCCGCCGCGAAGGAACTCGCCGGCTTCCGCCGCGTCCGCGGGCTCCCCGACTACGTCAGTCCCCGTCCGCCCTCCCGCGGCTGGATGTGGCTTCTCCTTGCGGTGGCCGCCGCCGAAACGACTGCGAACGGGCTGCTCCTGCACTCGGCCTCCACCGAGGGAGTGGTTTCCAACTGGCTCTTCGCCGCGCTGGTCACCGGCATGAACGTCGGACTGCTGGGCTGGGTGATGGGCGATCTGATCTTCCGCCGGATGCTCGGGGCGGGAGCGCTGCGCCGGGTGGTCCTCGCCGGAGCGCTGCTGCCCTGCCTGTTTCTTGCGGGACTGCTCCACTTCGGCTTCGCCCATTACCGGGACGCAGTCCAGGCGCTTGACGCTTCGCGCGCCGCCGCCGTTGTGGACCTGAATGACATTGACGCCGGCGCGGAACCGGGGACGGGTGGCGACGACCCCCATCCACCGCCGACGATCAGCGTCGAGCAGGCCGTCATCGGCGAACTCCGGGCCCAGTTCCTCTGGTGGCGGCCGGGAGCGAGCCTCGTTGCGCATCCCGCCGAGGCGCCGCCGGACGACCACTCGCTGGATTCGGTGCGGCAGCTCGCCGCGGGCAGTGTCGGGTACCGGGCGGAAGACGGCGGTCTGGTGCTGGTCGAGGATTCGCTCGCGGGCAGATTCGAGGGGTGGCGTTCGCTGCTGCTGCTCGGCATCGGATTCACCGCGCTGCTGCTGGCTACCTGGAAGTGGTTCGGGGGCCGCGAGCCGATCCCGCACTTCGCCCGCCTCCATGGCGCGCGGGATGCGACCGCCCGGGAACTCGAAACGGAGTACGCGGATTCCCTGCGGCGGCTGGAGGAAAACGAACGCCGTCACCGGCAGCGGCTCGGCGACGCGGAAGCCGAGTTGCTGGCTCTCGGGGGCCGGTTGACCGGCCTTGATGCGGCGAGGCGCCAACTGCTCGCCCGGGAGGCGGACCTCCTTCGGCTGACGGTGGCGGCGGGCGCGAGCGCCGTCGAGGACTTCCGCGAGGCGAACCGCCAGCGGCGGCTGTCGCACGATCCGCCGCCGTCCTTCTGGACCACGCCCTGGGCGGCCGCGGTTCGCGGCCGGGACGAGGCCGATGATGCGGCATGGGGACGGGAACACGAGCAGGGTCTCTACGAGGTCATGGAGGCGGCGGAGCGGGTCCGCATCGCGAACGCCGCCCACGCCGCGCCGGTCGCCGAGGCCTTTGCCGAAGCACGCGAAAGGCTCGCCCAGGCGGCGCGAATTCCCGGAGCCCGGCGGCGTCCGCCCGTTCCTCCTGGCGGCGGTTCCGGCCCACCTCCCGGAGGGAAGCCCGGGGGGCAGGAGGTTCGGCTGGTACCGCGCGCGGGGCAGGATCCCGCCGGCCGGCTGGAGATCGCGTCTTGAAGATCGTCTGCGCAGCGGCCGCGGTCCTCTCGATCGCCTCCAGTTGCGCGCCCGAGCGCGACCCGTGCGCCGACTGGCCGGCCGGCCTGCCGCCGCGGACGCTCGCCGTCGTGGTGGACGCCACCGACGGTCTCTCGCGTCCCCAGCGCGAGGACATGTGGAGCCGCATCCGTACGCTGGCCGACGAAGCGCCGGCGGGATCGGTGTTCCACCTCTACGAAGTGCGGTCGGACGCTCCCGGCGGAGTGCGGGAGGTGGCGACGGTGCGCCGTCCTCCGCACCCCTGCGAGGTGAACCACTGGACCGATAACCCCGATCAGCGCGCCGCGCAGTGGGCGCCGCTTTACCTGCGGCCGCTGCGCGACGGCCTTGGCTCGATGTCGCGGGCCGGCCCGAGCGATTCGTCCGCGATCCTCCAGGCGGTGCAATCCGCTGCCCGCCGGTTCGTGGATTCAGAGGAGGCGCGGGGTCATCTCATCCTGATCTCGGACCTGATGCAGAACGTGGGGGTGGACTTCTACCGGGGGATTCCGGGGTTCGAGGACTTCCGCGCCACCTCGCTCTACCGGGAGGTCCGGAGCCGCGGCCTGCAGGGGGCGGCCCTCACCGTCCTCCAGCTCCCTCCGAGCCGCGACGGGCTGGTGGACGAGCTGGCGCTCCGGGACTTCTGGTCCGCATTCTTCACCGACCAGGGCATGATCGGCGTGGATGCCGCCTTCCTCCCGGTGGAGGGTGCCCGTCCATAGGAACCCCAGGAGCGCCGGCCTTCAGGCCGGCATCGCGGCCGCAGGCCGCGAAACTCCCCCAATCCAATGCGCCAGGAGCGCCAGTCTTCAGACTGGCATCGCGG
>JAJEIY010000018.1 GCA_022828085.1 Acidobacteriota bacterium | reverse complement strand
CCGGCGAAGATCAGAACAAGACACACAAACGTAGTGCCAAGCTGCCGGCGCCCGTTCTTCTAACAGGCGACCTGTCAACGGCTTGCAGATCCCGATACGTCCAAAGTGGCGAAGTCGGGTGGAGACCGGCGTTCCAAGCCGCTGCGCCATGCGGGCCGGGTGCCGGCCGAGCCTCCCCGGGGGGACTTGCGGCGTTCCCTTCGTTCCCTCACCCGGATACGATGGGCGGTCCGATGGAGCGTTTGCGGGTCTTTCTGGGGGTCGCCGCCGTGTGTCTCGTGCCGATGGCGGCGGCCGGCCAGGGCGGCGACGACCGGTTCCAGTGGCCGTCGTTCCGGGGCCCGCTCGCTTCCGGGGTCGCTGACGGGCAGAACCCGCCGACGCTCTGGGATCCGGCGACGGGACACAACGTCCTCTGGAAGACAAGGGTTCCGGGGCTCGGGCACTCGAGCCCGGTGATCTGGGACGACCGGATCTTCCTGACCACCGCGGTCAGCGACGATCCGGACCCCGTCTTCCGCTACGGGCCCGACGGGCGGATGGACCGCCGCTCCGACCGGGAGCGGAACACCTGGTTCGTGTACGCGATCGACCGCCGGGGCGGCGACGTGCTGTGGGTGCGCGAAGCGGTCGCCGAGGCCCCCGAGATCCAGCGCCACCCCAAGAACAGCTACGCCTCGGCCACGCCGGCCACCGACGGGAAACACGTCGCGGTGCTGATCGCCACCGGCAACCTGTTCCTCTACGACTTCGACGGCGAGTTGCAGTGGCAGGTGGATCTCGGCCCGCTCGACTCGGGCGCCTCCTACGACGACACCTACCAGTGGGGGGCCGCCAGCTCCCCGATCATCTGGGAGAACCTGGTGATCGTGCAGGCGGACCAGCAGGAAGGCTCCTTCATCGCCGCCTTCGACGTGGCCAGCGGCGAGGAAGTCTGGCGGACCGAGCGGGACCTGATCTCCGCGTTCTCGACACCGACCGTCCACGCGGGACCCGAGCGGACCGAACTCATCACGAACGGCGCCGGCACCATGTTCGGCTATGACCCCGCGACCGGCGAAGAACTCTGGCGGATGTCGGGCAGCTCGAACAACACCACCCCGACCCCGGTGGTGGACGGGGAGCTCATCTACCTGACGAGCGGCTACCGGATCCGGCCCATCTTCGCGATCCGGACCGGCGCCACCGGCGATATCTCGCTGGCGGAGGGGACGGACTCCAACGACCACGTCGCCTGGAGTTCTCCCCGCGACGGGCCGTACATGGCCTCGCCGCTCGTGTACCAGGGCTATCTCTACGTGGTCGCGACGAACGGGGTCCTCACCGTCTTCGACGCCGCGACCGGCGAGCGGGCGTACCGGCGGCGGATCGGCCAGCGGGGCGGCGCCTACACCGCTTCGCCCATCGCCGCCGACGGCCGCGTCTACCTGACCAGCGAGGACGGCGACGTCTTCGTCATCCGCGCCGGTCCCGAGTACGAAGAGCTCGCGATGAACTCCATGGACGAGGTGTGCCTCGCCACCCCGGCGATTTCCGAAGGACAGCTCATCATCCGGACGACGAACCACCTGGTGGCCCTCTCGGACGGCATCGCTCCGACGATGGCCGCGTCGAAGCCTTCCTCGACACCGTTTCCCGAGGACCTAACGGCCGATCAGGTCGTGGCGTTCGACGACTTCGAGGACGGCGACCTCTTCGCCCACACCGGGGTCCGCTGGCACACGTTCACGAACGGCGTCTCGAGCGCCGACCTCTCACTCATTGCCGGCGGCGCCGCCGCGACGCCGGCGGCCGCCCGCGTGGACGGCACCCTGGCCAGCGGCGCCGCGCGCGGCCCGCTTGCCCAGATGTACCAGCCCTTCGATCGCGGCGGGAACCCGGTCAGCCTGGAGAACCTGGGCGGCATCCGGTTCCACGCCCGGGGCAGTCACGCCTTCGAGCTGACCTTCCGCTGCAGCGGGGTCGGGTTCGGGAAGAGGGTGGAAGTGGCGGATGACTGGCGGCTGGTGGAACTCGGCGCCGACGACCTGAAACCGGTTGAGGTACCGGAAGGCGCCGCCCTTTGGGACGGAGCCCGCTGCACGGGGCTCTACCTCTCGCGCCGCGGCGAAGCGGAGCTGGGCGAGTTCTGGTTCGAGGTGGACGAATTCACCCTCTACGGCGAGGACGCCTGGGAATCGAGGCCCCGCTAGCGGATCGTTCCGGCGCCTTTGTCGACGGCAGGTTCCCGCATATCCTGAATACCGAAACTGAAAGCGAGTATCCATGTCGTCAACCTCTGCGCAAGCCACCTACCGGAAGATCACCTTCGACAAGGACGTGGGCTTCTATGCGACGCTGAAAAAGCGCGTGGATGAGCGTTTTCCCGGCATCAGGACCCGGGGGACGGGCGGCTGGCGCATGCTGCCCAAGACCGCCATCATCCTGACCGGGTTCGTCGTTTCGTACGTGTTCCTGGTCTTCTTCTCTCCGCACGTCCTCACCACGATCGTCGCCGCCTTCGCCCTGTCACAGGCGCTCGCGCTCATCGGTTTCAACCTGGTGCACGAAGGCGCCCACGGCAGCTACTCGAGCAACCGGACGATCAACTGGCTGGCCGGCTCCACGGCGAGCTTCATCGGGGCCAGCCAGATGATCTGGCAGCACAAGCACAACGTCCTCCACCACACCTACACGAACGTCGAGGAAATGGACACGGACATCCAGACCGGCGGCCTGCTGCGCTGGAGCCACCTGCAGGAGTGGCGGCCCTGGCACCGGTTTCAGCACCTGTATGCGTTCCCCATGTACAGCCTGCTGACCCTTCAGGTGATCTACTCCGACATCCGCCGGATCATCTCCCGGCGGATCGGCAACTACAGCCTGCCGAAGCCGAGTCCCTCGCAGCACGCCAACTTCTGGCTGACCAAGGCCTTCTACGTCGGCATCGCCCTGGTCCTTCCGCTCCTCTTCAACACCTGGTGGCACGTGCTGGTCGTGCTGGTGCTCATCAACTTGACCGTCAGCCTGACCCTGTCGCTGGTGTTCTCGCTGGCCCACACCGTGGAGGTCACCGCCTTTCCGTCACCCGATCCGGAATCGGGCGCGATGGAAAAGGAGTGGGCCGTTCACGAGGTGGAGACGACGGCGAACTTCGCGCCCCGAAGCAAGCTGGCGGCCTGGTACCTGGGCGGCCTGAACAACCAGATCGAACACCACCTGTTCCCGAACGTCTGCCACCTCTACTACCCGCGCCTCCGGAAGATCGTCGAGGAAACGTGCCGCGACTTTTCGGTTCGTTATCACTCCTATCCGTCGTTTCTCGCGGCGCTGCAGTCCCACTACCGGCACCTGAAGACGCTGGGGAATCCCGCGTAGCGGCGCGGCCCGGGGCCCGAATCGCTACCGGGCGCGACCCAGATAGAGCGTGTTCGGCGCGTCGGACCGCCCGGCCACGATGTCGGGAACGCCGTCACCGTTGACGTCCCCGATGGCGAGTCCGTACATGGCGCCCTCGGCGTCGCCGAAGGGGGTCCGGACGAAGGTTGCGGATCCGTCGTTCGTGAGGATGGCGCCGGGCGCCCCGCGGTTGCCGATCACGATGTCTGCATCCCGGTCCCCGTCGAGGTCCGCCACCGCCAGCGAGTAGGCGTTGTCGGCCGGGTTTCCGACCTGGCGGCGCGTCTCGAAGGAAGTGCCGTCCCGGCCCGGGTAGAGCCACACCCCGCCCGCGAGCTGGTCGCCCAGCACGATGTCGAGCGTGCCGTCGCCGTTCAGGTCGCCGAAGGTCACCGCCCGGGTTGCGGACTCGGGGGGACCGACCGCGTGGGTCTCGGAGAATCCGCCGCTGCCGTCGTTCACGTAGAGAAAGCTCTGGCCGCCGTCCCGGTGCGGCACGAACAGGTCCGTGAATCCGTCGCCGGTGAGATCCGCCGCCCCGATGGTGGTGGCCGAGTTCCGCGACAGGACCGAGCAGTCCGGAAACGCCCCGGACCCGTCGTTGACGCAGACGTAGTTGGCGCTCCGGTTCTCCGGCCCACCCCGGTTCGCGACGACGATCTCGGGACGGCCGTCGCCGTTCAGGTCGGCCACGGTGACGTTCCGGGTGGGCCAGGACGCGTCGCCGAAGGTGCCGACAAGAGCGAAGGACCCGGTCCCGTCGTTGAAATAGACCCGTTTGTCGTCGGGCCGGTCGTTCCCGACCACCAGATCGAGGTCGCCGTCACCGTCCAGGTCGGCGAGCGCCGCGGTGTAGGTGTTGTCCGCGGAGCCGGGGAGTTCGTGCCGCTCCTCGAATCCGCCCGCGCCGTCGTTCAGGAGGACCCAGTCCTTGAGGGGCCAGTGGCGGCCCTTGGCGAGGACGATGTCGAGATCGCCGTCGCCGTCGAGGTCCCCGAGGCTCGCGTTGGCGCTGGTCTCGGCGGTGTCCTCGAGGGGGATGGCGCGCATTGCCTGGGCGAAAACCGCGGGGGCGGCGAGCAGCAACCCGCAAGCCGCCGTACGGATCACGCCGGCGCCTCCGGAGCGAACCTGTCGGCGGCGGGAACCGCGGTGATCCGTTCTCCGATCTCGTAACGAAGGTCTCCGGGATAGACCACGAAGAGGGCGTCGAGCGCGAGGTCCCGCAGTGCCGCGGTCATCGAAGGCGTGCGGCGCGGTGCGTCCACCCGCTTGATCTCCACGCCGATCCTCCGGCCCCGTGCGAAGAGCAGCAGGTCCAGTTCCGCGCCCGCGTGGGTTCCCCAGAAGTACGCCTGGTCCGGACTCGCTTCGACGAGCGTCTTTTCCAGAACGAAGCCCTCCCAGGACGCACCGAGCCGAGGGTTCGTGAGCAACTCCCCCATGGTCCCCGCTCCGATCAGATGGTGAAAGACGCCGGAATCCCGGAAATAGAGCTTCGGACGTTTGACCTGGCGCTTCTTGAGGTTCTCGTGCCACGGCCGAAGCTGGCGGATCAGGAACAGATGTTCCATCAGATCCAGGTAACGCCGGACGGTGGATTCACCGATTTCCAGGGCGGTCGCGAGCGCTCTCCGATTGGCGACCTGACCGTGGTAGTGGGCCAGCAGCAGGAGGAGCCGGTGAAGCGTTGACGCTCCGAGCTCCGCCCCGAAACGCGGCAGGTCGCGCTCGACGAACGTCTGGACGTAGGACTTCCTCCAGATCAGGCTGTCCTCGTCGCTCGTCGCGAGCAGCGACCGGGGAAACCCGCCGCGGAGCCAGAGGTCCGGCATCCGCGCGGCGCCGAGTTCGGCCACCTGGAATCCGGTGAGTTCCAGGTACTCGATGCGCCCGGCGAGCGATTCCGCGCTCTGGCGGAGCAGATCGGGCCCGGCGCTGCCCAGCACCAGGAACCGGGCCGGGTTTTCGTCGCGGTCGGCGAGAACCCGCAGAACGGGGAACAGATCGGGCCGGCGTTGCACCTCGTCAATGACCACCCGGCCGGACAGCGGGCCGAGCGCCGTCAGCGGCTCGTCCAGCCGCGCGAGGCTGAGGGGATCCTCGAGATCGAAGTAGTTCGGGGAACCCGCGGATACGAACCGCCGGGCAAGCGTCGTCTTGCCGCACCGCCTGGCGCCGATCAGCGCTGCGACAGGACTCCGTCGAAGGGCCCGCTCAACGAGAGGGGCCGCGGCGCGAGGGATATGTTGGGAGTTCAGACCTTGAAATTACACCAGCGAGACGTATTTTTTCAAGGCAAACGGCCCGATTCGCTATTCCTCGCGGCGGTTCGGGCCGATCGCGATCTCGGTAATGTGCAGGCTGAGTCCGGCTCCGGCGCGGAGCCCGATCGCACCGTCGAGCGGCAACCCGTCGGCCGGCAACTCCGCCACCTGAATGTCATTGACGTAGAACACGGCCCGGTCGCCGCGGACGTCCACGCCGAGGATGTTCTTCAGCGGTCCGGTGGCGTCGGCGGCCAGGGTCTCGACGGCGTCGTGCCCGGTCCAGGACACGAGGTCGTTCTCCTCTCCGCCGGAGTGCTCGGCGACGCGGAACTGCCCGTCGTTCCGGATCTCGAACGCCACGTAGCCCGGTGACGCACTCTCGATGTCACCTCCGGCGAGGAAGAGACCGAAGGAGCTGTCGAGGCGGGTGGAGCCGGACTGCTCGGGGTCGCCCTCCGGGAACAGGAAGATGGTGCTGCTGACCGCGTAGTTGCCCGAGGCGAAGCTCCCCGGGTCCCAGAACAGCCCGCCGGGGCCGGCGAACACGTGCCAGCCGGGCCGCATCACTACGAAACGGCGCCCGGAAGCGCTGGCCCCGTCGTCGTAGCGGGCCTTCCAGTGGCCGGGACGCTCGAGGTTCATTCCCGACTGGGCCGGGGCGAGGGTCGCCAGAAGGACCAGGAACAGGCCCGCGGCCACCGCGGGTCGCCAGGGAGGGTGGGCAGCTCGCATACGGGATCTCCTCAAGCAGGTCGGAAGCGCCGTCAGGATACCCACCGCCGTGATGGCGCCGCCGGCTTGCCCGTGCCGGCTGAAGCCGCGATTCCGGTTGTCTAGGGGAAGCGGTCCTTCATCCACGCCTGCCAGGCCGCCTCGTCGCGCGCGGCGGCTGCCGGGGCGCCGTCGCCGTAGAAGTAGACGCTGAGCACCACCGTCGCCCGCTCGGCGATCTTGTAGGCGCACGCCGCCGCGATTCCCGCCGCCGGCTCGCGCGTACGGAAAAAGGCGGTCGGCTGGCGCGAGGTCGCGTGGACCTCTTCGAGGGTGCCGGCGAGGCTCGCCGCGCCCGAAGCGGAGAGCGTCCAGGGGTCGCCCGCGGCGAGTCCGCGCGCGTCGAGCGCGGCCAGCAGGGCCGTCCACGCCTCGTCCACCGAGCCGTCGAACGCGCCGTAGGCCCGCAGGATCGAGGCGCGCCGATCCCGGAAATGGGCGAGGTAGAGCCGCAGGATGACGAGCGCCTGCGGCCAGCCGGCCTCGAAGTTCTCGAGCTGGTCGTCCCAGTCGTCGGTGCTGGCGAAGAGGCTGTGCACCACGCGCACGAGGCAGCGGCCGCCGGCGCGCGGCTCGATGGTCCACTCGGTGGCCGTCGGCGGCCCCTCCGGCCCGCAGTCCTTTCCCTCGTGGCGGAATCTCCGGGGCGGGTCCCAGGCGGTCACCTTCGCCGGAATGTGGTCCATCTCGGAACCCGTGTGGTAGCTGAGGGCGCCGCCGACGCGCTCCTCGACGTCCGTCGGGTAGAACCAGGAACCGATGCCGGGGCCGGTGGCGATGGCCTCCCAGACCTCCTCGGGCGTGCCGGGGACTTCGGCTTCGGCCTGGATCGAGCGGCGGCCCGATGGATCGCGCTTGATGGTCATGATGGCTCCTTGCTGAGGGCGTCCGCCGGCGTCGGGTAGGCGACGGCCACCAGCCGGTGCCGCCGGCCGCCGGGGGCGGATTCGTCGTGGTAGCGCCGCGCCAGATCACCGACCGCGGCGACGAGTTCACTGCTGAACCGGGCCCGGGCCTCCGGAGAGGAGAACCGGATCTCGGTGTTGATCGAGAGGGTGGCGAGCCGCTTGCCGGTCTGGCCGGCGCGCCGCAGGAGTTGGCTCAGCTCGCGCACGGCGCGGGCCGCGAGCGCGACCAGGTAGCCGGCCGAGAGCCGGTCCCGCGTGCGCCCGGGGTCGCTGGCCAGGGGGCCGAGCGCCGCCGGGCTCACCACGTAGGAGCGGGCGGTCGCCACCAGCCGCCGTTCGGTCAGCCCGCCCCACTTGCGCTCGTCCGCGACACGCACGAGGCCGTGCTTCTCGAGGGTCCGGAGGTGGTAGTTGACCTTCTGCCGGGGAAGGCCGACCCGGGTCGCCAGCGCCGCCGCCGAGACCGGTTCGGCCATTTCGGCGAGCAGCCGGGCGCGCTTCGGGTCGAGGGTCACCGCCGCGGCGGCGGGCTCTTCGATGACGGCCACGTCGAGCATGGGCCGGAATGAAACCATTGACAAAACTATTTGTCAATGGTCTTTTGTCGAGCCCCACCCGCGTCCTTCCCGATGTCGGCGCCGATGCCGTACGATTTCTGCGACACGGAACGAACCGGGAGCGATTCCATGAAGAACCTGATCCTCACGACCGGTTTGGCGCTGCTGATGCTCGCCGGCATCGCCGCGGCGGCCGGCGCCCAGGGAACCGCGGAACCGCCGCGCCAGGAGGTCTGGCTGGGCGAGAACCTCGCGGTGAGTTACGCGGCGCGGATCGAGGGCGACTGGCTCGTCGTCGATGCGTGGCACGAGCCGGGCTGGCACACCTACGCGATGGACAACGTGCAGCGCGCGCGAGAGGTGACGGGGAAAGCCAGGCCGGACACCGAACTGCCGACGGTGATCACCTCCTCGCCCGAGATCGAACTGGACGCGTCGTGGCGGCAGACGGCCCCCACCGAGCTCTCCCAACCCGAACTCCGCTGGTACACGTGGGGCTTCGCGGACCGGTCGTTCTTTGCCGCCCGCGTCCTGCGCGCGGATCCCGGTGGCTGGG
Source organism: Acidobacteriota bacterium (assembly GCA_022828085.1). Taxonomy (GTDB): domain Bacteria; phylum Acidobacteriota; class Vicinamibacteria; order Marinacidobacterales; family Marinacidobacteraceae; genus Marinacidobacterium. The sequence continues at coordinate 39,107 of JAJEIY010000018.1, read as the reverse complement.
TCCAGGTGGATGCGCAGGCCTGTACCGACCGGCTGTGCGCGATGGTGGACGGTCTCCGCGTCCCGGTGACGGAGAGCGCCGGGCGTTCCGTCGACCCCGAGTCTCTCGCGGCGGTACAAAGCTCGGAGGATTGACTGTCATGCAACAACACGAACCGCCAGGACGCTCCGGCGCCTCGCTCCTCGCCGCTGCCGGCCTGCTCGTCGGGCTGAGCGCTTCGGGGCATTCGTCGGCGGCTGCCGGGCAGCCGCCCGAGGACGACACGCTCGAGTGGCTCGGCAACTACCAGGAGGCGCTGGCGCTGGCGAAAGAGACGGGACGGCCGCTTCTGGTCGAGTTCCGCTGCTCCCCCTGAATCACCGGCCGACGATTCGACGCACAGGTGGTGCTGTCGCCGCGAGATTCCGAGAGGGGACGTCTGCTCGAACGCTTCGTCCGCGCCCGCATCACGCGGATGAACCGGATCGACGTCGGCCTCTTCGACTTCGACTGGCACCACTCGATCTACTTCTTCATCGTCAGTCCTGACGAACAGATCTACCTGCGGTACGGCGGGCGCGACGCGGTCTCGGCGGACTCCTACCTGGACCTCGACAGCTTCGCGCTCGCGCTCCGGGCGGGCCTCGAGGAGCACGAGCGGTGGCTCGCGGGCGAGCTGCCGGCGCGTCCGCGGCCGCCGCCCTTCTTCGCCCGCGAGCTGGAGCGCCTGCGCGTCCAGGAGCTGGAGCGGGGGCGCTGCGTCGAATGCCACATGATCGGGGACTACCGGGCCGCCGCACGGGAGCGGGAGGGAACCCTCGACAAGCGGCGCGAGATGTTTCGTTCGCCCGACATCCGGGACCTCGGCATCCACCTCGACGTGCCGCGCGGCCTCGTGGTCGAGCGCGCCGAGGGAGCGGCCATGGCCGCCGGACTGCTCCCCGGTGACGCCATCGCAAACTTCGCCGGGCAGCGGGTCCTGACGTTCGGGGACCTGCTCCACGTCTACGACGGCCTGGACCGGACCGCCGCGCGCCTCCCGCTGACCGTCGAGCGGGCGGGGGCGGGGCCGGTGGATCTCGTGATCGACCTGCCGCTGCAGTGGTGGGTTTCGGACATCACCTACCGCTACTGGTCGATCGATCCGCAGACGCATCTGTCCACCGCTCCGCTCACCGAAGCGCGGAAGCGCGACCTGGGCCTCGATCCCGAAGGCCTTGCCTGCGAGGTCACCCGCGTCAACGCCCGCGCCGGGGTGCTCGAACTCCACGACCTGCGGCCCGGAGACGTCATCTACTCCGTGGACGGCGTCGAGGCGGACCCGGCGGTCCGGGACTGTCTCGTCTATCTGCGGCTGAACGTGTCCGCCGGGGAGGAGGCTGAGCTCGGAGTGTTCCGTGACGGAGTCCGCACCCCGATGACCGTCAAGACCCACCGCCAGCGCTTCCGCAAGCTCGGAACCCCCTGACGGGTCAGGCGCCCGCGATCGGGGCGCCGCGGACTCCCCGGGTCGCCGGTCGGGTTATCCCGAGAGCCGCGCCGCTTCGGATGGGGTTCCGACCGTCATCCGCCCGTAGCGCAGGAACAGGGCCGGGACGACGAACATGTTGAGGATCGTGGAGGTCGTCAGGCCGCCGAGGACGACAACCGCGAGCGGCGCCTGGATTTCCTTGCCCGGCTCGCCGATCCCCAGCGCGAGGGGAATGAGGGCGAGGCCCGCGGTCAGCGCGGTCATGAGAATGGGACTGAGGCGCTCCACCGAGCCCTGCCGGATGCTCTCGGGAAGCGGCACTCCGGCCGTGCACAGGTCCTGGTACCGGCTCACGAGGAGCATCCCGTTCCGCACCGCGATCCCGAACAGCGTGATGAAGCCGACCAGGGTGGCGACGTTCACGGTGCCGCCGATCAACAGCACGGCGGCGACCCCGCCGGTCAGGGCCAGCGGCAGGTTCACCATGAGGAACATGGCGGTCCGGAAGCTCCCGAACGCCCGGAACATGATCATGAAGACGGCGCCGATCGAGAACAGCGAGAGGATGGTGATCCGGCGGCTGGCCGCCTCGCCGCTCTCGAACTGGCCTCCGTACTGGAGGAAGTACTCGGGGGGAAGGTCCAGCCCGGCCGCGACCCGCTCCTGGAGTTCGGTCACCGCCCCGATGACGTCGCGCTCCGCGACGTTGGCGCTGACCACGATCTTCCGCTGGACGTTCTCCCGGGTGATCATGTTCGGCCCCATGGCCTGCACGATCGAGCCGAGCTGCGACAGCGGCACGATCGGCCCGGCGGGGGTCGCCATGAGGGCGCTGCCGATGGCTTCCGGATCGGTACGGTAGTCGTCGGCATAGCGCACCAGCAGATCGAACGTGCGCTCCCCTTCCCGCACGATGGACACGGCCTCGCCCTGGATGGCGACGCTGACGGCCTCCGCGAGGTGTCCCGGGGTGACGCCGTAGCGGGCCATCGCCCGGCGGTTCGCGCGGACCTGCAACTGCGGCACCTCGGCCTGCTGCTCCGCGGAGACGTCCACCAGACCCTGGACATCGTGGGCAATGGCCTCGATCTGGCTGGCGAGGTTGCGCAGCTCCCGGAGATCGGGACCGAAGACGCTGATCGCGATCGCCGCGCGCGTGCCGGAAAGCATGTGGTCGATGCGGTGGCCGATCGGCTGTCCCACGGTGATGCTCGTTCCGGGGATTCCTGCGAGCCGGTCCCGGACCTCGGCCATCAGGTCGGACATCTCGCGGGTGCTCAGGTCCAGGTGCGCTTCCACGTGCGAGACGTTCGCGCCCTGCGCTTCCTCGTCCAGCTCTGCCCGGCCGGTGCGCCGCGCGGTCGAGAGCACCCCCTCCACCTCGAGCAGGCGCCGCTCCACGCGTTTGCCGGTCTCGTCGGATTCCTCAAGCGAAGTGCCCGGCACCCCGATGAGCGCGATGGTCAGCGAGCCCTCCTGGAACTCCGGCAGGAACTCCCGGCCCAGGGTGGGAACGACCGCGAGGGTGGCCGCCAGCAGCAGCGCCGCCCCGATCAGCATCTGCCCGGAGCGGCGCAGCGCCCGGTCGAGCACCCCCCGGTAGAGGTACTCGAGGAGGCGGACCAGCCACGGCTCGCGCTGCCGCATGATGGAGCGGTCGTTCGGGAGCAGCAGGTAGCAAAGCGCCGGCGTCACGGTCACGGCTATGAAGAGCGACGAGAGGATGCTGATGATGTAGGCCTCGCCGAGGGGCATCAGCATCCGGCCTTCCACGCCGGAGAGGAAGAACAGCGGCACGAAGACGATCGTGATGATCAGCGTGGCGTTGAGGATCGGGTCCCGGATCTCGCTCGCGGCGCTGCGGATGATGGCCAGGGGCGGGGCGCGCTCCGCCAGCGGACGCCGGCGGTTGTCGCGGAGCCGGCGGTGGACGTTCTCGGCGAAGATGATCGCGTCGTCCACGAGGGCGCCGATGGCGATCGCCATCCCGCCGAGCGTCATGGTGTTCACGGTGCCCCCGAGCGCGCGCATCACGATGATCGCGAGCGCCAGCGAGAGCGGAATGGCGACCACCGAGATCAGCGTGGTGCGCACGTTCCAGAGGAAGAACAGGAGCGTGACGATGACGAACAGGGCGCCGTCGCGCAGGGCGAGGACCACGTTGTCCACCGCGAGCGAAATGAAGTCCGCCTGCCGGAAGATCTCCCGCTCCATGGTGATCCCCTCGGGGAGGACGGCCTCGATCGCGTCGAGCTCGGCCTCCACCCGCTCGGTGAGCTCGAGGGTGTTGGCCCCCGCCTGTTTCTGGATCGAGAGGATGACGGCGGACTCCGCGTTCACCGATCCGGTCCCGTAGGTGATCTTGGGGCCGATCCGCACTTCGGCGAGGTCCTCGATCAGGACCGGGATCCCCTCCCGCGTCGTCACCACGGTCCGACCGATGTCCTCGACGTTGCCGGGACGGACGATCCCGCGGACCAGGATCTCCCGGCCGCTCGACCAGTAGAGGCCCCCGGACACGTTCTCGCTGGACCCGGCGGTGGCGGCGAGGACGTCCTCGAGCCCGACCTCGTAGGCCAGGAGCCGCTGCGGATCGATCAGGACCTGGTATTCGCGGACGTCGCCACCCTGGGCGATCACCTGCGAGACGCCCGGCACGGCGAGCAGCCGGCGGCGGACCACCCAGTCCGCGAGAGTGCGAGCCTCCATGAGTTGCGCCTCGGGCGCGCTCAGGCCGACCAGCATGATCTCGCCCATGATCGAGCTGATGGGCGCCAGCACCGGCGGGTTCACGCCTTCCGGCAGTTCCAGCGCCTGCGCCTGGAGCCTGGCGCTCACGATCTGCCGGGCGAGGAAGATGTCCGTGCCCCACTCGAAGTCCGCCCAGACGACGCTGATCCCGGTGCCCGATCGCGAGCGGACCCGCCGCACTCCCAGCGCGCCGTTCAACGCCGTCTCGATCGGGAAGGTGATCGAGACCTCGACGTCCTCCGGGGCCAATCCCCGGGCATCGGTCACCACCGTGACGGTCGGCGCCGTCAGGTCCGGGAAGACGTCCACCGGGAACGTGGCGGCGATCCAGCTTCCGCCCACGAAGAGGCCCATCGCGAGGATGAGCGCGAGGAACGGGTTCTTGAGCGAGGCGCCGACGAAGTGGTCGAGGACGCCGCGCTGCTCGGTCCCGCCCGCGGCGGGTCCGTCAGTGGGCGTGGCCATGCGACGGTTCGACGGTTCCCAGCGCGGCGAGGTTCACCTGGTAGGCCCCTTCGGTGACCACCTGCTCCCCGGGCGCGATCCCGGAGGTGACGAGCGTCCACGCTCCGTCCGACGCACCCACCGAGACGACCCGGCGCTCGAAACTGTCCCCGGTCACCTTGACGTAGATCACCGGCAGGCCGTCCTCGTCCTGGATCGCGGAGACCGGGACCGCCGTGCCCTGCTCGGGATCGCCGATGAGGATCTGGCCCTCCGCCAGCATCCCCACCTTCAGGGCCCGGTCGGCGTTCGGGACGGCGAAGCGGACTGGCAGCGTGCGGCTGTCCGGATCGATCATGCTGCCGACCGACAGCACCCGGCTTACCGTGTAAGGGCTCGGGTTGCCTTCCACCGTGAACCAGGCGCCGCGGATCCGGCCGGTCTCCGGCGCGTAGCGGGCCGGAACCCGGGCGACGAACCAGAGCGTTCCGGTGTTCACGATCGTGAAGGCGTGGTCCCCGACCGCGACCTGTTCGCCAAGCGCCACGTCCCGCTCCGCGATCATGCCGTCGATGGGGCTGTCCAGTTGGTAGAGGCCGCTGTCGGCGTCTTCGCCGGCGTTCCCCGGCGTGCCTCCCCGGATGGCTTCGAAGGCCGCCACCGCGACCTCGAGGTTCCGGCGCGCCTCCTCGAGGCGGCGCGCGGGAATGGCTTCGGCCGCGAGCAGGCGCTCGGCCCGCTCGACCTCGCGTTCCGCGAGCGCCACGTCCACGCGGGTGCGCTCGTACGAGTTGTCCAGGCGGATGGGCGCGATCAGCGCCAGGAGCTGCCCGGTGCGGACGAAGTCGCCCGGCCCCAGCGAGGGTCCGTCCACCTGCACGAGCCCCGCCACCGGGGCGGACACATGGACGAGGCCGCCCGGAGGGGCCACCAGCTCGCCCGCGGCGGAGAACGAAGCCGGGATTTCGCGTTCCTCGGCGGCGGAAACCGCGAAGGGAATCGACCACTGTTCTTCCACGGCCAGGGTGATCAGCCCCGCGCCCGGCTCCTCGTCGGCGGTATGGACGTGTCCGGCCTCCTCCTCGTGGTCATGGTCGTGCCCGGCGTGCGGGTCCACCTCTTCCTCGCTGCGGAACACCTCGAAGGGTCCGGCCGGAAGCGCGTGGTCCTGGCCTTCGACCGACAGCACGAACTCGGCGCGCCAGGTTCCGATGGTAGGCAGCACGGGCGCCGCGAGGTACACCCCCGGAACGTCGGACCTGGCGACGACTTCCTCCCGGGTCCTCCCGGGCCCGACCATCTGCAGCGTCACCCGGGCGCCTTCGACGGGCCGCCACTCCTCCACCGACGTGAGGTGGATCTCCCAGGGTTCCTCCCCCTCGCTGTTCGCGATCTGGTGCGGATACATGGCGAACAGCTCGAACCCGCCGGAAGACGCGGTGAACTGCCCTCCGCCCGGATGGGGATCGTGGGCCTCGGCCGCAACTTCGTCCTCGCCCCCGGCTCCTCCGCAGCCCAGCACACCGAGGCTCAGCAACGAAGCGACGACCCACGCGTGGACAAGCTCTCGGTTCATGGTCCTTCCTCCGGGCCCCTACCCATGGCGCGCAGCAGGTCGTAGTAGGCGATCCAGGCCTCCGACTGCAGCGACAGCGCCGTGAGCCGCGCGCCCTGGAACGCATCGGCCGCATCGAGCAGTTCCACGAGCGTCATCTCCTGTTCGGCATAGGCCGCGGTCGCGGACATAAGGAGCAGCTCACCGTCCGCCAACAGGTCCTCCACCACCGCTGCGACACGCGCGCGCCGGGCCGTGTAGCGGTCCGAGGCGCCCACCAGGTCGTACTCCGCCAGCCGCCGCCTCAGGTCGAGCCGATAGGCCGCCGCCGAGCTCCGGGCGGCCGCCTCCTCGCGAGTCCCGTATCCCCGATCGAACACCGGCAGCGGCACATCGAAGCCCAGGGCGACGCCGCCGAATCCGTCCAGGTGGTGCCGGTATCCGAGGCCGAAGGTCGGGGAGGGCCGCAGGGAGAAACCTGCAACCTCGACCTCGGCCTGGGCGGTGTCCAGCTGCCGCGCCGCGGCTTCCAGGTCCGGCCGCCCCGAAAGGGCGCCCAGCGCCGCCTCGCGGGTTACTTCCGGAGGGATTTCGTGAAGTCCCGTGGAGGGCCCGACCTCCTCCGTGCCGGATCCGGGGGAGATGAGCGCGGCGAGCCGCCGGCGGGCGTCGCGGGCCCCCAGTCCCGCGTCCACCATCTCCTGTTCGGCCCGCACCCGCTCCAGCCGCAGGCGGCGGGCTTCGTAGGCGGAGATGTCCCCCGCTTCCAGCCGGGCCTCGGCGTCCTCCGACACCCTCCGGATCACCGCCGCGGCCTCGCCCACCGCGCGTTCCGCTTCCTCCGCGAACCACGCCAGCGCGTAGGCCTCGCGGACCTCGAAGGCCAGGGGAACCGAATCGGCGCGCAGGCCGGCCGCGCTGGCGCTGATGGCGTGGGTGGCCGCCCGGCGCCGCGCGGAGGTGCGGGCGGGCCATTCGACCTCCTGAACGAACTGGATGGTCTGCTCCCAGAACCTCTCCGTCCCGGTCACGGGGTCGTCGTGGTGCAGGTCGTCGTGGCTGAAGGAAAGCGACGGGTTGGAGTAGACCCCCGACTGGCGCGCCGCTCCGGCGATCTCGGCGGCCTCGGACCGGGCGATCTTCAGGGCGAGGCTGTTCTCGGTGAACTCCTGCAGGGCTTCGCGCAGCGTGACGCGGCGAATCTCCTGACCGCCGGCCGCGTTCGCCAGGACGAGCACGCTGCCAAGCCCCAGCACCAGCGTTCGCGGACCCGACGTTCGCATTGTCCCCTCCCCTGGCCGTCAAGGCGGATGCCTTGGCGGCCTCTCCGCCTACATACGCGCGGTCGCCAGCAGGTGGTCCACGTGGTGCGCTTCGAGGCAGCGGCCGGCCGTGGTTTCCACCTGGATCGTGATGTGCCGGATGTTGAATTCCTTGTAGGCGATCTCCCTGATCCGGTCGAGCATGGAGTCACGGCCGTCTCCCGATCCGTAGCCCGGCTCCACCAGGATGTGCGCGGTCATCGCGTCGTATCCGGGAGCCAGGGTCCAGCAGTGGACGTCGTGAATGAGCGTGACGCCCTCGAGCTGCTCGATCTGGTAACAGAGCGCGTAGACGTCGATGTGCTCCGGAGTGCCTTCCAGCAGCACCTGAACCACCTTGGACAGCAGGCGCCAGGTGCTCGAAAGGATCAGGGCGCCGATCAGCAGGCTCAGGACCGGATCCGACACGTGCCAGCCGAAGGCCCAGACCAGCACCCCCGCCACGACGACGGCCACCGACCCCAGCAGGTCGGTGATCATGTGCTGGAAAACACCCTGGATGGTGGTGTTCCGCTGGGCCGATCCGTGCATGAGCCAGACGGCCGAGATGTTCACCACGAGACCGATCGATCCCACGGCCAGCAGCACGCCGCCCTGAACCTCGGGCGTGTCGGAAAGGCGGCGGTATCCCTCGAACAGCACGGCGAGGGCGATCGCCCACAGCACCAGCGCGTTCACCAGGGCGGCAAGGACTTCCGTGCGATGGAAGCCGTACGTCCGCTCCGCGGTGGCCGACCGGCCGGAGAAACGCACCGCCACGAGCCCGATCCCGATGGACACGGCGTCCGCGAGCATGTGCCCCGCGTGGGCGAGCAGGATCAGGCTGCCCGCCCAGAAGCCGGCGACGGCCTCCGCGAGCGTGAACCCGCCGACCAGCACCAGCCCGATCCACAGGCTCTTGCGGTCCGCGCCGGCCGCGTCCCCGGAATGGGCCGGTTCGGTTCCCGGTTGGCCGGCGTCGGGACTGCCTGGTTGCGTCAAGTTCGTTGCGCCCGTCGCGATTCACGAAGGCGAAGTGGCCCGAATGTAACAGACGACCGTCACATCTGTCACGAGACGCGGCCAAGAGAATCCGCAAGCCGGACGGAAGTCGTTCAGGCCCGGTTCCGGAGCGCCGCGCGGACTCCGCGGATGTCCCGCGGGCGGGTCCGGCAGCAACCGCCGATCAGGGCCGCGCCCAGGCGCCGCCACTCCACGGCGAGCCGCGGCAGGTCCGCCGTCTCGGCGGGCGTCTCCCAGACCTTTCGCACCGGGTCCCAGCGGCCGTCCCCGTTCGGATAGGCGACCACCGGCTTGCCGGTCGCGGCCCCGATCTTCGGGATCAGCGCGGCGAGGTGTTTCGGGGCGGTGCAGTTCACGCCGATCCACGGGATGCGCGTGCAGCCGGCGAGATCGGCCGCGATCTCCTGCACCGGTGTTCCGTCCGAGAGGCGGGCTCCGTCCCGGCACGTGAAGGACAGCCACGCCGGCGGCGGGTCCTCGAGCCGTTCCAGCAGGCGCCGGAGCACGCGCCCCTCGCGGGCGGAGGGGATCGTTTCGATCGCCAGCAGGTCGGCGCCCGACCGGGCGAGGAGTTCGAGTCGCCGCCAGTGGAAGGCGGCCAGCGCGGCGTCATCGGCGGGGTAGTCGCCGGTGTATTCGGAGCCGTCGGCCAGGAACGCGCCGTACGGTCCGACGCTGGCGGCCACCAGCGGCCGCCGGCGTCCCTCCCGGTTGGCCGGATCGCGCCAGAACCGGTTCCGTTCCTCCGCGGCGAGCTGCACCGCGAAGCGGAACAGGCGTTCCGATTCCTTGTCCGGGAGTCCGTGGCGCAAGAGGCCGGGGAAGCTCGCCTGGTAGGTGGCCGAGATGATGCAGTCGGCCCCTGCCGCGAGAAAGCGGGCGTGGACGGCGCGGACCGCCTGCGGCGTTTCGATCAGCACCTTCGCCGACCAGAGCGGGTGGTTCAGGTCGAACCCGTCGGCTTCGAGTTCGGTGGCGAGTCCGCCGTCGAGGATGAGGGGGTCGGGAGAATCGCCGTCCCTGGATGGCGGCGCGCCGTGCTCGGTCAAGCGCCGTGATTGCGCCGCCGGCTTGGACTCTCTACCATTTTGCAAGGGGTGAGAACCGGTCCGGCTCCTGCCAGACTGGTTCTCACCCCTTGCAAAAAGGTAGAGAGTCCAAGCCGTTGCGCTGTGCTCCCGATGGGCGATGCCGGTGTGGACGCCGGCGCGTCTACCCGCCAAAGATTTCGCGGAAGTAGCGGAGCCAGTTCCCGCCCAGGATCTTCGCGATGTCCACCTCGGCGACGCCCCGCCGGTCGAGCGCGTGCGCGACGTTGCGGAACCGCTCGGGCTCGTCGAGACCCTCGATGAAGGGAGGCCAGCGCACGCGGTAGCTCGGCTTGAAGTTGCGGAGCCGGGGCTCGTACCAGTTCTCGCGGGTGGCCCAAGACCTCAGCCCGCGGATCGCGTGGTCGGTCGAGACCCCTACGTGCTCCATGCCGCCGACGTCCACCGCGTGCAGGATGTGGTTCACGTAGTCCTCGAGGGAGCTGTCCGGGTCGGGCCCCACGAAGTAGCCGAGGCTCGCGATGCCGGTGATCCCGCCCTTGTCGGACATGGCGCGGATCTGCCCGTCGGTCTTGGCGCGCGGGTGGTCGTTGTAGATCGCCTCGCAGAACGTGTGGGTGAACGCCGCGGGACGCCGGGAAACCTCGATGCCGTCCATGGAGGTCTGCCGCCCGCAGTGGGAGAGGTCCACGATGATGCCGAGCTCGTTCATCCGCCCGACCACCTCGACGCCGAAGTCGGAGAGGCCGCCGTCCACCCGCTCGGTGCAGCCGCTGCCGAGCCGGTTCTGGGAGTTGTAGGTGAGCTGGATGCAGCGCGCGCCGAGCTCGTAGAGCGGGTCGAGGTTCTCGAGCACGCCTTCCAGCATGGTGGCGTTCTGGAAGCCGAAGACCACCGCCATCTTCCCCTCCGCCTTCGCCTGCTCGATGTGGGCCGCCTTCGTGGCGAGGAGCAGCTTGTCGGGGTTCTCGCGGATGCGGCCATGCCACTCGGCGAGAGCGCGCGCCGCGACCTGGAAGTTGTTGCTGGACAGCGTGGTCTGGATCCCCGTGTATCCGGACCGCTCGACGGCGTCGTACTCGACCTCGTCCCACTCGTACCCCACCGCCAGGGAATCGATGACGACCGACCGGTCGTAGAGGGCGTCGATCGCCGGGTTGCGGGGAGGCTGCTGCGCCGGTGAACGGCGGGCGGCGAGGGACGCGGCCATCAGGCCGAGGAAGGTGCGTCGTTCCATCTTCAGCCGCCAGCGCGGTCAGCCGCGGCGCGCTCGGCGGCCGCTTCCACCGCGGTCGCGGCGTCGGGGAAGAAGAAGATGCCCTCTTCCGGCTTGAAGTCGGTGGCGTGCATGACCTCCGCCACCTCGGGCTGGACGCCCCAGAAGTAGCACGTGGTTCCGCTCCGCCGCAGGCTGCGGGCCAGGTCCATCAGCAGGAGGCACGCGGTCGGGTCGATGAAATACACGTTCCGCATCCCGAAGACGCAGCACGGCCGCTCATCGCCGGCCCGCGACAGCAGGTCCGAGAGGCTGCTCACCGTCCCGTAGAAGAGGGCCCCCCGGAAGGTGAACATCTCGACGCCTTCCGGCATCTCGAAGGGGAGAGGCCGCGTATGCACCATCTCCTCCGAATCGAAGAGCGCCGCGTCGCCGCGCCGGACTTCGAAGATCCCGGAGACGCGCTGGATGAAGATGACCGCCGCGAGCGCGAGCCCGACCGGAAGGACGAAGCGCAGGTCCCAGAAGAGCGTGGTCCCGAGCGTCCCGACCAGGATGATCCGGTCCCCGATGGGGGCTCGCCAGATGACTCGCATCCTGTCCATTTCGACCATCCTGCCGGCGACCACCAGCAGCACCGCGGCCAGCGAGGTCAGTGGAATGAACTCGAGGGCCCACGAGAAGAACAGGACGAAGAGGGCCACGAAGACCGCGTGGAACAGTCCGGCGAGCGGCGACCGCGCCCCCGACGCCAGACAGGTCGCGGTGCGCGCCACGCAGCCGCCGACCGGGAAGCCTCCCCAGATGGCGGTCGCGATGTTCCCGAGGCCGAGCGCGGTGAACTCGCGGTTGGGACGGCTGGGCGCGCCGCGGGAACGGCTCGCCATCGAGGCCGCCAGCAGGGACTCGGCGCTCGACAGGAAGGCGATGGCGACCGCGTAGGGCAGGAGGCTCGCCCACAGGTCGAGCGAGGGAATCAGGGGCAGCGGCAGCCGGTTGGGCAGCTCCCCGAAGGTGCCGCCGATGGTCGCGACGTCGAGCCCCAGCCCCCAGGTCGCGAGGGCGCCGACCGCGAGACCCATCACGTAGGACGGCAGCCTGGGCAGATACCGTTTGACCAGCACCACCGCGAGCAGGGAGGCGGCGCCGACCGCGAACGTGGTGATGTCGAAGTTGCCGAGCCGGTCGAGGACGCCCTCGATGATGAAGAGGAACGAATGCGAGTGCTCGGCGCCGCCGTGGTCGTGGGCGTGCACCGAGCCGGCGAGCCCCAGGAAGGGCACGATCTGTCCGGTGAAGATGATCAGCCCCATCCCGGTCACGAACCCGGTGATGACCGCCTGCGGCATGGCCTCGATCAGGATCCCGACCCGGGTGATGGCCATCGCCAGCAGGAAGAGCCCGGCGAGCAGACTCGCCGTGAGGAGGCCCTCGTAGCCGAACATCTCGATGACGACCACCGCGATCAGGATGCAGGCCTCGGTGGGGCCGCCGATCTGGAAGCGGCTGGCGGTGAAGAGCGCGATGACGGCCCCGCCGATGATGATGCCGACGAGGCCCTTGTCCGGGCTCGCGCCGGCGGCGATCGCGACCACCAGGCCGAGCGGCAGGGCGACCACGGAAACGGTCAGACCCGCCGAGAGGTCCGCGGAAAGATCCGACAGCGAGTACCCCTCGGGAACGACCCGCCGGAATTCCGAACGGAGCCCCCTCAGGTATCGGTTCAATTGGTTTCCATCCCCGGAGGCGGGAGTGTACGCGGGCCGGGCGGGGGCCGCAGCAAGGTCACCTGGTCCCGGGGAGAATCCGCGGGTCGGCGTTCGCACGCCCGACGGAACGATCGCGGCCCGCATCCGTTCGAGAAGGCGGGCCCCTCCCCAGGCCAAAGTACCGCCACCCGTCAACGATCCGAGGAAACCCATCATGCGCACCTTTGTTTCGATCCTGCTGACCACTGCTTTCGCGGCGCTTGCGAGCCCCGCGGATGCGGAGACGCGGCTCCTCCGCTTCCCCGACATCCACGGTGACCGGGTCGTCTTCACCTACGCGGGCGACCTGTGGTCGGCCGCGGCAACCGGTGGAACCGCCGTGCGGCTGACCTCCCATCCGGGCCGCGAGCTCTTCGCGCGGTTCTCGCCCGACGGGAGCCAGATCGCCTTCACCGGCCAGTACGACGGCGACGAACAGGTCTACGTGATGCCCTCGGGAGGCGGGGCGCCCAAGCAGTTGACGTTCTATCCGGCGACCGGGCCGCTGCCGACCCGCTGGGGCTTCGACAACATCGTCTACGACTGGTCGCCCGACGGCGAGCGGATCCTGTTCCGCTCGCTCCGCGACGGAAACGGAGTGGGCGAGGGCCGGCTCCACGAGGTCGCGCGGGGCGGGGGGCTGCCGACGGCGCTCCCGCTGCCGCGCGCCGGGGCCGGGGCCTGGTCCCCGGACGGCGGCAGCGTGGTCTATTCGCCGCTCTTCCGGGACTTCCGCGCCTGGAAGCGCTACGCGGGCGGCTGGGCGCAGGACCTCTACATCTTCGAGCTGGAGAGCCGGGAGCTGACGCAGATCACCGACGACCCGCGCTCCGACCGTGATCCCATGTGGATCGGGTCCCGGATCTTCTTCACTTCGGACCGCGGGGGAACGAACAACCTGTATTCCTACGACACCGAGAGCGGTGAGACCCGGAGCTGGACCGACTCGGACACCTGGGACCTCCGCTGGCCGGGCGCCGACGCGGCGGGACGGATCGTCTTCGAGCAGGCGGGCACGCTGCATCTGCTCGACACGAACGGCGACGGGACCTCCGTCCCCATCGCGATCACGGTTCCCACCGACGGCCTCCACAGCCGGCCCTCCCGGGTCTCGGCGGCCGGCAACATCGAGCACTTCGACATCTCGCCGACCGGGCAGCGCCTGGTCTTCGCGGCGCGCGGCGAGCTCTTCTCGGCCCCGGTGGAGAAGGGCGCGACGCGCACCGTGGTGGCGAGTCCCGGCGCCCACGAGAAGTGGCCCGCCTGGTCTCCGGACGGAACCCGGATCGCCTACATCTCCGACGCGAGCGGGGAGGAGGAGATCTACGTCGTGCCCCAGGGCGGCGGCGAGGCCGAGCAGCTCACCGAGCGGGGCCGGGCGATGCGCTACAACCCGGTCTGGTCGCCGGACGGCAGCCGGATCGCCTTCAGCGACAAGGAGGGCCGCGTCTTCGTGGTCACCGTCGCGGACAAGACCGTCGTCGAGGTCGCGGACGAGAGGCACGGGCAGGCGAACGACTACGTCTGGTCGCCCCGGAGCGGGCACCTCGCCATGAGCCTGAACGACCCGGGCGGGTTCTCGTCCATCTACATCTGGTCGGCGGGCGACGGCGAGCTGCGCCGGGTGACCGGGCCCTACTTCAACGAGTTCTCGCCGGCCTGGGGCGCCAAGGGCGACTACCTCTTCTACATCAGCGACCGGATGTTCCAGCCGCAGATCGCGGACTTCGAGTGGAACTACGCGCTCGACCGGGAGAGCGGCATCTACGCGGTGGCGCTCCGTCCCGACGTGCCGCATCTTTTCCCGCCGGAGAGCGACGAGGAGCCGGCGCCCGCGGAGGACGGCGCTGAGGATGGCGACGACGAGGAGGACGCCGGGGATGCGGAAGGCCCGATCGGGATCGTCTTCGACGGCCTGCAGGACCGGGTCATGCGGGTGCCCGTGGACGAGGACAACTACCAGGGGCTCGCCGCGGTGGACGGGTTCCTCCTGTACGCGAAGACCTCCGCGTTCTTCTACGGGCGGAGCGCCCCGAGCCCGCCGGAACTGAGGGTCTTCGACCTGAGCGCGCGGACGTCGGGGACGCTGGCCGCCGGGATTTCCGGCTACGCGGTGAGTGCGGACGGGAAGACGGTCGCGGTTCGCGAAGGCAGCGCGTTCAACCGCTACAACATCGGGACCGACACCGGGTCATCGAAGAAGACGGTCTCCACCGCCGGGCTCGAGGCGGACCGGGACCCGAAGGCCGAGTGGGTGCAGATCTTCGACGAGGTGTGGCGGCGGTTCCGCGACTTCTTCTACGTCGAGAACCTGCACGGGCACGACTGGGACGACCTGCGCGCCCGCTACCGGTCGCTCCTGCCCTACGTCGAGCACCGGTCCGACCTGAACTACGTCATCAACGAGATGATCGCCGAGCTCCAGGTCTCGCACGCCTACATCCAGGGCGGCGACATGGAGGTCCCGGACCGGCCCGGCGCCGGCTTCCCCGGGGCGCGGTTCGCGTGGGACGCGGACGCCGGGCGCTACCGGATCGCGCGGATCTTCGAGGGCCACAACGAGGAGGCGCGCTACCGCTCGCCCCTCCGGGAGGTCGGCGTGAACGTCTCCGAGGGGGACTACCTGCTCGCCATCGACGGCGTGGAACTCCGGGGGGACGAGAGCCCCTACCGGCAGCTCCTCCACAAGTCCGGCCGGCCGATCGAGTTCACGGTGAACGCCGAGCCGGCGTTCGAGGGGGCCCGGAAGGCGACCTTCCAGCCGGTTTCCGACGAGGACCCGCTGATCTACCTGAACGACATCGAGGCGAACCGCCGGCGCGTCGAGGAGGCCACCGGGGGCCGGATCGGCTACATCCACATCCCCGACATGGGCGCGAACGGCATCCGCGAGTTCATCAAGTGGTACTACAGCCAGGTCCGCCGCGAGGGGATGATCGTGGACGTGCGCCGGAACGGCGGCGGGAACATCTCCCAGATGCTCATCGAGCGCTTCCGGCGCGAGATCCTCTCGCTCGGTTACTCGCGGACGAACGAGGCGGCGAGCACCTACCCGGGCGTCGTTCCGCCGCCGCACCTCGTCTGCCTGCTCGACGAGAACTCGGGCTCGGACGGCGACATCTTCCCCGCGATGTTCAAGAAGGCCGGGCTCGGCCCCCTGATCGGCAAGCGGAGCTGGGGCGGCGTCATCGGGATCACGAACCGCGGCGCGCTGATGGACGGCGGCGGGGTGAACGTCCCCGAGTTCGGTTTCGCATCCGCGGAAGGCGAGTGGGTGATCGAGGGCTACGGCGTGGACCCCGACATCGAGGTCGAGAACGACCCGAAGTCGGTCATCGAGGGGGGCGACCCGCAACTCGAACGCGCCATCGCCGAGATCATGGCGGCGGTCGAGGCGGACCCGCGTCCCCTCCCGCCCCGCCCGGCCGCCCGGGGGCGCACCGGGTGGGGGGGGGCGCGCCGGCCTGGACCGCGGGTCTCCCCCCGGCACGGGCGGTGCTCTCCCCCGCCCACGTCGTGACGCTGATCTGCGGGATGGTTCTCTCCTTCGGAGCCGACCGGAACCGAGGGGACGTGCATGTCCCGGCGTCCCGTGGGGACAAACAGCGACACGTCGCCTGCGGCCCTCCGGGCCGCGTGCCGGTCGGAGACCGGCGTTCCAAGCCGGCGGCGCCATCACGGCGCTTGACCGACCCGCACCGCCACAATCCCCACCCATGCCCGACATCGCCCCTCCCCAGGACCTGATCGCCCTCGAAGACCTCACCCGAATCGACATTCGCGTCGGAACCATCCTGGAGGTCTCCGACATCCCGAACTCGCGAAAGCTGGTTCGCCTGAAGGTCGATCTCGGTTTCGGGACCCGTGCCGTGGTCGTCGGGATGAAGCAGGAACGCGCAGATCCCAGCGAGATCGAAGGCTCGCAGGCGCTCTTCGTCGTCAATCTGCCGCCGCGGAAGATGGCCGGCGTCGTCTCCGAAGCGATGCTCTTCGACGTGGGGTATTCCGACGGCATCCCACCGGCGCTCGCCGTCCCGGAACGCCGCGTCCCCAACGGAACGCGGGCCGGGTGAGACCGTACACTCGCTGCCCCGGCCCCATGACCGACTCCCCATCCGCCACCGGCCAGGTCGCCCTCGTCACCGGGGGCACCCGGGGCATCGGCCGCGCGGTCGCCGCGTTCCTGCTGGACGCGGGGATCCAGGTGGTGCTGACGGGGACCAACCGCCAGGCGGCGGAAGAGACCGCCGCCCAGCTCGCCGCGGAATCGCCCGCCGACGCTCTCGCCCACGGCGCCGCCTGCGACGTCACCGATGACGCGAGCGTCACCGCGCTCGCCGCCTTCGTACGCGACCGCTGCGGCCGCCTCGACGTCCTGGTGAACAACGCCGGGCTCGGGATCTACCACCCGACCCCCGAACTCTCGCTGGAGGACTTCCGGCAGGTCGTGGAGACGAACCTGACGGGCGTCTTCCGGGTGACGAAGGCCGTGCTGCCGCTCCTTCTCGAAGCCGCGGCGACCGCGGACAACGAGACCTCCTCCGGCGCGACCGTCATCAACATCGGCAGCCTTGCGGGCCGCCACCCCTTCAAGGGCGGCGCCGCCTACAACGCGTCCAAGTTCGGGCTCGTCGGCCTCAGCGAGGCGATGATGCTCGATCTCCGGGAAGCCGGCGTCCGGGTGTCCACCGTCATGCCCGGCAGCACGGCGAGCGGTTTCGCGGGCCGCTCCGCGGAGGACGGCACGGAGTGGAAGCTCTCCCCCGAGGACGTGGCCGAGGCGGTGCTCGGAATCGTCCTGCAGCGCAGCCAGGCGCTCGCGAGCCGGATCGAGCTGCGCCCGAGCCGGCCGCCGGTGAAGCGGCCGGCCGACTGGCGCCTCCGCAAGAAGCCCTGAGCCGGCCGGGCGTCAGGTTCCGGCGACGAACTCCTCGAGCAGACTGTTGAAGCGGTCCGGGTACTCCCAGAACATCATGTGGCCGCCGAAGACCTCGACCCGTGACTTCGGGCAGTGTTTCGCGAGGAATGCCTTGGCGGTCTCCGACCAGTGCTCGGCGACCACGAACAGCGACGGGATCTCCGCGTCCACCTGCTTCGCCTCCTCGAGGTAGTCGCCGAACGAGGCGTCGGCGAGCAGATGGGCGGCCATGAGCGGTGGCGTGGCGAGCGACTGCTCGACGATCCACTTCGTGACCTCCGGGGACATCTCGCCCTCGATCATCACGTTGTCGGCGTACCAGACGATGACGCCGCGCTGGCCCGCCGGCGTCTGAATGGCCTGGAAGAACCCGCGGAGTTCCGGGATCGAGCCCTCGACCCAGTCGCTCGGGTCCTCGCTCATCCCGAGCGGCGGCATGTCGATCGCGACGAGTCCGCGAATCCCTGCCGTCCCCTGGCTGCGGATGTAGTGCCAGGCGGTCATGGATCCCGTGGACCAGCCCACCAGGACGGGGTTTTCGACTTCCAGGTGCTCGAGGAGCTTCGCCAGGTCCGCGGCCTGCGTGGCGTAGTTGTTGCCGTCGGTGGTCACGGTCGAGCGCCCGTGGCTGCGGGGGTCGAACGAGATCACCCGGTGCGAGCCGGCGAACGCCGCGAACTGGTGGTCGAAGACCCTGGTCGTGAACGTCCATCCCGGAATGAGGACCAGCGGGACGCCTTCTCCCACGTCTTCGTAGTAGATATCGACGCCGGGTGCGACCTCGAGGTAGGAGCCGATGCGTTCGTTGGACATGGAGTTCTCCTTGCGTGGTTCAGCCGCTTCCGTAGATGCTGCTGTAGGCGTTGATGGCGGGCACCCCGCCGAGATGCGCGTAAAGGATCCGTGAGCCGGCGGGGAAGTACCCCTTCCGGACGAGATCGATGAGCCCCTGCATGGATTTCCCCTCGTACACCGGGTCCGTCATCATCCCTTCCAGCCGGGCCACGAGGCGGATGGCCTCGTTCGTCTCGTCCGACGGCACCCCGTAGGCGGGATGCGCATAGCCGCCCAGCAGGACGAGGTCCTCGTCGGTGAGGTCGCGCCCGAGGTCCACCAGGTCCGCCGTATTCCGGGCGATGTCCATCACCTGGGCGCGGGTCTGCTCGAGCGTCGCGGAGGCGTCGATGCCGATCACCCGCTCGGCGCGGCCGTCCTTCGCGAAACCGACGAGCATGCCCGCGTGGGTGGAACCGGTGACCGTGCAGACGACGATGTCGTCGAACCGGAACCCCAGTTGTTCTTCCTGTGCGCGCACTTCCTCGGCGAATCCGACGAAACCGAGCCCGCCGTACTTGTGGACCGAGGCGCCGGCGGGGATGGGGTAGGGCTTTCCGCCCTTCGCCTTCACATCCTCGATGGCCCGCTCCCAGCTCTCGCGGATGCCGATGTCGAACCCTTCGTCCACCAGCTCGATGTCTGCGCCCAGCAGCCGGCTCAGCATGATGTTCCCGACGCGGTCGTAGACGGGGTCCTCGAAGGGCGCCCAGTGTTCCTGGACCAGGCGGCACTTCATGCCGAGTTTGGCGGCGGCCGCCGCGACCTGGCGGGTGTGGTTCGACTGGATCCCGCCGATGGTGACCAGCGTGTCGGCGCCGGAGGCGATGGCGTCCGGCATGATGTATTCGAGCTTCCGCAGCTTGTTGCCGCCGAAGGCGAGGCCCGAGTTGCAGTCCTCGCGCTTCGCGTAGATCTGGACCGCGCCGCCGAGGTGGGCGGACAGGCGGTCCAGCCGCTCGATGGGCGTCGGGCCGAAAGTGAGCAGGTAGCGCTCGAACCTGTCCAGCACGGCGTTCCTCCTTCGCGCGGGGCGGGCGGCCCTCCTGAGGGGCCCGGCGTTACCCTATTCGATGGGATGACGAAGGAACGACGGGTGGAATCGGTGGCCGGCGAGGATCACATGCGGCGGGCCATCGCGATGTCGCGGCGTGCCATCGAGACCAACAAGGGGTTTCCCTTCGGCGCGGTGATCGTGAAGGACGGCGAAGTGGTTGCCGAGGCCCACAACACGGTGCTCGCGGACAACGACCCGACCGCGCACGCGGAGATCAACGCGATCCGGGCCGCTTCCGCGAAGCTGGGAAGGTTTCTTCTCGAGGGGTGCGAGATCTACGCCTCGGGCGAGCCGTGTCCGATGTGCCTGGCTGCGATCTACTGGTCGCGTCTCGACCGGATCTACTACGCGAACCGGAAACGGGACGCCCACCGGATCGGTTTCAGCGACGATTCCTTCTACCAGGAACTCGCGCTGCCCCCGGACCGGCGCCGGATCCCGACGAGCCGCCTGCTCGGCGACGAGGCGGTCAGCGTCTTCGACGAATGGAACGAACGGCCGGACAAGGTGACCTACTGAGGTCCGCCTTCCGGGTGGGCAGGCGCGGTGAAAGTCGTCACCGGAGCGACCGGTTACATCGGCGGCGTGCTCGTGCGCGCCCTCGCGGACCGCGGCGACTCCGTCCGGGCGGTCCCCCACGAACGCCCGGGGATCTTCGACGCGCCCGGGGTGGAATGGGTCCGGGGCGACGTGCTGGACCGGGACTCCATGGTCGCAGCCTTCCGGGATGCGGACGTCGTGTTCCACCTGGCGTCGCTGGTCTCGATCGAGCCCCGGATGGCGGACGCGATGCGGGCCGTGAACGTGGCGGGCGCCCGCAACGTGGTGGAGGCCGCGCTCGAGTGCGGGGTGCGGCGCCTGGTCCACTTCTCGTCGATCCGCGCCTACGACCAGTTTCCGCTCGACGAGGTGCTCGACGAGTCGCGCGGCCGGGTGGGCGCGCTGCCCCGCCCGGCCTACGACCGGTCGAAGGCTCTCGGGGAGGACGAAATTCGTCACGGTGTGGAACGCGGGCTGGACGCGGTGATCCTGAACCCGACCGGAGTCCTCGGGCCGTACGATCGCGGGCCCACCGGGGTGGGCCAGTTCTTCGTTGACCTCCGGCGGCGCCGGGTTCCCATGCTGATCGCCGGCGGTTTCGACTGCGTGGACGTCCGCGACGTCGTCGGGGCCACCCTGGCCGCCGAGACCCGGGGCCGCTCGGGCGAGAACTACATCCTGGGCGGGCGGTGGCATTCGGTGCCGGAGCTCGCGCGGCTTTCGGAAGCGGTCACCGGCGTCCCTGTCCCCCGCGTCGTCTGCCCGATCGCGCTGGCCCGGTTCTGGGCGCCCTTCCAGATCGCCTGGGACCGCCTTCACGCGCGTCCCCCGCTCTATACGCCCGACGCGCTGCACCACATATCCCGTTCAAACCGCCGGGTTTCGAGCGCCAGGGCGCGCGACGAGCTCGGTTTCGCGCCGCGGCCGGTCAGGGACTCGGTGCGGGACGCCGTTCGCTGGTTCGAGGAGAACGGCAAGCTGGCCGGCTGAGATGACGGAGCTCGAGTTCCACCGCCTGCTCGTCTGGGCGATGCTCGCCGTGGCCGCGGTGACGTTCTGGTACCTGTTCCGCCGGACGGCCCCCTACGGACGCCACTACACGGGCTCCGGGTGGGGCCCCGACATCTCCAGCAAGGTGGGCTGGGTCGTCATGGAATGGCCCGCGGTCCTCTTCTTCCTGTCCGTCTACCTGCAGGGACACGCGGCGATGGACATCGTGCCGCTCGTATTCCTGACGATGTGGCAGGTCCACTACGTGAACCGGACGTTCATCTACCCACTCCGCACCCGCTCATCCGGCTATACGCCACTTTTTGTCGTCATGATGGGGCTCGTGTTCAACCTCGTCAACGCGTACATCAACGCCCGGTTCGTTTCCGAGCTCGGCGAGTACGCGGCTGCGTGGCTGAGCGACCCACGTTTCTTGATTGGCGCGTCAATCTTTGTCTTCGGAATGATCCTGAACATACGCTCCGACACCACCCTGCTCCGCCTGCGGAAGGGTGCAACGACAAAATATGGCGTTCCCCACGGCGGAGCCTTCCGCTACATCTCCTGTCCCAACTACCTCGGCGAGATCCTCGAATGGATTGGCTGGGCGATCGCGACCTGGTCGCTCGCCGGACTCTCCTTCGCCGTATTCACATTCGCCAACCTCGCACCCCGGGCGGTCAGCAACCACCGCTGGTATCGGGAACGGTTCCCCGACTACCCGCCGGAACGCCGCGCCCTCATCCCCGGCGTGTGGTGAGAGATGACGGAACGGCTTGGAACGCCGGTCTCCGACCGGCAAGCGGCCCGCAGGGCCGCGGCCACGACGGCTCCACCGTGCGGTACGGCGGAAACGGCTTGGAACGCCGGTCTCTGACCGGCACAGCGGCCCGGAGGGCCGCGGAAGGCGGTTCGCGAACGGCCTCGATCGCGGTCAGCCGATGGCGGTCGCAAACCGCGCCGGCAGCGCTACTTCCAGGA
Source organism: Acidobacteriota bacterium (assembly GCA_022828085.1). Lineage (GTDB taxonomy): Bacteria > Acidobacteriota > Vicinamibacteria > Marinacidobacterales > Marinacidobacteraceae > Marinacidobacterium. The sequence continues at coordinate 17,250 of JAJEIY010000018.1, read as the reverse complement.
TCTCCAGATCGTCGGACGGCGCGTGCAGGCCGACGGTGAGATGAGGCGGCAGCACGAACGCGTCACCGGCAGCGAGATCGCGGCGGGGATGCCCGTCCGCCTCGAGCGACATCGACCCTTCGCGCACGAACCCGAACAGGATGTCGCCGTCGTGGCGGGTCGCCGGGACGGCAACCCCTGGAATCCGCCGCGCCACCTGAACACCCGCCAGGCCGCGCGTGGCCTCTCCGATCCCCGTCTCCCGGGCCTCGAACCCTGGAATCCGCCACGGCCCCCAAACCGCTTCCGCCTCCCGGTCGAGGACGAACTTCGTGCCCTGGAACTCGCGGTCGGGACGGACATGCGGCGTGGGCAGCTCCATTTCGTGGTCGATGGTGGTGAGGTGTTCCGCGGGCACGCCGATCTCGATCACTTCGAACCCCGCCGAGGACTCGAGGACCCGGTGACGGATCTCTGGGGGCTGGATTACGCAGTCGCCGGCGCCGAGCACGAACGGAGGCCCCTGGTCCTCGTACACGAGCCGCACCCAGCCGCGGTGGCAGAAGATGAGCTGGAAGCCGACCGTGTGGTAGTGGACCATGTCGTCCACCGGACCCGCCTCGGCGATCTTGATGTGCGACGCGATGATGGCGCCGCCGAGCCGGTCGGGGACGAGGTCCCGATAGTGCATGCCGGCGCGGCCGACGACCCACGCATCGCTGTCCGCGAGCCGCCGCACCACGAACTCGTGGGCCGTCGCCGGGATGACGAGCGCCGGGTCCGCATCCTCCACTGTGATCCGGTGGCCGCCGGGAGCGGTCAGTTCGCCCTTTCCGCCCGCGAATGCAGCCGGATCGTCGACGTAGAGCCGCAGCGCCACTGGGGCGGTGCTGACGGTCCGCTCGAGGAGGATGGCCGTCCCGTGTCCGGAGAGCGCCGCGAAGGCCGGCGCGTCGGCGGGCCAGATCCGGTCGAGGCGGAATCCGAGCGCGTCGATGAAGAACCGCATGTCCGCGTCGAAGTCAGGCGTGGGAACCCGAACCTCGGCGCGGCGGATGCGTTCCGGGCACGTCGCCGAGGCGGCTTCTCGTGTAGCGGCGTCCGGCATGGTTTCGGCGCGGCAGAGGCTATCGCGGTAGCACCGGGCGCCCTGACCGCCCGCATCCGTGCGGTACCGTTCCGCGCCGACCGACCGGGAGAGTCAAGTACATGACGACCGACCCCATTACCGCCGCCCTGTTCGATTTCCTGCGTGACCTCCGGGACAACAACGATCGCGAGTGGTTCGCGGCCAACAAGGGGCGCTACGTGGCCGACGTGCGCGATCCGATGCTCGGATTCATCGCGGATTTCGCGGCGCCGCTCGCCGAGATCAGTCCCCACTTCGTGGCCGATCCACGGGCGAACGGCGGCTCCCTCTTCCGGATCTACCGGGACACTCGGTTCTCGCGGGACAAGACGCCTTACAAGACGAACGTCGGCGCCCATTTCCGGCACGCCGCCGGCAAGGACGCGCACGCCCCGGGCTTCTACCTCCATCTCGAACCCGGGATGTGCTTTGCCGCGTGCGGCGTCTGGCGCCCGGACAACCCGACCGTGACGAAGATCCGCCAAGCGATCGATGAGGGACAGGACGAATGGACGCGGATCACGAGGGCGCGGGCGTTTGCCGAGATCTTCGAGTTCGAGGGCGAGTCGCTGAAGCGGCCGCCGCGGGGCTATGACCCCGACCACCCCCTGGTCGAGGACCTGAAGCGCAAGGACTTCGCGGTGGTGACCAGCTTCTCCGAGGAGAAGGCGCTGCGGGGCGACCTGCTCGAGTGGTTCGGCGGGATTGCCCGGACGGGAGCGCCGTTCGTGGAGTTCCTGTCGAATGCGGTGGACGTGGAGTTCTAGGGAATCATCTGTCGGCGTATGGCGCAGTCCAGGGGATTCCAGTCAAGAGGTCGGACCTGCCCTGCCGGATCGCCATCCCCTTCAGCAACGACTGGCGCGACACGCGCGAAGTCGTATTCGAAAGGAGATCGGAATGAGAAAAGTCTGTTTCCAGGTTGATGGAGATTTGCCGCCGAAGAAGTATGGAGGGAAGTCAATGTGGAGCAAGAAACCCGGAACCGAGGCGGCGAGACTGATCGCGCTCAGGACCAAAGTGCTCGACGAACTGAGGTCTCGCCCCGACTTCACCGAGGGTAGACCGTACTTCGAGAAAGGAGTAGAGATTCGACTTACGCTCCGTGTCTATGTCGGATCCCGGAAAGAGAACAACGCTGGTGCGGGCGGGTCCGGTGATCTGGACAATTTCATTACCGGTGTGTGTGACGGTCTTATGGCGGCGCACCCGAACTTGTTGAGGGCCAAGACGTGGCATGATGCCTTCAACAGCGAACCCGTCGAAATAGCTCCATCGCAGTCGATCGCGTTTGAGGACGATCGCTACGTTACGGAGATCTGCGCAAGGAAAGCAGTTGATCCCGCTCTCGGGAACGGCTACCGGTACGATGTCAAACTTGAAGAGTTGACCCCCTGAAGGGAGCCGATCGCTGTCTCGTCCCCGACGCTGGATCCACTGCAAGGACACGCCGAAGCGGTCCACCACCCCGCGATCTGCCGGCTGAAGCCGGAGTTGTCGGGCGGCCCGGAGAGGTGGGTTTCGCGATCCGAGAACGGAACCCGACTCGCCCTGCCGGCCTCTGACGCCGCACAAGACAGCCATAACACCGTTTGAACCCTGGAAACCGACGTTGACATGCAAGCACCGACTTGCATATAATGACCCCGGACATGCAAGGGACACCCGTCTTAGACTGGCCTTGTGGACGTGTACCGCGCGATCGCCGACCCAACCAGGCGAGCCATTCTGGATGAGCTCGTCGATCGATCGGGTCAGTCGCTGTTCGAACTCTGCTCACGCCTGATCATGAAGCACGGCATCAATTCCTCACGCCAGGCGATCACACAACACCTGGACGTCCTGGAGGCCGCCGGGCTGATTCGCACGAGGCGCGAGGGGCGGTGGAAGCTCCACTGGTTCGAGGGCGGCCCGCTGAAGGCCATCGGGGAGCGTTGGCCGATTTCAACCGATGAGAGGGAATTGGAAAAATGAGGATTCACCTTGCCGGCGTCCTGGTGGACGACCAGGAAAAGGCACTTCGCTTCTATACGGAAACGCTTGGCTTCCAGCTAAAGCACAACATCCCCCTGGGACGTCACGCCTGGATCACGGTCGTGTCGGAGGAAGCTCCGGAGGGGACGGAGTTGGTGCTCGAGCCCGATGAGCATCCCGCGGCCCGTCCGTTCAAGGAGGCGCTGGTGAAGGACGGAATCCCGTATACCTCCTTCGCGGTGGACGACGTCGAAGCCGAACACGAACGCCTTACCGCCAAGGGGGTGCGATTCGTGCAGCCGCCGACGGACCTTGGGCCCGTCATTACCGCGGTGTTCGACGATACGTGCGGCAACCTGATCCAGATCCAGGAGGAAAAACCTCAGCCGTAGCGATCCTGAGGAGTCGCACCAGCCCTGTGGGCCGTGGCCGATCCCATCTCCAACCCCTTCCGTGGCGGCCATCCCGTGCAGCGGTGATTCTTCCGCGTGGCTGCCACAAATCTCTTTCCCCACCTGGAGGAACGCCCGTTGCGTCCACTACTCGCCTTTTCCCTCGCCATCGTGTGCTGTGCTTTCGCGGCGGCCGGGCCACAGTCCGCGCCCCAGACGATCCCCATACACGACCCCGTTACTCCCTTCCTCATGTTCGAGGGGCAGGCCCAGCAGGCCATGGATTTCTACACCCGGGTGATTCCGGAGAGCGAGATCCTCGACGTCGCGAGGTACGGCCCGGGCGGCCCGGGCCCCGAGGGCACGGTCTTCATCGCCTCGATGTCACTGCGCGGACAGACGGTACTGGTCAGCGACAGTTACATCTCCCACGACTTCACCTTTACGCCCTCGTTTTCGCTGTTCGTGACCTGTGAGGACCAGGCGGAGATCGAACGGCTCACCGCCGCGCTCGGCGAAGACGGGAAGACCCTGATGCCGCTCGCCAACTACGGTTTCAGCCAGCAATTCGCCTGGGTGGAGGACCGGTTCGGTGTGTCGTGGCAGTTGAATCTGCCGTAGGGCGTCATGGGCCTGAGTGGAGTTGCGCCGTGCGCGGTGCGGAGCACCGCGCGTGCCGGTCGGAGACCGGCGTTCCAAGCCGCTACGCCTTCAGGTAGGCGGCGCGGAGGAGGGGTTTTTGGACCTTGCCGGAGGGGGTGCGGGGGATCGCGTCCACGAAGACGATCTCGCGGGGGCGCTTGTAGCGGGCGAGGCGTTCCGCGCAGTGGGCGATGAGGTCCTCCGCCGAGACTCCGGCCGCCCGCACCACACACGCAACCGGGGCCTCTCCCCAGCGCTCGTCCGGGACCCCGAAGACCGTGCAGTCCTCGACCGCGGGGTGGCTCGCCAGCGCCGTCTCGACCTCGGAGGGATGGATGTTGAAGCCGCCCGAGATGATGATCTCGCGGGACCGGCCTACCAGCGTGATGTAGCCGTCTTCGTCCGCCTTCCCGAGATCGCCCGTCCAGCCCCAGCCGTCGCGGAAGTAGCGGGCCGTTTCTTCCTCGTCCCCGAAGTAGCCCTCCATCAGGTAGGGGCCGCGGGTCACCAGCTCGCCGACCGTTCCCGGCGGGACCGGATTCCCGTCCGCGTCCACGATCCGGAGTTCCACCCCTTCCGCCGGCCGGCCGACGGTGCCGGCGTGCGCCTTCGTGTCATGCGGCTTGAGGATCGTCAGCGGGCCGGTCTCGGACTGGCCGTAGTGATCGGTGTAGCCGCAGTGCGGCAGCGCATCCCGGCATTCCTCGATGAGGCCGGGCGGCGTCGGGGCGCCCCCGACGCCGATGTTCCGAAGCGACGCGAGCCGCTTCGAGTCGAAAGCGGGTGAACGGAGCAGGTCGCGGACCTGGACCGGCACCAGGAACACCGAGGAAATGCCGTGGCGCTCGGTGGCCGCGATGAAATCCGCCGGATCCCACTTGCGGAGGATGACCGCGGTGCAGCCGCGGAGGATCGCGGCCTGGTACCAGATCATCAGACCCACGGCGTGGAACATCGGGATCACCACCCCGACGACGTCCTGCTCCGTGACCTGATGCTCGCGGGCGGTGCTGGCGGCCGAGACGTAGCGCGCGGTGTGGCTGACCACCGCTCCCTTCGGCCGGCCGGTGGTGCCGCCCGTGAACGTCATGGCGACCGGCGCCGCGGGGTCGATTGCCCGGTCCGGCGGGCGGTCGGACACCGTGGCGAGCGCGTCTTCGAGATCCGCACTGCCGGCGACCATCACGGTCGGAACCGCGCTCCGGACCTCGGCGCCGATCCGGTCCCGGACCGCCGCGTCCACGACCAGTAGCCGCGGGTGGGTGCGTTCGACGATCTCCGCGATCTCCGCCGCCGCGTAGAGCGGCGGGATGTGGACGAGCACGCTGCCGGCCCGGGCGTTCCCGAAATGGACGACTCCGTACTCGGGACTGTTGAACAGCACGGTCGCGATCCGGTCTCCGGGGCCCACCCCCTGGGCGATCAGGAAGTTGGCGAAGCGGTTGGCCAGCCGGTCGTACTCGCGGAAGTCGAGCCGCCGGTCGTCCGCGATGATCGCCGTCTTCTCCGGGGCCCGCCGGGCGGCGAGCCGGAGGATCTCGCCTAGCTCCAAGAGACTCGGGCCGGGTTCAGACCGCTCCGACGCTCTGGTCTTCGGGAAGCCGGGCCATCGCCTCCATGGGCCCGAAGATGCTCTCCACCCCGGAACCGAACACGTTGCCCGAAAGGATGTCGATGACCCCCTGCCGGCATTCCGGATGCGCTTTCAGAAAGTCCGCGAAGTTGAAGTCGCGGTCGTAGAAGGCGTACACCATCTTCCGGAACGCCCGCATCCCGGCGATGAACGGGTCTGCGAAAGCTCCGAGCGCCGCTCCGGACAGGTCATTTTTTGTCAGTCCACCGGCGATGGCGTCCGCCGCCCACTCCCCCGACCGGAGGGCGAGCAGCACTCCGGTCGAGTAGATGGGATCGAGAAACGCGAACGCATCGCCGACAAGCACCCAGCCGTCCCCGGCGATCCGCTCCGCGCAGTAGGAGAAATCCTGCACCACCCGGACCGGGATCGCCTGTTCGGCGCCCGCGAGGCGCTCCTCGAGCGCCGGGCAGTTCCGGATCTCTTCGTCGAAGCGGGCCTGGGCGTCGGCGCCTCGTCCCATCAGGTAGTCGAGGTCCCCCACCACCCCGACGCTCACCACCCCGCCGGCGAGCGGGATGTACCAGAACCACGAGTCCCGGTTCCGGGTGTGCATGATCAGCGTCGCGCCCTCGTCGATGCCGGCGTCGCGCTTCGCGCCCCGGAAGTGACTGAAAACGGACACCTTGCGGAGGTGCGGCTCGGAAACCTTGAGCCCCAGCTTACGGGCGATCAGCGCGCTGCGGCCGGTCGCGTCCACCACGACCCGGGCCGGGAGTTCGAACGCGGGGCCGTCGGCCGCCCGCGCGCGAACGCCCACCGCGCGGTTCCCGTCGAAAAGCACGTCCTGCACCTGGATGCCCTGGCGGACCTCGACGCCCCGGTCCGCCGCGTTCTCGAGCAGGAGTGCGTCGAGTTCGCTGCGCCGCACCTGCCAGGTGGTGGAGCGCTCGTGCGGATCCGTCTCCGAAAAGTAGAAGGGCGCCGAGCCGCGGCCCGACGCGCTGAAGAACTGGACGCTGTGCTTCTTCTGGAAGTGGCTCTTCTTCAGCCGTTCCACGATCCCGAGCCGGGCAAAGGTCTCGTAGGTGTACGGCACGAGGGATTCGCCGACCTTGAACGGCGGCGTCTTCTCCCGCTCGAGGAGGGCGACCCGGAAGCCCCTTTGGGCCACGAGCGTGGCCGCCGTGCAGCCGGCGGGGCCGCCGCCCATGACGACGACGTCCAGACCCTCGGAGGACACGGCGTCAGGATAGTGACAAAAAAGGACGACCCCACGCCATCAGACGTAGGCGACGCCCCGGTTCTCCGGTTCATAGAACGCGGGGAGCAGCGAGTCCACCTGAAGCAGCCCCTGCGGAGTAAGACGAATTGTGTCACTATCGACCGTGGCCATGCGGGCGCGCTCCAGCTCGCTGAACGCGGAGCCGAACTCGTCGGCCAGTTCCACCCCGAACTTGTCGCGGAAGTACGAGGGGTCGAGGTGTCCGAGCTTCAGTTGCAGGATGGTCTCCCGGATCAGGCGCTCCTTTGGAGACGTCTCGAGAGCCCGGTCGATGGGGAACGAGCCCGCCTCGAGCGCCTCCAGGTAGGCGTCCCACGACGAGGTGTTCTGGTAGTGGACCCCCGCCAGGTGGCCAAACGAAGATACTCCCGTCGCCATCATGTCGGCACCGCGCCATAAAGCGTCACGGTAGGTGAAGCGCGCTCCCCGCCCCTTCTTCTTGACGGTGTAGGCGCTCGAAGGCTCGAAGCCCGCCTTCGCGAACTCCTCGAACGCGTAGGCGTGCCAGTCGCGGCGGGTCTGCCAGCTCGCGAACAGCGGCGCGTCGTCGTCACCGTCCAGGATCTTCTTCGCGTACACGGTGTTGTAGGGCAGCTCCATCTGGTAGACGGTGATGCTGTCCGGGTCGAGATCGATCGTCTGCTGGACGGTGTCGCGCCAGAGGTCCCAGGTCTCGCCGAGCATGCCGGCGATGAGGTCCACGTTGACCTGCTGGAAGTTCACGTCCCGGATCCATGGCATGCAGCGGTGGATCTCCTTCGTGGTGTGGGCGCGTCCGTTCTCCCGCAGGATCGCGTCGTTCATGTGCTCGAGGCCGAGGCTCAGCCGCGTGACCCCGATGTCCCTGATCGCGCGGACCTTGGCCTCGGTCAGCGTGCCCGGTTCGCATTCGAAGGCGACTTCGTCGAGCTCCGACCAGGAGAAGGCGTCCTTCATCCGGACGACTAGCCCGAGGAGCTGCTTCGGACTGATGAACGACGGGGTCCCGCCGCCGAAATAGACGAAGTGCAGGGGCCGCCCCGCGAGGTACGGCTGGGCCGCGTAGAGCTCGATCTCCCGCGCCAGCCCGTCGAGGTACCGCTCGACCTCCTTGCTGTTCTTGTCGGTATAGACCCGGAAGTAGCAGAACTTGCACCGCTTCCGGCAGAAGGGAATGTGCAGGTAGAGCCCGAGGTCGGGCGGCTCCGGGCCCGGCGCCCGGTCGAGGACTCCGTGGAGCGCCGGCACCTGGTCCGGGTTCCACCGCGAATAGGGTGGGTAGTTGGAGACAAAGACGTTGCCGAGGTCGGATTCGGTGGCTCGCTCGGTCATGTCTCGGGTCCCGGAACTGCCGGGGTGGCTCGCACGCTGATCAGGACAAGGAGCCGGATTCTACCGAGCCGGCGGGCGCTAGCCGTTGTGGGAAAGATCGATCTGGCCCCGAGGCCCGTCGTAAAGGAGGGTGCCCCTTCGCAACAGATCGCGGCCAAGTAGCGCGATTACGTCTCCCGGCAGGGATTGGGCGAGATAACACCGCGTGATTTCGGCGGTTGGCAGGCCTACAACAGAAACTCGAGCTCCGTAAACCGGAGATCGCCCTGTCCCATCATCATTGACAGTGGAAAAGGAGATTGGCGGGGTGGTCCGCAGGACCTGTAGGCGTGCACGCTCGACAACTTGCGGCGTAACGAAGGTCACGGACGCGCCCGTGTCGATCAGCCCTTTTCCGTTGACAGTGGGGGTCCCCGCCCGTCCGCTGGAGATCTCGATATCCACGACCGGTCCCGCCTGTACCAACTGACGAGGCGATGGCTACCTGATCCGCAGACTCGGGCTCACCCAAGCCCCATCGCCAGCATGGATGCCGGCGGTGAGATCGTCTGTTCTTCCTCCGTAGCTGCCATGGCCAGAAAGGGCTCGTCGCCGAATTTCGCGTATCCGGCCCGAACGGCCTCATCGAGGCTCGGATAAGCCCCGTGAACTTCCTCGTCCCGGACCACCAGGCACTTGTCCCCATACTCCCGAACGAGCTGTTCGCGGTGTTTCTCCAGATACTGTTCGGCGGACCGAACAACCGCGATCGCAGCGGCCGTGTCACTCATGCGAGCGGACCTCCCGGATGGCGACTCCCTTCGTCACTGGGCAATCACCCTAGTGAGGGCTCCTCCCCAAAGTCAAGTGTTACCTGAACTGTGCAACACGCGGTGTTGCACGAGGCCCAAGCACAGCCCAAGCTGACAGGCCCGCTGATTTCGAACGGCAGCAATCGGGGCCCGGCTCAGCGCCGGCTGAGGGTCACGGGAATTCCGTGGCGTGGTTTCAACGTCACCACCGCCTCCGTCTCGATCGGATGGCCGGGGACGACGCGCATCCGGAACCGCGGCACGAGCTGGGCGAGGATCAGCTGGATCTCGAGCATCGCCATGCCGGCCCCGATGCAGGTTCGGGGTCCCGCCGCGAAGGGCAGGTAGGAAAAGAAATCCCTCTCCTCGGCCCGTTCCGGCGCGAACCGGTCCGGGTCGAAGCGCTCCGGGTCGGGCCAGAACTCGGGATGCCGGTGGAGCGCCCACGTGACGATCCCGATCCAGGTCCTCGCCGGCAGCACGTAGTCCCCCATTTCCGTCTCTTCTTCCGCCCGGCGCACGACTCCCCACACCGGCGGGTAGATGCGCATCGCCTCCTGTACGACCTGCTTGAGATAGGTGAGCCGGGGGAGGTCCTCCGTCCCGGCCGGCGCGCCGTGCAGCTCGGCCTCGAGATGTTCCACGAGCCGCGTCTCGATCTCGGGATGCGTGGCCAGGAGGTAGAGCGTCCACGAGAGCGCCATGGCGGACGTCTCGTGCCCCGCGAGGATCAGCGTCACGGCCTCGTCCCGGATCTGCCGGTCGTGCATTCCCTCGCCGGTCTCCTCGTCGCGGGCCGCGAAAAGCCGGCCCAGGAGGTCGTCGCTGCCGTTTCCGCCGGCCCCGCGCGCTTCCATGAGTCCGTAGACGATGCCGTCCAGACGCTTCATGGCCCGCTTCCACCTGCGGTTGTAGACCGTGGGGATCCACGGATAGAGCGTCAGGAACGAGCGCAGGTCGCTACTGGACAGGTTGACGACCTCCAGGATCTCCGCCATTTCGCGGGCGTGCTCCTTGATGTCGCGCCCGAAGAGCGTCTCGCCGACGATGTCGAACGTCAGCGCGCTCATCTCCCGGTCGATCCAGACGGCCTCGGCCGGGTCCTGCCGCTCCCAGCGGGTCAGCAGCGAGGCGGTGAGCGCGTTGATCGTGCCGTCGAAGCGGGCCAGCCGGCGGCTCGCGAACGCCGGCTGGATCAGTCTTCGCTGGCGCACCCAGTCGGGTCCGTCGTTCGTGACCAGGCCGTTCCCCATCACCTGGCGGAGCATCCGGTAGTGGATGGTGTTCTTGGAGAAGTGGCGATGGTCCTGCGTCAGCACCGGACGGATGAGGTCCGGGTGGTTCACGAGACAGATATCGAAGAGACCGCGCCAGCGAGCGACGTCCCCGTGCTCCCGGAGCACCTCGTGCATGACGGTGTGCGGGTTCCGGGAGGCCTCCCGCACGCGGTGGAACCGAGGCGTCGTGGGCAGGCGCGGCTCCCGCCGCCGGATCGCTGGGGACACGGGCGGCTCTTAGACTAGCCGCCGCATGACCAGCCTGTCGGGCGTCCGCGGCGTGCGGGCCGCCGCCTTGATCTCGATCGTGCTGGGCGCTGGCGCAGCGCCCGCGCAACCGCTTTGCGAGTTCACGCCGGCGGCCGACACCGGCCCGCGGATGCCCGGACTGATCATCGGCGCCGACGCGCTGCTGCCGGCCGGGCGCCAACCCGGCCACGGCGTGCACGTCCGCGGTAACGGCGGCATCGGCAGAGTGACGGATTTCGACACCCTGCGGACGGTGTATCCGGACGCCGCGGTCCTCGATTGCCGGGGCCTCGCTGTGCTCTCGCCGGGTTTCGTCAACGCTCACGAACATCCCGCCACCAGCTACGCCTTCCCCGACCCGAACCTGCATCCGGGCTACGCCCACCGCGACGAATGGCGTCTCGGCGCCGGCGGGAAGACGCCGCTGCCGATCCCGGAGCGCTACCGCTTCGCTTCCGAAAACCCGCGAATGAGCGCCGTGCTGACGGCCGTGGAGTTGCGCCACCTGCTGGGCGGCGCCTCCACCATCGCCGGCTCCGGCGGCGCCCCCGGGGTGATCCGGAACATCGGCCGCCACGAGCGGCCCGGCGATCTGGCCCTCTACGACGCCGAAGCGGACGTCCGGACCTTCCCGTTCTCGTTCCAGGTTGTCGAGGACCTGGCGGCCGAGTGCCGGGGCGGCCCCGCCCACACCTTCGCGCCCGGCGAGGACGACGACCTGACGTTCATGGCCTACGTGCCGCACGTCGGGGAGGGACGCCCCGCGAGCTGCGCCGCACGGGCGGAAGTGGCGCGCTACCTGGAGCGCGTGAGGCGCCGCGACCGGCGCTATTCGCTCGTTCACGGGGTCGCCACGGACCGCGACGACTACGCGGTGATGCGGGAGTTCGACGTGACGCTGGTCTGGTCGCCGCGGTCGAACCTCGCCCTCTACGGCGAGACGATCGATCTCGGCGCGGCGCTCGCGAGCGGCGTCCGCATCGCGCTCTCGACGGACTGGTCGCCGAGCGGATCCTTCAACATGCGGGAGGAGGTCCGGTGCGCGCGGCGGGTGGCGGCGGCGTCCGGGGCCGAGCTGCCGGCCGACGCGCTCTGGCGCATGGCGACCGCGAGCGGCGCCTACGCGCTGGGAGTGGAGGACCGGTTCGGGGCGATCCGGCCCGGGCTCCGGGCCGACCTGATGCTGGTCCGCCACGCCGGCGGGGACCCGTACGAGGCGGTGCTGACCGCGGGGGACGAGGACGTCCTGGCGATGTGGGTGGACGGCCGCGCGCTGCTGCGGTCCCCGGCGCTCGATGCGCGTCTGAGCGAGCGGGAGTGCGTGACGCTGCCCGGCGTCGCTCCGCGGGTGTGCGGGGTGCTCGATGACCTGGGCCTGTCCCCCGGAGAGTTCGCGGACCTCACGCGGGATGCGGTCCCGGTAAACGACGTCCGCCGTCAGGCTCCCTGCGAGCCGTAGCGGGCTACCGGAGCGCGACGCTGGCGGCCGGGAGCGCGCCGGCTCCCGCCTCCGCCCGGTAGAGCTCCCCGGCGGCCGCCGCGAGGGGTGGAGCCAGCGATCCCGTGGTGACGATCTCGCCGGCGGCGAGCGGGCTCCCCCGGTCGGCGGCCATCTCCACGAGCACGCCGACCGCATCCAGCGGATTCCCGAGGACCATGCGGCCTGCCCCGTCGGCCACGTGGCGCGGGGGTTCGGAGCCCGTGGACAGGGTCATGGACACGGTGAGGTCGGCCATCGCCGCGGCGGTGGCCTCGGGATCGGTCACCGGGACCGTCGGCCCCACCGCGAGTCCATGATGGATCCCGCCGGCCGCGACCGCGTCGGCGGGGCGCATGTTCCACCCCGGATACGGCGAGTCCACGATCTCGAAGCCGAAACCGATCTCCGCCACGTGGCGGGCGACGGCGGCGCCCCGGTCTCCGCGCTGGGGGACCGAACGGAGCACGACCACCACCTCGATCTCGACCTTGGGTTCCACGGACCCGGCCATGTCGATCGCCGGGGTCTCGCCCCCGGGCCCGGTGCGCGTCACCGTTTCCTCGAACATGTTCCCCCACACCGGATGGGTCAGCCCGGCCGCTTCCCAGAGCGCCGGGTTCGTGAACCCGATCTTGCGGCCGGCCACCGGCGAGCGGGCGGCGCGGCGGCAGGCGACGATCCCTGCCACCTGGTACGCCTCGTCGAACCCGAATCCGGGAACGCGGCCGGTGAAGGGGGCGAGGCGAGCGCCGGCGGCGCGGGCGGCGATGATCTCTTCGGCGATCGGGATGGGATCGAAGTCGGGCATGGGGAGTCTCCGGCCGCGCAGTGTACGGATTCGGCGGCTCGCGTCTTCGCGGTAGAGTCGGGCGCCCTTCGAGGCGTCCTTCCGGTGTTCAGCATCTCCGTCCGCGACCACGTGATGTGCTCCCACTCGCTCCGCGGCGCAATGTTCGGCCCGGCGCAGAACCGCCACGGGGCGACCTACGCGGTCACCGCCGAGTTCCGCGGCCCGGAACTGGATGAACACGGCGTGCTGCTCGACCTCGCCTGGGCGAAGGACTCGCTCGGGGAGGCCCTCGCGCCGCTCCGCTACGCCGATCTCGACGAGACGTTTCCGGGCGAGAACACCACCACCGAGTTCCTCTGCCGCTACGTGCACGGCGAGCTGGCGCGGCGTCTCCCGTCCGGCTTCGCCGGCGTCATCCGCGTGGAGCTCGTCGAAAACCCGCTCATGGCGGCCGCCTACGAGGCCGCCGTCCCCAGCCGCTCCTGAAAGGACTTCCCTTGCCCGACGACGATCGTTCCCCGAGCCTCGACACCCGCGCCGTCCATGAGGGGGCGCTCTCCCCCCGGCCGTTCGGCGCGGTTTCGACGCCGGTGTTCCAGACCGCGAACTTCGAGTATCACGGTGAGGAGTACCACGACGTGGGCTATCTGCGGCTCTCGAACAGCCCGAACCACGCGGTGCTCCACCAGCGGATCGCGTCGCTGGAGGGTGCCGAGGACGCGCTGGTCACGGGAAGCGGGATGGCGGCGATCTCGTCGGCGCTCATGACGTTCCTGGGCGCCGGGGGCCACCTGCTGGTGCAGGACGTGGTCTACGGCGGGACCGCCAACATGCTGGAGCACGACCTGCCGCGCTGGGGGATCAACCATACGAAGATCGATCCGCAGGATCCCGCGTCGTGGGACGCGGCGATGACCCCGTCGACGCGGCTCATCTATGTCGAGACCCTGACGAATCCGCTCGTCCAGATGGCAGATCTGGAGGCGGTGGTGGAGTTCGCGCGGGCGAACGGGCTGATCTCGATGATCGACAACACCTTCGCGAGCCCCGTGCTCTGCCGTCCGGCCGAGCTCGGCTTCGATCTGGTGATGGAGAGCGCCACGAAGTACATGAACGGGCACAACGACCTGGTGGCGGGATCGGTCGCCGGGTCCGCCGAACGGGTGCGCCGGATCAAGCTCACCCTCGACCACCTGGGCGGCTCGCTCGATCCCCACGCCTGCGTGCTGCTCGAGCGGGGACTCAAGACGATCGGTCTCCGGGTGCGCCGGCAGTCGGCGAACGCGCTGGAGCTGGCGCGTTTTCTGGAGGGCCGCCCGGAGATCGAGGAGGTCCACTACCCCGGTCTGGCGTCGCACGCCCAGCACGCCCGGGCGGCGCGCCTCCTGAGCGGCGGCTTCGGGGGGATGATGGCCTTCGTCCATGCGGGTGGCGGGGAGGCCGCGGATGCCTTCGCTGCGCGCCTCGAGTTGCCCACGGTCGCCGCGAGCCTCGGCGGGGTCGAATCGCTGATCATCCGGCCCGCTGCCGCGATCCACAGCGGCCTGCCGCCCGAGGCGCGGGCGGAAATGGGGATCAACGAGGGGCTGATGCGGTTCTCCACCGGGGTCGAGGCGGCGGAGGACCTGATCGCCGACTTCGCGCAGGCGCTCTGAGGGGAGCCCTCGCGTGGCGCGGACGAGCGGGCCGGCTTTTCCGCCGCTCCCCGCGGAACGCTTCGGGATCATCTACGCGGACCCACCCTGGGATTACAAGGGCCAGCTCCAGCACGCCGGCCCCGCGAGCGGCGATACCGGCGGGGCGATCCGCCACTACGCGACGGTCACCCTGACCGATCTGAAGAAGCTGCCGGTCGGGTCCATCGCGGCGGAGAACAGCCTCCTCTTCCTGTGGGCGACCAGCCCCCACCTCGACCAGGCGATCGACCTCGGCAAGGCGTGGGGCTTCGACTGGGCCACGGTTGCCTTCGTCTGGGACAAGGAGCGGGTGAATCCCGGCTTTTACACGATGAGCCAGTGCGAGCTGTGCCTGGTGTTCCGGCGGGGCCGCATCCCGACGCCGCGGGGCGCGCGCAACGAGCGGCAGCTCGTCCGGGCGGAGCGCGGGCCCCACTCGGCCAAGCCGGAGGAGGTGCGGAGGCGGATCGAGCGGATGTTCCCGGAGCAGCGGAAGATCGAGCTCTTCGCCAGGCGGGAAGTTGCGGGGTGGACCGCCTGGGGGCTGGATGTCGGGGTGGAGCCGGAGGGCCGTCTCTTTACCGGATAGAGTCAGGGCGTGGCTTGGTGGATCTGGATCGGAGCCGGGATCATCCTGGCTCTCATTGAACTGCTGGCCGGCGGCGAACTCTGGCTGCTCTTCGCCGGGGTCGCGGCGATCGTCGTGGGTCTGCTGGCCGGTGTCGGGATGACCGACCTGGCGGCGCAGTTCCTGGTCTTCTCGCTGCTGGCGGTTTCGGCCTTCTTCGTCAGGCGGCGCCTCACGAGGCCGACGGACACCGGCAAGGTCGGCAGCGAATCGCTGGTCGGGGAGATCGGGCCCGCCACCTCGACCATCCTGCCCGCAACGCCGGGCAACGCCGAGTTCCGGGGCTCTTCCTGGCCGGCGCGCAGCGCGACCGGACACCCGATCGAAGCTGGAACGGTCGTGCGCGTCGTGCGCATGGAGGGGATCACGCTGTTCGTCGAGCCGGAGTAGGTCCCTTGAGGGCACAGCCCATCTGAGAGAACCATGGAAGTAACGAGTTTTTCGATTGTCACCGTCCTGATCGCGGTGGTCGCCGTGATCACGCTGTACCGGACCGCCCGGGTCGTGCCCCAGCAGCAGGTCTTCGTGGTGGAACGGCTGGGGCGCTACCGCACCAGCCTGCAGGCCGGGTTTCACATCCTGGTCCCGTTCCTGGACCGCGTCGCCTACAAGCACTCGCTCAAAGAGCGGGCCATCGATGTCCCCCAGCAGGTCTGCATCACCCGCGACAACGTCCAGATCGCGGTCGACGGCGTCCTCTATCTCCAGGTGGTGGATGCGCAGCGCGCCTCCTACGGCATCGGCGACTACGGGTTCGCTATCGCCCAGCTCGCGCAGACCACGCTCCGTAGCGAGGTCGGCAAGATCGACCTCGACCGGACCTTCGAGGAGCGGGCGGCGATCAACGCGTCGGTGGTCCAGGAAGTGGACCGCGCCAGCGACCCCTGGGGGGTGAAGGTCCTCCGCTACGAGATCCGCGACATCGCCCCGCCGCGGGACGTGCTGGCCGCGATGGAAAAGCAGATGCGCGCCGAACGCGAGAAGCGGGCGACCATCCTTGAATCCGAGGCCGACCGCGAGTCACAGATCAACCGCGCCGAAGGCGAGAAGCAGCGCGTCATCCGCGAGTCGGAGGCCCAGCGCCAGAAGCAGATCAACGAAGCGGAAGGCGAGGCCCACGCCATCCGCGCCGTCGCCGAGGCCACCGCCGAAGGAATCCGCAAGGTGGGCGACGCGATTTCCTCCCCCGGCGGACTCGATTCCGCCCGCATCCGCGTGGCCGAACAGTACGTCTCCGAGTTCGGCAACCTCGCCCGAACGAACAACACCATCATCCTCCCCTCCAATCTCGCCGACGTGTCAGGTTTTGTCGCAACAGCGATGGAGGTCATCAAAGACGCAGGCACACCGGCAGGGAAGTCGTAGAACCTGGGCTGGCCCCAGGAGAGCAGTTGGCGACGTTTTTTGTCGCTTCACGGCGCAACGGCTTGGAGCGCCGGCTTCAGCCGGCACGCGGCCCGCAGGGCCGCAGGGTGCGTAGGGCCTCGGCCCCAACACGCACCGGCTTGGAACGCCGGTCTCTGACCGGCACGCGGCCCGCAGGGCCGCAACGGCGCCGCGCTTCCGCGAACGAGAGGGGCTCGCGGCCGCACGGTCGAACAGAACCGCTATCGTCCGTCCACAGCATGAGAATGACGATCTCACTCCCGGACGAACAGGCCGAACGGCTGAAGGCGCTATGCCGGAATGAGGGCATCTCGCGTGCGGAGGCCGTGCGGCGTGCGGTGGGCCGCTATCTGGAAGACCAACGACGGCGCGAAGATGCGTTCGGGATGTGGCGAGACCGCGCGACCGAGGGTTCCGCCTATGAGGGGCCGCTCCGGAAGGAGTGGCGCTGAGTCCGAGGGAGCCGTCGGTCTCGGACTGTTGCCAGCGGGCCGTAGCACCGCGGGCGAACCGTTGTGATCGGCCTCTACGGAACGCGGTACGGCGAGTCCCGGTCCGTTCAGGTGGACGCGGAGGAAAGAACCATTCCGCAGGTCAACGTCTCGACGTGGGCGGGGGGGGGCCCCCCCCGGGCCGGGGGCCGACCCGCCGTACAAACCCGGGGGGCCCACCCCCCCGGGCGTGGGGG
>JAJEIY010000052.1 GCA_022828085.1 Acidobacteriota bacterium | reverse complement strand
TACTCCGGGGATAACAGGCTTATCTAGCCCAAGAGTTCATATCGACGGCTAGGTTTGGCACCTCGATGTCGGCTCATCGCATCCTGGAGCTGAAACAGGTTCCAAGGGTTGGGCTGTTCGCCCATTAAAGCGGTACGCGAGCTGGGTTCAGAACGTCGTGAGACAGTTCGGTCCTCATCTGTCGTGGGCGCAGGAGATTTGAGGGGAGCTGGCCCTAGTACGAGAGGACCGGGCTGGACGAACCTCTGATGTACGAGTTGTTCCGCCTCGGGGCATTGCTCGGTAGTCACGTTCGGACGGGATAAGCGCTGAAAGCATCTAAGCGCGAAGCCCCACCCGAGATTAGATCTCCCGGATCATCAGATCCCTGAAGGCCCCTGGAAGACCACCAGGTTGATAGGCCCGGAGTGTAAGGCGAGTAATCGTCTCAGCTGACGGGTACTAATCGGCCGTGAGGCTTGACCACATCGTGCGTATCACGAGTTCCCGGTGACAGGAATTGTCTGTTACCGGGAATGACGGATTCGCCGGAGCTACTGTCACGCAAAAGCATCTTGACGTTCCGCACTCCGGAACGTCCCGCTAGACGCTTCCAACATTTCGAACGGATCGTTTTTGTCCCGGTGACCCGAGCGGAGGGGCCACACCCGTTCCCATTCCGAACACGGCAGTAAAGTCCTCCAGCGCCGATGGTACTGCAGCGGAAGCGCTGTGGGAGAGTAGGTCGTCGCCGGGACTCCGGAACGCCGGTCTCCAGACCGGCACGCGCGGCGCTCCGCGCCGCGCACGTCGTAACTCCACCGATCCTCACATCGCGCCGCCGTGGAACACCGGCCTCCGACCGGCATGGTGGGTCTAGGGAGCGCGAATTCCCGGTATCCTGCGCCGGAATGACGCGGCCGCTCAGGTTTCGTGCCCGGACCAGGTTCTCTCCGGCGTCGTGGGCGGCGTACGCCGTTGCGATCTGTTGTTTTGCGGGATCGGCCGAGGCCCGGCAAGCGGCCCCCGCGATGGAGCAGCACCCCGCCTCGTTTGCGATCGAAGCACCGCGGGTGGTGCTCACCAGCGTCCCGTTCGAGATCGTTGTCACCCCGCAAGCGGAATCGGGCGATCCGCTCACCGGGTATCGCGGAACGCCGCGACTCGGCGGTGTGGCCGAAGCCGGTTCCGCGACGCTCCGGGGCGATGGCGCCGTCGTCTTTTCGAACGTCCGGGTCTCGGACAGCGGGCGGTTCGAGATCGCGGCGGCGGACGGCGCCGCGCGGGGAGCCGCGGGAACCCGGGCCATCCCGGGCATCTGGTCGCTCGCCCCACCGGTGCTCGCGATCCTGCTCGCGGTCCTCTTCCGTCAGGTGGTCCTCGCCCTGGTAGCGGGCGTCTGGATCGGGAGCACCCTGCTCCTGAACTTCAATCCCCTCGCCGGATTCTTCGAGGTGGGGAGCCGCTACGTGGTCGGCGCGGTCACCGACAGCGACCGCGCCCACATCATCATCTTCAGCATGATGTTCGGCGGCCTCGCCGGGATCCTCTCGAGGAGCGGGGGGGCGCGGGGTTTCGCCCAGCTCATCACGAGCTTTGCCCGCACCGCGCGGCGCGGCCAGGTCAGCACCATGGTGACCGCGCTCGTCGTCTTTTTCGACGACTACGCGAACGTGATCATCCGCGGCAACCTGATGCGGCCCATCACCGACGGTCTCCGGGTCTCCCGCGAGAAGCTGGCATTTCTGACCGACACCGGAGCGGCCTCGGTGGCCAGCACCGTCATCGTCTCCACCTGGGTCGGCTACGAAGTGGGGCTTATCGACCAGGGCCTGGAGCTGATCGACTATCCCGAAGACGGTTACTCCGTGTTCCTGCGCACCATCCCCTACCGGTTCTATCCCATCTTCTCTTTTGCCCTCGCGCTGGCGGTCGGGTTCCTGGGGCGGGACTTTGGCCCGATGCGCGCCGCTGAGGAGCGGGCGCGGCGCCTCAACCAGCCCCTCCGGCCGGGCTCCGAGCCGGCCACCGAATCACTTGACGAGGACCCCGGCGTAGCGAAGGTCGCGTCGGGACTCTGGATGGGAGGCGTGTTTCCCGTTCTGGCCGTTCTGGTCACCGCGGGAATCGCGATCTGGCTGACGGGCACGGGCGCCCTCGCCGCCGAGGGAGTCGCGGCTTACGGCCTCCGCGACATCGTCACCAACTCGGATTCGTACGTCTCGCTGTTGTGGGCCTCGGTCGCCGGTTGCGTGACGGGTATCGTGCTCGCGGTGGCCCGCCGGATCCTCACGCTTGGCGCCGCGATCGGCGCCTGGATCGCCGGACTCAAGTCCATGGTGCTCGCGATCGTGATCCTGGTGCTCGCCTGGTGCATCGGCGACGTGACCGCGGAACTCCACGCCGCGCAGTACCTCGTCCAGGTGCTCCAGAACGTCCTGAATCCGAGTCTGCTGCCCACGCTCACCTTCGTGGTCGCCGGGGTGATGGCGTTCGCGACCGGAACGAGCTGGGCCACCATGGCCGTGCTCATGCCGCTCGTGATCCCCCTCTCCCACGCACTGGCGCAGAACGCCGGGCTGGCGGTCGCCGTTTCGGATCCCATCCTGATGGGTGTCGTCGGAGCGGTGCTGGCGGGCGCGGTCTTCGGAGACCACTGCTCGCCGATCTCCGACACGACCGTGCTCAGCTCCATGGCCTCGGCCTGCGACCACCTGGATCACGTCAAGACGCAGCTTCCCTACGCGCTGAGCGCGGCGGGAATCGCGATCGTCCTCGGCATCCTCCCGACCAGCTTCGGAGTGTCCCCGGGAATCGCGCTCATTGTCGGCATCGCTGCGGCCATCCTGGTAGTACGGCTGGCCGGCACCCGCATCGAGGAAGGGAGCGCTTCATGAAGACCGTGCGGCTGGGCACCACGGGCCTCGAGGTCAGCCGGCTGACGCTTGGCTGCATGACGTACGGCGATCCGAACTGGCGTTCCTGGATTCTCGACGAGGCAGCGTCACGCGCTCATTTCCGGAAGGCGCTGGACCTCGGGATCAACTTCTTCGACACCGCGAACATGTACTCGAAGGGAGTCAGTGAGGAGATCACCGGCAAGATGCTCCGCGAGCTGGCGCACCGCGAGGACTACGTGCTCGCCAGCAAGGTGTATTTCCCGGTCGCGAAGGGCCCGAACCGCGGCGGCCTTTCGCGAAAGCACATCGTGGCCGCCTGCGACGCCTCCCTGAAGCGCCTCGGGCTCGATTACATCGACCTCTACCAGATCCACCGCTTCGACCACGAAACCCCCGTCGAGGAGACCGTCGAGGCGCTCGATTCGCTCGTGAAGGCCGGGAAAGTGCGCTATCTCGGCGCCAGCAGCATGGCCGCCTGGGAGTTCGCGACCATGCTCTTCACCGCGGACGCCATGGGCGCTTCGCGGTTCGTCTCGATGCAGAACCACCTGAATCTCGTGTATCGCGAAGAGGAGCGCGAGATGGTGCCGCTCTGCCTCGACCAGGGGATCGGCATGATTCCCTGGAGCCCGCTCGCCCGGGGATTCCTGGCCGGAAACCGCACCCGAACGCGCCGCGATCCGACGGCGCGGGCCCGGGACGATGACTACGCGGACCGGTTGTACTACGAAGAGGCGGACTTCGAGGTGCTGGACACCCTGATCGAAGTCTCCGCTCGCCTCGGCGAAAAGCCGGCGAAAGTGGCGCTCGCCTGGCTTCTGTCGGTGCCGGGAGTGGATTCGGCGATCGTGGGCACCACCCGCGTCGAACAGATGGAGGAACTCGCCGCTGCCGTGGATCTGACGCTCGATGAGGAAACGATTGCGGCGCTCGAGGCGCCCTACATCCCGCACCCGGTACTGGGGCACGAACAGCCGGCGCCGCGGGACTGAGCGACCCGCGACCCGGGTGGCTCGAGCCGCTGCCGGGATTCTGGTGATCGTCCTGGCTTCGGCACTCCCCTCGCCGGTTGCGGGCCAGGAATACCGCGACGTCGCCGCCGAGGCGGGCCTCTCGGTCGAGACCGGGACGGGAGGACCCGAGAAGAACCACATCGCCGAGTCCACCGGGACGGGGGTCGCCGTCCTCGACTACGACCAGGACGGGTTACCCGACCTCTATTTCCCCAATGCCCCCTCCTGGGACGATCCAGAGGGCGCCTGGCAGGCCCGATCCGGCGTTCTCTACCGGAACGAGGGCGGACGGCGTTTCTCCGATGTGACCGAGGCTGCCGGGATCGTGACCGATGCCTACGGCCAGGGCGCGGTGAGCGCGGACTTCGACGGCGACGGTTTCCCCGATCTCTACGTGACGGCCCTGGGTCCGAACCTTCTCTTTCGGAACAACGGGGACGGAACGTTCTCGGAGGTGGGAGAGCGAGCCGGGGTCGCGCACCCCGGGTGGAGCATCGGAGCCGTCTTCCTGGACGCCGACGGCGACCGCACGCTCGACCTCTTCGTCGCCAACTACATCGAAACGGACGAGCCGGCCATCCGGGCCGGACGGCGCACCCGGCGCTGGCGCGGGAGGGTGTCCGTGCTCGACGGCCCGCGCGGCCTCGTTCCGCAGGCCAACCGCTTCTTCCGCGGGCGCGGGGACGGCACGTTCGAGGATGCGAGCGACGCCTCCGGAATCGGAGCCGTTCCGGCGCGCTATTCCATGGGGGCCGTCGCGCTCGACTTCGACGATGACGGCGACCAGGACATCTTCGTGGCCAACGACAGCGGTCCGAACGACATGCTCGAGAACCGTGGCGGCGTCTTCCGGGATGCGGGGCTGTTCGCGGGGGTCGCGCTCAGCGCCGACGGCGCGACGCAGGGAAGCATGGGGGTGGCCGCCGCGGATGCGGACGAAGACGGTTTGCCCGACCTGGTGGTCACGAATTTCGCCCACGACCACTACGCCTTCTACCAGGGAGTCGGCCCCTCGCTCTTCCTCGAGGACGCGGTGGGCGCGGGTATGGCGACCGCGACCTTCCGGCCGCTGGGCTGGGGCGCCCTCTTCTTCGACGCCGAGAACGACGGCGACCTGGACGTCGCCTTCGCGAACGGACACCTCTATCCGCAGGTCGAGGACGATCCGGCGCTCGGAGAGACCTATGTGCAGCCGGATCAGCTCTTCCTCCGGGACGGCCGGACCTACCGAGCGGGAACCCTGGGGCCGCCCGTACGATCCTCCCGGGGAATGGCGCTCATCGACGTCGAGGCGGACGGCCAGTGGGAGATCGCGGTCGCCAACCAGGACGACGTCCCCACTCTCTGGGCTCGGAACACGCCGGCCGAGGGGTCCTGGATCCGGCTCCGGCTCGTGGATCCCGGGGGAGAACGTGACGCCGTGGGGGCCCGGGTGACGCTCGCCTCGCCCCGCCAGTCGCGATGGCAGCGAGCTGGCGGGAGCTACGCCTCCGACAGCGAGCGGATTCTGCACTTCGGACTTGGATCCCTGGGGGATTCCGAGGCGCAACCGGTGGAGATCGAAGTGCGTTGGCCGGACGGTCTAACGGAGAACCACGGCGCCATCGCCGCTCGCCGTACCTGGCTCCTCCGCCGCGGCTCCGCGCCGGTCGCCCTCCCGCCGCCATGACCGCGCTCGGAGCGCCGGCCTCCGGCCGGCATCGCTCGCCCGAGGCGAGCGAAACACGCACTGACCCGTTTCCGCGCAATGTCATTCCCGGTTTCGCCCTCGTTCTTGTCGTTGCCGGCGTAGCCGCCAGCGGCGCAAACCAGCCTGCCGGCGATGTCCGAGCCCGGATGGAGCGGGCCATCGCGCTTCTCGCCGCCGAGGAAGTCGATCGAGCGATCCCGATCCTCCTGTCGGTGGTCGACGACGTCCCCTTCCATGGCCCGGCCCGATTCCAGCTCGGCGCGCTCGCGGCGGAACGGGGTGAATGGGAGGTTGCCGCGGACCACCTCGGCGCGGCGGTCGTTTCTTACGGCCCCGAAGCCCCCCGGGGAGCGATCCCCGTACAGCGCCCCGGGCTCGCGTGGGCGCTCTACTCCGAGGCGCTCGGAGCGACCGGCCAGCTGGGGGACGCCGTGGAGGCCACCGAGGCGGCCCTGCGCCTCGCTCCGACCTACCTGCCCGCTCTCCTGGCTCGGTCCAACTTCGCACGGCGACTCGCCGCGTCGGACAGCGCCGATCCCATGAGCGATTCGCGGGTAATGCTCCTCGAAACGAGCCTCGATGCGGCAACGAAGGCGAGGGTACAGGCGCCGGACCGGCCGGCGCCCTGGACTGCGCTGGCGCTCGCGGCCGACGAGGCCGGGATTCCCCGACTCGCGCAGTGTGCGGCCCGGGTGGCGGCCGACATCGCGCCGGACGATCCCCAAGGTCTGTTCCTCGTCGCCTGGACATCGATCGAAGCGGCCCCGGAGGAAGCCCTGGCGGCGGCTGAGCGCGCGCTGGCCGCCGGACTCCGGGACGAGCCCGCCCTCTGGATGACGCTCGGCCGCCTGCGCGCCTTCCGGCTGGACATGGAGGGATCGCTCGATGCCTACCGCGAGGCGCTTCGTCTCGATCCGGCCAGCGCCGGCGAGACGGCGAGCGTGGCGCTCGATGCAATCGTCGCGGCCGGGGACCCGGAACTGCTGACCCTTCTCGAAAGCCGGGCGGCGCGCCGTCCGGAGTCCCTGAACACCCGGTTCGCGCTTGCGAAAGCCGCGCTGCGGGAGGGACAGGTCGAGCGCGCGGCGGGTGAACTCACCCGTCTCGCCGACGCGGCCCCCGACCACGCCGCGATCCTGACCAGCCTCCACGCCGCCCTGCGGCGGCTCGGAGACGCGCCCGCAGCCGAAGCGGTTCTGGTCCGTCTCGAAGCGGTGAAGGCCGTTGAAGCGGACGCCTGGGAACGCGCCAACGCCAACGAGCGCAGACGACGGCAGGCGCGCGAGGCCGCTTCACGCGGCGATATGGACACGGCCGCCCGGCTTTGGGAAGACGTCCTGGTGGGAAGAGGGGCGCCGAGCGCCGGCGCGGACTCTCTGGAACTCGCGGCCGATCTGACCGAACTTGGAAGCGCGCTCGCCGCACTCGAACGACATGACGAGGCGCTCGCCGTGCTTCGGCGGTCACTCGCGCTCCGCCCCTTCGACTCCGGAACACTGTCCACTGCAGGGCGGGCGGCGCGCGCCGTCGGACAGGCCGACACGGCCGACCTCTACGCCGTCCGCGCTGTCCTCACCAGTCCCGATTGCCGGTGACCGCGGGCCCGCCATTCGGCACGGCACCCTGATTGCTCTTGGCGATGGCAGTCGATGCCGTCGGCACCCTCCCAAGGAGCCGAAATGGTGGAAAAAACGGACCGATTCGGCGAGAATCCCGCCCTTCAATCCACCGAACCGAATCCTGTGAACCAAATCTCCGGAGATTCTCCAGGGAGAAGCTCATGATGCATCGTTTCCGCTTTCCACGGCCGGCAGCGCTGGCGCTCGGGATCCTGATCCTGGCGCTGGCGCTTCCGGCGGCATCCCTTGCCCAGGACAACGGGCTGATCCGGGGCACTGTCACCGACGACAGCGGCGCCGTGATCCCGGGCGCCACCGCGACGCTCCTGAGTGACGCCATCATTGGTGGTTCCCGAACCGCGGTCACGAACGAGTCCGGGGTGTTCCGATTCCCGGCCCTCCCCGCCGGCGACTACGCCGTCGAGGTGTCGCTGTCCGGCTTCGACACCGTGCGCTTCGAGGGCGTGAGGGTCGGCATCACCACGACGGTGACTCTCGACGCCGCGCTCAGCCTTTCCGGCGTCACCGAAACGGTCCAGGTCGTCGCCGAGGCCCCGCTGCTCGATGTCAGCTCGAACGCCTCCATCACCACCTTCAACACCGAACTCGTCGAGGAACTGCCGACCGAACGGAACTTCTACGACTACGTCCACATCTCGCCCGGGATCAGCCAGATGAACAGCGGCGGCGGCGGCGACCGGGCGATCGCCTTCGGCTCGAACCAGCAGTCGAACTCGTGGAACATCGACGGTGTCGAGACGAGTGCCCCGGAAACCGGCTCTTCCTGGGGAGATCCCAACGTGGACATGATCGAGGAGGTCGAGATCATCGGGGTCGGCGCGCCGGCCGAGTTCGGCAACGCCACCGGCGGCACCTTCAAGATCGTGACCAAGAAGGGCGGCGATGTCTTCAGCGGGGCCGGCAACTACTTCTACCAGAGCGACGCCCTCACCTTCCCCGAGATCTACGCGGACGCCGGTACCGGGGAGCCGGTCTCGGAGGGAAGCCCGGACGCGTTCGCCTACGAGCGGGACAACTTCGCTGACATCACCCTGACCGTGGGCGGCCCGGTGATTCGCGAGCGGATGTGGTTCATGGCGGGCGGCCAGTACTCACGGGACAGCGCCTGGGAAGCCGGAAACAATCCGGCGGACGCCACAGCCGACAATAGCGAGAACGACAAGCTGAGTCTGAAGCTCACCACGAAGCTCTCGGACCGCCACGAGGTCTTCGTGAACTCCCATATCGAGGACTGGGCGTTCATTGGCGGCAGTTCACCGAACGTGAGCGCCTCCGCCGCTTTCGTGGAGCGGGGGGCCACGGTCACTTTCGCGGGTGGCCTGACAAGCACGATCTCGGACACCACGATCTTCGAGGCGCGCTATTCCCAGTGGACGGCGAGCGACATCCACGACTCGCCGACCGGCAGCTTCGACATGCCCTTCGTCAACTACGACGCGGAGCCGACGACGACCTACGAGGGTGGGATCACTTATCCGTGGGACTACCGGACCTGGAGCAACCAGTTCAACGCCAAGATCACGCACTACGCGGATGACTTCCTCGGCGCGCAGCATGAGTTCCGCTTCGGCGTCCAGCTCGCCCGTGGAGTTGCCGAAACCGCGGTGGCCGCCGGGCCGAACAGCGCCTACCAGTACCAGTCGGGCGGGTACCTCTACCAGGTCATCCAGGAGCCCTACCGGTACGGCGGCATCTCCCGCGATCACGGCCTCTTCATTGACGACACCGTGAACGTCGGAGAACGGCTCACGCTGAACCTGGGCCTCCGACTGGACCTGAACCGCGGGGAAATCCCCGCGTACGATCTGCTCGGCGTGCCCGACTCCGGACAGGAAACCGAGTTCACCGCCATCAATGCGGTGTCGGTGTCGGGAAGCGCGCCCGGGGATCCGGACATCGTGAGCTGGAATCTGGTCAGCCCCCGGCTCGGGTTCACCTTCCGCCCGGACGAGGAGGGGCGCTCGGCCATCAAGGGCTTCTTCGGCATCCACTACGACCAGAACGTCATCGGCAACTGGGACGCTCCGGCGCCCGGGGTCACGCCTTGGCAGCTCTACGCGCTGAACGACGACGGGACGCTCGGTGACCTGCTCTTCGCAACCACCTCCGCAGACCTGGCGCAACCGGACAACCTGGTGGCGCCGCGGTCCTACCACTACACCGCCGCCTACGAACGGGAGGTCGGCAACAACATGTCCTTCGGTCTGCAGTACGTCCACAAGTACACCGACCGGATGGTGGGCTGGTCCATCCTCGGCGGCCAATACGAGAGCGTCCAGTGGGCCGACCCCTACACGGGGGCGCCGATGACCCTCCTGAGCCAGACCGCGCAGCCGACGCTGGTGAAGGGGAATTCACCGGGCGATTTCCCCGGGGCTCCCGCCAAGTACGAGCAGACCTATGACGGGGTCCTGTTCTATTTCGCGATGCGGGACGCCGGCCTTTGGAACATCCAGGGTTCCTACACCTATTCGAAGTCGCATGGCCTCATTCCGCGTCCGTGGTACGAGTCCCAGAACAACCCCTTCTACGGAAGCACGCTGGGGCAGGACCCGAACGCCTACCTGAACCTGAACGATGGCCAGCGGCTCCAGGGCGACCGCCCGCACATGTTCCGGCTCCAGGGTGTCCTGTTCCTTCCCTGGGACCTGATCCTCGCCGCCAATGTGAACATCGAAAGCGGCAAACCCTTCTCGCGGCAGGTGCGCGCTTCCGGCGTCACCGAGCAACCGGCGCAGAACATCATCGTCGAACTCGCCGGTGCGCGCGAGGGGCTGGCACATCCACAACTGAACATCGTGGATCTCCGTCTCGGGAAGCGGATTGACATCGGTGACGTCACCGCAAAACTGGACCTCTACCTCTACAACGCGCTGAACAGCACCGCCAGCATCTGGAACCAGAGTCTGCGCCTCGAGACTCCGGGCGAACAGTTCATCCCGTCGAGCTGGATGGAGCCGCGCCGGATCATGCTCCTGGCCGGCTTCGTGTTCTAGCCTTCGAGTCCCGCATCGAGGGGAACCGCCCTTCGCGGGCGGTTCCCCTTTCTGTTTCCGGCCGGCGCTCGGCGATCACGTATGCTCGCCGGTTCCACTCCCGCCATCCCCGGAGGTCCCGGAATGTTGAAGAAAGCCCTTCTCTTCGTTGTCCTGCTTGCTCTTGCCGCGGTGGCCTCGGCCCAGGAAGACGGCCCCGAGGCCGCCGGGAAGTCCCGCTGGGAAACCAGCCATTCGATCGAGATGAGCGGTGAGACCATCGAGTACGACGCGGTGGTCGCAAACACCACCCTGACCGATGACGACGGGGAGCCGGCGGGCAAGCTGTTCTACACCGCCTACTTCCGGACCAACGGCGCCCCATCCGGCGAGCGGCCGCTGATCTTCGCCTACAACGGAGGACCGGGCTCCGCCTCCTTCTGGCTCCACATGGGGATCATGGGACCGCGCCGGGTGGTCACCCCCGAGGTCGGGCCGCAGGGAGCGCCGCCCTACCC
Organism: Acidobacteriota bacterium; assembly: GCA_022828085.1. Classification (GTDB taxonomy): domain Bacteria; phylum Acidobacteriota; class Vicinamibacteria; order Marinacidobacterales; family Marinacidobacteraceae; genus Marinacidobacterium. Next base: position 1,247 of record JAJEIY010000052.1, on the reverse strand, counting down.
GCTCGAGGACAACGCCTACACCCTTCTCGACATGGCGGACATCGTGATGGTGGATCCCATCGGCACCGGGTTCAGCCACCCGGTCGGGGACACGGAGGGGTCCTACTACTGGGGCATCGACGAGGACGCCCGTTCGCTCGCGCAGTTCGTGCGGCGCTTCCTGAGCGAGTACGACCGCTGGAACTCGCCGCGCTACCTGCTGGGCGAAAGCTACGGGACCACCCGCTCCGCGGTGCTGGCCAGCCATCTCCAGCGCGCCAACATCGACCTGAACGGCATCGTGCTGGTCTCCGTGGTCCTGCAGTTCAACACCATCCAGTTCGCGCCGGGGGACGACATCCCCTACATCGTCAACCTTCCTTCGTACGCGATCACCGCGCGCTATCTGGACCGCCTCCCCGGCGGCTCGCCCGACAACCTGGAGGCCTTCATGGCCGAGGTGGAGGCGTGGTCGCTGAACGAGTACGCGACGGCGCTCCTTGCCGGTACGACCGTCGATCCGGAGAAGCGCGCCCGGGTGATCGACCAGATGCACCTCTATACCGGCCTCAGCAAGGACTTCATCGACAAGTCCAACCTGCGAGTGACCGCCCCCGCCTTCGAGGCCGAGTTGCTGCGCGACGAAGGACGTATCGTGGGACGGCTCGACGCCCGCTTCACCGGACCGGCCGGCGACGTGCTCGGCGTCCGCCCCTCGCACGATCCGCAGTCATCGGCGATCAGTTCGGCCTACACGTCCGCGTTCAACAGCTACCTGCGCGGTGACCTGGGTTACGACGGGGACCGCGAGTACGTGCCCAGCGGTGCCACCCGGAACTGGAACTGGGGCCGGCTGCGCGGCGGGGGCGTCTTCGGCCGCGGCGGCGGAACTCCGAACGTGACCCCCGACCTCGCCCGGGCGATGAAGCGGAACCCCGACCTGAAGGTGCTCCTCGTCAACGGGATCTACGACCTGGCAACGCCGTATTTCGCGGCGGTCTGGTCGATCGAGCAGATGGGCCTCCCGCCGGACCTCCGGGCCAACATCGAACGGGCGGACTTCGCCGCCGGCCACATGATGTACGTCGAGGAGTCGCTCCTGCCGCAGTGGCGGGAGGACGTCGGCGGGTTCATCGAACGGACCTCCGGGCGTTAGCAGCAGGGTTCAGGGGGTAACCGGGCTCGGCGGGACGGCACCGCCGGCTTTGAACGCCGGTCTTCGACCGGCCCGCGCGGTGCTCCGCACCGCGCACGTCGTGACGCCGACC
>JAJEIY010000078.1 GCA_022828085.1 Acidobacteriota bacterium | reverse complement strand
GAACGGCCGGGACAACATCACCTCGGTCCACGGCGGCACGAGTGTCGGGAGCTACGTGGAGTACGACCACGACGGCGACGGCATGCCGGACTTCGAACGCTACACCCCGCCGGCCGATCGGCTTTCGATCGACGCGCTGTTCGACCCCGCGGGCGTCACCCAGCCGTTCGTTGACGAGGCGATCGTCGGCGTGCGCCGCCAGTTCGCCGGGCAAATGGCGGCGGACGTGGCCTTCGTCCACCGCCGCTACACGCACAACTACGCGCTTCGCGAGGTGAACGGCTTCTATCCGTCGTGCTGTCCGGCGACGCCGCCGCTGGGCGAGTTCCAGTTCGGCGCGTTCGGCACCGAGTACGGCACCCTGCTCCAGCAGACCAACAACACCTGGAGCAACCTGGTGTACTCGGCCATCGAGATCACCACCACCCGCCGCACCGAGCGGATGTCAGCCACACTGAACATCAGCCGCCAGTGGCAGCACTTCGCCGGCGACTGGAACCCGACCGATCCGGCCGCGTTCATCGAGCCGCAGAAGTTCGATTCCAACAAGTCGCTCTACATGCCGCGCGGCAACAACGAGCACAACACGCTGCGCGCCTCCACGGCCCTGTCCTACGCACCCACCTGGCGTCAGTTCTCGATCCGGGGCGGCATGAGCTACCTGATGCCCTACGACGTGACCCTGGCGGTCAGCTACACGGCGAACGCCGGCCCCTGGTCCGGCCCGCCGTTGCAGAGGCTCGCCGCGGACGATCCGCAGGTCACCCAGTACGGCCCGGGCAGCGCGAACAACGGCTTCTCGAACCCGCTGGCGACCCGCTACCGCATCGTGGGTGAGAACCGGGGCGACCTGCAGCCGCAGGCGCCGACCGTCCACACCGTCGGACTCTCGCTTGGCAAGATCCTGGATCTCGGCCCGGCGCAGCTCGAGACCTCGCTCCAGCTCTTCAACCTGCTGGACGCGGCGAACCACAACCAGTTCACCTACTCCGGCGCCAACCGGACCTGGGTCCCGGCGTTCCTGGAGCTCCGGAGCCGCCAGAACGCCCGGACGATGCTGCTGCGGACCACCCTCCGCTTCTAGGCGAACCGCTCAAGCACCTTCAAGGGGCCGGCCCTCGCGGGCCGGCCCCTTTCGCTTTGTACGCGGGGCGTTGCATTCGCCCAGGTCGGATTGCGGGCGCTACGATGCATAGGTTCTGGCTGGAGGTGCCGTATGCACTTCGCACTGCTCCTGACCGCACTTCTCGGGGTCTCCGCCCCGGCGCCCGGAATGCCGCCCGAGAAGACGGACCAACGCGAGGACGAGGCCCCCTCTGCCCAAGCGGTCATACCGGGAACGGGTCCTGCATGGGACTTCGAGGTGTTCGTGCGGGGAGGGCTTGCCCAGATTCCGGCCAACGGTGAAGTGGCCTGGACCGGGACGGTTTTCGACCCGTCGGATCCCTATACGTTGACGTTTGTCACGGAGGCGTCGCGGTCCAACCGGGAGCCGGTGTGGGGAGCCGGCTTTCGCGCGATGCGGGGACGGTGGGGGTTTGAAACCCAATACCTGCGGATTCCGAACGGCGCGGTCCAACCCGGCAGGCTGATCCAGCAGACAGCTCTCGACCCGTTGCGAGGGCTGGCTCCGGGCGAAGAACCCGAGAACGCCCTGGTCGCGCAGAGCATCTTCCAGTCACAGATCGCGTCTGGCCGCGCCCGAGTCTTCGTAGGACTCGGGGCCGGTTATCTCCGGTTTCCGACATGGGACACGAGCCGCAGGGACGAGGTTCTGCTGACCGACTTCTACGCGGCCGAAGTTGAACCGCACCTTCAGCAGAGTCTCTCGAACCGCTTCGCGCTCCAGGAAGAGCGGACCGGCCGGTCCTCGTTCGTGGTAGCCGGGTCCGCGGGATTCACCGTGGGAAGCGGGCAGTTCTTCGTCCGACCGCGCGTTGACCTGCTCCTCGGTCGAACGCGTCAGACTGCAGCAAGCTGGGATGTCGCCGGAGAGTTCGACCTGCCGGACACTGGCCAGCGGTGGGTCGAACTCGGAACCGAGTCGGTCGAAGTTTCCCGGCGTCCGCTCTTCGTTCTCTTCAGCGTGGACCTCGGTTGGTCATCCCGCAGATAGATCGCTTCGCCAAGCGGCAACGCCGGCCCGCGAACGAGCGGATTCCTCGCGTCGACCGGAGCGCTAGGGTGGCAGAAGTTCGCCGGTGCGCACGAAGCGCCGGAAACGGTCCTGCCGATGTCGCCGGATTCCTGCTGCGCCGCAGACTCGTGACCCTCGGCGAGAGTGGCACGTTTGGACCAGCCGAATCGACGACCCACCACTTTCCGATGTTTGGCGCACAACAAGAAACGTCCAATGCGGACCACCGTCCGCGAACGTTTTTCCGAGCATCGAACCCGGAGGGTCATCAATCCCGACCCCAAGGGGCTCACTCGCGAGCGGCGGCCTCGAACAGCGTGCGAGGAACTGCCTCCGCGCCAGCGGCACTGACACACAGTCCTCAAGCGGGACACGTGCCCCCGCGATACGGTCCGGCGTTACGGTGACTTCCGCGGGAAACGCGTAACCGGAGTGCTTTTTGACCCATTCCTCGGCTCGCCGCCACTCCTGCTCGCATCCGCCCAAGCAGACCACCTCTTCCTCGGTGCCCTCCACCTCAGGCACGATCCCAGCCGTTTCCGGAACGGTGGCGCATCCAGCCGCCGCGATCGCGAACGTCGCGATACGAGCGACGGCCCTGTTCCGGCGCGGTTTCATCGTCGCCGGTGTTCCGTGCTAAATCCGGGCCACATCACCAACTGAGGGAGACGACCGATCGCGGCCGGAACCCCTACGGCCGCGAAGACCAGCCCACCTCCACATTGAAGAGGAAGAGCCGGGGCCGCATGGTCGTGTTCAGGGTCATCGTGGTCGCGACCTCCTCCTGAATCTCGGGCACGTGCATGCGCATGCCCCAGCTTTCCTCGGTCGCTCGGGCGCGTCCGAGAAAAACGTCGAGCCGCGGGCGCAGGAACATCCGCCCCATCCTGAGCGTGAGCCCCAGCGACCCCCCGAGGACCGCGACCCCGCGATCCGCCCGGAAGTCACCCTCGGTCATCTCGATGACCGCTTCGTGGGACGTGCCGCCGAAGGTCGCCATGCGGGAAACGCCGGGAGGGACGTCTTCCAGCACCAGCCGGCCGGAGTCCCCTCCCATCAGCAGATAGCCGCCCCCGGCAGCCAGATGGACCGTCGCCCGTCCTCGGGCCAACGGGAACTCCCGGACGGCGAACACACTCAGAAGATCGTCCGCCGAATCGGTGAGCGGCAGATCCTGGGCTCCGAACCAGCGGGTTTCGCGCATCATGGCGGCGGGCGTGAAGCCCCGGCTCGCAACCCGGTGATGCTGAGCCTCGACGCCCCAGCGGCTCCGGATGACCCGCAGACCCGCCCCCCAACTCCTCTCCCGCGAGTAGCCCACCGTTTCGTCCACCGAGCCCACGCTGCTCGCGATTGCGAGTCTGACCTCTCCGCGCGAAACCAGTCCGGCGGCGCCGCCGTGACCCGCGAACTGAAACTCCCAGGACGACGCCTGCTCGTCCGCCTCCGGCGACTTCTCCACCTGCCCTGACTGTTCCTGAGGCTGGGGACGCCTGGCCTCGTCTTCACCGACAGCGGGGCCAGCGCCGACTGCTCCCAGCCAGGTCGTCAGAATCGCCAGGCGAAACATGCGCCGCGCCCTGTCGGCCCGAAGGCCGGCGGGATCGTTCTGTCTCCCGGTGCAACTGCGCGGACGGGACGTTCCCGGACCTGGATCGCCCGGGGCGGATAGCGGCACGTCGTCCGCGGGCCGGAGGCCCGCTGTGCCGACCAGAGGTCGGCGTTCCAAGCCGTTTGTGCCGGGCGCTCGGTCAGGGCCGCGCGACGTACGGGCCTCCGGCCCGCTATGCCGATCGGCGGTCGGCGTTCCAAGCCGTTCCGCGATCTTCATCCGGTGGCGGCTCGGGACCCGTTTCTGCCGATCAGTTCGACAGACCCACGTCCACGGAGATCAGGAAGATTCTCGGGGTCACGCTGGTGGTGTAGCTCAACTCGGGAATCCCCAGTCCCTCGGTCTCGGGCAGGCCCAGATCCGCGAGGCCGGGAAAGCCCACCGTCAGCTCGGTGGTCAGCGCCCGGGCGATGATGAGGTCCAGCCGCGGCCGCAGGAGAATCCGTCCGGCCCGGAACGAGAGGCCCAGCGAGCCGGCAAAGACGATGGAACTGCGGTTGGCGGTGAACTCCACCTCCGGGACGAACGATGCCACGAGCTCCGGGGGAACGTCCGGCGGCAACTCTCCGGTGATCTCTGCCGGATCCGGGAACCCCGCCCCGGAGAGAAGGCGGTCCGTGCTGGAGTCGGTCGCCCGCATCCAGCCCGCGCCGAGTCCCGCGAACAACTCCGTGGTGCGCGACAGCGCAAACCCCCTCACCACCTGCCCCACGAGGACGTCGGCCTTGGACGCGACCAGCGGCAGATCGAGGAGCCCAGCCGTACCACCGGCCTCCGCGTCGTCTGCAACCAGCCACCCGGGCGAGAGGGCGAGGCTGTCGAAGACGTTGTACGTGCCTTCGATGCCCCAGCTTCCGGACATGAGCCGGGCGCCTACCCCCCAGCCGAATTCCGAGACCCGTCTCGAGGCCGAAAGGGAGCCCATGTCGATGTCGCCGGGTCCGCCGGACGCAATCCCGAACGAGTCCTCGGCGGTGACGTTCACAGACGCCAGCCCGAGGCGGCCGAACAGCTCCATCTGCCTTCCGGAGGACACGGAAAAGCCCTGGCCCGCGGCCGACGGCAGTGCGGCCGCACCGTCGGAGCGAAGCGTGAAGTCCACCTCGTACAGATTGTCGGACGGCTCCCCGGCGTCCCGGCGCACCTCCGCCACCTCATCCCTGGCTCCACGCTTCTCTTCATCGCCAGCATGCCCCGCGGCGGCGAACAGGACCGTGAGCATCACCACCAATGCCGATCGGAATCCGGATTTCGTCATGACCGCACTGTAACGTGCCGGCCGCCTCCGATGAGCCATCCAGGTGGGTAAGGCCCGGGTACACTCGAAAGCCGCCTACACGCCATCCATCAAGCTTGGAGGTCCCTCCGTGATGCGAACCCGTCGCCTGCTAGTCCTGGCCCTGCTCCCCGCACTCTGCCTGCCGGCGATTTCGGCCGCCCAGGACGGGGACGCGGACACCGTCATCACCCAGTTCCTGAACGCCCAGCGGACCGACTTCGAGGAGGTCGCGCTCCGCATCTGGGACTGGGCGGAGGTGGGATACCAGGAAGAGAAGAGTGCCGGGCTCCTCCAGGAGCAGCTCACCGCCGGCGGCTTCTCGGTGGAGGCCGGAGTCGCCGGAATGCCGACCGGTTTCATCGGCGAATGGGGCTCGGATGGCCCGGTGATCGGCATCCTCGCCGAGTTCGACGCCCTGCCCGGCGTCAGCCAGGCCGCCGTCCCGGAACCGCTGGAGCGCGAGGGCGTCGGCGCCGGACACGCGTGCGGGCACCACCTGTTCGGGACCGCCTCGGTGGCGGCCGGGCTGGCGATCAAGGACTGGCTCGAGCGGTCGGGCACCCCCGGAAGGATTCGGGTCTACGGCACGCCGGCCGAAGAAGGCGGCGCCGGCAAGGTCTACATGGTGCGGGAGGGGTTCTTCTCCGACGTGGACGCCGTGCTCGCCTGGCATCCCGGGGACCGGAACGACGCGAGCCCCGGGGACTCGCTCGCGAACCTGTCAGCCAAGTTCCGTTTCCGGGGCCTGTCGGCGCACGCCGCCGGCGCTCCGGACCAGGGGCGGTCGGCGCTCGACGCGGTGGAGGCCATGAACTTCATGGTGAACCTGATGCGCGAACACGTCCACGAGCGCAGCCGGATCCACTACGTGATCACCCGGGGCGGTGAGGCGCCGAACGTGGTGCCCAACTTCGCCGAGGTCTACTACTACAACCGGCATCCGGCGGTGGAGACGGCCCGCTCCAACTGGGAGCGGATCCTCAAGATCGCCGACGCGGCGGCGCTCGGGACCGGCACCACGGTCGAGCACGAGATGATCCACGGGATCTACAACCTCCTCCCCAACGAGCACATCGGACGGCTGCTCTTCGAGAACATGAAGGCGCTCGGCGGTTTCGCGTACACCGAAGAGGAACTGGCCTTCGCCGAGGAGATCCAGAAGCACCTTCCGCGACCCCGCCCGATCGGCTCGCAGGAGGAAGTGATGGAATGGCGGAGGACGCCGGCGGGTGGCTCCACCGACGTGGCCGACGTGAGCTGGGTGGTCCCGACCGCGCAGTTCCGCACCGCCACCTGGGTGCCCGGCACGCCGGCCCACAGTTGGATGGCGGTGGCCTGCGGGGGCACGAGCATCGGTCTCAAGGGCATGCACCTGGCGGCGCAGGTGCTCGCCCGCACGGGCGCCGATCTCTTCCAGGATCCGTCACACCTGACCGCGGCGCTCGCGGAACTGAACGCCGCGCGGGGGCCGGACTTCGTGTACGAGCCGCTGCTGGGCGATCGGCCGCCGCCGCTGGACTACCGGCGTTAGCGGGTTTCGGCCGCCTCCGGCGGACGATTCCGGCCAGAAGCCGGCGCGCCGACCAGCGCTCCTTCGGGCTTTCCCCGGCGAAACGCCCGTTTCTGCCATACTCGCAGGTCCCGCGGAGGACCCTGTCCATGGCCAACCAGACCAGAAAACCCCGACTTCTCCCCGCCCTCGTCGCCGGCGCCCTGACCGCCGGGCTCGCGGCCGAGACGGTCGCCCAGGACCGCCTCACCATGGCGCTGACGGGCGATTCGATCATCACCCGCAAGCTGAGCGTCTACGAGGAGCCGGAGTTCCTGCGGATGATCGACCTCCTGCGGGGCGCCGACCTGGCGTTCACCAACGTGGAGATCCTCTTCCACGACTGGGAGTCCTATCCCATGAGTTCGAGCGGCGGGACCTACATGCGCGCCCAGCCGGAACTCGTGCAGGAGTTCGTGTGGGCCGGCATCGACATCGGGTCGCTGGCCAACAACCACTCGGGGGACTACGGGCCGCCCGCGATGCTCCTCACCGAGAAGTACATCCGGGAAGCCGGCATCGTCGCCGCGGGGATCGGACGCAGCCTCGCCGAGGCCCGCGAAGCCAAGTTCATCGAGACGAAGGACGGCCGGGTGGCCGTGATCTCACTTGCCTCGACGTATCCCGACCATTCCGTGGCCGGGAAGTCGCGCGACGACATCCCGGCGCGTCCCGGCCTGAATCCCCTCCGCTTCCGCACCACCTACGAGGTCACCCGGGAACAGCTCGAAGGCGTCCGCGCCACCATGCGCGACCTCAAGATGAACCCGCCCGCCTCCGGGGACAGCCTGAGCTTCCTGCGCAACCGGTTCGAGCTCGCGGACGCGCCCGGCGTCCGCACCGAGCCGCACCCCGAGGACATGGCCGAGATCGCCATGATCGTGAGCAACGCCCGCCGCCAGGCCGACCACGTGATGGTGACGATCCACGCCCACGAAGGCGCGCCGGGGCCCAACAGCCGCATGGAGCCCGCCCAGTTCCTGGTCACCTTCGCCCGCGCGATGGTGGACGCCGGCGCCTCGGTCTTCGTGGGGCACGGGCCGCACGCCCTGCGCGCCATCGAGATCTACAAGGGCGCGCCGATCCTCTACAGCCTCGGCGACTTCATCTTCCAGAACGAGACGCTGCAGCGCCTCCCGTACGAGAACTACTACCGGCTCGGGCTCGACGAGAGCGACGGCCTCGCCGACTTCAACGAGGCCCGCTACAACAACGACACCACCGGGTTCCCGGCCATCCCCGAGATCTGGGAAGCGGTCATCGCGGTGCCCGAGTGGAGCGGGCAGCAGCTCGTCGAGTTGACGCTCCACCCGATCACCCTCGGATTCGGCCAGCCGCGCCACGTCCGTGGCCGGCCGATGTTCGCCGAGGGGGAACTCGCCGACAAGATCCTGCAGGATCTGGTGCGGCTCTCGGAGCCCTACGGCACCCAGTTCGACATTGAGGACGGCGTCGCCCGGGTGGTGCTGCCCATGGAAACCACCGACGCCCAGGAGTAAGTGACCGTTCCCGGCGTGCGGCGAGCACGCTGCCGGGGACGCCACCTCTTCCCGGCAGCACTGGCGGCGCTTTGCTTCGCCGCGCCGACGCTCACGGGGGGTTCCGCCGCGGCGCAGGATGAGGGCCCGCTCCGCATCGATCTCCACTCCCACCCCTCCCGCTTTCACCGGGCCAACGTCCCCCGGATCAGCGACGAGGAGATCGCTCGCTACCTCGACCGCGGGATGGACGCGGTGGTGGCGACGATCAGCACCGACACCCCCTACCGCGGCGGCTACGTGCTCCGCGACGGCACCCGGATCGAGAGCGGGAACCGGCGGCCGGACCCGGCCGAACCGTGGGAGTACACCCTCGACCGCTTCGAGCGCCTGAGCCGCACCGTCGCCGAGACGGACGCGGTCTTCGTGCGCACCCCGGCCGAGGCGAGGAAGGCCCGCGCCGACGGGGTGCTCGCGATCCTTCCCGCGGTGGAAGGCGCCGACTCGCTCGAGGGCAGGATCGAGCGGCTCCACGAACTGCACCGGATGGGCCTTGCGCTGGCGCAGCTCGTCCACTTCCGCCCGAACGGGATCGGCCATATCCAGACGTGGCCATACACCCCCGGCGGGCTGACCGAGTTCGGACGCGAGGTGGTCCGCGAGTGCAACCGGCTCGGAATCGTCATCGACCTCGCCCACGCGAACCCCGAAACGATCCGCGACACCCTGGAACTCTCGACCGTCCCGGTCATCTTCAGCCATACGGGGGCGTTCGCGCTCGGCGAGGCCGACCGCAACCTGCGCGATCCCGAAATCCGCGCCATCGCGGAGGACGGAGGCGTGATCGGGATCTGGCCGAACGGGAGCCAGGTTCCCACCGTCTCGGACATGGCCCGGCACATCCGCCACGTAACCGATGTCGGCGGGATGGGCGCCGCGGGCATCGGCAGCGACCTGAGGGGGATGTCCTCCTACAGCGAGGGGTTCGGCGACGAGGCCAACTTCGAGGCGATCGCCGAGGCTCTTGCCGAGGCCGGCTTTCCATCGGAAGACGTCGAGGCGATCCTCGGCGGCAACTTCGAGCGGGTGTGGGAGGCCGTCACCGCCCACCTGCCCGCCAGCGACCCATAGGGAGAAAACCATGAACCGCCTGGCTTTCACGAGAGTTGACCCGCGGTTGCCGGCCGCATTCGTCGTCTTCGCGCTGTTCAGTGGATGCGGCGCGTCCGAACCCGAACCGACGCTCGACGAAACGCTCGCCACCATCGTCGCGGAGGCGCGGGACGCCGCCGGCAGCCCCGCTCTCTCCGCGGCCGTGGCCGTGAACGGCGAGTTGATCTGGAGCGGCGCGTCCGGGCTCGCCGACGTCGAGAACGGGGTCCCGGCGACGCCGGACAGCGTGTACCGCATCGCATCCATTTCGAAGCCGGTCGCCGGCGTTGCTCTCATGCAACTCGTGGATCAGGGGGCCATCGACCTCGACGCCGAGGTGCAGACCTACTTCCCGGCGTTCCCCGAAAAGGAACAACCCATCACGGTCCGGCACCTGATGACGCACACCTCGGGCATCCGGCATTACAACCCGGGGGAGATGGACATGAAGGACCATTTCGACACGGTGGAAGCCGCCATCGAGATCTTCAAGGACGACCCGCTCCTCTTCGAACCCGGCACGCAGTACAGCTACTCGTCCTACGCCTGGAACATCATCGCCGGCATCGTCGAGAACGTGTCCGGGCAGAGCTTCGACGACTACCTGCACGAAAACGTCTGGGGGCCGGCGGGAATGGACGCGACCTACCTGGAGCATCAGGGGGACATCGTCCCGAACCGGGTCCGCCAGTACGTGAAGCGCGAGGACGGCGCCGGGGTCCTGAACGCTCCCTTCGCGGACCTCTCCATCAAGTGGGCCGGCGGCGGAATGATCGCGAAAGCGCCCGATCTCGTCCGCTTCGCGCTCGCGCTCGACGCCGGGACGATCCTCTCGGCGGACGCCCACGACCGGATGACCACCCCGTACCGGCTCGCCGACGGGACCATGAGCCAATACGGCCTGGGCTGGCGGATGTCGACCGACGAGCTGGGCACCTGGGTCGCCCACTCGGGAGGCGCCACCGGCGGCTCCACCCGGCTGCTCCGCCTTCCCGAGCGGGGGGTGGCGGTTACCGTGTTCTCGAACGTCCAGAGCGCGGAGGGGCTGCCGGAGACTGCCCGGCGACTCGCCGAGGCGGCGCTGGAGCACACCGCAGCGCCGTAACGGCCCGGCGGCCGCACCGGGGTCAGCCGAACAGGCCGGGCGGGGAACGGCCTCCGGCGCCTCGCTCCTCGCCTCCGGCCAGCGGCTCCACGCATCGCGGGTCGTCGTTTCGCGGGCTGTTCACGACCGGGCTGACCCGGAGGGCGGTCATCGCTTCCTCCGGATAGGGGCCGAGGGCCACCTCCCCGCCGCCGAGCCACCGGTCGAAGGCGTCCGGAGGAACGATGACGGGCATGCGGTCGTGGACCCCGGCCACCACCGGGTTGGCGTCCGTGGTCAGAATGGTGAAGGTCTCGACGGCGGCTGACGGTGCGTCTTCCGGCAGCCAGGCGGCGGAGACGCCGGGCGGCGGCCGCCACCGCTCGAAGAGTCCGGCAAGCGCGAACGGCCCCCCGCCGCGCATGCGGAAGAGCCACGGCTGGCGGCGGCGCCCCAAACGTTCCCATTCGAAGAAACCGTCCACCGGGACGAGGCACCTCCGGCGGCGGAAGGCGTCGCGGAACGAAGGCCGGACGCTCGCCGTCTCGGCCCGGGCGTTGATGAGCCGGCTTCCGATCGAGGGGTCCCGGGCGCCGCCCGGAATCAGCCCCCAGCGGAGCATCCGCAGCCGGCGGACGTCTTCGTTCCGCACCACCGCCGCCAACTGGGTCGGGGCCACGTTGTAGCGGGGCGGCAGATCCTCCGGGACCTCCTCCAGGTCAAGGAGTTCGGCGGTTTCCTCCCAGGAGCAGGACTGGGTGAAGCGCCCGCACATTCCGGTCAGGTCAACCTTGCCGGACTATCCGGTCCGCGCGTCGTGGGGGTGGGTAGCGTGCGACATGAAAATGCCGAGGCGACCAGGAGCGCCAGCCAGTTGCTGTGAAAATGCAGTCCGGTGGGTCGGTCGAGCGCCCTGGTGGCGCCGCCGGCTTGGAACGCCGGTCTCCGGCCGGCACGCGCGTGGCTCCGCACCGCGCACGTCGTGACGCCGACCCGCGGGATGGTTCTCTCCCTCGGCGCCGACCGGAAGCGAGGGCACCTGCTTGTCCCGGCGTCCCGTGGGGGCAAACAGCGACACGTCGCCTGCGGCCCTTCGGGCCGCGTGCCGGTCGGAGACCGGCGTTCCCAGCCGGCGCGCCATCGGGAGTTACGGGTTTTCGCCATCGGTGGCGGTGCGCTTCGCGCCGTCCCCCTCGCCGGGGGCCGGCTCCCACTCGTAGTCGATCCCGCGGACATGGCGCTCGAACCACTCGAGCTCGACGTTCACCTTGAAGAGCTGGTGGCGGAGTTCCCGGAGGCCGTGCGGCTCGCGCGGGGCGATGTAGAGGTGGGTGTCCACGCCGTTCGTCCGCAGGGCCCGGTAGAGCTCGACCGACTGCGGCGGCGGCACCCGCACGTCGTTCTCGCCGACGATCACGATCGTCGGCGTGGTGACCCGGTAGATGTCCTTGAGCGGGGAGTTGCCCCAGTAGGCGTCGATCGGCGCGTCCTCCTGCCACGGCGTACCGCCGAACCACGGAGTGCGGGGAAACCGGACGTCGCTCTGCCCGTACATGGAGATCCAGTTGACCGCGCCGGCGCCGGAGGACGCCGCCTTGAAACGGGTCGTGTGGGTGATGATCTTGTTCGTCATGTGACCCCCGGCGCTCCAGCCCATCTTGGCCATCCGGTCGCCGTCGGCGATCCCGAGTTCGATCAGGTGGTCGACTCCGGCCATGACGTCGAGGTGGGCCTGGTTGAAGTAGTGGCCCACCATGTCCCGCAGGAATTCGTCGCCGTAGCCGGTGCTGCCCCGGTAGTTGGGCTTGAAGACGGCGTAGCCGCGCGCGGTCAGGACCTGGACGTAGTTGCTCCAGCGGCCGAAGGAGAACTTGTCGGATGATCGCGGCCCGCCGTGCGTCTGCACCACGAGCGGGTAACGCTGTCCTTCCTGGTAGTCGAGCGGATAGAAGAGCAGGCCTTCCACCTCGACGCCGTCTTCGCCGGTCCAGCGAACCGCTTCCTGCACCGGAAGCGCGAAGGTTTCGTCCAGGTAGTCGAAGACGCCGGTGACCTTCACCGGATCGCCGCCGGACGCGGGCAGCAGGTGGATGTCGCCGTTGTTCTCGCGGTTGCTGATCCCGAAGACGTGTTGCCCGGCCCCGGCGGCAAAGTTCCAGCCGGCGATGGTGTGGTCCCCGGCCGTCAGCGCGGTGGGCTCGGCGTCATCCACGCCCCCGTGGAAGATCTGGCTGCGCACGCCCGTGTTGCCGATGAAGTAGATCGAACCGTCGGCGGCCCAGGTCGCTCCGTTCGCCTCGTACGGCCAGTCCTCGAACACCACCCGGTGCGGTCCGCCGGCCGCGGGAACCACGAAGACATTCCTGTTGAAGTAGGTCTCGAAGTCCGCGCTGGACGCCGAAACGAACAGGACCTGGGAACCGTCCGGTGAGAGCTGCGCGCCGCTCTCCCCCACCGTGTTGTCGGTCAACTGAAGGGCGTTCCCCCCGTCGGCGTCCATGATCCAGACCTCGCCCTCGTCACGGTTGTCGAGGAGGGGAGAGAGGGACCGGGAGTGGGCGATGCGCGTTCCGTCATGCGAGAGCCGGAACTCCAGGATCGAGAAGTCGCCGCGAGTGATCCGTTCGGCGTCGCGCGGGCCGTCGCCGACGGTTGAAACCCGGAAGAGATGCCGCTGCTTGTAGTCCTCGTCGAACGCGAAGAAGTCGTCGCGGAGGTCGTCCTTCCGCTTCTCCTCCGCGGTCTTCGGGTCCGGCGCGATGAAGTAGATGTGTTCTCCGTCCGGAGAAAAGGCGTAGGACTGCACCGAGCTCTCGTGCTGCGTCAGCGGCGAGGCTTCCCCGCCCCGGTTGGACATCCGGTGGATCTGCTGGAACGGGCTCTCGCCCCGGCGGGCGAGGAAGGTCACCCACGCTCCGTCCGGTGACCAGCGGGGACTCGATTCCCCGTTCTCGCCGTTCGTCAGCCGCACGTCGCCGCTGCCGTCGACCGCGATCCGGTGGATGTGGGTGGTGCGGCCGTTCTTCTCCCAGTCGGTGTCGGAGCGGGTGTAGAGCAGCTCGGCGCCGTCCGGGGAAAGGCGCGGGCTGCCGACCGAGGGGACGTCGATGAGCTCGACGATGGTCATCGGGCGCTTTTCCTGCGCGGACGCGGCGGAGACCGCCAGCGCCAACAGGGCGCCGGAAATGGCGGAGCGGGTAAACACGGAATGGCGCATGGCGCACCTCCTTCGACGAATCTGCTTCGCGGATCAGGGATTGTCGCCGTTCGTGGCCTCGGCGCGAGCGTCGCCGCCTTCGCCCGGCGCAGTCTCCCACTCGTAGGGGACGCCCCGGACGTGCCGCTCGAACCAGTCGATCTCCACGTTCACCTTGAAGAGCGCGTGGCGGAGTTCCCGCCAGCCGTGTCCCTCCCGCGGCGCGATGTAGAGGTGGGTGTCCACGCCGTTCGACCTGAGCGCCCGGTAGAGCTCCACCGACTGGGGCGGCGGAACCCGCACGTCGTTTTCTCCAACGAGCACGATCGTGGGCGTCGTCACCTTGTGGATGTCCTTCAGCGGTGAGTTGCCCCAGTACACGTCGATGGGGGCGTCCTCCTGCCAGGGCGTGCCTCCGAACCACGGCGTGCGGTAGGTCCGGACGTCGCTCTGGCCGTACATCGAGATCCAGTTGACCGCGCCGGCGCCCGAGGAAGCGGCCCGGAAGCGGTCCGTGTGGGTGATGATCTTGTTGGTCATATGGCCGCCGGCGCTCCAGCCCATCTTGGCCATCCGCTCGCCGTCGGCGATCCCGATCTCGATCAGGTGGTCCACGCCGGCCATGACGTCGAGGTGGGCCTGGTTGAAGTACTGGCCCACCATGTCCCGGAGGAACGCGTCGCCATAGCCCGTGCTTCCCCGGTAGTTGGGTTTGAAGACCGCGTAGCCGCGGGCGGTCAGGATCTGGACATGGTTGGCCCAGTAGCCGAACGCGAACCGGTCGGAAGCCGCGGGGCCGCCGTGGGTCTGGACGACCAGCGGAACCCGCCGGCCCGCCTCGTAGCCCAGCGGGTAGTAGAGGAGGCCCTCGACCTCCACGCCGTCCTCGCCCTTCCAGCGGATCGCCTCCTGGACGGGAAGATCGAACGTTTCGCCGAGGTAGTCGAAGACGCGGGTGACCTTGACCGGGTCCCCGCCGTCCGCATCCAGCAGATGGACGTCGCCGCGGCTTTCCCGCCTGCTGATCCCGAAGACGTGCCGGCCGGTGGGGGCGTGGACGTTCCATCCCACGAGCGAGTGGTCCCCGGCGGTCAGCGCGCGCGGCGGGGCGTCCGGGCCGTCCGCGTGGAAGAGCTGGGTGCGGACCCCGGTGTTCGCGATGAAGTAGATCGAGCCGTCGGGGGCCCAGCGGGCCTCGTGAACCTCGTGCGGCATGTCGTCCCACAGCATCCGGTGCGCACCTCCCGCCGCGGGAACGAGGAACACGTTCGCGTTGTAGTAGGTCTCGAAGTCGGCGTTCGATTCGGACAGGAAGAGCACCTGGGTTCCGTCGGGAGAAAGCTGGGCGCCGCGCTCGCTCACGGTGTTGTCCGTCAACTGCAGGGCATGGCTCCCGTCGGCATCCATGATCCAGACCTCGCCCTCGTCGCGGTTGTCGAAGAGCGGGGTCGGCGCCCGCGAGTGGGCGATCCGGGTTCCGTCGTCCGCCAGGCGGAAGCCGACGACCGAATAGTCGCCCCCGGTGATCCGCTCGGCCGGCCGGGGCCCGTCGCCGGCCGTCCTGACGCGGAAGAGGTGCCGCTGCCGGTAGTTCTCGTCGAACGCGAACACGTCGTCTCCGAGTTCGTCCTTCTTCTTCGCTTCCGCGGTCTTCGGGTCGGCCGCGATGAAATAGACGAAGTCGCCGTCCGGCGAAAAGGCGAACGACTGCACCGGCGTCGCGTGCTCGGTGAGGGGCGACGCTTCGCCGCCCGAGGTGCGGAGGCGGTGGATCTGGCTCGCGGGGCTCTCACCCCGGCGCGCCAGGAACGCGATCCAGGCGCCGTCCGGTGACCAGCGGGGACTCGATTCCCCGGTTTCCCCGCTGGTCAGCCGCAGGTCGCCGGTCCCGTCGCTCCGGATCCGGCGAATGTGGGTGGTGCGGCCGTTCGCCTCCCAGTCGGCGTCCGTGCGGGTGTAGAGGAGTTCGGTGCCGTCGGGCGACAGCCGCGGGCTGCCGATCCGGGGGACCTCGACGAGCTCGACGATGGTCATCGGCCGCTTGTCCTGGGCGGGCGCCGCCGTCGCGAGCGCGGCCATGCCGGCCAGACCGGCGGCGGGCAGCCACCGGCGCGGCGGCCGGCGCCCCGTCATCGACGGTTCTCGGCCGACTTCCCTGAGCTCAGGGGCTTTCTTCGTCGGTGGCAGCCGCCATGTCCTCCTCGTCGTCGCCGGGGGCCGTTTCCCACTCGTACTCGATGCCCCGGACGTGGCGCTCGAACCAGTCGATCTCCACGTTCACCTTGAAGAGTTCGTGACGGAGCTCCCGCCAGCCGTGGGGCTCCCGCGGCGCGATGTAGAGATGGGTGTCCACGCCGTTCGACTTGAGCGCCCGGTAGAGCTCGACCGACTGCTCGGGCGGGACCCGGACGTCGTTCTCCCCGACGAGCACGATCGTCGGCGTGGTCACCTTGTAGATGTCCTTGAGCGGCGAGTGCCCCCAGTAGGTGTCGATGGGCGCGTCCTCCTGCCAGGGCGTTCCCCCGAACCACGGGGTCCGGTAGATCCGCACGTCGCTCGTTCCGTACATCGAGATCCAGTTCACCGCGCCCGCGCCGGACGCCGCCGCCTTGAAGCGGTCGGTGTGGGTGATGATCTTGTTCGTCATGTGGCCGCCGCCGCTCCAGCCCATCTTGGCCATCCGGTCGCCGTCCACGATCCCGAGTTCGATCAGGTGGTCCACGCCCGTCATCACGTCGAGGTGCGACTGGCGGTAGTAGTGGCCCACCATGTCCCGGAGCACTTCGTCGCCGTAGCCGGTGCTGCCCCGGTAGTTGGGCTTGAACACCGCCCAGCCGCGCGCGGTCAGCACCTGCACGTAGCTGCTCCAGCGTCCGAAACCGAACTTGTCGGAGGCCGCCGGCCCCCCGTGCGTCTGGACGACGACGGGATACCGCTGCCCCTCCTGGTAGTCGAGCGGGTAGTAGAGGAGCCCCTCCACTTCCGCGCCGTCGTCACCCTTCCAGCGGATCGCCTCCTGGACCGGGAGTTCGAAGGTCTCCGCGAGATAGTCGAAGACGCTCGTGACCTTCATCGGATCCCCGCCGTCCGCGGGCAGCAGGTGCAGGTCGCCGTTGTTCTCGCGGTTGCTGATCCCGAAGACGTGCTTCCCGGCGGCCGCGGAGAAGTTCCACCCGGTGAGCGAGTGGTCGCCGGCGGTGAGCGCCCTCGGCGCGTCGTCGTCGAGCGTGCCGTGGAAGAGCTCGGTGCGGACCCCGGTGTTCGCGGTGAAGTAGATCGAGCCGTCGGGGGCCCAGCGCGCGCCGTTCACCTCGTGCGGCATGTCCTCGTAGAGCACCCGATGCGCGCCTCCGGCGGCCGGCAGCACGAAGATGTTGTCGTTGAAGTAGGTCTCGAAGTCGGCGCTGGAGTCCGAGAGGAACATCACGTGGGCGCCGTCAGGGGACAGCTGGGCGCCGAACTCGCTGACGGTGTTGTCCGTCAACTGCACGGCGTTCCCGCCGTCCGCGTCCATGAGCCAGACCTCGCCCTCGTCCCGGTTGTCCACCAGCGGACTGACGGACCGGTGGTGCGCGATGCGCATGCCGTCATCCGAGAGCCGGAACCCGATCACCGAGAAGTCGCCCTCGGTGAGGCGCTCGGCCTTCTGCGGCCCGTCCCCGTCAGCGGCCACCCGGAACAGGTGGCGCTGCTTGTAGTCCTCGTCGAAGGCGAAGACGTCGTCCTGGAGCTTGTCCTTCTTCTTCTCCTCGGCGCTCTTCGGATCGGCGGCGACGAAGAAGATGTGACTGCCGTCGGGCGAGAACTGGAACGACCCCACGGAACTGTCGTGCTCGGTGAGCGGGGAAGCTTCCCCTCCCCGGTTCCGCATCACGTAGATCTGGGTGTGCTCGTCCTCGCCGCGCTTCGCGAGAAAGGCGACGCGGGTCCCGTCGGGGGACCAGCGGGGGCTGGACTCGCCGTCCTCCCCGTTCGTGAGCTGGACCGCGCCGCTGCCGTCGGCGTCGATCCGATGGATGTGCGTGGTCCGGCCGTTCTTCTTCCAGTCCGTGTCGGTCCGGGTGAAGAGGATCTGGGTGCCGTCGGGCGACAGGCGCGGGCTTCCCAGCGAGGGAACGTCGATCAGCTCGACGATCGTCATGGGGCGCTTTTGCTGTCCGAAAGCGAGCGCCGCGCCCAACAGGCCGCAGGAAAGAACGAAGAGAAGACGAAGACGGGGCATGGGGAACCTCCCGGAACCGAACATTGTCCCATTGTCCGTCCGGTGTCGCCTGGCTTCAACCGCCTACCGGGCGGGAGACCGACCGCTAGAATGCGGCTCTGCGGATGCGCATTGGAATCACCGGAGCGACCGGCCTGATCGGCGGGGCCCTCGCTTCGGAGCTGGCCGGCCGCAGCCACGAAGTCGTGGCGCTGACCCGCCGCGCCGGCGCCCCGGACGGGTTGCCCGCGGGAGTGCGCTCCGCGCAGTGGAACCCGGGTGGCGACGGAGCCGACGCCGGCCTGGTGGGCGTGCTGGAGGAACTCGACGCCCTGGTCCACCTCGCCGGCGAGCCGGTCGGGAAACGCTGGACCCCCGCCCGGAAGCGCGCCATTCGCGAGAGCCGGGTCGGAGGGACGAAGACCCTCGTGGCTGCCCTCGGCGCCGCCGGGAACCGGCCCGCGAGGTTCCTCGCGGCTTCCGCCGTCGGGTACTACGGACCGCGGGGCGACGAGGAACTCGCTGAGGACGCGCCTCCGGGAACCGACTTCCTCGCCGAGGTGTGCACCGAGTGGGAAGACGCCAGCGCTGGCGCCCGTCAGGGGGGGATCGAGACCGTCCTGATGCGGATCGGTGTCGTGCTCTCCCCGCGCGGCGGCGCGCTTGCCACCATGCTGCCCCCGTTCCGCATGGGCGTGGGCGGCCGGATCGGGAGCGGGCGCCAGTGGATGCCCTGGATCCATCTTGCCGACGTGGTGGCCGCGATGGTGCACTTGCTGGAAGCCCCCGCCGGATCCCTCGAGCCGGTCTACAACCTCACGGCCCCGAACCCCGTAAACAACGCGGATTTCACGAGCGCCCTGGGCGGGGCGCTCCGGCGGCCGACGATCTTTCCGGTCCCCGGGTTCGGCATGCGCCTCGCGTTCGGCGAAATGGCGGACGCGCTGCTGCTTTCCGGACAACGGGTCGTTCCCCGGCGGCTGGTCGCCTCGGGCTTCGAGTTCCGGCACCCCGAGATCGGGCCGGCGCTGATGGACCTGGTGGGGAACTGAGTGCCCGGTTCCCGAGTGGCGCCACGCCGGCCGGCGGCGGGCCGCCGGTTCGCCCGGATCCTGATCGTCGTCTTCGCCTTCGGCGCCACGGCGGTCGCCGGCGCCATGCTCGGACTGCTTGCCGCCTATCAGAGCGACATCCCGCTGATCGAGGAACTCGAAGCCTACGAGGGCACGGCGACGACCATCGTCTACGACCGGGACGGCGCCGAGATCGGGCAGTTCGCGGTCGAACGCCGGATCGAGGTGGAGTACGGCGACCTCCCCGGGCACCTGCGCGACGCGTTCGTCGCGGCCGAGGACCAGCGCTTCTGGCAGCACTTCGGCTTCGATCCCATCGGCATCGCCCGGGCGATGTGGGACAACTTCCGCGCGGGCCGGATCGTGTCCGGGGCCAGCACGATCACCCAGCAGGTGGCGCGCGACCTGTTCCTCAACCGCGAGGAAACCCTCGAGCGCAAGATCAAGGAGGCCATCACCGCGTTCCGGATCGAACGGGCCTACCGCAAGGAAGAGATCCTGACCTTCTACGCGAACCAGGTCCACCTCGGCTACAACAACGAGGGCATCGAAGCCGCCGCCCAGTTCTACCTGAACAAGACGGCGTCCGAGCTCTCGGTCGGGGAGGCCGCAATGCTGGTCGGCATCGCGCCCAACCCCAGTCGCTGGAATCCCTTCCGGAACCTCGAGGCGGCCGAGCGGCGGCGGGACATCGTCCTCGAAAGGATGGTGGCCGAGCAGTTCCTGTCCACCGAGCAGCAGGAGGCGGCGCGGGCCGAGCCCGTCCGGCTGCGGCCGCGCGGCGCCGACCCCTTCGCGCCCCATTTCATGGAGATGGTGCGCGCCTACCTTCGTGACCACTACGGAGACTCGAGGACCTACCGCGGAGGCCTCCGCGTCTATACGACGCTCGACAGCCGCATGCAGCGAACCGCCACCGAGTCGGTGGAGCTGGCGCTCCGCGCCCACGACAAGCGGATGGGGTTCCGGGGGTTCACCAAGAACATCCTCGACGAAGGCGTCGAACCGGCGGAGTACGAGGACGCTTCCTGGAGCGCTCCCCTCGCCATCGGCTCGGTGGTGCGCGGGGTGGTCACCGCCGCGGGAGAAGAGCCGGAGATCCGGATCGCGGACTACCGCGGCGGGGTGGACCACGAGGCGCTCGCCTGGACCTTCCGGACCGCGGACGAGCTCTTCCGGGTCGGAGACGTCGGGTGGTTCCGCATTCTGGCCAACGACCCCGAACCGGGGACGGAAACGGGAGACGCCGAAGAGGAGCGGCTCGACCTGGAACGGCCGCTCTTCGTACGGCTCGAACAGGAGCCGCTGGCCGAGGGCGCCTTCCTGGCGCTCGACATCGACACCGGAGCCATCCAGGCCGTGGTCGGGGGGTTCGACTTCGAGCGCAGCGAGTTCAACCGGGCCATTCAGGCGCGCCGGCAGCCGGGCTCGTCGTTCAAGCCCTTCGCCTACGGAGCCGCCCTCGCGACCGGGCGGCTGGCGCCCACCTCGCTCCTGCTGGACGAACCGTTCACCTGGATCGATCCGGTCAGCGACAAGCCGTACGAACCCCAGAACTACGATGATGAGCACCGCGGCTGGATCACCATGCGGAAGGCCTTCGAGGGCTCCCGCAACGTGCCGGCGGTCCGGATGGTCCACGACATCGGCCCGGAGAACGTCGTGGCGTTGGCGCGCCGGCTGGGGATCCGCGGGGAAATGCTCCCCGTCCTCTCGATCACGCTCGGCTCGAGCGACGTCACCCTGCTGGAGATGATCTCCGCCTACAGCGCGTTTCCCAACCAGGGCGTCCGCATGGAGCCCTTCTTCGTTTCCCGGATCACCGACCGCGACGGGCGCGAACTGGAACGTTTCTATCCGGAAACCGCTTCGGTCATTCCCGCGGACCTCGCCTACGTCATCACGCACCTGCTCGAGGGAGTCGTGGCGCGCGGCACGGCGGTGGGAGCGCGGCGGCTCGGCCGGCCGGTCGCCGGCAAGACCGGCACGACCAACGAGTTCACCGACGCCTGGTTCATCGGCTTCGACCCCGAGATCGCCGCCGGCGTCTGGGTGGGCAACGACGACAACGAGACGCTGGGAGAGCGGGAGAGCGGTGCCCGGGTGGCGTTGCCGGCCTGGGTGCACTTCATGCAGAACGGGCGCGCCGATCCGCCGCGGCAGGGTTTTCCGGCGCCGCCCACCGTGGCGCTCGTCCAGGTCGACCTCGAGAGCGGACAGCCTTCGGGCGGCGGACCCAACTCGATTCTCGAAGCCTTCCTTCCCGGCACCGAACCGGTGACCGGCTACGACCGCTAGAAGCGCGTCCCCGGCACCGACGGGACGCTCTCCGCTTTCGATCACTTCATGAACAAGAAACTCGTCCTTCTCGGCTGCGGGCTCGCGCTCGCCGCGATCCTCGTGGTCGCCGTCATCCTCTTCTTCTACGTCTCGTCGGCCTACAACGGCCTGGTGTCGCTGGACGAAGCGGTGGCGGCCGGCTGGTCCCAGGTCGAAAACGTCTACCAGCGCCGCGCCGACCTGGTGCCGAACCTGGTGGCGACGGTCCAGGGAGCCGCCGATTTCGAACGGGAGACCCTCGAGGCGGTGATCTCGGCGCGGTCCCGCGCGACCGGCGTGCAGCTCTCCGCGAGCGACCTGCAGAATCCGCAGGCGCTGGCGCAGTTCGAAGCGGCCCAGGGGGCGCTTTCGAGCGCGCTCTCACGCCTCATGGTGGTGGTCGAGCGCTACCCCGACATCAAGGCCAACCAGAACTTCCTGAGCCTCCAGGACGAACTGGCGGGCACCGAGAACCGGATCGCGGTGGAACGCCGGCGCTTCAACGAAGCGGCCCAGGCCTACAACACGCGGCGCCGCGGATTCCCTACCCGAATCGTGGCCGGCTTCTTCGACTT
Source organism: Acidobacteriota bacterium (assembly GCA_022828085.1). Lineage (GTDB taxonomy): Bacteria > Acidobacteriota > Vicinamibacteria > Marinacidobacterales > Marinacidobacteraceae > Marinacidobacterium. The sequence goes on along the minus strand of JAJEIY010000078.1, from coordinate 4,423 downwards.
CGGCGAGGCGGCCTACTTCGAGGCCGAAGAGGGCGCCGAAACGGCGCCCGAGGTTGATTTCAGCCGTTGATTCTCCGGCCTGTGCGGCGCCCGCTGGGCGCCGCCGTCCTCTGCCTCGCCGTCCAGGGCGCCGCCTTCGGCCAGGAGACGCCACTGCCGGAAATGACCGGCCGGGTGGTGGACCAGGCGGACCTGCTGTCCGCCGCCGAGGAAGCACAGCTCGCGGACTTCCTCGCCCGCCTCGAAGCCGAGACCTCGGTCCAGCTCGTCGTGGTCAGCGTTGTGCGGATCGACGGCGCGATCGAGGACTTCAGCCTGCGGCTCGCGGAGGCCTGGCGGATCGGGCAGTCCGAGACGGACAACGGCGCCCTCGTGGTGGTCTCGCAGGAGGATCGCCGGGCGCGGATCGAGGTCGGATACGGCCTGGAGGCAGTGATTCCCGACGGTCTGGCGGGACGGATCATCCGTGACGAACTGGCGCCGCGGTTCGCGGCCGGAGATTTCGCGGGCGGCTTCGGCGCCACCGCGGCCGCCGTCGCCCAGGCGGCGCGGGGCGAATACCAGGGAGCCGGCGCCGGAACGAACCCGGCCGGACGAGGCCGGCCGGCGCGGCGCGGGGTTTCGACCCTGGTTCTGGTCGGCGCCCTCCTGCTGCTCCAGCTGCTGGGCTACATCGGAAACGCCTTTCACCCAGCCGGCGCCGCGGCCGCCGGGGGCGGCATCGCGGCGCTGCTCGGCTTCCTGATGATCGGCGTCGGCTCCCTCTTCTGGCTGGTGCCGCTCGGCCTCCTTTCCGGCTTCGGCGCCACGGCCTTCACCAGGGCGACGGCCGGCAGCCGCAGCGGCTGGGGCTACGCGGGAATCCCCGGCGGCGGCGGCATGCTCTGGGGTTCTCCGGGGTTCCGCGGCGGTGGTTTCGGGGGTGGCCTCGGCGGCTTCGTCGGCGGCGGCGGCGGTTTCGGCGGGGGCGGCGCCAGCGGGAGCTGGTGATGCGGGAAAGACTCCCTCCGAACTGACCATGCGCGTTCCGAAGCCCCTCCGTTCCCACCTGTCCGAGGAGGATCTCGACCGGATCGCGAACGCGATCTCCGAAGCCGAGCGAGAAACCTCCGGCGAACTGCGGGTCCACGTGGTGGCGCGCCTCCTGCCACTCGAAAACGCCCGCAAGCGGGCGGTGCGCGAGTTCTTCCGGCTGGGAGTGGACCGGACGAAGGACGGGTCCGGCGTCCTGTTGTTCCTGGCGGTCCGGTCCCACCGGTTCGAGATCGTGGCCGACCGGGCGATCAACGAAATGGTCGGCGAGGAAGCCTGGAACGGGATCGCGCTTGAAATCACGAACCACATCCGCGAAAACGGCATCGGAGACGGGCTCGAGCACGGGGTTCGCCGCATCGGAGGCTTCCTTTCCGAGCACTTTCCCATCCAGCCCGACGACGTGAACGAGCTTCCGGACGAAGTCACATTTGGCTGATTCGAATATAACAAGAAGCGACTAACATTTTCGTGCCCCGCACGTCGCATTTAATGAGCCTTATGTCAATGACTTGTGAGGATGTTGACAACGTGTCACGCAGTAATTCGCCCGGCGTGCTAGGCTCATGGCGCGTTCCGGCGCCTGCCGGGACGTACTCTCCGGGTTCCGGCTCCGGTCGGCTCCCGACTGCATTCGAGGGAGAAGAGCTCCGATGTCCGATCCGGTGAAAGGCGCCCCGACCGAATCAGGCTCGCCCCAGGGCCAGGTGCACCGCATGGTGCCCGTGTTGCCCCTCCGGGACATCGTGGTGTTCCCGCATTCCTTCCTGCCGCTCTCCGTCGGCCGCAAGAGCACCATCCAGATGCTCCGCGACGCGACGCGCGAGGCCGCCGAGGCCGATCCGTCGGGCACCGGCAAGGTGATGCTCGCGGTCCTCACCCAGAAGGACGACGCGGTGGACCATCCCGGCGAGGACGACCTCTATCGGGTCGGCACGGCCGCCCGGCTCGAGAAGCAGGTCCGGATGCGCGAGGGGACCGTCCGGATCGTGATCCGGGGCAGCTTCCGGTTCCGGGTCGAGCGGATCGTGCAGACGGAGCCCTACGTCCGCGCCGACATCCGCGTCCTGGACGGGACGGTAGGCGCCAACAAGACCGTGGAGTTCGAAGCATTGACCCGGAAGATCCGCGAAGAGCTCCAGGAGATGATCAAGACGGACCTCTTCCCCCGCGCCCGGGAGGTCATGAAGACCCAACTCGCCCGCGTGGGGAGCGCCGGTCAACTGGCCGACTTCGTCGCGGAGCAGTTGCCGAGCCTGAACACCGAGATGCGTCAGGAAATCCTTCAGACGCTGTCCATCGAGGATCGGCTGGGGCTCGCCTACGCGGCGATCCTGCGGGAGAAGCAGGTGCGCGATCTCGGGCGGAGCATCGAGTCCAAGGTCAAGAGCGAGGTCGGCCGCACCCAGCGCGAGTTCTTCCTGCGCGAGCAGATGAAGGCGATCCAGAAGGAGCTGGGCGAGGGCGACGACTCCACCAAGGAGATGGACGAGCTCCGGGAGAAGATCGAGAAGGCCGGGATGCCCGAGGAAGCCGAGAAGGAAGCCCTGCGGGAGTTCCGGCGGCTCGGCCGCATCCCTCCCGCCTCCGCGGAATACACCGTGGGGCGGACCTACCTCGACTGGCTGGTCCGGGTCCCCTGGGACAAGCGGACCGAGGACAAGTACGACATTCCGCGCGCCAAGGACATCCTCGAAGCGGACCACTACGACCTCGAAAAGGTCAAGGACCGCATCCTCGAGTTCCTGGCGGTCCGGGAGAGGAAGCCGGACCAGAAGGGACCCATCCTCTGTTTCGCGGGACCGCCGGGAGTGGGCAAGACCAGCCTCGGCCGGTCGATCGCCAAGGCCGTCGGCCGCGAGTTCGTCCGCCTGAGCCTCGGAGGGATCCGCGACGAAGCGGAGATCCGGGGCCATCGCCGCACCTACATCGGAGCGCTCCCCGGCCAGATCATCCAGGGCCTCGTGCGGGCGGGCACCCGGAATCCCGTCTTCATGCTGGACGAGGTGGACAAGCTCGGGATGGACTTCCGGGGCGATCCCAGTTCGGCGCTCCTCGAGGTCCTCGATCCCGAACAGAACGACACCTTCCGGGACCACTACCTGGACCTGGCGTTCGACCTGTCGGACGTCCTGTTCATCGCGACCGCGAACATGATGGATCCGGTGCCGCCCGCGCTCAAGGACCGGATGGAGATCCTCCACCTGCAGGGGTACACCGAGGAGGAGAAGATCCAGATCGCGACGCGCCACCTCATTCCGCGCCAGCTCGAGAACCACGGGCTCGACGACGAAACCGACCAGCCGGTCTTCGACCGCGAATCGCTCGCGCTCATCATCCGGGACTACACCCGGGAGGCCGGACTCCGCAACATGGAGCGGTCCATCGCGAAGATCTGCCGCAAGGCGGTCCGCAAGCTCGCCGAAGGCGAGGAGGGACCGCTCCAGGTCACTCCGGAAGTCGTGAGCGACCTGCTGGGCGCGCCGACCTCACTGTCCAGAGAGCTGGTGGAACGCGTCAGCGTGCCGGGAGTGGCCGTGGGACTCGCCTGGACGCCCATTGGAGGAGATCTCCTCTTCGCGGAAGCCTCCCGCATGAAGGGAAACACCCGGCTGACCCTGACCGGCCAGCTCGGCGACGTGATGAAGGAGTCGGCGACCGCCGCCCTCTCCTGGGTCCGGGAGCACGGCGCCGCCTACGGGATTCAGACGGGCTTCTACCGGAAGTCGGACATCCACTTCCACGTGCCGGAGGGCTCAACGCCGAAAGACGGGCCCTCAGCGGGAATCACGCTGGTGGCGGCGCTGATCTCGGTCCTGACCGAAACCGTGTGCCGGCCCGAACTGGCGATGACCGGGGAAATCACCCTGACCGGCCATGTGCTTCCCGTCGGGGGGATCAAGGAGAAGCTGCTCGCGGCACATCGCTATGGGATCAAGGAAGTGATCCTGCCCCGGTTGAACGAGGGCACTCTGCTCGAGGATGTCCCGGACGAGATCCGGGACGCCCTGCAGATCCATCTGGTGTCCAGCCTCGAGGAAACCATCCCGATCATCTTCCCGGACCTCGGCCCCGCCCCGACCATCGGCGCGGGTCCCGAACCCGACCGCCTGCCGATGCATTGACGTCGCGTGGGCGAAGCGCCCCGCCTCGCAACCACGGCGATGAGCACCATAAGCCCCTGCGATTCTTCGGATGCGGGGCGCTTCGCCCACGCGATGGTGGCGCGAATCGCTACGCGATCCACGCCACCACTTTCCGCGGGGAGGGGATTCCCCACCCCCCGGAAAATGGTGGCGTGGATCGCCTAGCGATTCGCGCCACCAACCCGTGGGGGCAGCCCCCCCCCACCCCAGAAAAACAGGGGGGTATTGTGGGAAACCCCCGGGTT
>JAJEIY010000023.1 GCA_022828085.1 Acidobacteriota bacterium | reverse complement strand
CCGCGCGACCCCCCGCCGGCGCCGGTGGCGCCGCGCGAGGCGCCACCTCTGCCGCCACCACCGCCGCTCCCCCCGCCCGACGCGGTGGACATCGGCTGCGACGACGGCGACACGGCGTCGCCGGATCTCTTCCTGTCCATGCTCCCGCAGTGCGGCGACCGGGTCAATGTCGTCGCGATGGGCGGTGCGACCCCCGAGCTGGCGCGCCTCCTGCGCGAACGGACGCCCACCAACGTCCTGAACCTCGATGCGCCGGACCGGCTGATCGATGTCCTGAGCAATTCCAGAGACCGGATCACCTTCCTCGTGCTGTCCGGGCGCGCCACCGAGCCTTCGACCATGGAGACCGCCTTCCGGGAAATCCTGGAATCCCGCGACGCCCAGTCGCCCAGCGCCGTCGTGGTGGCCCATTTTCCCGAGCGGTTCGACGACGTCATCGTGCGCCTGACCTCGGGCACCCAGGCCCTCGAGCGAAGGATCATCGTCGTCCCGCAGGAGGACGACCCCGCGGCCCGGATCATGGACGCCATCGCCACCCGCTGCGGAGACTCCCTCACCAACGGGACCGGCGGTCCCCGCCGCTGCCACCTCCGCCCGTAGGCGGCGGCCGAGCCCGCCACGGCGGCACGTACGGCTGGGACCGCCGGTCTCCAGACCGGCACGCGCGGTGGTCCCCACCGCGCACGTCGTAACGCCCCACGCCCCCTCGGCGTGTACGCCCTGGACCACCAGCCGCCAAACCACCACGATGGCGCCCACGGCTTGGAACGCCGGTCTCCGACCGGCACGCGCGGCGCTCCGCGCCGCGCACGTCGTAACGCTGGCCGGCCTCAAGTCGCCGACGGCCCGGAATGCGGTCGCCCACCGCGACATGCAGCAATCCCGCCGACTCCCGCTACTGCTACATGTTTCTCCTGGATGGCCGGCTAATGCGACATGTACCCGGGCAGCCGACTCCTTCACTGCTACACGTTCCGCCCGGAGGCCCGGCTAATGCGACATGTACCCGGCCAGCCGACTCCGCCAGCGCTACATGTTCCTCCCCGAGGACCGGCTAGTGCTACATGTCGCCGTCCAGCCGACTCCGCCGCCGCTACATGTTGCTCCCCGAGGATCGGCTACTGCGACATGTATCCGACCAGCCGACTCCGCCAGCGCTACATGTTCCTCCCCGAGGACGGCCTACCGCTACATGTAACCGGCCAGCCGGCTCCGTTAGTGCTACATGTCCTTCCCCGAGGACGGCCTACCGCTACATGTAACCGGCCAGCCGGCTCCGCTAGTGCTACATGTTCTTCCCCGAGAACGGGCTACTGCGACATGTCCCTGTCGTCGTTACGAATGAGAGTGACGATGTAACGTTACGCGTAACGACGCAATTGGCGTCCAAGTCAAAGATTTTTCGATAGATTAGAGCCGTCCCGATCTGGCACCATCTGGGTCCCGAGAGCGCTCGTTCCCGAGGTTTCGCGGGCGCCGAAGCACGCCAAAGCGCGTGGTTTGGTACCGCAGGAGCCCGGCACCAACGACCGCCTCTCGCTGCCATGCCGGACTCCAATCGCCCCTCCCTCTTCACGCGGCCGGACGAGCCGCCCCTCGGCTACGAGGCGATCCGCGCCTGGCTGAAAAAGCCGCGGCCCCTGCTGAGCAGTGCCCTCGGTTGGATTCCCCTCTTTCTCTCCAAGCTGTACGACGCCGGGGTGTTCATCAGAAAGAACGCCCGACCGGGAGCGGAGTGGGTCCAAAAGGCCGCCAGGAAGGCGGAACCCGTGGTGCGAGCGGGCGCCAAGATCGGCAAGGGCGTTCGCAACGTCGGCACGCGGATGTCAGCCGCGGCGGGCGCCTTCCGCGATCCCGAGGGGAAAAACCTCGGAACCGAACGGCAGGTCCGGCGGGCGGGCGACACCACCCAGAAGTACGGCGAACGGATCACGGCGGGCAGCGAAGTGGCGGGGGCGGTCGTGTCCGTGGTGGAGACCCTCGCTGGAGTCTTCAAGTCGCCGGACCCGATCAGCATCGACCCGCGCTCCAAGGACGAGGAACGTTCCGAAGACGCTGGCGAGGCGCCCACGCCCGACGGCCGCTTCCTCCCGCGCCAACCGGACAAGCGCCCCTCCCCACCCGCCGGCGAGCGGACGGATCCCGTTCCCGCCCCGCCTCAACCCGGTGCCGATCCGGATTCCCGCAGCGAGGTGAAGGAGACCCCGGCGGAACTCCCCCACGAGTCGCCGGCCCCCCGCGAAGCCGCGGAAACCCCGCCGGAACCCTCCCGGGAACCGCCAGCCCCCGGCGAAGCGGACGTGACCCCGCCGGACCTCCCACAGGAGGCGCCGCCCCCCGCCGAGGCGGAAGAGGACCCGGCGCGCACCTCGACCGCGGACGCACCCGAACCGGATCCGGACTCCCCGGCCGAGGCGCCCGCCCGCCTCGAGCGCCAGCCGCCGCCCGCTAGCCCTTCAGCGCCCCCCGAAGACCGGTTCGAGGGGGTGCCGAAGGAGTTCCTGCCTCAGGTCAAATCGCTGCGCGAGCGCACACCAGCGAACCAGCTCCATCCCTTGATTCTGTCCCTCTGCCTCGCTCGCGAGTGGACCACGGCCAAGCAGCTTGCGCGTTGGTTCTCCATGCATCGTCCGGGCCTGGTGCAGCGTCATCTCGGGCCGCTGGTGGACGCGGGATTCCTGATACTCCGTTTCCCGGACAAGGTCAGGAGCCGGAAGCAGGCCTACCGGACCAACCCGGACAAGTGGCCGCCCCGGCGGTAGCGAGACGTCCCCGGACCTCGGTCACCCAGGCCGGATAGCGGCGCGTCGTCCGCGGGCCTCCGGCCCGCTGTGCCGACCGGAGGTCGGCGTTCCAAGCCGGCACGCCACTCGGGCGGTCTGGAGACTCGCGCCGCGAGGACGCGACTACCGCGCAGCGAAGAATCGCTGGATCCGCCCGATCCCCTCGTCGATTACCGCGTCCGAGGTCGCGTAGCTGAGCCGCAGATGGGCATCGTGTCCGAATGCCACACCCGGCACCGTCGCGACCCGCTCCTGGTCCAGCAGCGCCGCGGCGAGTTCCCCCGACCCCTCACCCGGCCTGAGGACCGCCTCGAAGCTCGGGAACAGGTAGAACCCTCCGTCCGGAGCGCCGCAGCGCACCCCCTCGATCGCCAGCAGGCCGTCGCGCATCCGCACCATCCGGCGCGCGAACTCCTCGGTCATCCATGCAAACCCGGCCGGGTCCGCGGTCACCGCGGCGAGCGCCGCCTTCTGTGAGATCGAGCTGGCGTTCGACGTCATCTGGCTCTGCAGCGAGGCCGCGCCCTTGATGACCTTCTCCGGGCCGATGGCCCACCCGAGCCGCCAGCCGGTCATTGCGTAGGTCTTGGAGGCCCCGCCGGCGACGACGAAGCGGTGCCCCAGGATGTCCTGCATCCGGCGGTAGCAGCCCTGCCGAGCCGGCTCGAAGGTGAGCCGCGCGTAGGTGTCGTCCCACAGCAGGTAGGCGTCGGCCTCGAGCGCCAGCTTCGCGACATCCTCCAGCTCTCCCGGCGAGAGCATCACTCCCGACGGGTTCCCCGGAATGTTCAGGATGATGCACCGGGTCCGGTCGGTCACCGCCGGCTCGATCACGGCCCGGGTGGGCCGGAACCAGCCCTCCTCGCCGGCCCGGGCCAGCACCGGGGACGCCCCGGTGATCTTCACCTGCTCGGGGAAGGTCGGCCAGAAGGGCGTGGGGATGACCACCTCGTCGCCTTCCTCGCACGTCGCGAGCAGCAGCCCGGTGAGCGCGTGCTTCCCGCCCGAGGTGACGAGGACGTTCGCGGCCCCGAAGTCGAGGTCGAAGTCTCGCCGGTAGGCGTCGGCCACCGCCGCCCGCAGGTCGGGAGCGCCCGGGTTCGGGGTGTAGCGCGTGTAGCCCGACTCGATGGCCTGGATCCCCGCCTCCCGCGCCACCGACGGGGTATCGAAGTCGGGCTGTCCGGCCGAGAAGTCCACGACGTTCTCCCCGGCCGCCTTGAGACGCATCGCCTCCGCCATCACGGCCATGGTGGGCGAGGGCGAGATCGCGCCGACGCGCGCGGAAACGTGGATTCCGGAATCGGTCATGAGCAGGTTCGGGAGCGGTCAGCCCTCCGTGGCGGCTTCGGGGGCGGCGGGGAACTTCTCGGCGAGGCGGCGGGCCACCGGCTCGGGGACGAGGCCGCCGACGTCGCCGGAGAGCGCCGTGATCTCCTTGATCAGGCGCGAACTGACGTAGGAATACTCCTCCGCCGGGGTCAGGAAGACCGTTTCCACTTCGGGCGCGAGGCGGCGATTCATGAGGGCCATCTGGAACTCGTACTCGAAGTCCGAAACCGCCCGGATGCCGCGCACGATTGCCGCGGCGCCGCGCCGCCGGGCGTAGTCCACGAGGAGCCCGGAGAACGCGTCCGCCTCCACCGCCGGGTCGTCGGCGAACGTGGCGCGGATGAAGTCGAGACGTTCGGAGACCGTGAAGAGCGGCGCCTTGCCGGTGTTGTGGAGGACCGCGACGACCACCCGGTCGAACTGCCGGGCCGCCCGCCGGATGATGTCCACGTGTCCGAGTGTCAGCGGGTCGAAGGACCCCGGGCAGATGGCCAGGCGGGAGGTTCGTTCCAAGTTCAGCGCGGGTCCTTTCTACGCGGAGGAGGCGCGGACGAAACCTAGCATACGGACCCGCCGCCGGCGCCTTGCAGGGTTGCCCGGGTCCTCTTCCAACGGCGTCTTGCGGGCCGATCCGCCGGCCCTGAACTGCATCTTCACTTCGACTTTTCCACATTCGGGCCGAATTGGGCGGTCAAGCGGGAAAAAACCGGGCGCATTTGCGTCTAGGTAAGTGTGTCCACTCTCTCGCTCGTCTCGCCCCGCCGGTACAGCGAGAACGCGCCGTCCCCGGCGGCCGTGGTCCGGAACTTCACCCCGAAGGGTGGACGCATCTCCCCTTGGGGCTCCCTTTCCGGGCCGACAGTGACACGCGACGGCGCCGTCCAGGAAGAACGGTGCTCCGCCATCACCAGGGGCGCGAGGCCGACGGCCCCCCGCAGCAGCTCCACTCCCGCCTCGGATTCCCACATCTCCCAGGGCGGGTCGAGGAACGCCACGTCGAACCGCCTTCCGGCGCGAAGAAAACGGCGCAGCTCCCCGAGCGCATCTCCGACCACCAGCTCGAAGGCATTCGTCCCGAGACGGGCTGCATTCCGCTCGATCAACCGGCCCAGCCGCGGAGATCGCTCCACGAACACGCACTCGCGCGCACCGCGGGAGAGCGCCTCGAAACCCAGGGTCCCGACCCCCGCGCACAGGTCGAGGACCCGGGCCTCCGCCACCTCCTCCGCCAGCACGGTGAAGAGGCTTTTTCGCAGCCGAACCGCACTCGGCCGAGCCCGCTCGACCATCGGCGCCCGCCCGCCGCGGGAATCGGCGCGCGGCGGACCCGTCAGGACCCGGCCCCGAAATACGCCACCCGAAATCCGCACGCTCATCGTCGGATCCCCCCTGCACGCGCTGGCAACCGGCTCTTGCCGGGTCGCGCGTCTCGCCTCAAGGAGCCATCATGCCAACCTCCCTGCCCCTCCCTGACCCAACCCGGCGTCCGGCCCGGTTCGCCCCGGAGGCTCTCCGGACGCCGCGAGTGCGGCGCGCGCGGCTGCCCGGGACGATTGCGGGCCGCTCGGAACTGCGGCCCGCCGTCGCGGTTTCCGCCGAAGTCTCGGCGGATGGGAGGGGCGGCGAGTGGGACCTGGCGCGCCGCCACGTCCTGCGTTGGGTGGAGGCGCACGTCGGTCCCCTTCCCCCCGGCTTCGACGCCGCTTCGCGTCCGGAAGGCGAGAAAGTGCATGTGGAGCGCCATCGATCGGCAGGCGCCATCGTACGGGCCGTCGAGCGGGAAGCGGGATCGAGCCGCTACTTCGGGGTTTCGCTCGAAGCGGGCGCCTTCGCCGGACTGGCCGCCTGGAAGGCCATCGTGATCCTCTTCCGCGCGGGATCGACGACCGGGCTCCGCGCCATGCTCTTTGCGCCGCGCCGTCGTTTGGATCAGCGGGATACGCCGCTGTGGGTGCCCGGCATCGTTCGCTGGCTCGCGCGTTCCCCCGGGCTCATCGATTACGGCTGGCGGCTGCTCCCGGCCCCCTGGATCATCCAGAACGAGGAGGGAGTGGAGGGGCTGATCCACCTCATCGGAAGCCGGCGCCGGACCCGCCCGGTCTTCGCCACCGGGCTCGCGCCCCGCGAAACGAACCCGGAGTCGGCTCCCGTCGATCTGTGGGATCTGGCGCACCGGACGGTGGGTCTCGCGCACGTGGCCGTTCTGACGGGTCCCATGACGTACGCGCTGACGGATCGTGTGGGACGAAAATACAGCGTTTTCGGCAACGCCGTCCGCACCTACCGGCCCGGTTGCGTCCTCGGTGATCGCGCGGCGGAGCACCCCATGGCGCTCCCGGAGACGGTGCGGCGCTGGCGCACCGGGGGCGCGCATGACTTCGCCGTCTTCCTCACCCGGGAGGCGGCCCGGGCCAGCATCACCCGGCAGGGGACCCGGGAGTGCTGGTTCCCCGAGTCGGTCGAGGCCGAGTCCCGGGAGGCGGGGGGGCTTGCCGGGACGCCCGACCCCATCGGCGAGGCCCTTCGCCGTCCCACGGCTGACGGGGACGCCGTGCATCCGTTGGGTGCGGGGCAGGACGTGGCCGAGCAGTCCGGAGAAGACGGGGCGGCGCAGGTCACGGAAGAGACGGAAGCGCCGGCGGCGGAGGCCCGGGCAAGTTGAGCGTGCGACTCGTGTGCGGCGACCCATCGTTGCAAGACGCAACGCCCGGTGCCCCTGCTAGCATGGCGCCCAACGGACGGAGAATGCCCCGATGACCGAGTCCAAGTGGACAAAGGTTCGGGACAACACCGTTCCAGTGCTGCTAGGCACGCTGATCGTGGCGCTGTTCTACACGACAGCGAGCACCCACGGCCGAATGGCCGACATGGAGAACCGGCTCGGAGAGCGAATCAACGCACTCTCGGATCGGACACACGGGACGGACCAGGATCTCTCGGACCGCATCAGCGGGTTGGCGGCGGGACTCTCCGATCGGATGCATGGGGTAGAAAAAAGTCTCTCGGATCAGGCGAGCGGGATGGAGAGCCCCCTCTCCGATCGGATCACCCGGCTGGAAACCCTGATGGAGATTCATCTGGAGGCGCACTCGGCGCAGGCTGCGTCCGGTGGAGTTCGGTAAGGAACGCGGGAGTGCTCGTTCGCCGAGCCGGTCGAGGCAGGGTCCCCTCAAGTTGATGATCGAGAGCATCCTTCCGGACACGCTTCGCGCCGACATTCGGGCGCAACTGGAAATCGACAACGCCCGCCTGCGCTCCGACTACCTGCGGGAAACGCGGATGCTCACCGGGTCCGAGATCCGCGCCGGGTCGGGCCTCAACCCGAAGAACGGCAGCGAGTCCGTGTCGCGCGGGAAGCGGGAGGGCAGGATCTTCGCCGTCCGTCATCGCGGCCGGGACCTCTACCCGGCGTTCCAGTTCGCGCACGGACAGCCGCGACGGGTGATCAAGGACATCCTCGCCCAAACGCCTCGATGGGCAACGCCTTGGCAGATCGCTCTGTGGTTCGCCTCCGGCAACGGCTGGCTGGACGGAGCCACCCCCGAAGAGCGGCTCGACGCCCCCGGCGAGGTCGTTGAGGCAGCCCTGCATCTGGCCACCCCGACCGAGGGCTGACGGGCACGACGGCGTTCCAGGCCGTACGTGCCGTGAGGATGGACGAAGTTGCGACGTGCGCGGCGCGGAGCGCCGCGCGTGCCGGTCGGAGACCGGCGTTCCAAGCCGTACGCGCCGCCGTGCGGAGATGGCCCTCCGCGCCCTCGGCCCTGCGTCCCCTACCCCCCCGCCGTGAGCCCGAAGCGCTCGCCCCAGGTCTCCCGGACGTGGGCGAGGATCCGCGCTCCTTCGTCCGTCGCCGCGGCGGGTGACGCCAGGAAATCGCTCGCCTCCTTGCGGGCGAGGCGGAGGAACTCGGCGTCCCGGACGATGTCGGCCACCCGGAACGGGGGGATGCCCGATTGCCGGGTGCCGAGGAAGTCGCCGGGACCGCGGATGGCGAGGTCCTCCTCGGCGATCCGGAAGCCGTCGGTGGTCGCCTCCAGCACCTGGAGACGGCGCGATGCGGATTCGGTCGGCTGCCCGCCCACCACCAGGATCGCCGTCGCCGGGTCGGAGCCCCGCCCCACCCGGCCGCGGAGCTGGTGGAGTTGCGCCAGGCCGAAGCGCTCGGCGTGCTCCACGACCATCACCGCGGCGTTCGGCACGTCCACCCCCACCTCGATCACCGTGGTGGCGACCAGCACGTCGAGCTCCCCGGAGGCGAACGCGCTCATCACCGCCTCGCGGCGCGCCGCGGGGACCCGGCCGTGGACGAAGTCCACCCGCAGGCCGCGGAAGGGCCCCTCGGACAGTTCCCGGAAGCGGGCCTCGACCCCCGCGCCGGGAAGTTCCTCCGACTCCTCGATCAGCGGACAGACGTAGAAGGCCTGGCGGCCCTTCTTCACCTCTTCGCGGACCCGTGCGTAGACCTCGGGCAGGCCGGCCGAGTCCCGGATCAGGGTGCTCACCGGCTGCCGCCCCGGGGGGAGTTCGCGGAGCTCGGAAAGGTCGAGGTCTCCGTGGAGGGCCATGGTCAGCGTGCGGGGGATCGGCGTCGCCGTCATCACCAGCAGGTCCGCGCCCCCGCCCCGTTCGACGAGCGTGCGGCGCTGGGCCACCCCGAAGCGGTGCTGCTCGTCCACGATGGCGAAGCCGAGGTCCCGGAACCGGGCGCCGTCCTGGATCAGCGAGTGCGTGCCGACCACGAACTGGGCCCAGCCGCTCGCCACCGCCTGCAGCGTGTCGCGGCGGTCGGCGGCGCCGAGCCCGGCGGTGAGCAGCACGACCCGGATGCGGTGCGGTTCGAGAAGCGCACGGATCGTCGCGAAGTGCTGTTCGGCGAGGACCTCGGTGGGGGCCATGAGCGCCACCTGCGCCCCGTGGTGGATGACGATGAGCGCCGCGATGACCGCCACGATCGTCTTGCCGGAACCCACGTCGCCCTGGAGCAGCCGGCGCATGGCGAGCGGGGACTGGAACTCCTCCGCGATCGTGGCGAGGGCGTCCCGCTGCGACGACGTGAGGCGGAAGGGCAGCACCCGGCGGACGAGGTCCCGCAGGTCGTCGTCCACGGTGAAGGTGTGCCGGCCCGGCCGGTCCACCCGGTCCTGCCGGCGGCGCATCCGGAGCCCGAGGGCGAAGACGAAGAACTCCTCCAGGATGAGCCGCTGGTGGGCGCTCGAGCGCCGGCGCTCGAACTCGGCGAGCGAGGCCCCCTCCGGGGGAAAGTGAACCGCTTCGAGCGCCTGCCGCCGGGAGGGCAGCCCCATCCGCCCGACCAGTTCCTCGGGGAGCTGTCCCGGCCCCACCGCGTCGCCCCCATCGAGCAGCCGATGGAGAATGCTGCGCAGGAGCCGCGGCGTCAGGGTGCCCACCCGTTCGTAGATGGGCACGATCCGGCCGGCATGCGCCCCGGATCCGGAGTCTCCGGAGGCGGGCTCCGCGGGTGCGCCGCCGGCCCCCGGATCGAGCGGCGGCGAGCCCGCGGCGGACCGGTCGCGATCGGCGGTCACCAGCTCGTAGCCGGGATTCGCGAACTCGGGAACCGCCCCGGCGAAGGGTTTCTTCACCTTTCCGAACAGCAGCACCCGCTGTCCCGGCGTCAGGATCTGCTTCAGATGGACCTGGTTGAACCAGGTCGCCTTCACCGGCCCGCTCGCGTCGTGCCCGCGGAGTTCGACGATGCGCAGGTTGCGCCGCCGGGTCGGGCGGACGTTGAGCGAGGCGATCAGGACCTCCGTCGCGGCGGAATCGCCGTCGGCCAGCTCGGCGACCGGACGGTGCGCACTCCGGTCCTCGTAGCGGAAGGGCAGCCGCAGCAGCAGGTCGCCGGCCCGGAGAATCCCGACCTCGGCGAGCGCGGCCGCGCGCCGCGGACCCACGCCGGGGAGGAAACGGACCTCGGTGTCCGGGGTTATTCCGGGCAAGGTCGCCGTGGCGGGGAGCCCCTCAGGGAGGGGCGGGCAGGAGCAGGACTTCCCCCGCCCTCAGCTCAATCCCGGCGAGTCCCGCCGGGAGGGAGAACGGTTCCCCGCCGAGGATGGGGCCACGAACCTGTTCGCGTCCGGCCTCGGAAATACCGACCAGTCCTCCCAGCACGGCTTCGGCGATGACGTCCGGCGGCAGTTCCACCCCGGCGACGGCGCCCCGCCGGATCGTGACCGTTCCCGAGCCCCCGGCGCCGTGCACTTCGACGGCGAGATCCACAGGTTGCGGCGGGGTGCCGGACGGCGGAGCGAACGGGCCGAGCACCGCGCCGAGCCGTTCCGCGTCCACCCGGCCGGTGAGCTGCACCTCGCCGGGGAGGAGTTGGACGCGAACCCCCGTCAGGCCCGCCTGCTCCGTCAGGAAGGCGGTGAGCTGGACGGATCCGAGGAGCGCGTTCACCTCGTCCTCGGACAGCAGGACCGGTTCGGGAGATCCGGACCGGATCTGGAAGATCTTGAGCCAGGCGCCGCCCTCGAGCGGGTCGCCGGGCGGCGCCGGGGACTGCCGGGCGGGGGCGGCGGTCCCGAGGAGCGGAGCCGCGGCGAGGAGCAGGAGAAGCGGGCGCAAGGAACGGGGAGATTCTAGGCATCGCGAGGCCCGGAGGCCATGGCGCGTGTTCCCCATTCCTGCTACATTTGCGCTCGCCGAACCCAGTCCCGTGCCCAAGACCGAAACGATCCGCGCCCGGATCGAGCCTGAACTCAAGAGCCAGGCCGAAGCCCTGTTCTCCCAGCTCGGGTTGTCCGCCACCCAAGCGATCAGATTGTTCTACAAGCAGGCGACGCTCCAGCGGGGTCTCCCCTTCGCGGTGAGACTCCCCAACGCGGAGACGCGCGAAGCCCTCAGGCAGGCTCAGGAACATGAGGATCTAACCGAATACGAGAGTCTGGAGGACCTGAAGGCCGCGCATCGCTGATTCGTGGGGTAACGACGTGCGCGGCGCCGAGCGCCGCGCGTGCCGGTCGGAGACCGGCGTTCCAAGCCGGTGCGTCATCCGGGTCGTAGATCCGGGATCAGGCCGATCCGAGGAACACGCCGACGACGGCCTCGTGGGCTGCCGGGTCGCCGGCCGCGCCCCGAATCCAGGTCACGTCTCGCTCGGCGCGGAACCAGGTGAGTTGCCGCTTCGCGTAGCGCCGGGTGGCGATCACCACCCGCTCCTCGGCGGCACGGAGGCGGTCGGGGAGATCCTCAGGAGCCGGCGCCTCGGCGAGCACTCCCAGGACCTCGCGGTAGCCGATCGCGAGCCGGCCCGGCCATTCGCCCGGGTAGCGGCCGTGAAGGCCCCGGACCTCCTCGACCAGGCCGGAGGCGAACATGCCCCGAACCCGGCGGACGATCCGCGCCTCGAGGAGATCGCGCGGGGGATCGAGCCCGGCGATCCGCCAGCCCGCCTCCGGAAGCGGGGGACGGCGGGTGGCCTGCAGACGGGAGATGGGCTCCCCGGCGGCCAGCGCCACCTCGAGGGCCCGGACGCGGCGCACCCGGTCGTTCGGATGCACCCGGCGGTGCACGGCGGGATCGAGGCGCGCAAGGAGCCGCTCCATCCAGCGGGGGCCGGACGGCCGGCGATACATCGCCTCGAGCCGCGCCCGCAGGCGCGGATCGGGGTCGGGTCCCTCGAAGATCCCGTCGCGGAGCGCTCGGAAGTAGAGGCCGCTGCCGCCCACCACCAGCGGGAACGCCCCGCGCCGCCAGATGTCCCGCACGGCGGCGGCCGCGAGCTCCGCGTAGCGGCCGGCGGTGCACGGATCGTCGGGATCGAGCGCGTCGAGGAGGTGGTGGGGCCGGCGGGCGCGCATCTCCGGCGTCGGTTTCCCCGAGCCGATGTCCAGTTCCCGGTAGATCTGGAAGGCGTCGCAGGAGACGATCTCGACCGGAAACGGCAGCGAATCCGCCACGTCGAGGGCGAGGTCCGACTTGCCGCTGGCGGTCGGTCCGACAAGCGCCAGGACGAGCGGTCCGGGGCCGGGCCCCGGCGACGGACTACCCAAGACGGCGGAGGAGGGCGATCAGCAGCAGGACGAGGACGAGCACGCCGCCGGCGCGCAACTGACCCGGCGAGAAGGCGAATCCCGCCCGCCAGCTCACGGGGCCGGCCGGATCTCGGTCCCCGGGTAGTAGTGGGCCAGGATCTCCCGGTAGCCGGCCCCGGCGGCGGCCATGCCGTAGGCCCCGGCCTGGCAGAGGCCGAGACCGTGGCCCCAGCCCCTTCCGGAGAACCACCACTCGGTGACGCCGCCGTCCTCGTCGCGCCGGGGCTCGGCCCGGAAGAGGTTCTCGGCGAGACCCAGCAGGCGCCGGATGCGCAGTCCCCGCAGCTCGAGACTTCCCTCGGTCCCGACGATCTGGAGGCGGACGATCCGGCCCGAGGCGCCGTACTCGAGCGGTTCGAGGGCGACGATCCGGCCGATGGGCTTCACTTCGTTCACCGCGGCCGAGAGATCGGTGTTGTTCTTCGGAACGAACCACGAACTCTGCCGGGAGAAGCGGTCCTCGGCGTCGCCGAGGTCTTCGAGGACCAGCAGCTCGAACGGGACGGGTTCGTCCGCCGCCGCCTCCGCGGCGGCGTGATAGCGCACGAAGTCCCCGACGCGGAGCCGCAGCGCGCCGGCGGGCACCGCGAGCGGCGGCGGATCGTCGCGGCCGGGCGTGCGGGTGGGACGGATCTCCCGGAAGAGGAGCGCCCCGCCGCCGGATTCGAGCCGGATCAACTCCGGCTCCCGGCTCCAGGTCCCGCCGTCCTTTTCGAGCGTGATCCGGACCCACCCGTCCAGGACCGCGACCTCGCGGATCTGGCCGCGCCGGAAGAGGGTCCCGTCCCGGCGGAGCAGCGCTGCCGCGACCCCGATCACCTCCCGCCGGCTCACCGGCCGGGCCGCATCGAGCCCTCGTTCGCTCGGATCCAGAAGGCCTTCGGCGAGCAGCCGGCCGAGCGCCGGATCCCCCTCGCGGGCCAGCTCGCCGCCGTCCGGGCCGGGACCGAGCGCCTGTCCCGCCGGCTCCCGGCAGCGGATCTCCTCCACCAGCCGGCCGAAGGCCCCGAGCGGCAGCTCTTCGCCGGAGGCGCCATCCGGTTCGCACGACGAAAGTCCGAGCCACCGGACCACCGCCGTCAGGACGCCCGCGGCTTCCTCGCGGGTCGCCGGCCCGGACAGTCCGGCGCCGCTCCAGCCGGAGACCGGCGCCCCCGCGAGTCGGACGAGCGCCATGTCCAGCGGGCCGTCCGCCGGCGCGCCGTCCAGCCGGACTCCGCCGGCCTCCCGGATGCACGCCCGGGCCACCAGGTAGGGCGTCGGGTTCGAGAAGACGTTCTCCGCGTTCTCGGTGTGGCCCCCGCAGGCGGCGGTGTAGAGGGCGTCGATGAGCCGGCCGTCGTGGAAGATCGCCTCGCCGGCGGTCTCCCGGATCGCGGCGGTGGAGAGCGGGTGCTCGGCCGCCACCCCGCCGTAGACCTGGCAGGCGGGGCCGCTGCAGAGGTCGTAGCCGCGGCGCAGGTAGGCGTCCCGCGGGGTGAGGGCGTAGGTGCGGGCCGCGAGAGCCTGGGCCTTCAGGGCCTCGATCTCCGGAAAGAGATCGGGCGGCAGCTCGCGGGGCACCACGCCGAACAGGTACTCCTCGAGGTTCGTCCGGTTGACGACGGTCACGCCGGTCCCGCTGCGGAGCACCGTGAACGAACCACGGTAAGGGCTCCCTTCCCATTCGAGGAACCCGCCCGCCGGGGGCTCGGCGGTCAGGGACACCCCGGCGGAGAAGCGGATCGGCGAACCACCGAACGGGCGGACCACGAGGGCCTCTCCCACCGGGGCCGGGAGCCGGAAGGTCCCGGCTTCGGGGAAGCCGGCGCTCCGCAGGCTCACGCCATCCGCTTCGGCGCCGGGGCCCGAGGACAGGACCGCGAGATGGCGGCCGGTTTCGGGATCGCGCCGGACGCGGACCTCGGGACCGTCGGGACGCTCCTCGCGAAAGGCCGCGGCGACTTCGCGGGCCCGGGCCTCGTCCGCGAAGGAGCCCAGCGCAAGGACGGATTCCCCGGCCCCGGTTTCGGGCGAGATGAGCGCATCGGTGGTTTCGATCGCGAGTTCGCCGGCGCGCAGCACGAAGGGGGCTGCGGCCGAGATCCGGGCCGCCGGGACGGCGTCGGCGAGGCCGATCCGGATCTCGCGGGGGGCGGGGGTCTGGGCGGCTGCCGGGACCGGCGCGAGGATCGCGAGGCAGAGCAGATAGAGCGTGGAGGGAGAGGCGAGCGCGCTCACGGATGCAGGGCGCAGTGTCATCGGGGCTGGTTTCGCGCTCCCGCGCGATGCCGGTCGGAGACCGGCGTTCCAGGCCGGGAGGGCCACTACGCCAGCCGGAGTCCGGCGTTCACTACCGTGGCCCAACGTCCGGTCAGTCCTGGGTCGAGAACAGGTCGTAGGGCTGTTCGTTGTACCAAAAGACCAGCATGATCTCGAAGTCGGCGCCGGGATAATCGTCCGGGAGCGGCAGCAGCTGGGCGCCCCGAAGCGCCCCGACCGCCGCGTTGTCGAAACCGGGCACCCCCGACGGGACCACCACCTGCAACCAGGCGATGTCGCCGCTCCGCAGGACGCTGATGGCGATCGCCACGTGGCCCCGGTCGTAGCTGGCCGCGTAGGGGATGTACCAGTTGCGGCGCACTTCCGCGATCAGCCGGCTGATCCAGGGCACCAGGTTGGCGCCCCGGTCGTCGTAGTAGAGGGTGTTGTTGCGGTTCGAGACGAGCCCGCCCTCCGGGTTCCGGAACCGCTTTCCCTCGAGGAAGCGCCAGATGTCGGTGGGCGCTCCCTGCTTGCGGCGCTCGGCCTCCGCCTGCGCCCGGGCCTCGCGCATCGCCAGTTCGTTGCCGAGCCGCCGCACGTCGGCGGCCGGGTCGTTGATGAGACGGCGGAAGGCGTCGGCGTCGAACCGGAGCCGCGGTTCCTCGGCGCCGGCTTCCGGAACCTCGGGGGTCGGTTCGCCGGGCGCGTCGGCCGCTTCCTCGGTCGCCGGTATCTCGGCGAGCCGCTCCGGCTCGTCGGCGCTCGCGCTCGCATCGTCCTCCGCGGTCAGCTCGTCTCCCATCTCGTGATCGATGTAGAACTCCTCGTCCTGACCCTCGGAAAACGGCAGGTCGTTCTGGAAGCCGGTGCTGGGGACCGCAATCTGCGCCTCCGGGATGACGAGTCCGCCCGCCGGCGGGGGCGGCGGCGCCGCCGGCTGCGCCTCCGGCGCCTCGGGAAGCGCTTCCTCCGGAGGTGGAACCGGAGGCAGCGGCTCGACCAGCGCCTCGAGCGGCGCCGGCTCCTCGAGCGGCGGCGCCTCGAAGGCGTAGAGGAGCGGCTCCTCCTCGGGCTGGACCCCCTCCGGCTCGGCCGCCACGGGAACGAACCCGCCCACGAACAGGAGCAGCAGCAACAGGTGGAACCCGGCCGAGGCGGCGGCCACCGCGGCGCGCCGCCGGACGGAGACGCCGGTCAGGTCGTCGAGGGTCCCGCCCCGGCTCAGGCCGGTGAACAGCCGGCCGGTGACGGGGTCCGGACCGCGGACGCCGGGCCCCGGCGGAGGGCCGGAACGCGAACGGCGGAACGGGGGTGCTCCGGAAGGCCGGCGGGGGATCTTCCCGCCCCCGGCGGAAGAGGCCCGGCGCTCTTCGGGGTCGATCAGTCCGAGCCCCTGGAAGTCGGAACTCATCGCTCCGGGGCCCCGGCCTCCACCCGGAACTCCAGGGTCGCCTGAACGGCCGTCTGGCCGTCCACCGAAGCGACCGCGTCGAAGCGCCGCCGCTCTCCCTCCGCCTCGGCCGGGGTCACTTGGAGTTCGAGGGTTTCTCCGGGACCGACCCGGCGGCGGAACCTCACGAGGGGCGCCGATGCAAGCACCGCGCCGGGCGGCAGCGATCGGCGGGCGCACTCGGCGAGCGCTTCCACCATGAAGACGCCCGGAACCACCGGCATCGCCGGGAAGTGTCCGGCGAAGAACGGCTCGTCCCCGGGGACGCGCCGGCGCCCGGCGACGCGCCCCGCGGCATCAGGCCCCTCGATCCGGTCGAGGAGCGGCCCGGCCCCGTCCAGGCTCGTCATCCGGCCCCGCCGGTCGCGGGCTGTTACCGCCCGCTGTCGGTTCCCTCGTCCTCGCCTTCGCCGCCGCCGCTCAGCGCGTTGAACCGCTCGATCACCTCGGCCGAGATGTCGAGCGCGGGATCCATGATGAAGGTCAGTCCCGGAGTCACGCGGAGGATCAACTGGATGTTCTGCTCGCGGGCCACCTCTTCGACGACCGGTCCGAGGTCCGCCTCGAGGGCGCCGAATCCGGAGGTCTGCTTCTCGTTGAACTCGCGCTGCTGGTCCTCGAGCCAGCGCTGGAGATCGGTGGTCTTGCGCTCGATGTCGCGCTGCAGGTCGGCGCGCGCCTCGGCGGAGAGCAGTTGCGACTGGGCCCGGTTGTTGAGGTCGCGGAGTTCCTGCTCGCGGGTCTGCCGGCCGCGCAGGATCTCTTCCTGGAGCGTCTGCAGTTCGGCGAACATCGTCTGTCCCCGGGCGGATTCCTGGGCGACGCGGTCGATGTCGATGACCGCCACCCGGGTGGGCTCGGCGGTCTGGGCCACGAGGACGGAGGGAACGGCCAGCAGCAACCCGATCAGCGCCACTCCCGGGAAGCCGCCCCGGAGGCGGCGGGCAAAACGATTCATGACGTTGGTCAACTCCCTGAAACTCTGCTCGGACACGCTTTTCGATCGGGGGAACGCGGCTGCTTCCCGCGGCCGCTAGAAGGTGGTTCCGATCCCGAAGACGAAGGCCGTGGGCCGATGGTAGTAGTCCCGATGGGGATTGTAGGCGAAGATGAGGCGGAACGGCACGTTCAGCATGGGGATGAACACCCGCATCTCGATGCCCGTCGAGGTCCGGAAATCCTGGAGCATGGAGAAGCTCCAGTTGTCCTCCTCGGCGAAGGCGTTCCCCGCGTCGAAGAACAGGATGGCGCGGAGCGGGCCGGCCAGCGGGATCGCGTACTCGGCGTTGAACAGCAGCATCTTGTCGCCGCCGAGGAGCTGGCCCCGCGCGTTCCGCGGGCCCACCGAGCGGATGTAGTAGCCGCGGATCTGGTATTCCCCGCCGAGGAAGAACCGGTTGTAGTAGGGCACCCCCGTCTGCTCGACGTCGAAGATGTCGATCTCCTCGCCCTCCGGCGGATCGACGCCGCCGTAGCCGTGCAGGTAGCTGCCCATGACCCGCATGCCGAGCGAGGTGTTGCCGATCACCCGCATGTGGTGCACGAACTCCAGGGTCGGCTTGTAGTAGTGGACGTTGCCGCCCAGCCGGCCGCCGGCGATGTCGAAGGAACCCGTCAGTTTCCGCCCGGTGCTCGGGAAGATCGGGTGGTCCACGGTGTTGTAGACGTAGGTGGGGCTGATCTTGCTCTCGCGGAAGTTGCCGGACAGCCCGTAGAAGCGGGGGTCCAGGTAGGTGGAGTTGTAGTAGAGGTCGTAGAGGTTGAGGACGATGTCGGGATCCGGCTCGCTCACCGTGATGACCGAGTAGCCGTAGTTCAGGAAAGCCCGCGACCAGCGGCCGAGCGGCACGCCGAAGACGATGCGGCCGCCGATGTCGCCGCGCGTGAACTCGCGCAGCTTCAGCACCCGGCTGAACACGTCGAAGCCGAGCGTGATCGGCTTGTCCATGAAGTAGGGATCGGTGATCGCGATCTGGTAGTTCTGGGTGCGGCTGCCGGTCTGGACGGTGAAGTTCGCGGTCTCGCCGCGTCCGAGGAAGTTCGTGGTCCCGAAGGACGCGTTCACGAACAGGCCCTCGAGCCCGGAGACCCCGGCCCCGAAGGTGAGCTGGTTCCGGTTCTCCTCGACCACGTCGAGCGTGATGTCGAGCTTCGTCTCGTCGCTCGGGCTGGGTTCGATGACCGGCTGCTCGATGGGCCGGAAGTAGCCGAGCTGGTTGATCCGCTGGATGGAGGCCTTGAGCAGTTCCATGTTCATGATGTCCTGCTCGTTCAGCCACATCTCGCGGCGGATGACGCGGTCCTTGGTGGTGGAGTTCCCCCGGAACTCGATGCGGTTCACCCGGAACTGATCCTCTTCCGCGAGGTTGATGACCACGTCCACGATCTTTTCCTCGGGACGGCGGTGCCAGGTCGGGAAACCGGTGAACTGCACGTAGCCGCGGGCGCCGTAGAGCTCGCGGAGCGATTCGAGCGCGTCGTTGACCTTCGACTCGTCGTAGACCTCGCCGGCCTGGATCGGGAAGAACGCCCGGACGAAATCGGCCGGAAACACGTCGGCCCCCTCGACCGTGACCTCGCCGACCCGGTACTGCTCCCCCTCGACCACCGGGATCGTGACGTCCATCCAGCGCTTCTGCCGCTTCCAGAACAGGAACTGCCGCGAGTAGCCGTCCTCGTACTCGAACTGCGGGGGACCGAACGAGACGTCGAGATAGCCCTGCTTCAGGTACTCCTGCCGGACGGCCTCGATGTCCTCGGCGTACTGCTCTTCCGTGTAGGTGGACCCCCCGAGCAAGGCCCCGAGGGCGTGGCTCTCGCGGGTCTTCTTCATCGCCCAGCGGAGCGGCCACTCGTCGAGCGCCTCGATGCCCTCGAAACGGATCCGGCGGATCCGGATCTGCTGCTCGTCGTCGATGTTGAAGACGATCTTGACGCCGGTGTCGTCTTCCGTGATCTCGCTCGCTACCGCGCCCTCCGTACGGCCCTTGTCCACGAGCATCTCCTCGATGATCTCGCGGGCCCGGACCACCTTGTCGGGGTCGTAGGGAGCCCCCACCCCGATCACGGAGTCCTCTTCCTCGAGCTTTTCGAGGATGTCGTCCTCGTCGAGCTCCTCGGACCCGAGGAACTCGAGGGTGGCGACCCGGGGACGCTCGTGGACCACGAACACCACCAGCTTGCCGCCCCGCGGCCCGTCGCGCAGTTCGAGCCGCATGTCGTCCGCGAATCCGGTGTCCCAGAGCGTCCGGAACTCGGCGCGCAGCGCTTCCCGGTCCACCGGGTCCCCGGGCTTCACGGTCAGGTGCGCGAGCCAGGCGTCGGCCGCGATCAGGTCGTTGCCCTCGATGACCACGGCTTCGACCGTCTCGGTCGCCTGGACGGCCGCGGACGGCGCCGGAACGGGAGCGGGCGGGCTCGCCCACGCGGCGCCGGCGAGCCCGGCGGCCGCGGCCGCTCCAACAACAGCTCTATGCAGTCCCGTCATCCGGCCACCGCCTCCTCGACGGGTTCCTCCGCCTCCTCGAGGAGCGCCGGCCCGCTCCGGCGGACCACCAGCTCCCCGTCCCGCAGGATGATCTCCACGGGATCGCCCGGGCCCACGGCGCCGGTGAGCACCGCCTCCGACAGGGGATCCTCGACATGTTTCTGGAGGGCGCGGCGCAAGGGCCGTGCCCCGTAGGAACGGTCCCGCAGCGTTTCCCGAACGAGGAACTCCTCGGCCTCCGGCGCCAGCTCGACCGTGAGCCCCCGGTCCCCGAGTTCGCGGTTCATGCGGCCGATCAGGCGCCGCAGGATCTCGGTGAGGTCCTCCTCGGTCAGCATGTCGAAGATCACCACGGCATCGAGCCGGTTGATGAACTCGGGGCTGAAGGTCTTCTTGACCTCGCCCTGGATCAGCTCGCGCATGGCGCGTTTCCGGTGCCCCCGATCGGCGGAGGCGAACCCGAGCGAGGCCTGTTTCTGGATGTGGCGGGCGCCCAGGTTGGAAGTCATGATGATGATCGAGTTCCGGAAATCCACCGTGTTTCCGAGCCCGTCGGTGAGCCGGCCGTCCTCGAAGACCTGGAGCAGCAGGTTCCAGACGTCGGGGTGGGCCTTTTCGAACTCGTCGAGGAGCAGCACCGAGTAGGGATTGCGGCGGACGCGCTCGGTGAGGTGGCCGCCTTCCTCGTGCCCCACGTAACCCGGCGGCGAACCGATGAATCGGGACACGGAGTGACGTTCCATGTACTCACTCATGTCGAAACGCAGCAGGGACGCTTCCGTTCCCAGCAGGAACTCGGCGAGCGAACGCGCCACTTCGGTCTTCCCCACGCCGGAGGGGCCGAGGAAGAGGAACACGCCGCCGGGACGTTCCGGGTTCTTGAGCCCGGCCCGGGCGCGGCGGATGGCCCGTGCGACGGTGGAGACCGCCTCGCCCTGCCCCACGATGCGCTCGTGGAGCACGTTCTCGATGCGGAGCAGCTTCTGGCTCTCCTCTTCCTCGATCGAGCCGAGGGGGATGCCGGTCCAGTGCGCCACCACCTCGTCCACGTCGCGCCGGGTGACCTGCGGCGGCTCGCCGTCCCGGGCCTTCCAGCGGCCCTCCACGAGCGCCAGGCTCTCCCGCTCGGCGTTCTCCTGGTCCTGGGCGAGCGACGCGCGTTCGAGGTCGTCGTTGTCGAGCGCCTGGTCCTTCCGCTTGCGGATGTCCTGGATGCGCTTCCGGATCTCGGCGAACTCCTGGGAGTACTGGTTGTCGCGCAGCTTGACCCGCGATCCCGCCTCGTCGAGCAGGTCCACCGACTTGTCGGGCAGGAAGCGGTCCGTGATGTAGCGCTGGGCCTGCCGCACCGCCGCGTCGATGGCTTCCCCGGTATAGCGGACGTGGTGGTAGCGCTCGTAGCGCTCCTGGACCCCCTGGAGGATGACCAGGGTCTCGTCGTCGCTCGGCGGCTTGACGACCACTCCCTGGAAACGCCGTTCGAGGCTGCGGTCGCGCTCGATGTGACGCCGGAACTCGGCCGGGGTGGTGGCGCCGATGCACTGGATGCCGTCGCGGGAGAGCGCCGGCTTCAGGATGTTGGCGGCGTCGAGCGACCCCTCCGCGGACCCGGCCCCCACCAGGGTGTGGAGCTCGTCCACGAACACGATGAACTGCGGGGACTCCTCGAGTTCCTTGATGATGGCCTTCAGCCGTTCCTCGAACTGGCCGCGGTACTTGGTGCCGGCGACCACCAGCGAGATGTCGAGGGAGACGATCCGCCGGTCCGCGAGGAAGATGGGACAGTCGCCGGCGGCGATCCGGCTGGCGAGCCCCTCGACGATGGCGGTCTTCCCGATGCCGGGCTCGCCGATGAGGACGGGGTTGTTCTTGGTGCGGCGGCAGAGGACCTGGATCACCCGGTCCAGTTCCTCGGTCCGGCCGATCAGGGGATCGAGGGCGCCGTCGGTCGCGGCCTGGGTGAGGTCCCGGGAGAACTCGGCGAGGAGCGGCGTCTCCCGGGCCCGCGCCCCTGACTTCCGCCGCCCGTGATCGAGCGCGATCGCCTCGCGGACGGCCGGGGCCCGCACCCCCTGCCGGGCCAGGATCGCGGCGGCGGCGGACCCCGGCTCGCGGAGCACCCCGAGCAGCAGGTGCTCGGTCCCCACGGTCTCGTGGTTCATGCGGTCCGCTTCCTCGCGGGCGTGTTCGAGGACCCGCTTGGACTCGGCCGAGAGCGGGATCCCGACCGAGGTCGAGACGGTGTCCCGCAACAGGACGTGGCTCTGCACGTCGCTCCGCACCCGCTCGAGCGAGATGTGGAGCCGGCCGGCGACGGCCGCGGGAAGCTCCCGGAGCAGCCCGAGCAGCAGGTGCTCGGGTTCGATGGCGTCGCCGCCGAGCTGGGACGCCTCGTGCCGCGCGAAGTAGATCGCCCGCTTGGCGCGCTCCGTATATCGCTCGAACAAGATGGCTTCCCGGGAAGGTTCGCAATTTAGCAGCAGGCCCGCCAGGAACCGCCGGCCTCCAGGCCGGCACGCGGGGCTCCGAGCCGCGCAGGTGGCGCACCGGCTTGGAGCGCCGGTCTCCGACCGGCACGCGCGGTGCTCCGCACCGCGCACGTCGTGACGCCGACCTGCGGGATGGTTCTCTCCTTCGGAGCCGACCGGAACCGAGGGCACGTGCTTGTCCTGGCGTCCCGTAAGGGCAAACAGCGACACGTCGCCTGCGGCCCTGCGGGCCGCGTGCCGGTCGGAGACCGGCGTTCCAAGCCGGCGCGCCATCAGGAGCGGTCAGCCCTACGCGCTCTGCGGCCCTGCGGGCCGCGTGCCGGTCGGAG
>JAJEIY010000082.1 GCA_022828085.1 Acidobacteriota bacterium | reverse complement strand
AGCTTCGCGGACGACCTCTCCAGGCATGTCGACCGGGCGAAGGAACTCCAGCGTCATCCCTACGAAACGCCGGGCTGGCCCGAGCTTGCCGAGCGCTGCGAGCAGTTGCTGAAATCCGGCTCCCTCACCGCCGATCAGAAGGCCCAGCTCTCCAACCTCGAGCGTCATCACCGCGCATGGCGGGAGGAGAAGACCAACGAAATCAGCATGTCCCTGACCCAGGACCGGGACCCCTCGCGCGGCATGGGCTTCTGATCGAAGCCCCTCCCGGCTCTTTTCCGCCTCAACGACTCCCGCTATATTCCCATTCGGCGCTCTCCCGCACCCTCCCGCCGGCAATCCCGCCGCGGGTCAACCACGGTGCGAGCATGAGCGACAGAACCCCCCACCTCTCCGACGAAGAGCCCTACAATACCGCCATGGCCGACGCCCTGGCCGAGGCCGGCAGCGTCCACGATGCCCTCTTCGAAAACCGCGACCCCGATCCCGGCGCCGAGACCCGGGCGCCCGCGGAGGACGGCCTCGATCCGGAGGACACCCGCGAACGCAGCCGGGAAGAGATCGAGGCTTCCTACGGCGGCGGCGGGGAAAGCTCGACCGCCCGGCTGATCGAGGACATGGAAACCTACAACGCCCGCCCGATCGCCAGCGAACCCGACACGCGCGACGTCTGGATCGACCGCGGCCGCCCCATCTCCTTCGAGGACGCGATACCTCCCGACATTCGCGCCGCCTTCGACCAGCTGGGCGAGGGTATCCTCCTGATACTCGATGCCCTCACCCCCCAGGGCTTCCAGATGGCCGATGAGCGCGAAGACGTTGCCTGGGGCGTCGTCAACCTGCTCGACGCCCAGGTCAAGCGGATCGAAAAGCGAATATCCAACGTGAGCGAGCAGGCCAACACGCTGCGCAAGACGGAGGGACAGCGCATCCGCGAGAAGGGCCGAGATCCGGCCTCTCTCGAGCTCGAACGGAAAACCCAGGAACTTCTCTCACTGGGCTCGAAACGGGATGCCTTCGAGCTGGTCCGGGACTTCGCCGGCGACATCTATTTCAGCGAGACGGGCAAGGTCTGGGCGCCGCGCCGCGGCACCCATGTCAGCCAGACCGGCGAAGTCGCCACCCGGGTCGACGGCAAGGAACTCGCCCGCGCCAGAAAAGCCGCGCTCGACACCCGCGATATCCCGGAAGGCACGCTCGTCGCCATCACCGGCGGCAAGGGCTGGAACGACCACGACGCCATCTACCGCAAGCTCGACGAGTATCTCGAACGCTTCCCCGACATGGTGCTGGCGCATGGCGGAGGAGCGGGCGCCAACCACATCGCCTCCACCTGGGTCAGGAACCGCAAGGACCGGGGCGTCACCGAAATCGTCTTCCAGCCGGACTGGGACAAGCACGACGACAACCGCGGCCGCGCGATCCGCGAGCGCGACGACCGAATGCTGAACGCCGGACCCGACGTCGTGATCCATTTCGAGACCCCCGGCGTTCGGACCTCCCGGCTTTACGAACGCGCCCAGACCGACCGCCTGAGCATCCAGACCGAGAACGTCGTCGACGCTACCGCCCGCCGTCAGGCCGCGGCGCGGCAGCGCGCCGCCGAAAGAGAGGCCGCGCAGGCCCGCCCGGCGGTCGAGGAGATCTCACCGCAGGCGACACGGGAAACCGGCCAGGCCCGGACGCCGGTTTACGCCGGCGTCGGGGCACGGGCCACACCCCCGGAAACGCTCGCCGCGATGACCACCATGTCCGACTGGCTCGCCAAGCGCGGCTGGCATCTCCATTCCGGCGGCGCGCAAGGCGCCGACACCGCGTTCGCCAAGGGCGCCGACGCTTCGGCCAGGACCGTCTTCGT
The DNA here is from genome assembly GCA_022828085.1 of Acidobacteriota bacterium. GTDB lineage: Bacteria > Acidobacteriota > Vicinamibacteria > Marinacidobacterales > Marinacidobacteraceae > Marinacidobacterium. The sequence goes on along the minus strand of JAJEIY010000082.1, from coordinate 5,048 downwards.
CCCCTGGCAGGGCTTCAACAAGCAGGAAGGCGACGAATTCGTCGTTCCGTCCCCCGACGTCCTCGATCGCGCCAAGGAAATCGCCGCGTCCCTCCATCCCGCATGGGACAAATGCAAGGACAGCGACCGGCTCCTCCACGCGCGCAACGCGGCGATTGTCCTCGGCCCCAATCTCGATACCCCGGTCGACGCGCTGATGTGCTGGACCGAGGACGGCAAGACCGTCGGAGGCACCGGCATGGCGATCCGCATCGCCGAGAAATTCGACGTCCCGGTGTTCAATCTCGCGACGCAGCATCCCCGCGCGGTTTGCGAGGCGATGATGCACATCGAGGAAAAAGCCTCCATCCAGCGGGAAAACGTCCAGACCGCCGCCGGCCGGCAGGAGGAAGGGCTGACGAGAGCGCCGGCGAGCGTTGAAACGCCCGTCCAGACGCACCCGGTCGAAGCGGTCTCCGCGCCGGAGGTCGACTCCTCCTCCAAGACCCTCGCCACCCGGGCGGAGAGCCGCCACGCGAACCCGACCTATCCCGCGGGAATGATAGAAGCCCGCCACGCTGAGGCGATTCTTCATGGGCCTTCCCAGCCCGCACCCGCACCGGAACTCGCTCCCCGGCCGGTCCAGGCGCCCGAGCTCGATGCGCCCCGTACATCCTTCGTCGGCGGCCTTCTCGATACCGTGCGCTGCCTTATCCCCGGCGCCGGTGCCGAAGTCCGGACGCCGGAGCCCGCCCAATCCCTTGGCTCCGCCGACACCCGCTACCCGGAACACGCCGCCGATGCCATTCCCCAGCTCGCCGAGCCCGCCGCCGCGTTTTCGCCCGACCACAATCCCCCCGACATATCGCAGGCGTTCACCGCGATGGTCGATGCCGCCATTCCCGACACCGAGGAAAACGAAACCGTCCGGCGAACCCTGTTTCACAGGGTCGTCGATGCTGTCCATTCCACGGTCTCGGGGCCAGGTGGCGTCGAGGACCAGGCCGACCGTCTCCACGACCGCCGAGCCGATCTCGCCCGGGAGGATTACGGTTCGGAGATCGGCGTCTTCCAGACGCTCGAGAACGAGGAAAAGCTCGAGAACACGCTCTCCGCCCAGGACCTGCTGCACAACGCCCGCGCCACCCTCGCGGCCGTCGCCGAGGAACAGACCGGGGAACGCTGGTCCCCCGCGCCCGCCCAGGATTCCGGTCACGCCAAAACCGTCACCGCCGCCTCGGCCGAGGCCAGCGAGACCATCGACAGAATGAAGATGGACCGCGACCGCGCGCGCCTCCCCCAGCAGGGCACGCCGATCGCCATCGCCGCCTGGAACGACAACACCGACCGCGAAACCGTCCGCGAGATACTGGACCAGACCCTCAAGGCCCGGCCCGACATGTACATCGCTCACGGCAATGGCCACGGCACGCCCGAACTGGTCGCCGAATGGGCCCAGGACAACAAGGTCTACCAGGCGACCTTCGAGCCAGACCAGCACCGCCACGGCAAACAGGCGGTGGCCGAACGGGACCGCCGCCTCTTCCAGACCGTGCAGCCCCAGATCGTCATCGAGTTCCAGGGTCCCAAACCGACCGCCCTCGCGCAGGAGGCAAGAAAGAACAACGTCACGATCTGGCCAGTGGACGACGCCAAAAAGGAGGAGCTGCGCATGGCCCGCGAAGCCCGTGCCCAGACCCGGCAGACCGAACGGACGATGCAGCAGACCCTTTTGACCGGCAAGAGCGCCGCGATGTCGATGTAGGGAACGGTCGAAACCGGGAGACGGGCCGCCTGAGAGCGCTCCAGACGCGCGAAACGCCTCTTCCCGATGTCGGGACACCCGCAAAACCCTCAAACGCGCCAGCGGCCGTCCACGGCCCCTGACGGCCTTCGGGCGTAAAATCCGCTCATTCGCGGCGGGGAGGGGTATTTCAGATCGGCGCGTCGGCGAGATCGAGACGGCGCTCAATACGCCCCAAACGCTCAAGCACGTGGTCGAGCCGTTGATGCATCAGGGCGCTGTCGCCCTGCAGATTGGCAACCTGACGTTCGATCGAGGAAATCCGCTGGCGCAGCTCGTCTTGCCCGCGGCGCAGATCGGCGAGCTCCTCGCGAATCGCGCGCAACTGCTCCAACACCAGGTTCTCGACGTCAGCGTTCATGGCCTCACCCTAGCCCGGATACGGGAAAGCGCCAAGTGACCGGTCCCAGCGGCGCACAACACCATCGCCAATCCCGAGCCTCACGAGATCGTCCTGCAAGCACCCAAGGCGTTTCCAGGAACTATTCCGAGGCCGCCGGGCGGTCCAACCTCGTGAACCCCTCGAACCGCCCCTCCAGACGGGCCATGCGTTCGCTCAGGGCGCTCACCTGCTTGCTCAGTTCGGCCACCTCCTTCCGCAAACTCTCGATCTGCATTGAAAGGCACACCATCCCCGCTAGCGAAATAGCAGGGGTTATCCAGACCTCGATTCCAGCCATTATCCCGCCCTGCCGGTGCGACAGCCCGACGGGCTTGCCCTCAACGACCCGCAGGCCACAGGAATATCCCCTACCCGCCTCAACCCAGCGATCGGTTTCCCGACCCCGCCGCCAGAACCTCGTCGATGCTGGCCGCGGTCAACACCCTCTCCGCCCACGCTTCAAGCTCGGGGGCCGAAGCACCGCGAACCCGATCGCGTACCGCGTCCGGCAATACCCCGAAGCGCAGCTCCATCAGGCGAAGAACGATCCCGGCCTGACCCCTCTCGATGCCCTCGGCCACTCCTTCGGCCCTGCCCTCTGACCTTCCCTGTTCGAGCCAGGCTTCCGCGACGGTTCCCATCAGCGCCTCCCACCGATCCGGCTTCGTCTGACCACGCCTCAAGCAGCCGCGGCCTCAGATCCAGACCGACGACCGTCAAGCCGGATCCAACATTTCCCGTGTTGCAGCCTTCTGAACAAACGCCGACCGCGTCATGCCACGCATACGCGCAGCTTCATCCATTGTGTCGAGGAATCCCTTGTCCAGGCTCAGATGCACCCGCACCACCCGCTTCCGGTCCCTCACATAGGGAATCATCATCAGGGCGGCACCCTCGGCCACATTCCCCGCAGCCTCTTCACGCACGGCCTCAAGCCCGCGTGGGGGCGCAGGCTCCTGATCTTCGAAGAAAAGGCTCAGCGCCTCGATCGCGTTGGGAACGATCTCCTCGAAGGTATCGACCGCGGAAAAGCATCCGGGCACCTCCGGAAACCGAATTCCATAGGCACTCTCCGGATCCTTGTCGATAACGGCAACGTAATGCATGCCTACCCCCCTCAGATCCAGCCCGCACGCTTGCCGATCGCCCGGACCGTGCCCAGCGGGAGATCCTTTTTCGGATGGGGCACCACCACGATGATCCGACCCTTCCTGAACTTGTGGTGCGAACCCCGGACACCTACCAACGAGAAGCCTTCGTCGCACCTGACCGGCCGCAGCGGCACTCGCTTATCGCTGCCCGGCAATAGAAATCAGCGGCCCGACCCCTCCGCCAGAACCTCGTCGATGCTGGCCGCGGTCAACACCCTCTCCGCCCACGCTTCAAGCTCGGGGGCCGAAGCATCGCGAACCCGATCGCGTACCGCGTGCGGCAATACTCCAAAGCGCAGTTCCAATTGGCGAAGAAGCAGCTCGGCCTGACCCTTCTCAATGCCCTCGGCCACCCCTTCGGCCCTGCCCTCGGCCACTCCTTCGGCCCTGCCCTCTGACCTTCCCTGTTCGAGCCAGGCTTCCGCAACCGTGCCCATCAGCACCTCCCACCGATCCGGCTTCGTCCGACGTAACGACGCCTCCAACATCACCGGCGTCAGGTTCATAATCTCGACAATATACCTCATAAGATGGCGCTCGAAATCGCTACCGGCAAGCGTGCCGCCGGTCATCAGGTCGAGCAGATCGGCCGGAATCTCGTCCGCATGCGCCACGCGGAGCGCCAGCAGCCCGGCCAGCACCTCTGGCGCGCGGGACAGCCGGAGCGGTTCGATCTCTCCCAGGTCGTACAGCACATACGCGAAGTCCCTGAGCAGTGGCTGGAGCTCATCCGGTGCGTCGACCATCTCCACAACAGAGCGCGGCACGGTCCATCGCCGCGAGCCGTGATAGAAGACCAGCGGTATGATCGGCGGAAGCCTTTCCCTCACCGTGCCGCGCTCGATCTCGCGCAGCCAGATGTTGACCAGATATTTGAGGATCTGAAGCGGCGTGGCCGCGTCGACGTAGCTCTTGTGCTCGAGCAGGACGTAGATACGCGCATCGTGGCCCGTCCGCAGCCTGACCCGGAAGAGTGCGTCGCATTGCGTTCTCGCGGCGTCGGCGTCCACGAAGCTACCCTCGATCGCTTCAGGCGCGGTCTCGGGATCGAGCAGCTCCACGACCTCGCGGGGCAAGTATTCGCGCAAGAGCGCTCCCGCTCGATCGGGGTTAGCAACCAGAGCGCGGAACAACGCGTCATGCGGAGTAACAGGCAGGCTCACCGGGTGAGCCCCCGGGCGTGCTTCTCACGACGCTGGACTGGAATCATGCTCGACATCGCGGCAGCCTAAACCCAACCCGCCCCAAGCTCGACCGGGGCAGCGGCGATCCCAACCTCGCTTCCCGGCGTTCCGCCACTCTTCGCGAACGTCTTCCAATCCCAGCTCTATCAACTGAAATCCGCACCGGGCTATTTCACGCGCGCGGTAACCGAACAGACCGCCTTCGGCCTCCGGTCGTCGGCAGTCTTCATGCACTTCGCGATCTTCCAGCCGTGCTCATTCCAGACGATGTGGCGCCACGCATTGGTCGCCACGTCGGCGACTCCAAAACCATCGATCAGACCCCAGCGCGCCTGACCAGCAGCGCCGGCGAGCAACAAGGCCACGGCGCCGGCGGCGACCAGGCCCCGCACCGGCCACTTGTACCAGCGAGCGGCGGCGAGGGCGCGGAAATCCCGGCGCCTGGTTTCGTCCGCCTTCACAGCACGGAAATGCTCCTCGAACTGTCGGACCGAAGTCACCAGATCCGCGATTTCCCGCGAATCCATGCTCGGTACCTTCTGTTCCAT
>JAJEIY010000088.1 GCA_022828085.1 Acidobacteriota bacterium | reverse complement strand
CCGCGACACGCCGCCTGCGGCCCTGCGGGCCGCGTGCCGGTCGGAGACCGGCGTTCCAAGCCGTTGCGCCCTTTTTCATCACCGGCGGGGTGTGCGGGAGGCCCCGATCGTGGGAGTTTCGCGGCCTGCGGCCGCGATGCCGCTCTGAAGAGCGGCGCTCCTTCACGTCCAGACGCAGGATCTCGTGGCCGTGATTCAGCGCCGGCGGCGGCGCTGCCGCTGGATGACCTTCATCTGGTCCGGGTCGGTGACGCCGATGAACAACTGGTCGTTCTCCTCCATCACCTCGCCGGTGACCTGCAGGTTCCGTCCCTTGTAGCGCTTCATCGGGTCCACGCCCGTCCACAGGTGCATGTGGGACTCGGGAATGAGGGCCAGGAAGCCCGAGAGGAAGGAGATCTGAAAACCGGACCCCTGAATCATCCGCACGTCGACGGCCCGGCCCCCGACGGTGATCTCCTCGCCGACGTGCTCGGCGGTCACGTCCCGGACCGCCACCACCTCGACCTCTTCCCCGGCCGGGGGATCCTGCGCCGACGCCACCGGGGCGATCAGGAGCGCGAGCGCGGCCGCGTACCTGGTGCGAAGTCTCATTGCAGCCTCCTCGGCCAGCCCCCTCGCGACGGCGGACGGGAGGACCGCGGCGACCAGCGGGGCGGCGTACTCCTGTTATAGCAGCCCGTGATGGAACGCAGGCGGCGCTCGGTCCGGCGTCCCGGACCGGGTCCGTTGTCGCGCGCTAGCGCCCCGCGGCGAAAACCGCTTGGGCGATGGGGACCCTGGACGCCCTGATCGCTTCGGCCGGATCCGGACCGCGGGGACGCCGGCGGCGCCGCGTCCGGGGAACGATCTCGATCTGACTGCGCTCGCTGACGCGGATGAAGGGCAGTTCGCCCTGTTCCTCGATCTCGCCGGTGATCTTGATGATGCGTCCCCGGGCGTAGACCTTCACCGGGTCGGTGCCCTCCCAGTCACCCAGATCCTCCCGGGGGATGAACACCCGGAAGGGGTAATCGATGTGGGCCCGATCGAAGTGGATCGTGACGCCCTGGACGGGGTTGGCCTCGGTTCTCGCGATTCGTCCGCGCACGACCAGATCCTCCCCGACGTTGTCGAGGGTGATCTCGTGCGCCTCTACGAACTCCTCCTCTTCGGCGGGAGGATCCTGAGCCAATGCCGGGGGAACGATCAGGAGCGCGAACGCGGCCGCAGCCGCGAGCGGTAAACGGAATCTCATGGCAGCCTCCTCGGTCGGCCCCTCTACGGCGATGGACGGGAGAACCGCACGGGCCAGCCGGGGCCGGCGCACTGCTCTTTGTAACAAGACCTCCCGCCCCGAGTCAAAGGGGGGATCTTTCCGAAGGCGGTCCCGACCGCGTCGGCGGCCGGGGCGGACCGCCGAGGAAGCGTCAATGGAGCGTCTCGGACCGCTTCCGCTCGTGCTCTTCGTAGTAGCGCTCGAACCGGGCGCGCCGCCGGCGGCGCCGGAGGTCGTTCCACAGGACGCCCAGCCGGGAGCGGTATCTCGGGAGCAGGCCGTCCCGCCGCAGCAGGACGTAACCCACCACCAGCCCCCCGAGGTGAGCGATGTGGGACACCCCGTCGGAGGTCGCCGACAGGGAACCCGCCAGCGAAATGAAGCCGAAGAGGATCACCATGTGGCGCGCGCTCATGGGCAGGATGCCGAGCAGGTAGACCTGCGCCGACGGGAACAGGAGGCCGAAGGCCAGGAGCAGCCCGTACACCGCGCCCGAAGCGCCGATGTGCAGCGCGTCGAAGAACGCCGGCAGCGGCAGCAGCGCGAAGAGTCCGGCCCCGACGCCGCAGAGCAGGTAGTAGCGGACGAAGCGGCGCCGTCCCCAGACCTGCTCGAGCTGCGACCCGAACATGTAGAGCACGAACATGTTCAGCAGCAGGTGCAGCAGCCCGCCGTGGAGGAACATGTAGGTGAACAGGCGCCATACCTGGAGCGAGAGCACCGCGGGCGGGTAGAGCCCGAAGAACACGGTGACCGCCGGGACCACAAGCTGGACCAGGTAGACCCCGCCGGTGATCAGGATGAGCTGCTTGACTCCCCTGGGCATGGCTCCGCCCCCGAAGCCCACCGCGGTCCCGTAGCCTCGGTACATCCGGTCTAGGACGCCCGCCGGGCCGCCGGCGCCGGTTCCAGGATGCCGCGCAGATAACGCCCGGTCCAGGACCCGGCGTGCCGGGACACCGCCTCGGGGGTCCCGCAGACGACGAGTTCCCCCCCGCGCCCGCCGCCGTCCGGACCGAGATCCACGAGGTGGTCCGCGGTCTTGATTACGTCCAGGTTGTGTTCGATCACGACCACGGTGTTCCCGGCGTCCACCAGGCGGTCGAGCACCCGCAGGAGGCGGGCGATGTCGTCGAAGTGAAGGCCGGTGGTGGGCTCGTCCAGGATGTACAGCGTGTCGCCGGTGGACCGCTTCGCCAGTTCGCGCGAAAGCTTGACCCGCTGCGCCTCCCCGCCCGACAGGGTCGGCGAGGGCTGCCCGAGCCGGATGTAGCCGAGCCCGACGTCCTGGAGCGTCTCGAGAATGTGGAGGATGCCGGGCTGGGACCGGAACACCGGGATGGCCTCGCTCACCGTGAGGTCGAGCACGTCGGCGATCGAGCGGCCCTGGTAGCGCACCGTCAGCGTCTGGTCGTTGAACCGCCGGCCGCGGCACACCTGGCAGGTGACGAAGACGTCCGCCAGGAAGTGCATCTCGACGCGGATCACGCCGTCGCCCTGGCAGTGCTCGCAACGCCCGCCGGGCACGTTGAAGGAGAAGCGTCCCGGCTTGTAGCCCTGGGCGCGGGCCGCGGGCAGCGCCGCGAAGAGCGAACGGATGCCGTCGAACACCTTCGTGTAGGTCGCCGGATTCGAGCGCGGGGTGCGGCCGATGGGGGACTGGTCGATGTCCACCACCCTGCCGATCCGTTCGGTCCCCTCGATGTGGGAGTGCTTCCCCACGGGGCGTTCCGAACGGTGGAGCGCGCGGGCGAGCGCCCGGTAGAGCACCTCGTAAACGAGCGTGCTCTTCCCGGCGCCGGAGACTCCGGTGACGCAGGTGAGGGCGCCGAGCGGAATCGCAACGTCCACTTCCTTCAGGTTGTTCGCGCGGGCCCCCACGATCCGGATGGAGTGCCGGGAGGACCGCCGGCGCGGGGGCACGGCGATGTCGAGGTCGCCCCGCAGGTAGCGTCCCGTGAGGGACTTCGGCTCGTCCCGGATCTCCGCGGGCGTCCCTTCGGCGACGACCTCCCCGCCATAGACGCCGGCTCCGGGACCGAAGTCCAGCACGTGGTCCGCGGACTCGATGGTCTCCCGGTCGTGCTCGACCACGACGACGGTGTTGCCGATGTCCCGGAGCCGGTGCAGCGCCTCCAGCAGCTTTCCGTTGTCGCGCGGATGGAGCCCGATGGAGGGCTCGTCGAGGATGTAGATGACCCCGGTGAGCTCGGACCCGATCTGGCTGGCCAACCGGATGCGCTGCGATTCTCCGCCGGACAGGCTCGGCGCCAGCCGGTCGAGCGACAGGTAGCCGAGGCCCACGTCGGCGAGGAAGCGGAGCCGGTTCCGGATCTCCTTCAGCAGTTCCGCCCCGATGACGAGTGCGGTGCCCTCGAGTTCGAGGTCTCCCATGAACCCGAGCGCGTCCTCGATGGACATCGAGGAGACGTCCGCGATGGTGCGGTCGCCCACATTGACGGCCAGCGCCTCCGGGCGCAGGCGGCTCCCCCCGCACGCCCGGCACGCCCGGCTCGAGAAGAATCGCGCGTAGTAGCGCCGCGCCCGGTCGGAGGAGGTTTCCCGCATGCGGCGGTTCAGCAGGTTGAGCACCCCTTCCCAGTGGACCGCGCGGGAACTCCGATGGTACTTGACGGGAATCCGCTCGCGGCCGGACCCCCAGAGGAGGATCTTCCGCTTGCCGGCGGCGAGGCGCGCCCACGGGCGGTCGAGGTCCACCCCGAACCGCTTCGCCACCCCCCGGACCACGGTCGCCTCCCAGCCGTCCCGCTCCCCGAACCGGCCCCAGAACGCCACCGCCCCGTCGTTGATGCTCAGGCGGGGATCGGGGACCACCAGGTCCTCGTCCACCTCGCTCCGGGCGCCCAGCCCGTTGCACTCCTTGCACATCCCCTGCGGGCTGTTGAAGGAAAAGAGCTGCGGCGAGATCTCCGGGAATCCGATCCCGCAACTCGGGCAGCCGTTCTTCTCCGAGAAGATGCGGTCGCGATCCTCTCCCTCGACCGCCGCGATCACGATGCCGTCCCCCTCGCGGAGCGCGGTCTCCACCGAATCGGTGACCCTTCCCCGCCATTCCTCGCCGGCCGGATCCTTGCGGGTCAGCCGGTCCACGACGATCTGGACGTTGTGCTTCTTCCGCTTCTCGAGGGCGGCGGTCTCCTCGATGAGCTGGACCTCGCCGTCGATCCGCGCCCGGGAGAACCCGCGGCGCAGGATGTTCTCGAGGGTCGAGCGGAACTCCCCGCGCCGGTTCTCGAGGACGGGCGCCAGCAGGAGGAAGCGGGTGCCGGCCGGCAACTGCGCCAGTTCCTCCACGATCTCCTGCGCGGTCTGCGGGCTGACCTCGCGCCCGCAGCGCGGGCAGTGGGCGACGCCGACCCGGGCGAAGAGCACCCGCAGGTAGTCGGAGATCTCGGTGATGGTGCCGACCGTCGAGCGCGGGTTGTGGCTCGCCGACTTCTGATCCACCGAGATGGTCGGCGAGAGCCCCTGGATCGTGTCGTAGAGGGGCTTGTCCATCTGCCCCAGGAACTGGCGGGCGTAGCTGGACAGCGATTCGACGTAGCGGCGCTGACCTTCGGCGTAGAGGGTGTCGAGCGCCAACGACGACTTTCCCGACCCCGAGACCCCGCTCAGGACGACGAGGCGCTTCTTCGGAATGCGAACGGAAATGTTCTTGAGATTGTGCTGCCGGGCGCCCCGCACCACGATGTGATCGGGCTCCATGGACTTTCCCGGGAGTCTAAAGGGAAGAGCGCCTGGAACGCCGGTCTCCGGACCGGCACGCGCGGTGCTCCGCGCCGCGCGCGACGTAACTCCACCCCAGGCGGGCGAAACGCACAATTCCCATCGCTCCCGGGGCGCCGCCACCCCCGTACACTCTCCCCCCGAAAGGCCTCTCCCAGACCCATGAACAAACCCTCCGCCATCGGCTACGACCAGCCGCTCTTCATCCAGCCCTTCGACCACCGGGGCAGCTTCACGAAGTCCTACTTCGGCTTCCGCGGGGCCCCGGAGATCTCGCCGGCGAACGACGGATTCGGTCCCGTCGCCGCCGCGAAGAGCCTGATCTACCGCGGCCTCCTGCAGGCGATCGAAGGCGGAGTTCCGAAGGAGCAGGTGGGAATCCTGGTGGACGCGCAGTTCGGGAGCCAGATCCTCGCCGACGCGGCGGCGCGGGGGATTCCGCGGGCGATGTGCATCGAAAAGAGCGGCCAGCCGGTCTTCGACTTCGAATACGGGGTGCGCTGGGTGACGCACATCCGCTACCACCGGCCGCAGATCGTGAAGGTGCTGGTGCGGCTGCACCCCGACGATCCCGTGGCCGACACGGCGGTGCAGCTCAGCCGGCTGCAACTGGTTTCCGACTACCTCCACGGTCCCGAGCGGCGCCTGTTCATGTTCGAGCTCCTGGTGCCGGCGACGACGCCGGAGGACAAGGAAGCCGGCGCCGCCTACGACCGGGAGCTGCGGCCCGGCCACATGGTGCGCGCCATCCACATGATCCAGGACTTCGGGATCGAACCGGACATCTGGAAGATCGAGGGCGTGGACCGGGCCGAGGACGCGGAACGGGTCGCGGCGGCGGTCCGCAGCGGGCCGGGCCGGGAGCGCGTCGGTTCCATCGTGCTGGGCCGCGGTTCCGACGCCGCCCAGGTTCACGAATGGCTCCGGGTGGCCGCGCCGGTGGACGGTTTCATCGGGTTCGCGGTCGGCCGGACCAACTTCCGGGAACCGCTCGGGGCGTGCCTGAACGGCCAGCTGAGCGAGGCGGACGCGATCGCGCAGATCGCCGCCAACTACCGGTCCTGCGTGGACACCTGGCGCGCCGCCAGGGGCTGAACGCAGGCCCGCCCCTGGACGGGTACACGCTTCCTGAGATTGGACCGGCGACGACGGGTTTGCTAACTTCGCGGGTCCGTCCCCGTGGGGACGGCGGGCCTTGGGAGGCTTCGGCCTCCGGCGTCCCTGTGCCTTCGAGCACCTTTGCTCCTCGGGCAACCGAGAGAAGCCGAGCCACCAAAGAAGTGGCCAGCGCCGCCCGTCGTCCTCCCGGGACTGGCACTCAAGCGTCGTCGGAGCGTGAACCGCCGCGGCGCTGTAGCCGAACCCATGCAGCCGGGTCGGCGTCCCATTCGTGCGGTCTTGCGCTGACAGTGCCGGCGACCCGTTCGATCAGGTCCCAGCGTCGGTGACGCTCCAGAGCGGCCCGAATCGCGGTGCGAACGAACTCGCTGCGCGCTCGCGGCCCGGCGATCTCGTCCACCCGGGCGATGAGCGCGTCGTCGATGTGAACGTGCAAACGCATGCCCGCAGCGTAGCCACTCTGGGCGTCTTGATGTCAGCGCGCCGTGCCTGACCGCGCCGTTACCAGCAGTTCCGCCATCCGTTCCACGGTTTCCTCGAGCGTGAGGTCGCTCGTGCCCAGGTGGCGGGCGTCCTCCGCCGGCCCTCGACATCGTCGCCGCCCGCCGTGAGCCGGCGCGGCCCCTCAGCCGTGGCGGAGCGCCGCGGTCGGCTGGATGCGGGTCGCCCGGACGGCCGGGAGCAGACAGGCCACGGCCGCCACCCCGAGGATCACGCCGAAGGCCACCAGGTATGACGAGGGATCGCCGGGAGCGACCCCGAAGACGATGCTCGCGAGGAACCGGCTCGCGGCGAACGCGGCGATGAGGCCGAGGGCGAGACCGGGCAGCGCGAGCCGCATCCCGTGGCGGAACACGAGCCCCAGAAGGTCCGGCCGCGCGGCGCCGAAGGCCATGCGCACTCCCAGCTCCGCGGTCCTCTCGGTCACGAGGGCCGAAATCACCCCATAGACGCCGGCGGCGGCGAGCAGCACCGCGAGGACCGCGAACACCGCGGCCAGCAGGGCGAGAAAACGGGGCCCGGCGACCGAGGCGCGGATCACCTCGGTCATGGGCCGGAAGGAGTCCACCGGCAGCGACGGGTCCAGCCGGTGGGTGGCCTCCCGGATCGCGGGCGCCAGCGCGGACGCGGGCAGGCTCGACTTCACCACGACGTTCACGGTCCGGGGGGCGAAACCGACGGCCTCGGCGGTCTGCGGGTAGTGGAAATAGACCTCCGTGCCGGTCTCGGATTCGAGTCCGCCCTGCTTGACGTCCGCCGCGACGCCGATGATCGTGAACCACGGGACCTCCGATCCGGGCGAGAGACGACGGCCGATCGGGTCCTGCCCGGGCCAGAACAGTTCCGCCGCCGCGCGGTTGACCACCGCCACCGGGGTCGCGCCGCCGTCGTCCGACGCGGCGAAGCCGCGGCCGGAGAGCAACGGGATCCCCATCGCCTCGAAATAGCCCGGCCCGGCGAACTGCCAGTAGTCCATGTTGTGGGCCGGGTGTCCCTCGCCCTCGGGCACGCCCTCGAGCGCCGTGTCGTTCGCGTTCAGCCGGCGCCGCGGCGGCAGGCCGCTCATGTAGGTGACCGCCTCGACCCCGGGAACCGACGCGGCCTCCGCGCGGAGCCGCTCGAGGAACGCGAGTTGCTCCGAGGCCGCCGGATAGGCGGTCTCGGGCAGGTAGGTCTGGTAGGTGGCGAGGTGGTCCGGATCGAAGCCCGGGTCCGTTGCCTGGACCGCGAACAGGCTGCGCACCAGGAGGAGACACGCGATCAGCAGCGCCGCGGAGAGCGCCACCTCGAACACCACGAGCCCGTTCCGGAGCCGGCGGCGGCCGCCGGTGACGCGCCTTCCGCCGGCCTGCAGGGTGCCGAGCAGTTGCGCCTCGCGTCCCGCGGTCGCGAGCCCGGTGACCGGGGCGGCGCCGAAGACCACCCCGGTCGCGGCGGTCGCGAGCAGGGCGAAGATCAGCACCGGGCCGGAGATTCCGATCTCGGCGATCCGGGGTACCCCGCCCGGATAGGCGGCGAGCAGCGCGGACACGCCTGCGTGCGCCAACAGGAGCCCGAGCGCGCCGCCGATGAGCGCGAGCAGGATCGCCTCCCGAAAGAACGGACCGGCCGCTCCCCGGCGGCCCGCGCCGAGGGCGGCGCGAAGCGCTGTGTCGCCCCGCCGCGACTCGGCGCGGCCCACGACCAGGTTGGCCAGGTTGGCGCAGCCGGCGAGCAGCAGCAGCGCCGAGAGGGCGAGCAGCGCGAGCAGGCGGGCGCCCTGGTCGCCGACGACCTCCTCGTGGAGGTCCACGAGGATCACCGGGTGGAACTCGGGATGCGGCGCGTGGGTGTCCGCGGACTCGGAGCGCCAGCGCTCCAGCAGCGCGGGGAGTTCGGCCCGGGCCGAGTCGATCGTCGCCCCCGGGGCGAGCCGCGCCACCATGATGTAGTTGTGGGATCCGCGGCCCGGCAGGTCCGCCGGGTCGAGGGCGAGCGGGGTCCAGAACTCGACGCGCCGGTCCAGGAGGTCCACTCCGGGCGGCAGGACCCCGATCACGGTTCGCTGGACGCCGTCCACCGTGAGGCGCCGGCCGAGGACGTCCGGGGCCGCCCCGAACGCGCGCCGCCAGAGCCCGTCGGAAAGCACCATGACGGGCTCCGCCCCGGGACGGTCCTCCGCGTCGGTGAACACCCGCCCCAGCGAGGCCGAGATCCCCAGGGTCCGGAAGAGGCTCGCGGTGGCGGCGGCCTCCTGGGCGCGGAAGGGATCTCCGGTCCCCACCACCGACGCCATGCCGGTGTTGAACGCTCCGGCTTCCGCGAACGACGCGCTCCACTCGCGGTACTCGAGGTATTCGGGCGCCGAGATCCAGAACTTGTCGAAGCCCATCGTCGGAAACTGGGTCGCCACCCGGACGAGTTCCTGCGGAGCGCGGTAGGGCAGCGGCGCGAAGAGCGCTCCGTAGGCGACCGTGAAGACGGCGGTGTTCGCGCCCACCGCGAGGGCGACGACCGTGACCGCCAGCCCGGCGTAGCCGCTGTCGCGGAGCAGCGCGCGCAGGGCGTGTCTCATGGGTGGCGACTCGCCGCGGAGGCCGCGGCGCTCCTCCGTTCGCCGGGCCGAGTCCGCATGACCCACGGATACGAGGCGGTCCGCCTCGCGGTTCCACCCCGGGTGCCCCTAGTCACGCGTTTCCGCGCGCTTTCTCCACCGGCCGCGTGCGTTTCGCGGCCCTCTCGGGCCGCGATGCCGGCCGGAGTCCGGCGCTCCGCGTCAGGCGCGGGACCGCGCCGTTTCCACCAGTTCCGCCACCCGGCTCACCGTCTCCTCGAGCGTAAGGTCGCTCGTGTCGAGGTGGTGGGCGTCCTCCGCCCGGCGGAGGGGAGCCACCGCCCGGCCGGAATCGGTGTGGTCGCGGCGGTTGAGCTCCGACTGGACGGCGCCCACGTCGCGGTCCCCCTCGTCCGAGGAGCGGCGCTGCGCCCGGATCTCGGGCCGCGCGTCCAGAAAGACCTTCACGGGTGCCTCGGGGAAGACGACCGTGCCGATGTCCCGGCCCTCGACGACGCCGCCGCCCGCCGCGAACTGCCGCCAGCGCTCCACCAACACCTCGCGAAGTTCGGGATGGACGGCAACCCGGGACGCTCCCGCGGAGACTTCGGGCGCGCGGACGGCCTGGGAGACGTCTTCGCCGTCGAGGAAGACGCGGCCTTCCGGGTCGAGGATCACCCGGAAGGCGAAGGTCCTGAGGGACGGGCCTTCATCCAGATCCAGGTCCTGCCGCATCGCCGCCAGCGCCACCGCGCGCACCGACGCCCCGGTGTTGAAGTAGGCGAACCCGAAGCGCTCGGCGACCGCGCGGGCCACGGACGTCTTTCCGGACCCCGCGGGCCCGTCGATCGCCACCACGAACGCCGCGGCCGCGGGCTGAACGGAAGGAGCCGCCGGTCTGGAGCCGGCCGGTTGGGCGGGCGCCGCCAGCTCCCCGGCGCACCGCCGGATCAGCTCCCGCAGTTCGTCCACCTCGTCCCCGCGCAGCTTGCGCCAGCCTCCCGGGGTGAGCCCGGTGTCGGCGAGGCACCCGATCCGGGTGCGGTGCAACTCCAGAACGGGATGGCCGAGGACACTCAGCACCCGCCGGATCTCCCGGTTCCGCCCGCCCCGGAGAGTGACCCGGAGCCGCGCGCGGCGCTTCGACTCCGCCCGGTGGGGGAAGCGGGCGATGACCTCGACCTGGTCGAGCCGCAGTCCCTCGCCATCCACGCGGACACCGCGCTGCGCCCGCTCGAGCACGTCCTCATCGGGAAGCCCCCGCACGGTGGCGTAGTAGGTCTTCGGCAGCCGGTAGCGCGGATGTGTGACCCGCTGCGCCAGTTCCCCGTCGTCGGTCAGCAGCACGAGTCCCGAACTGTTGCCGTCCAGGCGCCCGACCGGCACCAGCGAGCGGAACGAATGCGGCAGCAGGTCCATCACCGTGGAGCGGCGTCCCGGGTCCGAGCGGGTCGTCAGATGGCCGATGGGCTTGTTGAGAATCACGTAGCGCCGCGGCTTGCCGAGCTTGCGGAGCCGCGCCCCGTCCACCCGGATGTCCTGGAGCGCCGGATCCGCGCGCACCCCGGGAACGTTGACCACCTCCCCGTCCAACGTGACCCGGCCCTCGGCGATCATCCGCTCCGCGCTCCGCCGCGAAGCGATCCCCGCCGCCGCGATCAGTTTCTGGAGCCGCTCGGCGGTCATTCGGAGACCTCGGCGGGATCGGCGTCGGCGTCCGTCCCTCCGGAGCCGGACTCCGCTGGGACGGGCGCCGCCGACGCCAGTGTCTCCTCGAACTCGCGGAGCTTCGGCAGGTCCTCCAGCCGGTCCAGCTCGAACCGCTCGAGGAAATCCCTCGTGGTCCCGTAGAGGAGCGGCCGTCCGACAACCTGCTTGCGGCCCCGCGAACGGACCAGGCGGTGCTTCATCAGGGTGGTGACCACGCTGTGGGAGTTCACGCCGCGGATCTCGTTCAGCTCCGGCAACGTGATCGGCTGCCGGTAGGCGATGACCGACAGTGCCTCGAGCGCCGCCTCGGTCAGCGCCTGTTCCCGCTTCGGCGCGATGAGACGCTCGATGGCGTCACGCCATTCCACCCGGGTGGTGAGCTGAAAGCCTCCCGCAATCCGGGCCAGCCGCAGTCCGGATTCCAGGGCCGCATACCGCGTCTCCAGCTCGTCGAGGGCGGCGAGCACATCCTTCAGGCCGGTGTCGAGCACTTCGGCGAGGCGTTCCCCCGGTACCGGCGCCCCGTGGGAAAAGAGCAGCGCCTCCACCGCCGACGCGAGCCGTTCGCGGTCCACGGCCGGCCCGGACGCCTGCGCGCCGGCGGTTTCGGGGCTCACCGGCAGATCCTCAGTCGTCCGCCAGCCCGGCAATGCGGATCGGTCCGAAGTTCTCGTCCTGGCCCACCGAGATCCGGCGGCGGCGGGCCAGTTCCAGGATGGCGAGGAACGCCGCGACCAGGGTTCCACGGTCCACGCTGCCCTCGATGACCTCGAAGAGGAGGTCCTCGAAGTCCGCCTCGACGCCAGGCGGAACGGCGGTCTCGATGCGGCCGATCAGGACCGCCATGGAGATGCGGCGCTCGGGGAGCGGCACCTGGGGCCGCGCCCGCGCCCGGACGACGACCCGCCGAAAAGCCTCCACCACCGCGAAGAGGTCCACCTGCAGGAGGGTCTCCGGCTCGGCGCTCGCCGAGTCGCCGTTCGCCGCCTCGCCCTCGACGAACCCGAGGGCGGGCTGGCGGACCCATACCGAACGGCGCGCCTCGAGGCTCTCCCGCAGCTGGCGGGCGGCATCGCGGTAACGGGCGTAGTCCCGGAGGCGGTCCTCCAGATCGGCCAGCGGATCCGCCTCCGCTCCGGCAGCCGCCGGGAGGGGCCGGGGCAGGAGGCGGCGCGCCTTGAGCCGGAGGAGCGCGGTCGCCATCTTGAGGAACTCGGACCCGACCCGGAGGTCCAGCATCTCGAGGAGTTCGAGCGTCTCCAGGTACTGCCGGGTGATGGAGGCGATCTCGATCCGCAGCGGATCGGCCTGCCCCTCGCGCACCATGCGGAGGAGCAGTTCCAGCGGGCCGTCGAAACCGTCCTCGGCGGGGGAGTCCTCGCCGGCGTCGAAGCGGATGTGGAAGCCCTGGCCGGGCGTCCCGAGTTCGGTCTCCGGCTGGTAGAGGACCGCCTTCATCGAGCTTCGGGAAGACGAACGGCGGCGCGCACCCGCTCCATGGTGGCGCGGGCCGCCTCGGACGCCTCGCGCCGGCCGGCGGCCAGTACGTCCCGGACGTCGTCGGGCCGCTTCTCGTATTCCCGGCGCCGCTCGCCGATGGGCGCGATCTCCGCGACCAGGTTGTCGGCCAGCGCGTGCTTGCACTGGATGCAGCCGATGCCGGCCGACCGGCAGCCCTCGGCGGCCCAGTTCTGCGTCTCCCCGTCGGAGAAGATGCGATGGAGGTCGAAGACGGGGCACTTCGCCGGATCGCCCGGATCCCTGAGCCGCTTCCGCGCCGGGTCCGTCATCATGGTCTTGAGCTTCCCGCGCACCGAGTCCTCGTCTTCGGCGATGCCGATGACGTTGCCGTAGCTCTTGGACATCTTGCGTCCGTCGGTTCCCGGCAAGCGGGGCGACGGCGTGAGCCGGACGTCGGGTTCGGTGACCACGTCGCCGTAGAACTGGTTGAACCGGCGGGCGATCTCCCGGGTGAGCTCCACGTGCGGCTTCTGGTCCTCGCCGACCGGCACCACGGCGGCGTCGTACATGAGGATGTCGGCCGCCTGCAACACGGGATACCCGAGGAACCCGTAGGTGTGGAGGTCCTTCTCCTTCAGTTCCTTGATCAGCTCCTTGTAGGTCGGAACGCGCTCCAGCCAGCCGAGCGGCACGACCATCGAGAGCAGCAGGTGGAGTTCGGCGTGCTCGGGCACCTGGGACTGGACGAAGAGCGTGCAGCGCTTCGGATCGAGTCCCACCGCGAGCCAGTCGGTGGCGATCTCGAGGGTGCTCGCCCGGAGGTCGCTCGTGTCCTTGTAGTCGGTGGTCAGCGCGTGCCAGTCCACGATGCAGTAGAAGGCGTCGAACTCGTCCTGCATCGCCACCCAGTTGCGGTACGCCCCCACCAGGTGCCCGAGGTGGGACGACCCGGTGGGCCGCATCCCGGAGAGGAGGCGTTTGCGCCCACTGCGCGGTGTGGTTCCCGTGTCTGTCATGAAGCGTCGGGATTCTACGGGCCGGGATGGAGGCGGGCGTGGAGTTTCGCGGCCAGCGCCGGGCCCACGGTCTCGGCGAGTTCCGCTTCGGAGGCTTCCGTCACCCGCCGCAGGCTCCCGAAGCGGGTCAGGAGCGCCTGCCGCCGGCGGGGGCCGATGCCGGGCACGCCGTCGAGGGCCGAGCGGAGCGTGTCGGCCCGGCGGCTCTTGCGGTGGAAGGTGATGGCGAAACGGTGCGCCTCGTCCCGGGCGCGCTCGAGGAGCTGGAGCGCCGGCGAGTTGCGGGGCAGCCGGAGCGGCTCCGGGACGCCGGGCAGGAAGATCTCCTCCTCGCGCTTCGCGAGGCCCGCGTGCGGGATGTGGGTCAGCCCAAGGTCGTGGAGGGCGGCGGCCGCCGAGCCGAGCTGGCCGCGCCCGCCGTCCACCAGGATCAGGTCCGGAAGCTCCGATCCTTCGGTGAGCACCCTCCGGTAGCGGCGGAGCACGACTTCGCGCATCGAGGCGTAGTCGTCCGGCTTTCCCTTCACGGTGCGGATGCGGAACTTCCGGTATGCCGAGGGGAGCGGCTCGCCGCGCTCGAAGACCACCATCGAGGCCACCACCTGGCGCCCGCCGAGGTTGGAGACGTCGAACGCCTCGATGCGGCGCGGCTCGGCGGGGAGCTGGAGGGCTTCCTGGAGGGCGCGGACCCGGGCGGCGGCCTTCCGTCCGGCCTCCCGGAAGTCGAGGTCGAACGCCAGCCGGGCGTTCCGGCACACGAGGTCCACCATGCGGCGGCGGGCGCCCTTCACCGGGACGTGGATCTCGACCCGGCCGCCGCGCTTCTCCCCCAGCCAGTCGGCCACCAGCTCACGCTCGGCGAAGTCGAGAGGCGCCTCGATGCGGGGCGGGGGCATGCGCCCCATCTCGTAGAACTGCTTCATCGCCGCTTCCACGAGCCCCGCGTCGTCCACCGGCGGCAGGCCGGAGAGCGAGAAGGTGTCGCGGTCCACCACCTTGCCGCCCCGGACCAGGAAGACCTGCAACTGGGCGCGGTCCCCTTCCCGGTAGAGGCCGAAGACGTCGCGGGCCTCGCCCTCGGCGGCGGCCATCTTCTGGCGGTCGTTCAGCTCTGCGAGCAGCTTCAGGCTGTCGCGCAGCCGGGCGGCCTCCTCGAAGCGTTCGGCCTCGGCCTCCTCACGCATGCGCCGGGTCAGCGAGGTCGAGAGTTCGGTGGTCCGCCCGAGCAGGAAGAGGCGGGCGGCCTCCGAGGTCTTCCGGTATTCCTCCACCGAGCAGATGGAGTCCACGCAGGGCGCGACGCAGCGCCGGATCTGGTACTGGAGGCAGGGGCGCGGGCGCTTGCCGTTGAGCTGCTCGCGGCAGTTCCGGATACCGAAGAGCCGGTGCACCAGGCTCATGCTCCGGCGCGCCAGGCTCGCCGGGAAATAGGGACCCGCGTACACCGCGCCGTCGGTGCCGGCGCCCCGGACGATGTGGACCCGCGGGTACTTCTCGTTCATGGTGAGCCGCACGAGCGGCGGGTTCTTGTCGTCCCGGAGCAGGATGTTGTAGCGGGGCCGGCGGGTCTTGATGAGGTTGTTCTCGAGGTGCAACGCCTCGCGCGCGGAATCGGTGAGCACCACTTCCACGTCGGCGATCTGGGAGAGCAGGTTCCCCTTGCGGGCGTCGGGCGGCGGGGTGCGGAGGTGCGAGAGCACCCGCGCCTTGACCGAAGCGGCCTTGCCGACGTAGAGCGTCTTCCCTTCGGCGGAGCGGAAGAGATAGACCCCGGCGCTCTCCGGGAGCCGGGCGATCTTGTTCTCAAGACCGGTGGGGGAACCGGTCGTCATTTCCGAATTGTAGGATGCGCCGCTCGAAAGGACGCCCATGCCCCAAGCCATCCGCATCCAGCAACACGGCGGCCCCGAGGTGATGAGCCTCGGTTCCGCACCCGACGCCGCCCCCGGCCCCGGAGAGGCGCTCGTCCGGGTGGAAGCCGCCGGGGTCAACTTCATCGACACCTATCACCGCACCGGGCTTTACCCGGTCCCGCTTCCGTTCACTCCGGGTGTGGAGGGCGCCGGCGTCGTGGAGGCGGTGGGAGCCGAGGTGTCGGACCTGGCGCCCGGCGACCGGGTCGGCTGGGTGATGCAGATGGGCAGCTACGCCGAAGCGGCGGTCCGCCCGGCCGCGAAGCTGGTCAAGCTGCCCGACGGAGTGACGACGACCCAGGCCGGGGCCGCGCTCCTCCAGGGGATGACCGCGCACTACCTGGTCCGCTCCACGTTCCGGGTGCAGTCCGGGATGCCGGTGCTGGTCCACGCGGCGGCCGGCGGAATGGGACTGCTGCTCTGCCAGATGTGCCGGGCGCTCGGCGCCCGCGTCTTCGGCACCGTCTCCACGGAAGCCAAAGCGAAAGCGGCGCTCGCCGCCGGCGCCGACACCGTGATCCGCTACACCGAGCAGGACTTCGCCGAGGTGATCCGCGAAGAACTCGGGGACAAGCAGCTCGCGGTCGCCTACGACTCGGTGGGCGAGACGACCTGGCGGAAAAGCCTCGAACTGCTCCGGCCGCGCGGAATGCTCGTCCTCTACGGCCAGTCCGCCGGCCCGGTCCCCCCGATCGACCCGCTGCTCCTCGCCCAGCACGGATCCCTCTTCGTCACCCGGCCCACCCTCGCCAACTACGCCGCGACCACCGACGAACTCCGCTGGCGCGCCGGCGAAGTCCTCGACGCCGTGGCGAGCGGCAAGCTCCACCTCACCATCGACCGCGAACTCCCCCTCGCCCAGGCCGCCGAGGCCCACCGCCTCCTCGAGGGCCGCGCCACCACGGGCAAACTGATCCTGCGTCCGTAGGCAGGCAGGCACCGAGCGGCGGGTTGGCACCGCCGGCCTGGAACGCCGACCTCCGGTCGGCACGCGCGGCGCCCCGCACCGCGCACGTCGTGACGCTGACCGCCCTCACGACGCGTACGGCTTGGAACGCCGGTCTCCGACCGGCATCGCGCGGGAGCGCGAAACCAGCGCCGATGACCCTGCGCGACAAGAACGTGAGGGGCAGTCCGATCGTGCCTTGATCCGAGTCGTCCTCCAGTACGCGGTCCGCCGCCCTCTTGACATCACTACGCCATGCGGCTCCTGTTGCGAGAGGTGCTGTGGTCATCATGGGTTCCGACGCTCTCTACGACCGCTCCGCCTCGTCCAGCCGGCCATAACCCCCGAGCGTTAGGCCCTGAACGGTCAGGATGTTCCCGGCGTAGGCCAGCCTCAGGTCAACGAGCCCTCGTGCCGCCAGCGCCTTCAGTGCTGATTCGATTTCCTCCCGATCTTCTCCTTCCCGTAGGAGCCTGCGGATAGGAGCAGCTCGAGTTCCATGCTCGGTGGCCTCCGCTACTCGGTGCAGTAGATCGAATTCAGAGGGATCGGACTTCCTGAGCCTCTTGGCTGTTCTCATGTAGATTCGGGCTTCTTCGAAGCCTCTCCGCAACTCGAACGTGCTTCCGGGTTTGATGTTCTTTCGTCTCCACCCGGTTCTCAGGATGATGGTTCCGTCTCCCTCCGTCCTAAGGGTCAGGCTCGCCGGACGGTTGGTCTCCGTCAGTAGAAGAAGATTCCCGCGTCGGATCGCCGTGCTGCTCCGTTGCAGTCGTCGTCTCGCTCGGGTTCCGTTCTCATTCGTCAGTTGATAGAAGTATTCGTCTGAACCCTCGATATGGACGGTCGCCGCCCGCGCGTTCCATTCCCGCCGACCCTGATCCCGTCGCGAGACCCACTCCCGGAAGCGTTTAGCAGGATTCACCGCCTTGATTACGGCTACTGCGCCTCCCACGATCGTTGCTACAAGCGCCGCGATTTCGAGCATCCGGGAAGGATCGTATAGCGGCCCTGATGCCTGTTCGGAGCTACGCCGCCTTGCAGCGCGGCCTATCTAATGGTCCGGTTCAAGCATGGCCACGCGCCCGTTTTGGAGCGTGCCCTCAAATCGACGGCCAGGGTGAACTCCCCCTCTGGTCTGGAGTGAACAGGAGCACCGGATAGGCATCCAACAGCGTGTCCTTGGCCACCTGTTCCTCCTCCGGATTCCGAAGAGGCAAGTCGAGGTCGCCACAGCCCTCGTTGCACGCTCCACTCAATCGGTATTCCGTTCCCGCCTCTAGCCGGATCGGCGTGGTGGCTTTGTCGCCGGCTGCGAGGGCTCCAGTTCTCGATTCCTCCGTCCGAACCTCCCAGATGCAGGCATCAAACGGACAGGACACCTCAACCGGTTCAGCAGGGAGGCGACGGTGACACCGACCGCATGACCCCGCTCAACGTCGCGAACCGCAACGTCGACCTCACGGACTCCGAAGCTCTCTGGCGGCTGCGGGAGAGTCGCCGACTGCACTGAGCCGGACTGCGGTCGAAGATCGAGAGTCACTAAGCGCAGCGACCGGCGGGAAATGCCGAAAGCCCTACCGTCCTAGTGTGTGTATTCTGTCGCGCTACACGATATAATGCTCCTGCAACCACACTCCATGTCAACACCAGCCAGCCGCCCCCTCCATCCCGGGAGATATGTCCGCGAGGAGGTTCTGCCGTCCGAGATGACGGTAACCGAGGCTGCACGGCGGTTGGGGGTGGGTCGTCCGGCGCTTTCGAACTTCCTTAACGGCCGGGCGGCTCTCAGCCAGCAAATGGCTCGCCGACTGGAACGGGCGTTTGGCGCGGACGCAGCGGCGCTGCTAGATCTGCAGGCCCGCTATGACGCCGCGGCGACCGCGCGCGGCCGCCAGCCGGTGGCCGGACCGTCGTTCGCTCCATCCGTGACGACGATCAAGGCAGGGCAGATCGCAGACTGGGCGGACCGCCTCGAGGCTCGCCAGCACCTTGCTGTGCTGCTGCGGAAACTGATCCACGGCACCGGAACCGGGATTTGGCGGGTGGATTTCCCAGGCCACGACAGCGCCGAGCGGCCAGATTGGGACGGTTGGATCGCGACTACAGCACCGACCGCGTGGATCCCGGATGGGGAGTCAGGCTGGGAGTTCGGGTGTTCCAACAATCCGGTGAAGAAGGCGAACGATGATTTTGACGCTCGTTTGGGGATTCCGGACGCCCAAAAGAGACGCCTCACGTTTGTCTTCGTGACCCCCCGAATGTGGCCCGGCAAGAAGAAATGGGCAGCCGATCGAAGGAGCCTCCGCCTCTGGAAGGACGTGCGCGCCTACGATGCGGACGATCTGGAACAGTGGATGGAGCAGTGCGTCCCGGCCCAGATCTGGTTCGCTGAACAGCTCGGCCAGCCGGTGCACGGGTTTGTGTCTCTAGATCGGTATTGGAGCGATTGGGCTGACGCCACCGACCCGGCGCTCCCAACCGCGTTGTTCGACCGGGGTGCCGAAGAACACTCGGATACGTTCCGGGAGTGGTTGGAAGAACCTTCCGGGCGGAGATTCACGATTGCCGCAGACTCCCGCGCCGAGGCCATCGCCTTCATGGCCTGTCTCATGAACACGCTCCCCGATGACCATGAACTCTCGCACCGCGGGATCGTCTTCGAGACTGCGGCAGCGGCCGAGCGTCTCGCCTCCAGTACTCCGAAAGCCTTCGTCGCCATCGCTGCGACCCGTGAAGCCGCACAGGTGTTCCAGACCGGCCCGAAGGTGCTGCGCTGTGTGGTCCCTGTGCCGCGGAACAGGGTTACGGCCCTAGAGAGAGAGCCTGACATCACGTTGGAACGTCTGGGTGTCAAGGAGTTCTTCGCGGCGCTTACGGAGATGGGCATTCCTCACGATCAAACCGTGAGGCTGGAACGCGACTCGGGTCGCTCGCCGACGGTCCTGCGAAGACGCCTCCTGCCTGAGGTGTCGCAACCCGAATGGGCGGGCGCCGAGACGGCCAAGCTACTATCGGCACTCTCCCTCGCTGGCGCCTGGAACACGGCTTCTGAAGCGGACCGCAAAGTCGTAGCCCGCCTCGCGGGTTGTGACCACGAAAGCGTCGAGGCCAATGTGGCTGCGCAGTTAGTGGAGGACGATCCTCCGGTCTGGTCCAAGGGGGAGTACCGGGGCGTGGTGTCCCGGCTGGACTCTTTCTTCGCCACGGTCTCCTATTGGACCCCGGGACTTCTGGGTCGCTTCTTTGAGGTTGCCCAAGACGTCCTTTCCGAACGAGATCCAGCACTCGACCTTCCGGAAGGGGAACAGTGGATGGCCGGCGTTTACGGCGAGGCCAGGAAACACTCCGCTGCTCTGCGGCAAGGACTCCGAGAGAGTCTGGTTCTCTTGGCGCTGTATGGGGCGCGATATCTGGATTGCAGGCTCGGACTCCGTACTCGCGAGGACGTCAAATCGGTGTTTCACCACCTTCTGGAGCCCCTCGATTTGGAACGGCTCCGTTCGTGCGACGCGGACCTCCCGGACTTGGCCGAAGCGGTACCGGAAGCGTTCCTGGAGTGCATCGAGGCCGATCTGAAGTCGGAGCACTCTGCCGCCTTGGCTCTGATGAAGCCGGTCGATTCCGACTTGCTCACGGGTGGCTGCCCACGAGCGAGTCTCCTCTGGGCACTGGAACGCCTTGCTTGGGAACCTGACCATTTCCCGCGTGTCGTGAACATCCTGGGCCGCCTCAGCGAGGTCGAGACTGACGATAACTGGGTGCACAAGCCCCGGTACAGCCTGGCGGCACTTTTCGATCCGTACAACCCTCAGACCACGGCTTCGCTCGCTGATCGCCTCGGAATGCTGCGAATGCTGACTCGACGCTATCCGGAAATTGGGTGGTCCGTTGCCCTTGGGGAGAAGTGGCATCCAGACTTCGGTGCTCCCCAGTGCTCGCACCGCCCAGTGTGGCGGGGAGATGCATCCGCTTATCAGAACGTCGTTCCTTCTGATGAAGCCGAACGCTTCATTCGCTCTGCCCGAGATACCTGCTTCGACTGGCCCCGGCACGACCAGCAAACCCTCGCCGGTCTGATACGCATTTTTCCCCGATTGGAGCCTGCACATCGCCGCCGCGTCGTACAGCTCATCGAGAAATGGGAGGCGTCCTCACCGCCGGAAGGTGCTGCGGCCACGCTCGCTGATCGCGTCCGGGGAATGCGGCGTCTCTTGAAGTCCCAGCATGCCGCTCTCCGTGCCGAGCTCGCGCCGATCCTGAAGCGGCTCGATCGGGGCGATCATCTGGCTGGCAGCCGGTGGCTCTTCAGGTCGGAATGGGCCCCCATTCATGAGTACTGCGACACTCACCCTGACTCCGACTTTGACGAAGCGGAACGAGCGGTTCGGAAACGACGGCTGGCAGCTCTGCGCCGCATCTGGGAAGCCTCCGGAATGGACGGCATCCTCAGTCTGGTGCAGTCCACTGAAGCCCATCACGCAATCGGGAACATCTTGGCAGAGATACTGCAGCAGCGTGGTGAGAGGCAGTCCTTCGTCGATCATCTCTTGGACCAGGCGGCTTCGGGTACAGGCGACCGCTACAGGGTCTGTCTGAGCGCTTTCCTGTGGAGGCAGGAAGAGTCGGCCGTCCAGGCTCTGTGGGAACACTTCTCCGAGGCCGGTCGTGTCGGAGACGGCCACCGTTTCCTGCAATGCCTGCCGTACCGGCACGCAGTGCCGCTCCTGGACAAGACCACCGAGGACATTCGGTCGCAGTACTGGCGCGACTTTCGTCCGGACCGGGAGCATCATTCCCGCGAGCAGAAGAACGAGCTGATCGACCGACTCCTCCAGGCAAATCGGCCGCACGCGGCCTTTTGTGTGGTCACCGCCAACTGGGATCATGTCCACTCGTCGCTACTGCTGCGCTTGCTGAACGCCATCGGCCACGATGAAGGTTCGCAGGCGGAGTCTCAGGTGATCGCTCAAGAGCTCCCGCGCGCGTTTGAATCTCTGGATCGGAGGTCCGACGTACCGGACGACGAGAAAGCGGCTCTGGAGCTGAGATTCTTCAACTCACTTCAGCACCGTACGTATCGAATGTCGAGCTTGGCCCGCCGTATGGCGGCATCGCCGGAAATCTTCGTTGAAGCAGTCGCGCGTTTCTTTGGGCGATCCGACGGCAAAGAGGATCCACCTGAACTCCGATTGGGCGAGGAGGAGAGAAGGCGCGAGCTGGCGCGATTCGCCCTCCAGATTCTCGAGTGGTTCGAAAAGGTCCCCGGTACGGACGAGGTAGGTGCAGTCTCTCTGGAACCTCTCAAGACATGGACTGGAGAGGCGCGCTCCGCGCTCCGTCACTTAGGGCGAACCGAGGTCGGAGACCAGCGAATCGGGAGGCTACTTGCGAAAGCGTCGGTGGATGAGTCCGGCAGATGGCCGCGCCAAGAGGTCTGTGAGGTGCTCGAGGAGATCGCAACGAAGGATGTCATGATTGGGTTTGTTGCCGGTGGTTTGGACCGGCGGGGCGTCTGGACACGCGGTCTGGAAGAAGGCGGACTCCAGGAAAGAAGTCTCGCGGCGCGCTATCGAGCCTGGGCTGCGTCGGTCGCGTTCGAATTCCCGTTCGTGGCGCGCGCGTTGCGCGAGATCGCAGAACACTACGACGATCACGCAGTGACTATGGATACGCGCGCAGAACTCGAAGTTCGGGGCGTGGGATAGAACCGACGGCATGGTCCAGCTGGAACACATCGAGGCGATCGAGCGGCGCCTCTGGTCGGCGGCGGACACGCTGCGGGCGAACTCCGGGCTCGCGAGCAACGAGTACTTCCTGCCGGTGATGGGACTGGTCTTCCTCCGGCACGCCTACAGCCGGTACTCCGCGGTCAAGCCGGAGGTGGAGACCGCTCTGCCGAGCCGTAGCGGCCGGCGGCGCCCGCCTGGCAAGGACGACTTCTCGCGGCGGAACGCCATCTTCCTCCGCCCGGAAGCGCAGTTCGACCACCTAGTGGCGTTGCCGGACGGAGCGGACCGGGCCGCCGCAATCATCGGGGCGATGGAGTCGATCGAGTGCGACTACGAGAGCCTGCGTGGAGCGCTGCCGAAGGAGGAATACCGGAAGCTCGACAATGATGTCCTCGGAGACCTGCTGCGGACGCTGAATCCCGACGAACTGAAGCGGTTGTCCGGGGATGTGTTCGGGCGCATCTACGAGTACTTCCTGACCCGGTTCGCGGACCAGAAGGCCCACGACAACGGGGAGTTCTTCACCCCGGTGTCCCTCGTTTCCTTCATCGCGCACGTGCTGGAGCCGGACCGGGGGGTCGTCCTCGATCCGGCGAGCGGCTCCGGCGGCATGTTCGTCCAGAGCGCCCGCACCGTGACCGAGCGCGGCGGGAGTCCCATGGAGCGGTTGACGTTTCGCGGCATCGAGAAGAACGACACCACGATCCGGCTCGCGCGCATGAATCTGGCGGTCCACGGCCTCGAAGGCGACATCCGACAGGCCATCACCTACTACGAGGATCCCCACGAACTCCTCGGCAAGGCCGACTACGTGATGGCCAACCCTCCGTTCAACGTGGACGAGATTGACGCGGAGAAGGTCAGAAGGGACCCGCGCCTGCCGTTCGGCCTTCCCAGCGTCAACCAGAAAGACCGGGTCAGCAACGGCAACTACGTCTGGATCAGCTACTTCTACAGCTATCTGAATCTGACAGGACGGGCGGGGTTCGTGATGTCGTCGCAGGCGTCGAGCGCGAGCGGCGCGGAGGCGGCCGTACGGCGCAAGCTCATCGAGACGGGCAACGTGGACGTGATGGTCGCCATCCGCTCGAACTTCTTCTACATCCGGACCGTACCGTGCGAGCTGTGGTTCCTCGACCGGGCAAAGCCGGCGAACCGCCGCGACAAGGTGCTGATGCTGGACGCGCGCGGCGTGTATCGGAAGGTCACGCGCAAGATCTACGACTTCACCCCGGAGCAACAGCAGAATCTCCTGGCCGTCGTCTGGCTCTACCGGGGCGAGAACGAACGCTTCCTCGGCCTCGTGGCCGAGTACCTCGAACGGATGGTCGGAGCTGCCGACGAAGCGGCAGCGCCGGTCCGGCGCTTCGTCGCGGCATTGGACGCGGCGGGCACCGATGGCGAACCCTCCAAGGACCTCACCGAATTCGAGAGCGCCCGGAAGGCGTTCGCGGAGGACGTGCACCCGTTCGAGTCGGAGGCCCGTGCTCTCCGCGCTGTCTGGGACGGATCCCGCCGGGACAACGCCTCTCTGACCTCGTTCGCTGACCGCGCCCGGCCATTGGCGGAAGCGGGGCGCGACCTGATGCGCGCAAGCGAACATCTTCACCGGCTGCTGTCACGGGTGGCCGAGGGTCGTAGGGACGGCCGCGGAACGGTCAGGGCGGCCGCCGAAGCGCGAAGCGACGCGGTGAAGCATCTGCAGGCGTCCTCCTACTTCTGGCGGCAGGCGCGCTGGCTACAGGAGCGGTTCCCGGACGCGATCCTGCGCGATGTCGAAGGGCTCCTGAAGCTCGTGGGCCATGACGAACTGGCCGCGAACGACTGGAGCTTGACGCCGGGACGTTATGTCGGCGTCGCGCCGGAGGAGGAAGACGAGGATTTCGACTTCGAGCAGACCATGCGGGCCATCCACTCGGAACTCGATGAGCTCAACGCCGAGTCTGTCCGCCTCGCGGCGACCATCAAGCGGAACTTCGAGGCGCTGGAGCTGTGACGGCACGCGAGCTCATGGGGTGCCGCGGCGCGTTCGCTACGGCGTGGTCTGAGCGCCGAGGCAGTTCGGCTGCCCGCAACGATCCAGCAGAGCTATGTGAACTGAGTCCGTGAATACATCGCTCCGGACGAACCGTGAACCGAGCGGCAGGGCGTCGCACTGGCGGCGACTTCCCCTTGGTGACTTCCTTACCTTGAAGAGGGGCTACGACCTTCCAGCGTCAAAGCGCGTTCCCGGAGTCGTTCCCGTCGTTTCTTCTTCAGGAATCACGGGTCGGCACGACACCGCTAAGGTCAGGGGACCCGGTGTCGTGACGGGGCGATACGGAACCTTGGGGCAGGTGTTTTTCGTGCCGAACGACTTTTGGCCTCTGAACACCTCGCTCTACGTCCGGGACTTCAAGGGCAACGACCCGCAGTTCGCGGCTTACTTCCTCCGTACGGTCCTGACAACTCCGAGCAGCGACAAAGCCGCGGTTCCCGGAGTGAACCGCAACGACCTCCACGTCCAGCCGGTCCGGGTGACTGTGGATGTCGACGAACAGAAGGAGATCGCATCTCTACTCTCTCGATACGACGACCAGATCGAAAACAACCGGCGGCGAACTGCGCTGCTGGAGCAGCTGGCGAGGGAGCTCTACCGCGAGTGGTTCGCTCGGCTCCGCTTTCCCGGCTACCAAGGCACGCGGATCACTAATGGTCTCCCAGAGGGGTGGCAGCGCAAGAGAATCGCCGAGGTCTGTCAAACAACCGGCGGCGGTACCCCATCGACCAAGAGATCTGAGTACTGGAACGGAAACATTACTTGGGTCGTACCGACTGATGTCACCAACAATGACTGCTTGGTGTTGCTCGATTCCGCCCGGAAAATAACGGAAAAAGGGCTTCTTGAATCGTCCACCAAGATGGTCCCGGCAGAAACGATCCTGATGACAAGTCGCGCATCCGTGGGCTACTTCGCGATGATGGATCGGGAAGCCTGCACAAATCAGGGATTCATCAACATCGTTCCTCACGACGAGGAACTGCGCCTGTACCTTCTGTTCAATCTCATGGATCGGGTTCCTGAGATCCGAAGCAATGCTCGGGGTACGACGTACCCCGAGATCAGCAAAGGGCGATTTCGGAAAATGGATGTCGTTGTTCCGAGGAAGGAGATCTCAATCGAATTCTCACGCAAGGTCTCAACCATCATCCTCCAAGTACGATGCCTGAAGCGGTCCGTTTCTGCGTTGACGAATGCCCGCGACCTGCTTCTTCCGCGCCTGATGTCCGGTGAGATCGCGGTATGACGTTCGAGCCACTGTCCGACCTCCTCGCCACGGGCGAAGGCGCCCGCACGGAGTTCAAGCGGGCGATGCCCTCGGATCTGGGTCGGGAGATCTGCGCGTTCGCGAACGCGACCGGCGGGGTCATCCTCCTCGGAGTATCCGACGCCGGTGAAGTCGTCGGGATCGGCGGGCACAACCGGCTCAATCTGGAACCAAGTAGGCACCAAGTTGTGGTCCTTCGTAATTCTCTGTCATCAAAGCCTTGGACTGATTTCATGAGGACTGTTGGCAGAACGGATCGCACCAAGTTCAGGAATCAAGTGCTTCGCCCCTTGCTCGACGAGGGCTGGCTTGAAATGACTGTCCCGGACAAGCCGAACCACCACCAGCCGAAACACCGCCTCACGGATCGGGGGCGCGCCTTGCTCGCCGCCATCGAGGCTGACGGGGGCAGGCCTCGGAATCCATGACGCCGCATCCGTTCACCGAGGACGATCTCGCTCAGCGGACGACGGCCGATTATCTGGAGGAGCGCCTCGGCTGGAAGTCGGTGTACGCCTACAACCGGGAGGACTTCGGACCCGACAGCCTACTCGGCCGCCGTGCGGACCACGAGGTGGTGCTGACGCGTCCCCTCCGGGCTGCGCTCACGGCGCTCAACCCCGGCCTGCCCGCGGCGGCCTACGACGATGCCGTGCGCCAGCTCGTCGACACCGACGCCTCGAAATCCATCGTCGCCGCCAATCGCGAGAAGTACGACCTGCTCCGTGATGGCGTCTCCGTGACCTTCACCAACATTGACGGGAAACCGGTCACCCGCCGCCTCCGGGTCTTCGATTTCGAGACACCCGAAAACAACGACTTTCTCTGTGTGCGCGAACTGTGGATTCGCGGCGACCTCTACCGTCGGCGAGCCGACCTGGTTGGTTTCGTCAACGGGTTGCCCCTGCTCTTCGTGGAGTGCAAGAACATCCACCGGAATCTCCGGGTCGCGTTCGAGCAGAACTACAGCGACTACCGGGACACGATTCCGCACCTCTTCCACCACAACGCGATCGTCTTGTTCGCCAACGGCGAGAGCGCGAAGATCGGCTCGGTCACCAGCAAGTGGGGGCATTTCCACGAGTGGAAGCGGCTCGCCGAAGAGGAGCCCGGCGCCGTGGACATGGAGACGCTGCTCAAGGGGGTGTGCGACCGACGGAACTTCCTCGACCTCTTCGAGAACTTCATCCTGTTCGACGACTCGGCGGGCGCGGTCCGGAAGATCCTGGCCCGCAACCACCAGTTCCTCGGGGTCAACCGCGCCGTCGAGGCCGTGCGCGAACGGAGGCGCCGGGAGGGCCGGCTGGGCGTCTTCTGGCATACCCAGGGCGCGGGCAAGAGCTACGCCATGGCGTTCTTCACCCGCAAGGTTCACCGGAAGCTGAGCGGCGCCTTCACCTTCCTGATCCTCACGGACCGCGCGGATCTCGACTCCCAGATCTACCGGACCTTCGCCGGCTGCGGCATCGCGGACCACGACGGTGATCCGTGCCGTGCGTCCAGCGGCAAACACCTGCGGAAGCTCCTGGGACAACACAAGTCGCATGTCTTCTCCCTGATCCAGAAGTTCCACGAGGAGGTCGGCCCCGACGGGGCATATTCGGGGCGGGACGATGTCATCGTCATGACCGACGAGGCGCATCGGACGCAGTACGGAACTCTGGCGCTCAACCTGCGAGAGGCCCTGCCGAATGCGAGCTACCTTGGCTTCACCGGAACGCCGCTCTTCAAGGAGGACGAGATCACCCGGCAGGTCTTCGGCGAGTACGTGTCCACCTACGACTTCCAGCGCGCCGTCGAGGACGGCGCGACCGTGCCGCTCTACTACGAATCCGGCGGCGACCGGCTGGGCGTCACCACACGGGATCTCAACGAACAGATCGCCGAGAAGCTCGAGGAGCTGGAGATCGAAGACGTTGATGTCGCCCAAAAACTCGAACGGCAGCTCGGCAGCCAGTACCACGTCCTGACGGCCGACAGGCGCCTCGACCAGATCGCCCGGGACTTCGCACGGCACGCTTCGGCGGGGTGGGAATCCGGCAAGGCGATGTTTGTCTGCACGGACAAGGTGACCTGCGGGAGGATGCACGAGAAGATCACCCGGTACTGGGACGAGCGTATCGGGCAACTGGAACGCAAACGTGACCGTTCGCGCGACGAACAGGAAGCTGCCTCGCTGGATCGCCAGATCCAGTGGATGCGCGAGACCCGGATCGCGGTCGTGGTGAGCGAGGAACAGGGAGAAGTGGAGGCGTTCCGCCGGTGGGGGCTCGATGTCCTACCCCACCGAAGACTGCTCAAGGCAGGGATGGAGCTACCCGAGGCCATGCGGCGCCGGCCAGAGTTCCGGAACATCCAGCGGATGCGCGTGGAGGACGCCTTCAAGGCCGAAGAGCACCCGTTCCGGGTCGCCATCGTCTGCGCGATGTGGCTGACCGGATTCGACGTGCCTTGCCTCTCCACGCTCTATCTGGACAAACCGCTCAAGGCCCACACCCTGATGCAGGCCATCGCGCGCGCCAACCGGGTGAACGAAGGAAAGCCGAACGGCTTGATCGTGGACTACTGCGGAGTGCTGGGGCCGCTCCGCCGGGCGCTCGCGACCTGGGCCGCGCCCTCCACCAAGGCCGGCGCGCTGCCGATGCAGCCGGTGAATGAGATGTTGGCGGCGCTCGCCGAGACGATCCGGACGGTGCGGTCCTTCCTCGACGAGCGGGGCGCACCGCTGGACAACGTGCTCCGGGCAGCCGGCTTTGAGCGAAACGCCGCCATCGTGGCCTGCAAGGAGGCGGTTAATCAGAACGACGAGAGCCGCAAGCGGTTCGAGGTGCTGTGCCGCGAGGTATTCCGGTGGTTCCGCGCCTGCCTGAGGTACCCGCGGCGGGCGCAGCGCTACCGGGCGGATCGCGACGCCATCCACATCGTGTACCAGAGCCTCCAACAGGATCGGCAACGGGCGGATACGGGCCGAATCCTCCGGGAACTGCACCGCCTCGTAGACGCGGCCGTGGATACCCGGGAAGGCGTCGGGGTCGCCGGGTCGGGCGCCTACGACCTGAGCGGGCTCGACTTCGAGCGGCTCAAGAAGGAGTTCGAGCGGAACCGCGCGAAGCGCACGAGGATTCAGGAACTCAAACAGGCCATCGAGACCAGGCTTCGGAAACTGCTAGAACGGAATCCGCGGCGCCTGGATCTGCAGGCGCGCTTCGACGAAATCGTGGCCGCCTACAACGCGGAGAAGGATCGGGTGACCATCGAGCGGACGTTCGAGGAGCTGCTGAACCTTGTGCGCGAACTCGACCGGGAAGAAAGCCGCGCGGTCCGCGAAGGGCTCGACGAGGAGTCACTCGCCCTCTTCGACCTGCTGCGCAAGGACCGTCTGACGGGGAAGGAACGTGCGCGGGTCAAGGAAGCCGCCGTGGGGCTGCTGAAGGTCGTGAAGGCGGAAGTCCGGCGCGTCAGCCAGTGGCGCGAGAAGGAGGCCACGAGGGACACGGTGCGGGCCGCCATCCGTGACTTCCTCTGGGATGACGCAACTGGACTCCCGTCACCTCGCTACAGCGACGTCGAGGTGCAGACGAGGGTGGACGATGTCTATCGGCACGTGTTCCGAGCGTACCCCGAGGTGCCCTCGCCGTACTACGAAGGCGACGCCGCCGCCTGAGACGAAGTGGGATTCCTCAAAGCCGTCAAGACATGCCTGTTCGGCAAGTACGCGGACTTCCGGGGGCGGGCGGCGCGGGCCGAGTATCGGTGGGTTTTGCTCATCGAAACGACGCACCGCTGTGGTCGCCACCGACATCACGCGCGCGGAGTGGGTCGCCTTCGACAAGTTGGCTGAGGCCCTCCCGGTCCCCAACGCGGGGGAGCCGGCCAGATTGCCAACCTCCGGCCGGCATCGTCCGCCCCAGGCGGACGAAAACACGCGACCCGGACAGGCAGATTACGCAACTGAGCAAACTTGCTCAATGGCGTAATTCCCCGCCTCCCGATGCCGAACACGCGTCGCAAACTTGCCGGCTAGACGGCGTCCGGATGACCCGGGTGATTACGCTCCTGTACAAATCCGGCCGAGCGCCACGAAAGCCGTCGCCATCAACAACTTCGGCTCCGCGACTTAAGAGACCAGACCCCCTCCAACGGAGGCATCAGGGCGACCGTGATTACGATCCTGTACAAATCGCCACGCTACCGCATAGACCTTTCAACACTCCCGGACCATGGCTCGACGACTTCGTTCGTCAGCAGTCGATTGTCGTAGTTCGACGACAACACTAGAATGTCTATGAAATACGACATTCCTGGTATGTCGTTGTTCAGAGACACTTCTCGAGAGGTTCCCCCATGTTCGTTCGTTCCTCCCGCACGCTTGGAATGCTGGTGCGCGAGCAACGCCGGCGCCTTGGACTGACCCAGGCGCAGCTTGCCCGCCGGGCGGGAGTGAGCCGCCAGTGGCTCAGCGGCCTCGAGCGGGGCCGGGAAGGCGCCGAACTCGGGCGCGTCCTCCGCACCCTCGCCTGCGCCGGCGTCATCCTGAAGTTCGAGGAGCCGCAACCCTCTCCGCTCGACCCGACCGCCATCGTCGAGGCTCATCGCGCTCCGCTTCCGGAATGACGGAACTCGCCGTCGTCGCCAATCGCCGCCTCCTCGGCGTCGTGACCCGTTCCCCGGGCGGCGACCTGTCCTTCGTCTACGACCGCGACTGGCTCCGGAACCCGGACGCGTTCCCGCTGTCGCTTTCGCTTCCGCTGCGCCCCGACCCGTTCCGCCGGTCCGTCCTCGAACCGTGGCTCGCCGGCCTGCTCCCCGACGACGAGAATGTCCTCCGGGCCTGGAGCGCGCGTTTCCAGGTCTCACGCCGCAACGTCTTCGGCCTGCTCGCCGAGGTAGGCGAGGACTGCGCGGGCGCCGTCCAACTCGTCCGGCCGGAGCGGCTCGACCGGGTGCTCCGCGCCGCGGCCCCGGAAGTCGGGTGGCTCACTCCCGAGGAGGTCGGCCAGCGTCTCGCCGAACTCCGGCTGGACCCGGCGCTCGGCCGCCGTCCCGACGATCCCGGCCGGTTTTCCCTCGCGGGCGTCCAGCCGAAGACCGCGCTCCTCCTCGAGGACGACCGCTGGGGACTGCCCACGGGCGCGACGCCGACCACGCACATCCTGAAGCCGGAGAACGAGCACTTTCCGGGCCTGGTCGAGAACGAGCACCTCTGCCTGAAGCTCGCGGCCGCGGTCGGCCTTCCGGCCGCGGCGAGCCGCATCGCCCGGTTCGGCGACCAGCTCGCGCTGGTGGTGACCCGCTACGACCGCCGCCGCGTGGGCGACGAATGGGTGCGACTTCATCAGGAGGACTTCTGCCAGGCGCTCGGGCTTCCCCCCGAGCGCAAGTACGAGAACGAGGGCGGCCCCCGGGTCAGCACGATGCTGGACGTCCTCTGCGGCGAGTCCGCGCTGCCTGACGAGGACATGCGCACCCTGTCGCGCGCGATGATGCTGAACTGGGTCCTCGGCGCCACCGACGCGCACGGCAAGAACTTCTCGCTGCTGATCGGCCGGGGAGGGCAGGTCCGGCTCGCGCCCCTCTACGACATCGCGAGCTTCCTTCCCTACGCGGACGATCCGCGCCGGCTCAAGCTCTCGAACCGGATCGGCGGCAAGTATCGTCTCGACGACATCGGCCGGCGGCAATGGGAGCGCTTCCGTACCGAGAATGCGCTCTCCTGGGACACGGTGTCCGCGTGTCGGGAACTGGCTGGCCGTATCCTCGACGCACTCCCGGTCGTCGTGTCGGGGGCGCTGGAAGGGGCTGGGGACAACGGGATGATCACAAAGCTCGCCAAGCGGCTCGCGAACCGCGCAGCGGCCGCCGGAGTCCGGCTGCGCGATCCCTGACGCTTCACGGGTCGATAACGGCGGGGTCCGGTCGATATCGCCAGCCGGCCCGGGGAGGGTCCGGTCGATATCGCCAGTCGGCCGGGCGAGGGTCCGGTCGATAACAGCAGTCGGCGGGCGCGGCGGACGGGGCGCCGGAGGCGCGTTACTCGTCGATGTCCGGCAAGCCGGCAGCCCCCGGCGGCGGGCCCGTGTTCCGGTAGGCCTGCTCCGGGTGGTTGATCCGGTCGGGAATCGTGCGTTCGAGGACTCCCTGTTCGACCAGCGGGCTGAGGTGGCGCTTCGCGAGATTCGCGGGATCCATGTGCAATAGCAGTCCGAGGTCCTCGGAGGTGCTCGCGCCGCGCTCGTTCAGGATCCGCCAAATGGCGTAACGCAGGGCCGCCTTCCGAGGACGCTTGCCCAGCGTGAGGATCTGTGTGCGCAGGCTTCGCGAAAGCTTGGCGAGAGCATCGGCACGTGGCCCCGGGGGCAGGCCGGGGACGGGTGAGGAATCGGCCGGCGCGGATGCTGCGGAGCCGCGGGCCGGCGGATCCTCCACGAGCGGTTCGGGTCGCGACTCTTCCGGTCGAGACGGCTCCGGTGAGGACGCGTCGGGTCGAGATGATTCTGGCGGGGACGATGCCGGTGGGGGCGGATCCGGTTGAGAAACCTCGCCTGGCGGCGATCCCGCCGGGCGGGGAGAAGCAGCGGGATCGCCGCGCACCGCCGAATCGGGGGAACCGGCGGGTTCGTCCCGGCCCTCCGGATCGGCGTCACCCGATGCGCGCGGTTTGTCCACCGCCGGGGGATCCGGCGTGGTTCCGAAGGGTGGCTGCTTCGGTTCGGGGGGACGATCGCGGGTTACGCGCTCGCGCTCGAACACGCTCGGGAGGCGGTCCGCTTCGCGGCCGATGCCTACGAGGATAAGCGCGGAACGGCCAAGCAGACGGCTGCCGTCGGCCAGATGCGCGGCCACAGCGCGGCCCCGGCTCCCGGGTGGGAACGTCCTCTCCAGTCGCGCACCCAGCCGTTGGGCGGCCCCGCGCAACGCCTGGCTGACCTTTGCCGCACTGCGGAGCGTCTCGGCGGTGCGGCGTAGCACCGGACCGCTATTCGCCCGGAGCCAGCGGTACGCCTTCCGGACACCTTTCGCCAAGAAAGGCACCCAGAGCCAAAGAGCGTAGAGCCGGGGCCGCGGCTTCGCCAGCCATTCGCGAATCAGACCGAGCCCGAGGGGCTCCTTGGGCAGCGTCTGCGGCGGTTCTTCGGAACGGGGTGGGTCGCCGCGGAGATTGAGGGCGGCCATGCCGGAGCGAGCTTACCGGAGTCGACATGGGCGTATTGACGGCTTAATTCCGGTTTCCTGAGTGACTTGAATGTAACTTACGAACGTAACGCTACCGACGGAATGCAACTCGACCACCCTCGGTCGTTGGAGAGGTGGAGAGACGCGCGTCACCGAAGGAAGCTCCGGTCGATAGCCGGGGTCACCGGTACCGAGGTCCGGTCGATATCCGGAGTCTCCGACAACCAGCTCCGGTCGATATCGGCGGGGGTCCGGTCGATATCCGGGGTCTCCGACAACCAGCTCCGGTCGATGTCGGCGGGGGTCCGGTCGATATCCGGGGTCTCCGACGCCAGCTCCGGTCGATATCGGCGAGGGTCCGGTCGATATCCGGGGTCTCGGACAACTAGCTCCGGTCGATATCGCCGGGGGTCCGGTCGATACGCAGGGTCTCCGATTCCCAACTCGGGTCGACAACGACGAGTTCCGGTCGATATCCGGGGTCTCCGATTCCCAGCTCCGGTCGATATCGCCGGGGTCCGGTCGATACGCGGGGTCTCCGATTCCCGGCTCCGGTCGATAACGGGGAGGTCCGGTCGATATCCGGGGTCTCCGATTCCCAGCTCCGGTAGATAACGCCGGGGGTCCGGTCGATATCCGGGGTCTCCGACCCCCAGCTCCGGTCCATATCGGCGGGGGTCCGGTCGGTAGCCGGGGTCAGCGGCGGGAGGTCCGGTCGATATCGAGGATCGGTGGCGGGTTGGAGATAGGATGAGGGCGCGATGACCCGCCACTTGACCGCAATCGTTGAACGGGAGGGCGACGGATATGTCGCCCTGTGCCCCGAAGTAGATGTCGCGAGCCAGGGAGACACCGTTGCCGAAGCACGCGCGAACCTGACGGAAGCGCTGACCCTCTTCTTCGAGACGGCCTCCGCGGAGGAAATCGACCGGCGCCTTCGTGGAGAGATCTACGTGACGCAGGTCGAGGTCGCCGTTGGGTAGGCTGCGCGTTCTCTCCGGCCGGGACGTCTGCCGCATCCTCGCCTCCCATGGTTTCTTGGAGGCCAGGCGGCGTGGCAGCCATGTGGTGGTCCAGAAGGTCGAGGCCGGTCGCACAGTGACAGTGCCGATTCCCGACCACTCGGAGTTGCGCATCGGCACCCCGCTCTCGATCATTCGGCAATCCGGCATCCCCCGTTCCGAGTTCGAACGGAATCCCTGAGACAGCCCGTCTGCCCGAGGAGGTCCGGTCGGTAGCTGGGGTCTCCGATTTTCAGCTCCGGTCGATATCGGCGAGGGTCCGGTCGATATCCGGGGTCTCGGACAACTAGCTCCGGTCGATAACGCCGGAGGTCCGGTCGATATACGGAGCCTCCGATTCCAGCTCCGGTCGATAACGCCGGGGGTCCGGTCGATATTCGGGGTCTCCGGCTCTCAGCTCCGGTCGATAACGGCGAGGTCCGGTCGATATCCGGGGTCTCCGGGCTCCAGCTCCGGTCGGTATCGCCGGGGGTCCGGTCGATATGCGGGGTCTCCGACTCCGAGCTCCGGTCGATAACGGCGAGGTCCGGTCGATATCCGGGGTCTCCGATTCCCAACTCCGGTCGATAACGGCGAGGTCCGGTCGATATCCGGGGCCTCGGATTCCCAGCTCCGGTCGATATGCGGGGTCTCGGACTCCAGGTCCGGTCGATAGCGGTGGGGGTCCGGTCGATATCGAGGGTCTCCGGCACCGAGGTCCGGTCGATAGCGCCGGAGGTCCGGTCGATATTCGGGATCGGCGCCGTCGTGGGGCTGGGTGGGGTCACGACATGCGCGGCGCCGAGCGCCGCGCGTGCCGGTCGGAGACCGGCATTCCAAGCCGGCACGCCATCCTGCGGGACAACGTCCCAGCCGGCGCTCAGTAGAGGCCGGGGACGATCCGGTACTTCACCCGGGCCTGATACTCGGCCCACTTCTCGGGGCCGTACTTTTGGGCGCAGTGCGCGTCGTCGTCGCGTTGGCGGTAGGTGAACATGGAGACGATGAAGATGAAGTAGGTCCAGGCCCAGAAGTTCGTGAAGTGGCCGAAGATCAGGGCGATCGACAGCGCGAGGAACCCCTCGCCCAGGTAGTTGAAGTGGCGGGCGACGCCCCAGAAACCGCTGCAGAGGATCCTGCGGTCGCCGGCCTCGATGACCTCGGGCTCGATGCCCAGGAACGCGCGGTCGGGCCAGCGCTTGAAGGTGTACTTCTGCAGGTTGGCGCCGCGCGAGATGCCCCAGCCGAAGAGGAACATCGCCACCGTCCCGACGAGCCAGACGTTCGTCGCCGCCGGCGAAAACCCCGGGTTCGGGACCACGGCCATGCCCCAGAGCGGGAGGATGAACATCCACCCGTAGACGATGAGGCCGCCCCAGAAGAGCTTGAAGCCGACGTTCTCGTGGATCAGGTCGTAGGTGTAGAGCTGGACGCGCTCGAAGATGAAGTAATCCAGGACGTAGAACGTGAAGAAGCCCGCGTACACGAAGACGCCCGGGTTGGAGTCCTCGCCAAAGAGCTCGTAGTGGTAGACGGCCCCGGACAGGGCGTTGAGCGACAGCATCGTCCCGCCGACGACGTAGAACCACATCTTCACGTCGAAGCGGTGGTTGAAGAACTGCAGCTCCTGCGCCCGTCCGAACCACCACGCCAGGAACCGGCTCTTGACCTTGCCCTCCGGCTGGCTGAACACCGCCAGGACCGTGAAGATGATGGTGAGAACCGTTCCGCCGGCGACGGCGTAGAGCGAGGAGCGGTAGAACCAGTCCCGCGGCATCCCGGTGAGCTCGAAGGCCCACACGAGCAGCGCGATCACGAAGACCAGCAGGCCGTTCAGCCGGTACTTGCGGGGTTCTCCGGTCTCCGGATCGATGACGTAACCGGGGACCCACCGTCCCGGCAGGATGAGCTGCGCCAGGGCGAATGCGGCGAAGACCAACAGCGGGGTGAGGAACCCCAGGATCTTCTCCGTCCCGGACAGTTCGAAAAGGTGGCCGACGCCGAGCCACTCGATCATGACCGCATCCCCCTTCCCCAGTGCCCGGCCGCATCGCCGGGCATCGAGGAGATCAATTACACACTACGCACGGGGGAGGAATGACCCTTGTCGACCGAAACGCCGTCATGATCGCCGAAGGGCCGCAGTGGGGATATGAGGGCGGGCTCGGCCCTGACCACTGGGGTTCGCTGGACCCTGCGTTCGGCGTGTGCAGCAACGGCCGGGAGCAGTCGCCGATCGATCTGACGGGCGCCGAACGGGAAGCCCTGTCCGAGATCGGCTTCGAGTACGCGCCGAGCCCGATCTCGATCCAGAACAACGGCCACAGCATCCAGGTGGACTACCAGGCCGGGAGCGGCATCGTCCTCGACGGGACGCGCTACGCGCTCAACCAGTTTCACTTCCACCACCGGAGCGAGCACACCGTGGACGGCGCGGACTTCCCGTTGGAACTGCACCTGGTCCACGCCGACGCCAACGGTGCGCTCGCGGTCGTTGGCGTGTTTCTTGAGGAGGGCGCCGCGAACGAGGCCCTGGCGCCGGTCTGGCGTCAGCTGCCGGCGGAGGCGGGACCCGCCGCGCTGGTTGCGGGGACGGTGGACGCGAACGCGCTCCTCCCCGAGCGGCGGACGACCTGGCGTTATCGGGGTTCGCTCACCACGCCGCCCTGCGGCGAGGGGGTGTCCTGGCTGGTGATGACCGAGCCGGTGACGGCCTCGCGGGGACAGATCGAGGCGTTCAGCGCGCTCTTCCCGGTCAACAACCGGCCGGTGCAGCCGCTGAACGGGCGGCGGCTGGTGACGGACGCGCGCTGAGGGGGGGACCTGTCGGGCTGACGAGCGTTGCGCCGTGCGCGGTGCGGAGCACCGCGCGTGCCGGTCGGAGACCGGCGTTCCAAGCCGTACGCGTTACCCGCGCCGTTGACCTCCACGCCGAGACGGGAGCCGTCTTCCCGCGTGGGGTGACG
The DNA here is from genome assembly GCA_022828085.1 of Acidobacteriota bacterium. GTDB lineage: Bacteria > Acidobacteriota > Vicinamibacteria > Marinacidobacterales > Marinacidobacteraceae > Marinacidobacterium. Next base: position 110,015 of record JAJEIY010000088.1, on the reverse strand, counting down.
ACGTGCGCGGTGCGGAGCACCGCGCGTGCCGGTCGGAGACCGGCGTTCCAAGCCGGCGCGCCGCCGGTCTGGAGGTCGGCGGTCCCTGACTACGGCCCGGTGACGTCGTAGCGGTCGAGGGTCATGACCTTGTCCCAGGCGGCGACGAAGTCGCGGGCGAACCGTTCCCCGCCGTCGTCGGCGCCGTAGACCTCGGCGATCGCCCGCAGTTCCGAGTTGGACCCGAAGATGAGGTCCACGGGGGACGCCGTCCACTTCGTCTCACCCGTTTCGCGGTCCCGGCCCTCATAGACACCTTCCGCGTCCGCCGACTTCGACCACACCGTGGACATGTCGAGCAGGTTCACGAAGAAGTCGTTGCTGAGCGTGCCGGGACGGTCCGTGAAGACCCCCTGGGCGCTCCCGCCCGCATTCGCGTCGAGGGAGCGCAGGCCGCCGACCAGCACCGTCATTTCGGGAACGCTCAGGGTCAGCAGGTTCGCCCGGTCCACCAGCATCTCCGCCGGGGACCGCGGGTTGCCGTCGCCGAAGTAGTTGCGGAAACCGTCCGCCGTCGGTTCGAGCACTGCGAAGGAAGCCGCGTCGGTCATTTCCTGGGAGGCGTCGGTGCGCCCGGGCGTGAAGGGGACCCGCACCTCGTGGCCGGCGTCCGCCGCGGCCCGCTCGATGGCCGCCGCGCCGCCCAGCACGATGAGGTCGGCGAGCGAGACCCGCTTGCCGCCGGTCTGCGCGTCGTTGAAGGCGCTCCGGACCGCTTCGAGCCGTTCCAGCACGCCCGCGAGCGCCGCCGGGTCGTTGACCTCCCAGTCCTTCTGCGGCGCGAGGCGCACCCGCGCCCCGTTGGCGCCGCCGCGCAGGTCGGTGCCGCGGAAAGAGGCGGCCGACGCCCACGCGGTCCGGACCAGTTCGGGCACGGTGAGCCCCGAGGCGAGCACGGCCGACTTCAGCTCCGCGACGTCCGCCGCGTCGATCAGGTCGTGGTCAACGGCGGGAACGGGGTCCTGCCAGATCAGCACCTCGTCGGGGACCTCGGGGCCGAGATAGCGGGCGCGCGGCCCCATGTCGCGGTGGGTCAGCTTGAACCAGGCCTTGGCAAAGGCGAGTTCGAACGCCTCCGGGTTCTCGTGGAAGCGCCGGGCGATCTCGGCGTAGGCCGGGTCGAACCGCAACGCGAGGTCCGTGGTCAGCATGATCGGCGCGTGCCGCTTCTCCGGGTCGTGGGCGTCCGGGACCAAGTCGGCCCCCTGCCCGTCCGCGGGAATCCACTGGACGGCGCCGCCGGGGCTCCGGGTCTGCACCCACTCGAAGCCGAACAGGTTGTCGAGGAACTGGGACGTCCAGGTCACCGGGCTGGCGGACCAGGCGCCCTCGAGGCCGCTCGTGATCGTGTCGCCGCCGGCGCCGGAGCCGCACGTGCTCGTCCAGCCGAAGCCCTGCGCCTCGATGTCGGCGCCCGCCGGCTCGACCCCCACGCAGTCGCCCGCCCGGGCGGCGCCGTGAGCCTTGCCGAAGGAGTGCCCGCCAGCGATGAGGGCGACGGTCTCCTCGTCGTTCATCGCCATGCGGCCGAACGTCTCCCGGATGTCCCGGGCGGCCGCCAGCGGATCCGGGTTGCCGTTCGGCCCCTCGGGATTCACGTAGATCAGCCCCATCTGCACCGCGCCGAGCGGTTTCTCGAGCTGCCGGTCGCCGCTGTACCGCTCGTCCGCGAGCCATGCGGTTTCCGGTCCCCAGTACACGAGGTCGGCCTCCCAGTCGTCTTCCCGTCCGCCGGCGAAACCGAAGGTCCGGAACCCCATGGACTCCAGCGCGACATTCCCGGTCAGGACCATGAGGTCCGCCCACGAGATCTTCCGGCCGTACTTCGCCTTGACCGGCCAGAGGAGGCGCCGCGCCTTGTCGAGGTTCGCGTTGTCCGGCCAACTGTTGAGCGGTTCGAACCGCTGCTGGCCGCCGCCGGCGCCGCCGCGGCCGTCCGCCACCCGGTAGGTGCCGGCGCTGTGCCACGCCATCCGGATGAAGAGGGGCCCGTAGTGCCCATAGTCCGCGGGCCACCAGTCCTGGGACGTGGTCATCACGGCCTCGATGTCCCGCTTCAGCGCGGCGAGGTCGAGGCTGCGGAACTCCGCGGCGTAGTCGAAATCGCCGCGCAGCGGATCGGACTCGGCCGCGTGCTGGCGCAGCGGACCGAGGTCCAGTTGTTCGGGCCACCAGAAGCGGTTCGACTTCGCCTCGCCCTGGGCAAGGGCCGGGCTCGCGAGCATGACCGCCGCCATGGCGATCGCCAGCGCGGCAAGCAGGAATATCGGTCGTTTCGCCATCGCAGGCGCCTCCTTGGGGAACGAACGGGGGGACGGGCTAGGCGACGTCGAAACGGTCGAGGCTCATGACCTTGTCCCAGGCGGCGGCGAAGTCACGCGCGAGCTGTTCGCCCCCGTCGTCGGCCCCGTAGACCTCGGCGATCGCCCGCAGTTCCGAGTTCGATCCGAAGATGAGATCGACCGGGGTGGCCGTCCACTTCAGCTCGCCCGTCTTGCGGTCGCGGCCCTCGTACACCCCTTCGCTGTCCGCCGACTTCGACCAGGCGGTGGACATGTCGAGCAGGTTCACGAAGAAGTCGTTGCTGAGCGCGCCCGGACGGTCCGTGAAGACCCCGTCCCCGTTTCCGGAGTTCGCGCCCAGGGCCCGCATCCCGCCCACCAGCGCGGTCATCTCGGGAGCGGTCAGGTTCAGCGTGCTCGCCTTGTCCACCAGCGCTTCCGCCGGCGGCCGGAGGCTGCCGTCCGTGAAGTAGTTCCGGAAGCCGTCCGCGGCGGGCTCCAGCACGGCGAACGAGTCCGCGTCGGTCTGCTCCTCGGAAGCGTCCGTCCGTCCGGGAGTGAACGGGACCTCCACCTCGTGGCCGGCCGCTTTCGCCGCCGCCTCGACGGCCGCGGCGCCCGCCAGCACGATCAGGTCGGCCAGCGACACCCGCTTCCCGCCGGTCTGCGCACCGTTGAAGTTGCCCTGGATCCCCTCGAGGACCCCCAGCACCTTCGCGAGCTCGGCCGGGCCGTTCACCTCCCAGTCCTTCTGCGGCGCGAGACGCACCCGCGCCCCGTTGGCGCCGCCGCGGAGGTCGGTGTTCCGGAACGAAGAGGCCGACGCCCAGGCGGTCCGGACCAGCTCGGAAACGCCCAGCCCGCTCGCGAGGACCTCGGCCTGGAGCGCCGCGGCGTCCGCGGCGTCGATCAGCTCGTGATCCACCGCCGGCACCGGGTCCTGCCAGATCAGCGCCTCGTCCGGGACCTCACTGCCCACGTAGCGGCAGCGCGGTCCCATGTCGCGGTGCGTGAGCTTGAACCAGGCCCTGGCGAAGGCCACCTTGAACTCTTCCGGGTTCTCGTGGAACCGCTTCGAGATCTTCGAGTACTCGGGATCGAACCGCAGGGAGAGGTCCGTGGTGAGCATGACCGGCGTGTGCCGCTTCGAGCGGTCCTGGGCGTCCGGCACGAGGCCGGCCCCCTGCCCGCCCGCCGGCACCCACTGGTGCTTCCCGGCGGGGCTCTTCGAAAGCTCCCACTCGAACCCGAACAGGTTGTCGAAGAATTGGGACGTCCAGCGCACCGGGTTCGCGGACCAGGCGCCTTCGAGCCCGCTCGTGAAGGGGCAGCCCGAACCGGCCTTGTTCTTCCAGCCCAGACCCTGCTGTTCGGTGGGCGCGCCCGCCGGGTCCGGCCCCACGTTCTCCTCCTTGACGGCGCCGTGGGTCTTGCCGAAGGTGTGGCCGCCGGCGATCAGCGCGACGGTCTCCTCGTCGTCCATGGACATCCGGCTGAAGGTCTCCCGGATGTCCCGGGCCGCCGCGACCGGGTCCGGGTTGGCGTTCGGCCCTTCCGGGTTCACGTAGATCAGGCCCATCTGGACGGCGCCGAGCGGCTTCGCGAGGTCCCGGTCGCCGCTGTAGCGCTCGTCGGCGAGCCATTCGGTCTCCGGCCCCCAGTAGGTCTGGTCGGCCTCCCACTCGTCCACGCGTCCGCCGGCGAAGCCGAAAGTCTCGAAGCCCATGGATTCGAGCGCGACGTTCCCGGTCAGGATCATCAGGTCGGCCCACGAGAGCTTGCGGCCGTACTTCGCCTTGACCGGCCAGATCAGCCGGCGCGCCTTGTCCAGGTTGGCGTTATCCGGCCAACTGTTCAGCGGCTCGAACCGCATCTGTCCGCCCCGGGCGCCGCCCCGGCCGTCGGCCACCCGGTAGGTGCCCGCGCCGTGCCACGCCATCCGGATCATGAGCGGCCCGTAGTGGCCGTAGTCCGCCGGCCACCAATCCTGCGAGGCCGTCATCACCGCCTCGATGTCCTTCTTCACCGCGGCGAGGTCGAGGGTCTTGAACTCCTCCGCATAGTTGAAATCGTCGCCCATCGGGCTGGACGCGGGCGCCTGCTGGCGCAGCGGGCCGAGGTCCAACAGGTCGGGCCACCAGAATCGGTTCGTCGGGGCTTGGTTTGCCATGGAATACGCCTCTCTCTCCTGTGCTGGAAAACAGTGAATGCGCCGCGCTCGGCGCCGGGATCGGACCTGCGATCCAGGCGCTCAGACCGCATCGAGCGGGCTAGCCGAAAGCAGCCGATGATCTTACCAACGACAGGCCGCGAATCAGCCGATCGCGACGCCGAACAGGCGGCCCACGACGTGGGTCACGGCCGCCGCGCCCCCGCCGATGGCGGCCATCCGGAGACCGCTGCGGATTGCGCCGCGTCCGGTGAACAGGCTGGTGGCGACGCCGGCGAGAAACAGCGCCAGGACCGCCAGCGACGCCCCGACGGCGAGCGCCGCCGTCCCCCCCGTGACCGCGAACGGGAGAAGCGGCACGGCGGCGCCGACCGCGAAGCTCAGGAAGGAGGAGATGGCGGCCGCAAAGGGTGAATCCACGTCACCGGCGCCGATCCCCGGTTCCTCGCGCGCGAACTGCCTCTCCAGCATCTCCACCTGGGAGCGCACCGACAGGTACTCGCCGGCCGCCATGGAGAGGGACCCGGCGATCAGACCGGCGGCGCCGGCCAGCAGCACGAAGCCGGAATCGTCGGTCGCCCCGCCCACGCCCAGGATCAGCGCCGTGTTGGAGACCAGGCCGTCGTTGATCCCGAAGACCGCGGCCCGAAAGGCCGTCGTCCGGCTCGTGGCGACGTGCCGCCGGCCCTCCCCCAGGATGTGCCGGCCTGCGGCAACCGTCGCCGGCGGTCCCGCCACCCCAGGCCGGGGTGCTTCCTGCACCTCGGCCTCCCGGCTCCGGCGGAGCGAGGCCGTCCCGCGGGGCGCAACCCGTTCATCGGCGTCCCGCGATCCGTTCACCGACCCATTCTAGGGCGCGCCATTCCTGCGGCGGGGGCCCCGAAAGTACCCTCTCCGCTGACCCGCGGGCCCGCGCCGACCGCGCCCGGGCCGCGGATCGGAGGCGAACATGAGGCAGTACCTGATCCGGGCGTCGATCGCGGGCGCGGCGGTCTTCGGCGTCACCACCGCCGCGGCCCAGGACCCCTTCCCCGTGGACCGGGAGATGGTCGCGAAGATCCGGGAGGAGGGACTCCACCGCTCCCAGTTGCCGGACACCCTGTCGTACATGACCGACGTGATCGGGGGCCGGCTCACCAACTCGGCGGCGATGGACCGGGCCCAGCGCTGGGTGCTCGAGGAGATGGCCGAGATCGGGCTCGTGAACACGGTCCGCGAGCCCTTCATGAACTACGGGGCGAGCTGGGACAACGAGTACTTCTCGCTGCACATGCGGGAACCGGCGTACCAGACGCTGGTCGGCTATCCCATCGCGCACACGCCGGGGACGGAGGGGCTCGAGACGCTGGAGGTCGTCATCGCCGACGTGCGGACGCGCGGCGACCTCGAGGCTCTGCGCGGGACACTCCGGGGGAAGGCGGTCCTCTCGACGCCCCCGGCGGCGGTGGACCGGACCCGGTTCGCCACCGGGAGGCCGGAACGCTCGGATGCGGAGATGGAGCAGCTCGCGGCGAACGTGCTGCCGCGGCTGGCGGCGGACCCGCTCTTCAGGAGCAAGTACGCGGACCTTCCGCCGCACCCGGACGTCCTGAGTCCGGTGGAACGACTCGAGTTCTATGTCGAGCAGGGCGCCGCGGCGGTCCTGGAATCACGGAGCGGCTGGCCGGGGGCCGTCCGCGGGTTCGCGCGCCCCGGCGCCAAGGTGGACATGTGGGACCGCGAAGCCACGCTGTCTTCGCTGCCGATCATCGCCGTCACCCCGGGGCACTACAACCGGATGTACCGGATCCGGCGGCGCGAAGTCCCCGTCACCGTCGAGCTGGAGGTCCGGAACCGGCACGGCGCGGCGGCGAGCGAGGCCCGGAACGTCCTGGGCGAGATCCCGGGCACCGACCTCGCCCACGAACTGGTGATGCTCGGCGCCCACTTCGACACCTGGCACGCGAGCCCCAACGCCAGCGACAACAGTGCCGGCGTGGCGGTGATGCTGGAGGCGATGCGCATCCTGAAGGCGGTCGGCGCCGAACCGCGCCGGACCATCCGGATCGCGCTCTGGTCAGGGGAGGAACAGGGCATCTTCGGGTCGCGGGCCTACGTGAAGCAGCACTTCGGCGATCGGGAGACGGGGACGAAACCCGGCTACGACGACTTCTCCGCGTACTTCAACCAGGACTACGGCCCCGGCCGCTACCGGGGCGTCTGGCTCCAGGAGAACGAGCACGTGCGTCCGATCTTCGAAGCGTGGATGGCGCCCTTCCACGACTTCGGGATGACGACGCTGGCGCCCGCGAGCGTGGGCAGCACCGACCACGTGGCGTTCGACGACGCGGGGCTGCCGGGTTTCCAGTTCCTGCAGGCGCGGGTGGGCGGCACCGGCGGCCACACGAACCTCGACTTCTACGACACCCTGCCGATCGACGACCTCAAGAAGAACGCGGTGGTGGTGGCGGCCTTCGTCTACCACGCGGCGATGGCGGACGAGAAGCTGCCCCGGAAGGGACGGTAGCCCTCAGATCACCCGCCACCACGGCGCGGCGAGGACGCCCGGCGCGATCCACTCGATCCGGTCGCCGGCATGGAGCAGTAATCCGGGGAGCGCTTTTGCGCCGTACTCGCCGCGGAACGTGAGGAGATGCCGCGCGTCGCGCACGCGGGGTGTCGCGGTGGCCTTGACCTCGACGGGCAGCAGGCGCTCGGGGGTTTCGATCACGAAGTCCACCTTGGCGCCGGTCGTGGTTCGCCAATAGCAGAGTTCGGCGCGCCGGATGTCGGAATCGCGCCATGCGAGGAGGTCGTTCAGGATCAGGTTCTCGAGGTGTGCGCCTTCGGGTTCGGGGCTTCCGGCAAGGTGCAGGGCAAGCCCCGTGTCGCTCCAGTAGAGCTTCGGCGCCTTGATGAGGCGCTTCGTCCGGTTGACGGCACAGGCTGGCAGCCGGACCAGCAGATAGGAGGTCTCCAGGAGGTTCAGATACCTCCGGACGGTGGATTGCGGAAGGCCGATGTCGCGACCGAGTTCGGTCTGGTTCGTGACCTGTCCGAGCCGGAGCACCGCCGCTCGCATGGTGCGGCGATAGTCGGTCAACGAGGCAACCTCGGCGAGGTCCCGGACATCGCGTCCGATGTACGTGTTCTCGTACCCGTCGAACCAGCGGGCGCGCGCCTTTCCGCCCGCGAGTTGGAGGGCGGGGACGGGGTAGCCGCCGCGGCGGGCGAGCGCCCGCCAGTCGTCGGGTTCATGGGGCTGGGAAGCGATGACGTCGAGCCACTCGCGGCCGGAAAGGCGGAGCAGGTCATCCCAGATGCCGCACCGGCCGAGCCCGCGCTGTTCCCGGCGGGTCATCGGCCAGACGGTGAGGTAGCTGGCCCGGCCGGCGAGCGATTCCGAAACGCGGCGCATCATGAGGAGGTTCGCCGAGCCGGTGAGCAGGAAGCGGCCCGGCGTCCGATCGCGGTCCACCGCCAGCTTGACGTCGGTGAGCAGCCGCGGCTCTCGCTGCACCTCGTCGAGCGTCAGAGGTGCAGCATCGAGCAGGGCGCGCGGATTCTCCCGGGCGGCAATGGCGATGGCGGCTTCATCGAGGGTCGCGTAGTTCCGGGAGCCCGGGAGCAGATGGCGGCAGAGAGTGGTCTTGCCCGCCTGCCGCGGCCCGGTCACGACCACCGCCGGCATCACCCGAAGGCATTCCTGGAGTTCGGCGGCGGCCAGGCGCGACAGGAGCGGATCAGGCAAAGCCGTTGGAATTCCTCACGAGAAGATGTGTATTTTGATTCTATCGTGACTGATAATCATGCACAATTACATCATCTTCATACTCTTGCGAACCGTCGGCCCCACGGCGGCGGAGGTCGCGCCCGCTGGCCGGTCAGGCCGATTCGCGCCGGTAGGCGTCGGCGAGGAGTTCGACCGGGTGGGCGACTTCCGCGGTCAGGCCGGCGCGGCGGGCGCCCTCGGCGAGCTGCAGTTGGCAGCCGATGTTCCCGGTGGCGATGAGGTCGGGGTTCGCGGGAGCGATGTTCGCCATCTTCCGGTCGAGGACCGCCATCGAGGTTTCGTGCCGGGTCACGTTGTAGATCCCGGCGGAGCCGCAGCAGCGCTCGGGATCGCGGACGGTGACGAGTTCCACGCCCGGCAGACTCCGAAGGATTCGTAGCGGCTCCTCGCGCACCTGCTGGGCATGGAAGAGGTGGCAGGGCGCGTCGTAGACGACCCGCAGCGGCGTCTCCCGGGGGCCCGCGGCGGGGGGCCGGCAGCCGCTCTCCGAAAGGAAGGCCGAGACATCCGTCACCCGCCGGGAGAAGGCGCCCGCCGGTCGGTCGGCATCCAGCAGCTCGCCGTATTCCGACAGCGCGGCGCCGCAGCCGGCGGCGGTGGTCACCACCGGTAGATCGTCCGGAAACGCCGCCAGGTTCCGGCGCGCCAGCCCCCGCGCCAGATCCGGCAGCCCGGCGTGGAGGTGGAGGGCGCCACAGCATCCCTGGCGCTCGGGAATCACCACTTCCCAGCCGTTCGCGGCAAGCGCCTCGATCGCCGCCCGGGTCGTTTCCGGCCGGAGATGCGGCGCGACGCAGCCGAGGAAGAGCGCCACCGTCCCGCGCGCCTCCCCGCGCGGGGAGATCCGCGCCGGGAAACGCTCGCGCGCCGGGACGTCGGGGAGCAGCCGCTCGCGCGCCGCGAGCTTCGGCGCCAGGCGGGCCAGCACCGGTTGCACGAGGCGGCGGAGCCCGATGCGCCCGGTGACGCGGAGCAGCCACATCGCCGCTTTCAGGACCGCGGGCCGGGCCACCACCACTCCGAGCGCGAACCGCTTCAGCACCCGCACCCGGCGCGGCTCGACCGCTTCCTCGTCGAGCAGCCCCCGGACGCCCTCGACGATGGCGCCGACCTCCACTCCCGCCGGACAGACGGTCTCGCAGCCGCGGCAGGCGAGGCACTCGTAGAGGTCCTCGGCCAGGCCGTCGCTGGCGGGCAGCCGGCCCTCCAGCAGGGCGCGGGCGTTGAAGACCTGTCCACGCGGGGCGAGCGACTCCCGCGGCGCGTTCTCGTAGGCGGGACACGCCGGGAGGCAGAGACCGCAATGGACGCAGGCGAGAGTCTTCTCGTAGATCCGGAGGGCCTCACCGGCGGTCGGCTGGGTCACCGGATCAATGTACGCGAGGACGCGGAACGGGCGCCCATCAGAACGGCATCCGTCCAGGAGCCAGAATCCCCGTGGGGTCGAGCGCATCCTTGATCCGGCGCGAGAGCGCGCGGACCTGCGCGGACGGCGGGGGATGGAAGACGTCGTTGTCGCGCTTCCAGCCGTCGGGCGCCGTCTCGACGACGGCGCGGACGTCCGGCTCCTCCCGAAGCGCACCGAGCGCCGCCTCGAAGTCCGTCCCCGGGATACTGGCGATAGCGCGGCGCTGATCGGGGAACGCGAACGGAGGGCCGAAGGCGGCGAGTCTCCAGGCCGTGCGCAGCAGGGCCTGCGGCGGGCCATGGACGGCGACGCCGAGCGTCCCCTGCCGCTCGGGCGCCACCGCGGGGAAGTCTCGAACCCCCGCCCAGAACGTTTCCTCTGCGGGACCCTCGAGGACCTCCGTGGCCCCTCCCGCGGCCTCCGCCACGCACGCAGGCGACATGGCCGCCTCCTCGCGCAGCCCCTCGAAGCGGATGGCGAGGCGGAACCCTCCGTCTTCCGGGAGCCCGGGGAGTCCGGTTCCCGGAGGCACGACCGCAACCGCCGCGGGACCCGGCGCCGCGGCGGCGGCCGCCAGCACCCTGTCGGCGAACTGATCCACGGAGTCGGCGACCGGGAGGCTCGCGACGACCGTGCGCGAGGCCTCGGGACGCGCGCGGAGGCGGAGCGTGACCCGGGTGATCGCCCCCAGGGTCCCCAGCGAGCCCGTGAAGAGCTTCGTCAACTCGTAACCCGTCACGTTCTTCACGACGCGTCCGCCCGATCGGATGCGCGTCCCGCCGGCCAGCACTGCCGAGAGGCCAAGCAGCAGATCCCGCGGCCGCGAGCCGGGGACCACCCGGACCCCCGGATCGCCCGCCGCGATCACGCCGCCGAGGGTCGCCCGGTCCGGGAGCGGCGGATCGAGCGCGAGCAGTTGCCGGTGGGGCAAGAGCTCGCGGTTCAGCGCGCCGACGGTCGTGCCGGCCCAGGCCTCGACGGTCAGGTCGCTGACGTGGTGCTCGATCACCCCCGACAGCCCGCGGAGGTCCACGATCCGATCGGTCCGCGCCGGGGCTCCCAGTCCCAGGCGGGTGCCGCCGCCCCGGAGGACGACCGCCTCGCCCGCCGCGGACGCTGCCCGGAGCGCCCGGGCCACCTCCTCTTCGCTCGCGGGGGCCGATGACCCGGCCATCAGATCCACGCGCCGGGAATCGCAGCGACCCGCCCGGGCATGCCGCTCTCCGGAAGGGTTGCCCGCGGCTCCCCGCAGCCGGACCGGACCGGAAGGATTTTCCCGGGGTTCAGGAGTCCCTGCCGATTCCAGGCGTCGCGGACCCGGCGCATCGCTTCGAGGTCGTCCTCGTCGAAGAGCAGATCGAGCGAGTCCCGCTTCTCGATCCCGACCCCGTGCTCGCCGGAAAGCACTCCGCCGAGCCGGACGCAGAGGGAGAGCAGCTCGTGGCTGGCGGCCATCACCCGGGCCTTCTCGTCCGGGTCGCGGCCGTCGTAGGAAATGCAGGGATGGAGGTTGCCGTCGCCGGCGTGGAACACGTTCGCCACCCGGAGGTCGTGCCGCCTGCCGATCCGCTCGACCTCGGCGATCGCCTCCGGGAGCGCCGAGCGCGGGACCACCCCGTCCTGCACGTAGAGGTCCGTCGAGATGCGGCCCATGGCCCCGAAGGCGAACTTGCGGCCGCGCCAGAGCAGTTCCCGCTCCGCCGCGTCGTGCGCCACCCGGATTTCCAGAGCCCCGCACTCCTGGAGGATGCGGTCCACATCGGCGCGCTGGCGGGCGACCGCCGGTTTCGCGCCGTCGAGTTCGAGCAGCAGCACCGCCCCGGCGTCCTTCGGATAGCCCGCTCCGATGCCGGCCTCGACCACCTCGATGGTGGCGGCGTCGAGCATCTCCATCGCCACCGGAACGGTGCCGGCCGCCACGATGCGGGAGACCGCTTCGCAGGCGGGCACCAGTCCCGCGAACGGCGCGAGGAGGGTCTCGACGGTCTCCGGAACCGGCAGCAGCCGTACCGTCGCTTCGGTCGCGATCCCGAGAGTGCCCTCGGAGCCGACGAAGAGGCCGACCAGGTCGTAGCCGGCGTCATCTTCGGACAGCACCACCACTTCGCCGTCGTCGAGGACCACGGTGACCTCCAGGATGTGCGAGGTGGTGGCCCCCAGCTTGAAGCAGTGCGGCCCTCCCGAGTTCTCGGCGATGTTGCCCCCCAGCGTGCAGGCGGACTGGCTCGACGGGTCGGGAGCGAAGAAGAGTCCGAACGGGGCCGTCGCCCGGGAGATCTCGAGGTTGACCACCCCCGTCTGGCAACGCGCGGTCCGCTCCGCGGGGTTGACCTCCAGAACGCGGTTCATCCCCGCCAGGGAGATCACCACCCCGCCCTGGATCGGCGTCGCTCCCCCGGAGAGGCCGGTCCCGGCCCCCCGCGCCGTGAACGGAACCCCGGCGGCGGCGCAGGCCCTCACCACCCGGGCGACCTCCGCGGTGGAGCGCGGCAGCGCCACCGCCTGCGGCGCGCTCCGGTAGGCGGTGCTGCCGTCGCACTCGTAGGGGAGGGTGTGCTCCGGGCGGAGGAGAAACCCGTGCTTCCCGAGGTGCGGGCGGAGTTCAGCGGCGAGGGCTTCCATCAGGGACAGGGTCAAGCCGGGGCGGATTCACGGGTGCGGATGCCGATGGAAGTATCCCAGCCCCCGGCTGAGGATGGGCCGAGGGGCCCGTTTCCACTTGGTATACTGGCTCTCCGCCTGCTCGCGGCGGTCCCGGACCGGCGCCGAGCGGCACGGGTCAAGGAGTTCATGATGCAAAGCGTACTGACGCAGCCGACGGTCAAGGCCGCACCGGCGAAGTCCACGGAAGAGGTGATCCGCGGGCAGATGAAGATCATGCATCGCACGCTGAAAGTGGTGACGGATTCCCGTGTGGAACTGCACAACATCAGCGACCGCGTTCGTGATCAGGTCCGCGCGTCGGGCATCAAGGCGGGTTTCCTCATCCTTTCAACCCTCCACACGACGACGGCGCTCTTCCTGAACGAGTTCCAGGCGGCGCTGATGGCCGACCTCACCGAATGCCTCGAGCGCCTCGTGGACGCCGACGACGGCTACCTCCACAACTGCGAGGACTGCTCCGATTGCGAGCGGAAGAACGCGGACGCCCATCTCCGGGCGACGCTCCTCGGCCACAACGTGACGGTCCCGATCCACGACGGAGAGATCACCCTCGGCCAGTGGCAGAGCATCCTCTTCGCGGAGCTGGACGGTCCACGCGACCGCACGGTCACGGCGCACCTCATCGGCGTTTAGGGGCAGGCACGCCGGGGGAGCGCCGGTCTTCAGACCGGCACCGCCGCCCGTCGGGCGGCGAAACACACCACCCGGAGTCGCCCCGGGTCGCCATCGTCACCGGCGCCAGCCGGGGGATCGGGGCGGCCACCGCCCTGGCGCTGGCGAAGAAGGGGTTCGGGGTCGCCCTGGCGGCCCGGCAGCCCACGGGTCTGGTCGCGATCGAGAACCGGATCCGGGAAGTCGGCGGCTTTGCTTTCGTCGCTCCGACAGACGTCACGGAACGCGATCAGGTGAGCGAGTTGGTGGCGGAAGCCGAGCGACGCTTCGGCCCCGTCGAGTTGCTGGTCAACGCCGCCGGCGCCGTCCACCGGGCCCCGTTGACCTCGACGTCCGATGCGGACTTCGACGGCGTCCTCGGCGTCAACCTGAAAGGGACGTTCCTCTGCACCCGCGCCGTGCTCCCCGGCATGATCGAGCGGCGGCAAGGGCGCATCGTGAACCTCGCGGCCATGGCCGGACGGATCGGCGCCCCCCGCCTCGCCGCCTACTGCGCCTCGAAGTGGGGTGTCGTGGGGTTGACCAAGGCGTGCGCCGAGGAACTGCGCCCGGCCGGTATCTCGGTCTTCGCCGTCTGTCCCGGATCGGTGGATACCGAGTCCTATCGAGCGGCCATCCCCGGCGCCAAACCGAGGTCGACGCCCGAATCCGTCGCCGACGTCATCGTCTGGCTCGGCAGCGAGGCCCCCCCCGCAATGACCGGATCCGTGGTCGACGCCCCGGGTTAGGGAACGAATCGGAGCGCCGGCCTCCGGCCGGCATCGCGGCCCCGGAGGGCCGCGAAACCGCAACGCGGAAGGGACCGCGATGACGCCCCGGCTTGGAACGCTCTCCCGCAGGATGGTGCCCACGGGTTGGAACACTGGCCCCCAAACCGACTGGATCACGCGCCGGCTTGGAACGCCGACCTCCGGTCGGCACAGCGGGCCGAAGGCCCGCGGACGACGTGCCGCTATCCGCCCTGGGCGACAGAGGTCCGGGAACCTCCCGTCTGCCCCGTTGCACCGAGAGAGCCCCGTTGGGCAGACCAGCGTTGCGCCGTGCGCGGTGCGGAGCACCGCGCGTGCCGACCGGGAGGTCGGCGTTCCAAGCCGGCGCGTCGCCTCCGCTGTTGAGCGCGACGCCGCCGGTCGGAGACCGGCCCTCGGACGCGCTAGAGAGTCTTAACGGTCTCGGGCTGGATGTAGTAGGCGACCCGCACCTCGCCGGGACGCCGCCACTCGTAGCGCTCGCCCCCGATGTACTTCCGCGCGAGGCGGTCGATCCCGTCCTCGGCGCCCTCCTCGGTGACCTTCACCACCCGGCCCCGGATCATGAGCGCCTTGAACGGATCGTCCGGATGGGTCGCGGAGAGCGCCACCCGGGCGTCGCGCTTGATGTTCCGGTCCTTGACCCGCCCGGCCGCCGAATTGACCACGATGAGGTCCCCGTCGGTCTCCGCCCAGACCGGGGAGACCTGGGGACTGCCGTCGGCCATGAGCGTGGCCAGGTGGACGTAGCAGCGGGTTGCCAGGAACTCCCGGACCTCGGGAGAAAGGGTGTTGGTTCTGGGCATTCCTGGTTTCTCCGGAGGGTCAGTTCGACTCGTTGATTTCGCGCTCGACCTCGGCGGTCAACTGCTCGAACGACACTGCGCCGCCGATGTACCGCCCGTTCACGAACACCGCCGGAGTCCCCGTCTGTCCGAGCGCCAGGGCGGCCTCCAGATCGGTCTGCACCCGCTCGTAGCTGCTGCCGGAGTTGAGGCACTGCGCGAACTCCTCGGTGTCCAGACCGACGAGCCTGGCGTGCTGTTCCAGGCCGTCGAGCGAGATGTTGTCGTCCGCCCACAGCGCGTCGTGGTACTCCCAGAACTTCCCCTGGTCTTCGGCGCAGACGGACGCCTCGTGCGCTTTCTGGGCCATCGGGTGCATGTTCCGCAGCGGGAAGTGCCGGAACACCAACCGGACCTGGCTGGCCAGGGCCTCGTCCTCCCGGAGCCGGTTGATCGACGCGTCGAAACGCCGGCAGAAGGGGCACTCGAAGCACGAGAAAACCACGAGTTCCACCGGTGCGCTGTCCGGACCGAGCGTGGCGTGACCATCGGTTTCGATGGCGACCCGATAGGCGGGAACCGTGAGGTCCCAGTCGGCCTCGCGCAGCAGGCGGTTGCCCTCGAGTTCGATGTTCCGCGCCATCTTCTGGTTGGCGATCTGCCGGCGGAGGTCGGTCGCGATCTCCTCGAGCGGCCGCCCGATCTGCTGGCGGTTCTGGTTGTAGACGTACTGCAGCTCCTCGTCGCTGACTTCCGGAAGGCCGATCTCCTGCGTGTAGTACTGGTTCAGGGTCATGCCCTTCTCCGCGGCGGCAGCGAGCAGCAACTGCTCGCGGGCGGCCCGCACCGTGCCTTGCTCGAGCAGGGCATGCGTCTCGGTGTAGTAGTCCGTGCGGAGTTGGGCGAGCTGCGATATGTCCCGGTCGGTCAGATCGTCGAGCGTGAGCTCCTCGCCGTTCAGGACCCCGAGCACCTCGGAGTCCACGGTGTCGGGGAGGAGCGAGCC
This sequence comes from Acidobacteriota bacterium, assembly GCA_022828085.1. GTDB lineage: Bacteria > Acidobacteriota > Vicinamibacteria > Marinacidobacterales > Marinacidobacteraceae > Marinacidobacterium. The sequence goes on along the minus strand of JAJEIY010000088.1, from coordinate 94,468 downwards.
GGAACCGGCGGCCGAGCCGCCGGAGCCGGCCACGGCTCCGCCGCAGCCCGCAAGGGCAAGCAGAGCGGCGCCGGCAAGACACGGCGCCACCTTGACGAAAAACGTGCGCATCGGAGATACCTCGTGGTCGGGCGAAGGGGTCGGACATCCGCCGCGCTGGCGCCGGACCGCTCTACTGCGACTCGCCCGAGCGGGTAAGGATACTTCGCCCTGCCGGGCTCTCCACGAGGAGCGTGTAGGGCCCGTCGTTCAGCAGCGAGACCTCCATCATCGCCCCGAAGCGGCCGGTGCCCACCGGAACCCCGAGTTCCCGGAGCCGGGCGCAGAACTCCTCGTAGAGCGCTTCGGCCTCGGGTCCCGGAGCGGCGCGGGTGAAGGACGGACGCCGCCCCTTGCGGCAGTTCCCGAGGAGCGTGAACTGCGACACCGCGAGCACCTCGCCGCCGGTTTCGAGCACGCTGCGTTCCGGCTCTCCCTCCGGCGCGCGAAACATCCGGAGCCCCGCGATCTTCTTCGCGAGCCAGGCGGCGTCCTCCGGGGTATCGGTCACCGAAACCCCGAGCAGCACCAGCAGTCCGGCCCCGATTTCCGACACGCGCTCGCCGCCCACCGAAACGGAAGCGGAGGAAACCCGCTGCACGACGGCGATCATCCCGGGATGCCTCGAGGCGGCCCGTCCCTCGCGCCCGGCGCGATCCCATAGGCCCTCAGGAGATCCGAGACCGTGACCACCGCCTCGAGCTGGTGGAGGTCCACCCGGCTGACGACGGGCAGCGTGTCCATGCGGATCCGGCCCATGGTGGCCAGAACGTGGTCGATGGGCTGATCGGCGTGCGCGTGCGGGAATTTCCGCCCGCGGACCAGGTCGCCGAGCCGCTCCTGGTCCTGCCCCCAGGCGTGCCACCGCTCCAGTTCCGCGAGCGTGATGAGCCCGGAGATGCGGTTGCCTTCCGCGACCGGCCAGGCGCGTATGCCGCTCAGCGCCACCCGCTCGATCGCGTCCTCGACGGTGAGGCTCGGCGACAGCAACTCGCGGGGCGGACGCATGGCGGAACGCACTACCGGATGGGGGGCTTCGTCCTCCGTCGAGGGAAGCTGGATCCCGTCCTGCGCCGCCAGCGCCTCGTAGACGGACACCCGCTGGAGCCGCCGGGAGACGAAGAACGAGGTCAGGTTGGCGATCATCATCGGCACGATGACGGAGTAGCTCTGGGTGATCTCGAAGATCATGAAGACCGACGCCATCGGCACCCGGAGGATGCCGGCGAAGGCCGCCCCCATTCCGACCAGCGAGTACGCCCCGGGACCCGACGCGAAGTCGAACCAGAGGTTGGCCAGACTGCCGACGACTCCCCCCAGCATGGCGCCGAGGAAGATGCTGGGGCCGAAGATCCCCCCCGCGTTCCCCGAGGCATAGGCGAACACGACCAGCGCCAGGTGGAGGGCGAGGAGGACCGCCATCGTTCCCATGGGCAGTTCGCCGGCGAGCGCCCGGCCCACCGGGCCGTACCCGACTTCGAAGAACCCGGGAAGCAGCACCCAGGCGGCGGCCACCGCCAGACCGCCGAGAGCGGGCTGAAACCAGCGGCTCGAACCCGGAAGCCGCCGGAACGCGGCGCGCAGCCAGAGGAGCGCGCGCACGAACCCCACGGACATGAGTCCCCCGAACACGCCGAGCGCGGCGTAGATGAGGAGTTCGGCCGGATGGCCGAGTTCGTAGGCGGGAACGGAAAAGAGCGGCTCGTCGCCCAGCGACAGGCGGAGCACCAGCCAGCTCGCGACCGCGCTCAGCACGACGGAGCCGAGCACGCGGGCGTGGAGGTTCCCGACGATTTCCTCGAGCGAGAACAGGATCGCGGCGATCGGGGTGTTGAAGGCGGCCGCGATCGCCGCCGCGGTCCCGACGGGCACCAGTTGCCGGCGCTGTTCGGTATCCAGTTTCAGCGCCTCGCCCACGGAAGAGGCGATCCCCGCGCCGATCTGCGCGGAGGGCCCTTCGCGTCCGAGCGGGATGCCGCTCCCCAGGGTGAGGACCCCGCAGAGGTACTTCCCGAAGGGCACCCGGAACGGGATCCGGCCGTCCTGCGCCACCAGGGCGGCCTTCGTCTGGGGAATGCCGCTTCCCCGGGCCTCGCCGAACCAGCGATGGAGCAGGAAGCCGGCGGCCAGGGCGCCGAGGACCGGGGCGGCGAAGCGGACCGCGCCGAGCGCCGGGCCGTGAACCACGACGTCGGCGAGCCACTCGGTCACCACGATGAAGGACACGATGACCCCGCCCACCAGCGCTCCGATGCCGAGGTTCAGGCCGGTCAGGAAACCGGGGCTGTGGAGGAATTCGCGCGAAGAGAGCGTTTCGACGATCCGCGAGATCGTGCGGGCGAGGATCCGGATCATCCGTTTCCCTCCCCGGCGCCGGCGCGTGCCCGGCTCCCGAGTACGAGACCCACGAGAACGGTGACCGCCGTCCCGATCAGGTTGTAGTAGAGATAGGAGATTCCCTCAACCCCGAGCGACCGGGGGATGAGGTCCGCGGCCCAGACGGCGGCGACTCCCGAGAGCACCGCGGGGAAGGCGCGGCGGGCGCCGCGGCTCGGAAACACCGCGGCGAGGACGAAGGCTCCCAGGATCGGGCCATAGAAGAAGGATCCCACGCGGTTCACCGCCTCGACCGCGGACCCGAGCCTGCCCATGTAGAGAGCGGCCCCGGTGGCGACCGTGCCCCAGAACAGGATCCCGATCCGCCCGGCGATCAGGTCGTGCCGGTCGGAAGTGGGACCGCGAACGAAACGGTTCCGGAAACGCCGGTAGAAGTCCACCACGCTGGCGGTCGAAAGCGCCGACAGTTCCGACTCCACGGTGGACATCGCCGCCGCGAGCACCGCGATGAGGATCAGGCCGACGACGCCGGGGGGGAGCTGCGTGAACACGAAGGTCGGGAACACGTGATTCGTGTCGCTCCAGGGCTCGCCCTTGACCTCGGCCGCGGTGCGGACCGCCTCGGCGCGGGTCTCCTGAAACGCCAGATCGGCCGCCACGTAGCGCTCCCGGAGCGCCGCCTCGGAGGTAGCCCCGTCCGCCTCGGCGTAGTCGAGAGCGGCCGTGCGGCGCTCGGCGAAGGCGGTCTCGTAGCGGGCCTCCATCGCCGCCATTTCCTCCGGCTCGGCCGCGCGGGTCTCGGCGAGCGTCACCGGATCGAAGAGCACGGGGGGCTTTTCGAACTGGTAGAAGACGAAGAGGAGCGCTCCAGTGAGCAGGATCACGAACTGCACCGGGAGCTTGGCGAAGGCGTTGAAGATCAGTGAGAGGCGGCTCTCGCGGAGCGAACGCCCGGTGAGGTAGCGCTGGACCTGGCTCTGGTCGCAACCGAAGTACGAGAGCATCAGGAAGAGCCCTCCGAGCAGCCCCGTCCAGACGGTGTAGGTCTGGCGCGGGTCGGTGTCGAAGGACAGGGTCTCCAGGCGGCCCGTGGAGCCGGCGAGCCGGAGCGCCTCGCCGAGGCTCACCTCGTCGGGCAGCCCCCAGATGACCGAACCGAGGCAGAACAGGATGCCGAGCAGGATGATCAGCATCTGCCAGGTCTCGACCCACATCACCGCGCGCATCCCCCCGAGCGCGGTGTAGATGGTGGCGAAGCCGCCGATGATCAGGATGGTGAGCGTCTCGTCGAGGGAGAAGACCACCGAGAGCACCACCGACGGGGCGTAGATGACCACCGCCCCGGAGAGCGCCCTCCCGAACAGGAAGAGCAGGCTGGTGAGGGACCGGGTGTGCGGGCCGCAGCGCTGTTCCAGGTACTCGTAGGCGGTGAAGACGCGCGCCCGGTAGAACAGCGGCACCAGGGTGACGCAGAGGATCACCATGGCGATGGGCAGAGCGAAGTAGATCTGGATGAACCGCATCCCGTCCACGTAGGCCTGTCCGGTCGTACCCACCAGCGTGATGGCGCTCGCCTGGGTGGCCATCACCGAGAGGCCCATGGCGTACCAGGGCATCGAGCGGCGCGCCAGGAAGTAGTCCTCGAGGCCCCGGTTCCCCCGCCCCGTCCAGTAGCCGACGGTGATGATCAGCCCGAAGTAGGCCGCGACGACGATCCAGTCGAGGAGCTGCAAGCCTGGGCCTTCCCTAGGGCGCGAAGATCCGGGAGAACACGAAGAGGAGGACGTAGACGGAGAACGCGGTCAGCAGCACCGCCGCGTAGAGCCGCCGCCAGGAGCGGAAGAACCCGCGCGGAGAGGGGGGTTGATCGGAAGAGGTCTCCATCGATGCTCCCGGCTAGACTCACTGGCCGGGCCGGGCGCTTTTGGCGCCGCGCCGGGAGATTCTAGGAGGCGGGGCCTCCTTCTCCCACGCAAAGGGAGCGCAGTGATGACCACTCCACGAAGAATGCGGCGGGGCGCACCTCTGACTCTCGCCCTGTCACTCGCGGCGATCGTCGCAGCCGGGGCGGCGCCGGCGCAGCTCCGCCCCCTCGCGGAGGACCGCGGCGCCACCGGACTCGGGCTCGCGCTTCGCAAGATCGGGAGCGGAGTCTCGGTGCTCACGATCACGGCGCACCCGGACGACGAGAACAACGCGCTGCACGCGCTGCTGAGCCGGGGCCTGGGCGCCCGGGTTTCGCTGCTGACGCTGACGCGCGGCGGCGGCGGGCAGAACGAGATCGGACCCGAGCTCTTCGACGGGCTGCGCGTCCTGCGGACCGAAGAGCTCCGCACCTCCCACCGGCTCGACTCGGTCGAGCAGTACTTCGGCATGGTCTCCGACTTCGGCTACTCGTTCAGCGTCGAGGAGACCCTCGAGAAGTGGGACCGGGAGAAGACGCTCGGCGAGGTCGTTCGCATGATCCGGACGCTGCGGCCGGACGTGGTGCTCACCCTGCCTCCTTCGGGAACCGGCGGCGGCCAGCACCATCAGGCGACGGGCCGGCTCGCGCACGAGGCCTTCGACGCCGCGGGAGATCCGGACCGCTTCCCGGAACACGCGGCCCTGGGGTTGCTGCCCTGGCGGCCGGTCCGTCTGCTGGTCGGCGGTGTGGGAGGCGGCCCCGCTTCGGGTGATGCCGCGACCGTACGGCTGGACACGGCGGTCTGGGACCCGCTCCTCGGCCGGACGTATGCCGACCTGGGAGCGGAGGCGCGCGCGGCGCACCGGTGCCAGGGGATGGGCCAGGTGCGCGGCGGGCCGAGCGGGTTCCCGTCGGTGCTGGTCGAAACGCGCGGCGCCGAGGACGGCTCCGCGCTCGGTGCGGAGGGAACAGACGGTCTCTTCGCCGGGATTCCGACCGGACTCGAGCGGCTGGAAGCGTTCGTCGCGGGGACTCCGAGAGCGACCATGGTGACGCGGAGGCAACTCGAATCCTTCCGTGAACGGGTCGCCGACGCCGCCAAGGCGTTCTCGGCGGTTTCGCCGAGCGACTCGCTTCCCGGTCTGCGACGGGCGCTGATCGCGGCGAAACTTCTACGGCGGGACAGGCTTCCGGAAGGGCTCACCGCGGAGAGCCGAACGGAGATCGAGCACCGGATGGCGCTTCGGGAGACTCAGATCCAGGAAGCGATCGCGCTCGCCCACGGACTCGTGGTGGACGCGGTGGCGGACACCGGAACGGCCGTTCCGGGCGGCCGGCTCCGCATGGAGGTTTCCGTTCTCGGCGGACCGGCCGAACCTGCGACCGTGACCGGTATCGGCATCGAGGTCCCGGAGGGCTGGGGCGTCGATGCGTCGCCCGCCGCACCGGCCCGCTCTTCCCGTCCCGGGCCGCGGCGCCGGCCGCTCCCCCCGCCGGTGGGTCCCGCCGACTTTCCGCTCGAAACTCATCCGAGCCGGCCGTTGCGGGCGGAGTTCGGCGTCTCGGTCGCCGCCGATGCGGCCCTGAGCCGGCAGCCCTGGCTGGACGATCCCGGCGCGGACCGGTTCGACCCCCTGTCTGGCGAGTTGTTCGGTCTTCCGGCCCGGCCACCCCAGGTCACGGCGCGCGTCTCCTTCGAGTCCGCCGGCGTACCCGTCGATATCTCGAGGCCGGTCGAGTACCGCTACGAGGGGCCCTGGGTGGGGACGGAAAAACAGAAGGAGGTCTCGGTCCTGCCGCTCGCCTCGGTCGCCGTTTCACCGGAGATCGTGGTCTTTCCCCGGGGGCAGAACCCCCGCCGGCTCGGCGTCTCGGTCGTGTACCGCGGCGACGGAGCGGCGGAGTTCCACGCCGCGCTTCAGGCGCCCACCGGGTGGACCGTCGCCCCGGAGAGCATTCCGGTCGCCTTTTCCGGCCCCGGTGAGACCCGGGTCGAGTTCGAAGTGAGCGCTCCGGCCGGAGCGGCCGACGGCGGCTACCGGCTCGCCGCTTCGGCGCGGCCCGCGGCGGGCGGCGACACCTTCACCGAGACCGTTCAGGAGATCGCCTACCACCACATCGAGACGCGCTACCTGTTCCGCCCCGCGGAAGCCGCGGCGCGCGTGCTGGACGCCACGGTGGCCCCGGTCCACGTCGGCTACGTCGAGGGCGTGGGGGACGAAGTCGCCGAGGCCATCGCGCAGCTCGGAGTGCCCCTGACCTTCCTGGACGAAGCGGCGCTCGCGGAGGGGGATCTCTCGGTGTTCGACACCATCGTCCTGGGAGTGCGCGCCTATCTGGCCCGCCCCGATCTCCGGACGCACAACCAGCGTCTCCTCGACTACGTCGCCGGAGGAGGGACGCTTCTCGTCCAGTACAACAAGTTCGAGTTCAACGCCGGCCCCTGGGGGCCGTATCCGATCTCGGTCGGGCGCGGCCGGGTCACTGACGAAGACGCCCCGATGCGGGTGCTGATTCCCGATCATCCGGCCTTCACCGGGCCGAACCGGATCGGCGACTCCGACTGGGCCGGCTGGGTACAGGAGCGCGGGCTCTATTTCCTGGCCCCGGGCGGGGACCCCGCCTACCGGGACCTCCTCGCGTCCGGGGATCCCTTCGAATACAACGCCGGGGAGAAGCGCGGCATCCTGGTGGAGGCCCGCCACGGCGAGGGCCGCTGGCTCTACCTCGGCCTCGGGCTCTGGCGGCAGCTTCCGGCCGGAACGCCGGGCGCCTACCGGCTGCTCGCGAACCTCCTGAGTCTCGGGTACCAGCCGGAAACGACGGACCAGCAGTAGCGGCCGGCATCGCCGCCGCCCCGAATGCCTCCGGGTTTGGGGACAACACATTGCCGGTCGAATGACGTACGCTCTCGCGCCCCCGGCCGGCGACAGTGGCCGGCCGGCATCGAATTCCGACGATCTAACGGATGAAGCGCGAGCGGATCGGACTCGTCCTCGGGCTCGCCCTGCTGGTCGGCATCACCGTCGTCCCGATCCCGGGCATTCCCGACGAGGCGCGCCGGATGCTGGCGGTGGCCGCGATCATGGCCACCTGGTGGGTTACGGAAGCGGCGCCGCTGGCGGTGACCTCGCTGTTGCCGCTGGTGCTCCTCCCGCCGTTCGGGATCACGAACGCGGCGGGGGCGGCGGCGCCCTACGCCAACCACCTCGTGTACCTCTTCCTGGGCGGGTTCATGATCGCCCAGGCGATGCAGCGCTGGAACCTGCACCGGCGGATCGCGCTCCGGACGGTGATGGCGATGGGCAGCTCGCCCCCCCGGCTGGTGCTCGGCTTCATGGTGGCGTCCGCGTTCCTGTCCATGTGGGTCTCCAACACGGCCACCACCGCGATGATGATGCCGATCGGGGTCGCGGTGATCGCGGAGATCTCGAGGGCGGTCCACGGGCCCAGGCGTCCCGCTCCCGGGGATTTTCCGTTCGCGGTCTGCCTGATGCTCGGCTGCGCCTACGGGGCGTCCATCGGCGGTTTCTCGACCCTCATCGGGACGCCGCCGAACGTCTTCCTCGCCGGCTTCCTCAGCGAACAACTGGACATCCAGATCACCTTCGTGCGCTGGCTCGCCTTCGCGATGCCGCTGACGATCCTGTTTCTCCCCCTGACCTGGCTCTGGCTCACGCGGGTGGCGTTTCCGATCCGGATCAAGGACATTCCCGGCGGCCGGGAGCCGGTCCGCGCCGCCTACCTGGCGCTCGGTCCGCTCACCACCCCGGAGAAGCGCCTCTCGATCCTGTTCGGGGCCACCGCCCTGGCCTGGATGTTCCGCCCGGTCTGGACCGGATTCCTGCCGGCCGGCGGACTCATCACCGATTCCACCATCGCCATGGCGGCGACGGTCCTCGCCTTCCTCGTCCCGGCGGGGAACGGCTCCGGGGACCGCATCCTCAACTGGGAATGGGGAGTGAAGATCCCCTGGGACGTCCTGATCCTGATCGGCGGCGGTTTCTCGCTCGCGAACGGTCTGGAGGTGAGCGGGCTCTCGCAATTCCTGGGCGACCGTCTCGCCGGCGCCTCGGCGCTGCCGCTGCCGCTCTTCGTGATCATGGTGGTGGTCTTCATCATCCTGCTCACCGAGCTGGCCTCGAACCTGGCCTCGACCGCCATGATGGTTCCGATCCTGGCCGCGGTCGCCACCGGCGCCGGAATCCCGCCGCTGATGCTGCTGCTTCCGGTGACGGTCGCGGCTTCCTGCGCGTTCATGCTGCCGGCGGCGACCCCGCCGAACGCCATCGTGTTCGGAACCGGACACTTCACGATCCCCCAGATGGTGCGCGCGGGCATCGGGGTGAACATCATCGGCGCGATCCTCACCTGCCTGTTCGCCGTCTTCTGGGTGCCGGTGGTGTTCGGGTAGCGAGGACTAGCATTCCCCGGTCATGAACGCGCCTCGAGAAGATCGCTTCACTTCCCGGCTGTGGGCCGGAATCGACTCCATCTACCGGGACATCCTCCGCCATCCCTTCCTCGACGGGCTCGCGGACGGGACCCTCGACCGGCAGGTGTTCCGCTTCTACGTGCTCGAGGATGCGCTCTACCTGCACGAGTTCGCGCGGGCGGTGGCCATCCTGGGGGGAAAGGCGCCGCACCCGGACATCACCGCGGCGCTCTGCGGCGACGCCGTGGCGACGATCGAGGCGGAGCGGGAGCAACTCGGCCAGTTCATCAGCGAGCTGGGTGGCAGCCGGGACGAACTCTTCGTCCGCCAGCCGGCGCCCACCAACCGCGCCTACACGAGCTACTTCCTCTCGCAGGTCCATGCGCAGCCCTTCCACGAAGGGCTCGCCGCTGTCCTCCCCTGCTACTGGATCTACGCGGAAGTCGGCAAGGAGCTGCTCAAGCGCCCTTCCTCGCCGGACCCGCTCTACCGCCGCTGGATCGAAAGCTACGGCAGCGAGGAGTACGACGCGGTGGTGCAGCGGGTGGTGCAGCTCACGGACGACGTCGCCGAGGGGCTCGGCCCGGACGCCCGGAAAGCGATGGCGCAGCACTTCGTCATGAGTTCCCGCTACGAATGGATGTTCTGGGACATGGCCTGGCGCCAGGAGGCCTGGCCTTTGTAGCGACCCGGAACCGCGCGGGGACGCCCCCCGCCCGCAGGGCGCGCCGGCTGGGAACGCCGGCCCCCGCTGGGAGAAACGCCCATGCGCGTGTCCTCCTGCGCAACCGACCGGGCATGAAAACGCGGATCTGGCGAGGAGCGCCGGTGTTCACACCGGCATCGCGGCCAACGGCCGCGAAACTCCCGGCGCCATCGCGCCCCACCGCGGGGACCCGCGACGAGGATGGCGAACCGACGTCTGACGGCGTTGCGCTATCCCCGCTTGTGTCCGGCGCCATGCGGCGGAATAGCCGAGGGAGTTTCGCCCGCTTCGCGGGCGATGCCGGTGTGAACACCGGCGCTCCTCGCCGTCCCCGTCATCGCGCGGGACTGCGCAGCAATCGGCGTGGTGTGCGAAATCAGCCGCCAATGCGGGTTCTCCCGCTTGGAGCAACTCGGTCAGCGGATCCAGACGGTCTTCTTGTTCGTGAACTCGATGAGGCCGTCGGGCCCCAGTTCGCGGCCGAACCCGCTGTCCTTGGTGCCGCCGAAGGGGACCCGCGGATCCGACTTGGTGATGCCGTTCACGAAGACGGCCCCGGATTCGATCTGGGGCACGAGCCGTTCCGCCCGCCGCGGATCCGAGGTCCAGAGCGAGGATCCGAGTCCGTAGCTCGTCCGGTTGGCGATCTCCACCGCCTCGGCTTCGTCCGCGAACGGGATCACCGTCGCGACCGGCCCGAAGAGTTCCTGCTCGGCGGCCGGCGATCCCGCCGGCGGCGCCGCCAGAATCCCGGTCGCCGAGAAGAACCCGCGTTCCGGCGCGGTTCCCCGGTGGATGAGGTCCGTGCCGGCGCGGACCGAACGCGCCACCTGCTCCTCGAGACGGTCCCGGAGGTCTTCCCGGGCCAGCGGGCCGACCGCGGTCCCGGGCGCCAGCGGGTCGCCCACGGCCGTTTCCCGGAACTGTGCCTCGAAGACGGAAAGAAACGAATCGAGCACGGTTCGCTGCACGAGGAAGCGTTTGGCGGCGATGCAGCTCTGGCCCGAGTTGATGAGCCGCGCCCCCGCTCCCGCGATGGCCGCCTCCTCCACGTCACAGTCCTCGAACACGATGAACGGATCGCTGCCGCCGAGTTCGGCGACCATCGGCTTGAGGTGGCGGCCCGCCACCGCGGCGACCTCGCTGCCGGCGCGGGAACTGCCGGTCAGCGTGACTCCCCGGATCCGCCGGTCGGCGATGCAGGAAGCCGCCTGCTCATTGGTCAGGAAGAGGTTCTGGACGAGCCCCTCCGGAGCTCCCGCCTCCCGGTACAGCTCGACGATCCGGAGCGCGCACTGGGGCACCGACGGCGCGTGCTTCAGCAACATCGGGTTTCCGGTGACGAAGTTGGGCGCGGAGACCCGGATGACCTGCCAGAGGGGGAAGTTCCACGGCATGACCGCCAGGATCGGCCCGATGGGGTCGTAGCGCACGGTTGTCTCGCTGCCGTCTGATGGATAGTGGCGCGGCCGGAGCGACTCCTCCGCGGTCTCCGCGTAGTGCCGCGCGACCCACGCGCACTTTTGCGCTTCGGCCACTCCCTGGGCGAGCGGCTTTCCCATCTCGAGGGCCATGAGCGCCGCCAGCTCGTCCGCCTGCGCCTCGAGAAGATCGGCCAGGCGTTCGTTCACCGCGCATCGTTCGGCGAACGAGGTCCGGCGCCAGGCACGGAACGCGGCGTCGGCGCGGGCAAGGGCGGCGTCCACCTCGCGGTCGGTCGCCGTCGGGAACTCCGCCACCAGCTCCTCGGTGGCGGGATTCAGGGACCGGTAGAGCATCAGCGGCTCCCGCCCGGCGGGTGAAGGCGGTTGTACTTCGCTCCAACCTCCAGCACGGCCTCGATCGAGATCGCTTCCCGGGTGTTCCCGTTCTTGCCGACGACCGTGGTGGCCTTGAGCATCGAGTTGTAGACGGCTTCCTCGGTAGCCTCGATCGCCGCCTGGAAAAGCGGCGACAACCGGTCTCCCCGGAGGACGGCGCCTTCGTCCACCGGAGAGTCGCTCCGGAAACCGGTGCGGAGCGACTCCGCCGAGGAGAAGGCGATCACGAAGTCGCCGCTCCCGTGGGATGAGGTGGCGCCGGTGCGGGCGAGACCGAGCATGACCCGCCGCGCCAGCCGCGTGAGGCCCAGCGAGCGGATGGGGGCGTCGGTGGCGATCACCATCATGATGGACCCGTCCGGGTTGTCCAGCGAGTCGTCGTCCGCCGCGCCGTCGCCGCCGCGCAACTGGTCCCGCAGGTAGTAGCGGTCGAGTTCCTCGCCGACCGGGATCCCGTCCATGACGAGGACTCCTCCGTAGTTGCTCTGGATCAGCGCCCCGACCGTGTAACCGCCGAGACTCTCGGGCAACCGCCGCGAGGAGGTGCCGATCCCGCCCTTCCAGCCGAAGGCGGACGTTCCGGTGCCGGCCCCCACCGCTCCTTCCGCCACCGGTCCCGCGGACGCGGTCCGGATCGCCTCCAGCACGTGGCTTTCCTTCACGTGGAGTCCCCGGATGTTGTTGAGGAACCCGTCGTTGGTTTCGCCTACCAGCGGATTGACGGAGCGCACGTTCTCGTTGCCGGGAAGGCCGAGGGTGTAGGTCACCACGGCGCGCGCCGCATCCCAGACCGACAGGGTGTTGGTGAGCACGACCGGGGTCTCGATGGTCCCGAGTTCCACGACCTGGGTGGACCCCGCCAGCTTGCCGAAGGCGTTCCCGATATGGACGGCGCCCGGGACTTTCTCCTGAAAGACGTTGCCGGCGTGGGGCAGGATCGCGGTGACCCCGGTGCGGATGTGGTCCCCCTCCATCAGGGTCACCTGGCCGACGAGGATGCCGGGAACGTCGGTGATGGCGTTGTGCGGTCCGGGATCCAGAACGCCCGGCGACAGGCCGATGTCCCGGGCCCGGGGCCGGGAATCGCCCTGCCCGAGGGCGAGCGGGGCGGCAAGCAGGCAGATGGCGAGGACCGCCAGGATGCGGTGGACTTGTTTCATCGGAACCTCCGGAATCGGGAGCCTCTGGGAAGGGCCCCGGAGGATACGGGAAGCGTTCGGCCTCTCGACAGCACGGAACATTCCCGACGCCCGGTTCGTAAGCTCCACCCGTCATGGTTCACGGGAATGCGAACGGCCGCGGCGTGGGCCGCCGCCCGCTCGCGCTGGTGTTCGGGGCGTTTGCCGTAGCCGGCTTTGCCAACTGCGCCGTCCCGTTCCAGACCGAGCCGAACGTCGAGGAGACGGAGACGTTCACCGAACCCTTTGCGGCGGGAGCGCTTCTCGATCTGCGAAACATCAACGGACGCGTGGCGATCACCGCGTGGGACCGGGAAGAGGCGGAAATCGTGGCGCGGAAGGTGGGGCCGGGAAGCGCCGCGCTCGAGGACATCCGGATCGAGGTCAACCGTTCGTCGCGCGGACTTCAGGTTCGCACGCGGTACCCGAAGAAGAGCCGGATGTGGGGGCAGCGGTACGGCAGCGTCCACTATTCCATCCGGTTGCCGGAGAGCGCCGATCTCAGGATCTCCACCGTCCACGGACCCGTCGAGGTCGCCGAATTCTCGGGAGAACTCGAGGCGCAGACGGTCAACGGTTCCCTCCGCCTGACGGGGCACCGGGGGAGCGTGAACGCCAAGACGGTCAACGGGCGGATCGATTGTGAACTCGAGAGCTTCGGCGAGGGCGAAAGCCACTCGCTCCGCACCGTGAACGGCCGGGTGCAACTGACCCTGGGCCCCGAGGCCCGAGGCCGGGTCGATGCCCGGGCAATCAACGGACGGGTGATCATGGAACTCGCCGAGCTGGAGCACCTGGACACCCCCACCCGCCGGCACAAGCGAGTGCAGGTGCGTGACGGTGGCGGCGAGTGCCGGGTGCGCACCGTGAACGGCACCATCCACGTCACGGACGATTAGCCGGCGGACCGGACCTGCCGCCTGACGGCCCGGACCGGTCCTTCCGGCGTCGGAACGGTTCGCGGGGATTGCCGCTCCGCCGGAGACGGCCCCGTCGGCCAAGTGCAGCGGACGCGTCGTCCCCCCCGTTTCCGCGTACCGGATATAAACCCTGCCCATGAACCGATTCGTGCGCGCTGGAACCGCTTCGCTCATCCTCGTCCTCGCCTCGCAAGCGTCGGGACAGCCGCCTCCGGCGGTTCACCTCATCGGCACCGGAGGCACGATCTCCGGAGGCGCGGGAGGACCGCTGAACGCCGGCGATCTCCGCGCCGCCCTGCCCGGCCTGGATTCCGTGGCTTCGGTCACCACCGAGGACTTCGTCCGCATCGGAAGTTCCCGGATGCACCCGGACCTCCAGTTCCAGCTCGCGGAGCGGATTGCCGCGGTCTTCGCCGAGCGGCCCGAACTGGCTGGGATCGTGGTGACGCACGGTACCGACTCGCTCGAGGAGACCGCCTTCCTGCTGGACCTCGTGCTGCCCTCCGGCCGCCCGGTCGTGTTTGCGGCCGCCCAGCGTCCGCCGCGATACGAGGACTCCGACGGGCCGCGCAACCTGCTCGACGCGATCCGCGTCGCCGGTTCTCGACGCAGCCGGGACCTGGGCGTGCTCGTCGTCCTGAACGGTCAGATTCACGCGGCGCGCGAGGTGAAGAAGACCCATTCCATCGCGCTGCACGCGTTCGCCTCGCCGGACACCGGCCCGGTGGGCATGGTGGATGAAGGAGAGATCCTGCTCTTCAGTACCCCCCGGCGGCGACACCATCTCGCCACCACCCGTGTGGAGCCCCGGGTCGAACTGGTCCGGCTCTCCGCCGGGGGCGGCGCCGCGGCCCTTCAGGGGGCGGCGGAAGCCGGGGCGCGGGGGATCGTCGTCGAGGTCTTTGGCCGCGGCAACGCACCGCCACCCGTCGCCGAAGCGGTGGATGCCGCGATGCAGGCCGGCGCCCTGGTGGTGTTCGTGACCCGCACCGGGGCCGGCCGGGTGGTCCTCTCGGACGCCCAGCGGGAAAGGGGGATCCTCTCCGGGGGCGACCTCGACGGCCTGAAGGCCCGCATCCTGCTCACCGTGGCGCTCGGCGCCGGACGGACCGCCGACGAGATCGGCGCGGCCTTCCGCCTGCTATCGGGGGCCGAGTGACCGGGCTCTACGAGGAGAGCGTCGTCAGCGAAGCACCAGGCGAAGGGGCGGTCCCGCTCCGCGTGAGAGAACGACCGCTTCCGACGGTTCGAGCGTGACGACGGTGTAGTCCCCGACCCGGTCGCCAACCCCGACCAGGGTGGTCTCTCCCCGGTAGAAGAGGGCGGCCCGGATCGGAGTGCCGGAGCCGACGTCCACGAAACCATGGAGCTCCGGAGGTTCGGAGCGCAGTTCGGACGGCGGCGTCGCCGTGTCGGGAGGCTGGTCGAGCGGGTCTTCCATGCCGTCGCCGACCGCGGGCGCCGGCTCCACCTCGACCGGCTCGGCGGCGGCCAGGGAGGCCGCTTCCGGCCCCGGAATCGATTCCAGCCAGGCGGCCAACGCCTCCAGCCGCGGATCGTCACCCAGACGGTCCGCGTCCGCCGCGGTGAACGCCGCCGCCGGATCCGGCCACAGGACGAGAACCGACGCGGTAAGCGTGCCGAGGCCCTTCCGGACCGCGAGGGTGGCCCGCTCGACGTGGAGCGGCCATCCCGTACCCTCCACGGCAGCCAGAAACCGCGAAAGGGAAGCAGGATCGCCCAGTGCCGTGATCCCGGCCTCGGCGCCCAGCGTCCCCTCCGGCGGGCGAACGAGTGGCTGGAGCCGCAGCTGTGAAAGCTCCACCCCGCCTTCGCCCGCCATCCGCACCAGGAACTCGCGGGTGCCCGCCGCGCTGTCGGGTGGCGGGACGCGCCCGGCGAGCCGCTCCGAGACCCGCAGCAGCCGCGCCCGACGCTCCCGCTCCTGCGCGCTCCGGACCCCCTCCCGAGCCGACCGGGTCTGCACGTCGAGCGCCGCGGCAAGCTCGGCCGATGAGCGCCTCGCCTCACCCCAGACGAGCCAGGCGAGCGAAACGGACAACAGGGCGAGCAGAACCCGAAGCCGGAGGCGTTGGTCCATGGTTCTACCGCCCCATGGCAAGCTGGGCGGTGATCCGGACCAGCGCCGTTCCGTCCGTCTGGCGGGTTTCGCTGATGACCTCGGTCGAGAGAACCGAATCGTGGCCCGCCAGTTCGGCAAGGAAGGCAGCGACGGCCGTCGCCGAGACGGCGTCGGCCGCGATGACCGTCTCGACCCGGCCCGGCCCGCCGGCCGGTCGAACTTCGATGCCGGCAACCCGGACTCCGGGCGGCGCCGTTCCCCGCACCGTGTCCAGGGCGACGCTGATGGCGGGGGCATCGAGCACTCCGGCGAAGAGGAGGGCGGCCGCCTCCCGGGCGTGGCCGGGCTCAAGCGCCGAGGGGCCAGCCGTGATGCCCGTCCCGGAGGATCCCGCCGGCCCGGAGGGGCCCGCTGCCGCGAGGTCCGCTCGCGTTCTCCAAAGCGAGGCGCCGCCCCACAGGGACATCAGGAGCCCCCCCAGGACCAGCACCTCCAGGGCCCGCAGGAATCCCGGCCGGACGCCCTTCCCGAGCTGAATGCCCGCGGGCAGACGACCCATGGCTGGCTCTCAGGCCTCGGTGACGGCGACGGGAGCCGGGTCGAGTGGCGCCGGCCGCTCGCCGGCCCGCCGGAGCAGCGCCGCGAGGGCGCCGTCCGTCACCGGAGACACCGCGGGCGGCCCCCCGTTCTCCTCCGCGTCGCGCGCCTCCGCCACCGTCAACCCCGTCGGGCGCACCAGTTCGGCAACCGCCGCCGCCCCGTCCCCCAGGATCGAGACGGCGTGTCTCCCGCTCTCGGTGGCCCGCCGGATGGCGAGCGCCGGAGGATCGGGGTCCAGGGCGGCGCGAAGCTTCATCCGGAAGCCCGTGAGACGTTCTCCGGACGCGGTGGCGAGAACGAAGTGGCGCCGATGGAGCGAGAGGAGAAGACGCCGCTCCGATCTGCCGGCGGAGCGTCCAAGCCACTCGGGAAGGAGAGCCAGACTCGTAGCGTCAACCCACCGTACCCGCAGCCCTGCCGCTTCGGCGGCCGCTTCGTACTGTTGGGCGACCAGTGCACCAGTCACCGCACCAAGCACGCAACGCCGCCCGAAAGAACCGGAAGCCAACGTTCCGAACCGGAATCGCCCGTCGAGCTCGGAGGAAGACGGCGCCGAAGTCGTGGCCAACCCGCGGACGAGCTCGGAGCGGAGCCGGCGCACCGCTCGGGAACCCGCGCCCTCGGAGAGGCCGGCGTGGGCGGCGCCGTCCGGCAACGCGATCACCGCGTCCCGGAAGCCACCGTCCGGCGCGGCAAGGGCCCGCAGGGCGGCCTGCACCACCCGGGCCGCTTCCACCGACGACGCCAGGTTCGGCTCGGTCGGCGAAGGCGCGACGAAGTCCGCCGGCAGACGCCAGCGGACCCAACGGCCATCGCTCGTGCGAACCATCAGATGATCTCGGCGGAACGTCATCGCCACGGCCCGGTCGCGGGAACCGAGGCGAAGAAGGGGTAACGAGGGCAAGACTCCGACCGGAGGGATGGATTTAGCGTAGCAGTCCGGGACGCTGGGACCGTTGGCGCCGGAGACGATTCCTCGTGAGAAGAACGGGGACGCCAACGTGTTCGGAATGGTAGGATCGGCGGTCCGGCTGCGGACGATCTCCGCCCGTGTGAACGAGCACGGCGGCCATTCGCCCGCGTGACTACCGGCCGAACGAGGTCCAGCGTTTCGAGTTGGCGCACGTCGTTCGGCATCCGGTCCGGGCGCCGGGATCCGAACGATTCGCAGGCGTTTCGGGCTCGGAGCGAACTCCCAAACGTCCACAATCTGGAGCAGCATGCGCGACTATCAGACCGCCGAACTTCGCAACCTCGCCGTGGTCGGACATGGAACGTCCGGCAAGACAACGCTCGTGTCGGCGCTCCTCTACGCCGCCGGCGCGGTGACCCGCCTGGCCCGCGTGGAAGATGGAAACACCACGACCGATTTCGAGGAGGACGAGATCGAACGCGGTATCAGCCTGAGCGCGGCGCCCACCTACTTCGACTGGGACGGGGTCAAGGTCAATCTGCTCGACACCCCGGGGTACAGCAACTTTCTCACCGAGGCAAAGCTGGCCCTGCCGGTCGCCGACACCGCGCTCATCTCGGTCTGCGCCGTCGATGGCGTCGGCGTCAACACCGAGCGGGTCTGGAACTTTGCGGAAGAAAACGGTACGGCGGCCATGTTTGCGGTCACCCGGATGGACCGCGACCGCGCGTCGTTCGACCGCACCCTGAGTTCGATTCAGGAGACCTTCGGACGCACCGCGATCCCGGTCCAGTTGCCCATCGGGAGCGAGTCCGGGTTCTCCGGGGTCGTGGACCTCATCACGATGAGCGCTATCAGCGGGCCCGGGCCGGATGGAAGGGGTGCGAAAACGAGCGACGTGCCCGCCGAACTGCAGGAGCAGGCCGAGGCGGCGCGCAACGAACTCATGGAGATGATCGCCGAATCGGACGAGGAACTGCTGGACCGGTTCTTCTCCGAGGGGGAGTTGACGTCGGACGAAATGATCCGGGGCCTCCGAACAGCCGTCGCCGCCCGTTCCATCTTCCCCGTGGTGGCGGTGACCGGCGCGCAGAACGTGGGCACCACGGCCCTCCTCGACCTGCTCGTCGCGGCCGCCCCGGATCCGACCGGACGCGGGCCCGCCCGCGGGGTCAGCGGTGACGGGGAGCCGGTCGAGCGGGAGGTGGACGGCGGCGCGCCGGCCAGCGTCTATGTGTACAAGACCATCGCCGACCCCTTCGCCGGGCGTTTGAGCCTCTTCCGGGTCATGACCGGAACCGTCGGTCCCGAAACCCAGCTCAAGAACCTGACCACCGGAGGAACCGGGCGGACCGGTGGCGTACACGTCGTGAACGGGAAGGCCATGGAGGCCGTCTCGAAGCTGTCAGCCGGCGATCTCGGATGTTTCGCCAAGCTGCGGGACACCTTCACGGGAGACACGCTCGGCACCGCGGACGGGATCCGCTTCGTGCGCCCCGAAGTGCCGCACCCGGTCATCAGCTTCGCCATCGAGCCCAAGTCGAGGGGAGACGAGGAGAAGATCTCCCAGGCGCTGCAACGGCTTCGCGAGGAAGACCTGACCCTGAAGTTCGAGCGCGACCAGGAACTGCTCCTCTCGGGGACCGGACAGCTCCACATCGAAGTCGTGGTGTCCCGGCTGAAGCGAAAGTTCGGGGTCGAGGTCGATCTGAAACCGCCGCGGGTGCCGTATCGCGAGACGATCACGGTAACCGCCGAGGCGCACGGGCGGCACAAGAAACAGACCGGTGGACACGGCCAGTTCGCCGACTGCCACGTGCGCGTCGAGCCGCTCGAGCGCGGGGGGGACTTCGAATTCGCGAGCGCGGTCGTGGGCGGGGCGATCCCGCGCCAGTTCATCCCGGCCATCGAGAAGGGATTCCAGGAAGCCCGGCAGAAGGGATACCTCGCCGGCTATCCCGTCGTGGACTTCAAGGCGACGGTGTTCGACGGGAAGTTCCACACGGTCGATTCATCGGAAATCGCGTTCAAGATCGCGGCGTCCATCGCGTTCAAGGACGCGATGTCCAAGTGCCGGCCGACGCTCCTCGAACCGATCATGTCCGTCGTCATCACCGTTCCGGACGAGAACACGGGAGACGTCCTGGGCGACCTGAACTCGCGCCGCGGCCGTACCCAGGGCATGGATCGGAAGGGCTCGCAGACCGCGATCACGGCGCAGGCGCCCATGGCCGAAATGCTCACCTACGAGCCGACGCTGACCTCGCTCACCGGGGGACGCGGGGGTTTCCACATGGAGTTTTCCCACTACGACCCCGTCCCGGGGAACCTGGCGAAGGCCCTGATCGAGGCGTACCAGTCGCGGAACGACTGAGCGCACCGGCTGGCGGGGAGAGTGTGAGAGGGGGGCTTGCCCCCCTTTCACAAAAGGACAGCGCAAAATCGGAACTCGCCGAAGTGCGCCGCAGGCGCGCGAGGGAGTTTCGATTTCCGGCACCAAGTGCCGGGCGTACCCGGGAGGGGGCGTCGTTCCTCGTCTTCGTGGCACCACCGTGAAACATCCTGGCAACGGCCCCCTCCCGGGTCCGCATGGTGCGCGGTGCGGAGCGCCGCGCGTGCCGGCCGGAGACCGGCGTTCCAGGCTGTACCTGCCACCTCCGCTGTTGAGCTTTGCGCCGAGGTGGGAACCACCTTTTCCCGCTGCGGTTGCGACGTGCGCGGTGCGGAGCACCGCGCGTGCCGGTCGGAGACCGGCGTTCCAAGCCGTTAGTCGACGAACTCGATGCGCGCCATGGGGGCGCCGTCGCCCTGGCGCGGGCCGAGCTTGAGGATCCGGGTATAGCCGCCGGGACGCTCCTGGAACCGGGGCGCCACCTCGCTGAAGAGGTGCCGGACCACCGTTTTCCGCGGCAGGATCTGGAGCGCGCGCCGACGCGCCGCCAGGTCCGACCGGCGGCCGAGCGTAACGAGCCGCTCGACGAACGGGCGCACTTCCTTCGCCTTGGCGAGGGTCGTGCGCAGGTGTCCGTGCTCGATCAGGGTGGCGGCCAGATTCCGCAGCAGGGCTCGCCGGTGCGATGGCCGGCGGCCGAGCTTGCGGTGTGCGATCTGGTGACGCATTTCAGCTCTGTCCCATGCCGAGCTTCAGGCCGAGACCGTCGAGAATCCTCTCCACTTCCTCGATGCTCTTCCGCCCGATGTTCCGCTCCCGCAGCAACTCCGATTCGCTCTTGACCACGAGGTCGCCGATCGTGGCGATGTCGGCGTTCCGCAGTCCGTTGTACGCGCGAACCGAAAGCTGATCCGCATAGTCGTCGATGGACGTGTTGCGATGCAGCTCGTAGGCCTTCTGCTCGTCGCTGATCACGACGTCTTCCGTCGCTTCACCCTCGCCGCCGACGAAGATCCCCAGCATCTCCCGGAGCAGGCGAGCCGCGGTGGTGACCGCCTCCTGGGGACGGATCGAACCGTTCGTGTGCACGTCGATCACGAGCTTGTCGAGGTCCGTATCCTGGCCCACCCGCGCCGGCTCGACCTTGTAGTTCACCTTGCGCACCGGAGAGTGCGTCGAATCGAGAGGGATGTAGCCGACCTCAAGGTCCGTATCCCGGTTCCGCTCCGCCTGGATGTAGCCGCGGCCGTTCTTGACCCGCATTTCGATGTCCAGCTCCGCCGGCTGGGTGATGGTCGCGAGGTGCACGTCCGGATCCAGGATCTCGACATTGGGATCCGTCTCGATGTCTCCCGAGGTCAGGGGACCCGCCTTCCTTCCCTGCAGCCGGATGGTCCGCGGTGCTGTCCCGTGGAGGCGCAGGGGGATCCGCTTGATGTTCAGAATGATGTCCAGGGTGTCTTCCTTGACTCCGGGAATCGTGGACATCTCGTGCTGTACACCGTCGAACTTCACCGCGGTGACCGCGGCGCCCTGAATGGAAGAGATCAGCAGCCGGCGCAGGGCATTGCCGATGGTGACTCCGTAGCCCCGCTCAAAAGGATGAGCGGAGAACCGGCCGAAGTCGTCACTGCTGGTTTCGATGTTGAGGCCACTGGGCCTCCTGAGTTCGGACATAAGCGCCGTCTCTCCTTTTCTTTCTGCCCCGTTAGCGCGAGTAGAGCTCGACGATGAGCTGGTCGCGGATCTTCAGTTGCGGGTCCTCGCCGGACGGGAGCGTGACAACCCGTCCCGACGCCATGTCATCCTCTTCGCGCTGAAGCCACTCCGGAACCGTGCGGCCTTCGGCGCGCTCGAGGACCAGCTTGAAGAAGTCCTTCTTGCGCGTCTTGTCGCAGACGCGGATCACATCTCCCTGATCGATGATCTTTGACGGAATGTCCACGCGTTTCCCGTTCACCTCGACGTGTCCGTGCCGGACGAAGAGCCGGGCCGCGGCACGGGAGGGAGCGAGGCCCAATCGGTAAACGGCGTTGTCGAGCCGCCGCTCCAGAAGCTGGAGCAGGAACGTGCCGGTTACGGCGCGTTCGCGTTCGGCGCGGTCGAAGTACAGGCGGAACTGACGCTCGAGCAGGCCATAGGCGCGCTTCGCCTTCTGCTTCTCGCGAAGCTGAAGTCCGTAGCCCTGAACGCGGCTGCGACGGGTCTTCCCGTGGGCTCCGGGCGCGAAGTTGCGCTTGTCGATGGCGCACTTCGGGCTGAGGCAGCGATCGCCCTTCAGGAAGAGCTTGGCCCCCTCCCGGCGGCACAGCCGGCAGACGGGACCTCGATATCTCGCCAAGATGTCCTCCTAGCAGCCTGTGGGCTCTGCCTGGCTGCGTCCGTTCGCGGCGCAACGCGCCGCGGGGATGGGATGTGGGGAGGGGTTTCCCCTCCCCACGAAAGAACGTGGCGTGAATCGCGGCGCGATTCGCGTCACCCCGTGGGGAAAGCGCCCCGCACGCACGACCGCCGCCGGTCTGGGCGTCCGTGCCGTCCCGAGTACGGTGCGGGGTGCTTTTTCCACGGGTCGTTAATTCCTGCGTTTCTTGGGTGGCCGGCACCCGTTGTGCGGAATCGGGGTGACGTCCTTGATCGACTTCACCTCGATGCCGGCGGCCGCCACGGCCCGGATCGCCGCTTCGCGTCCGGCACCGGGGCCCTTCACCTTGACGTCCACATGAGTGCAGCCAAGGGCGCGAGCTTCGCGCGAGGCCGCGCCTGCCGCCTGCTGCGCGGCGAACGGCGTCTGCTTCCGGGAACCGCGGAAGCCCTGCGATCCGGCGCTGGCCCAGCAGACCACGTTTCCGGCCGGATCCGCGAAGGTGATGATCGTGTTGTGGTACGTCGCCTGGATCGACACGACGCCGGCGGTCAGCGTGCGCTTCTCGCGCTTCTTTCCGGTCCGGCGGCGCGCTGTCTTCTTCTTTGCCATGTGGTGTCTTCCTAGCGCCGGCGCATTCCGACCCGGCGGGGACCGCGGCGGGTCCGGGCGTTGGTCTTGGTGCGCTGGCCCCTTGCCGGGAGGCCCCGGCGATGACGGAGCCCGCGATAGCACCCGATGTCCATAAGGCGCTTCAGATCCATCGAGATCCGCTTCCGCAGGTCTCCTTCAACGCCGCCTTCGTCGTCGATGGCCCGACCGATCCGGCTGACCTCTTCCTCGGTCAGGTCGCTGACGCGGCGGTGGCGTTCGATCCCGACCCGGTCGAGGATGGTCACCGCGCGGTGGGACCCCACGCCGTAGATGTAGGTCAGCCCGATGTCGATGCGCTTGGCGCGCGGCAGGTCAACGCCGGCAATTCTGGCCATCGGTCAGTCTCTCCCTGTTCGTGTCGTCCGGTCCGGCCAACAGTCGGACCGGCACGGAATTCCGCTGGCTGAGGTCGTCACGCGGTGTCACCCCTGCCGCTGCTTGTGCTTCGGGTTTTCGCAGATCACCCGCACGACCCCACGGCGGCGGACGATCTTGCACTTGGCGCAGATACGCCGAACGGAGGCGCGAACCTTCATGTTGCCGCTCCTACTTGCACCGGTAGACGATCCGGCCGCGGCTCAGATCGTAGGGGGACAGCTCCACCAGGACGCGGTCTCCCGGCAGTACCTTGATGAAGCTCTTCCGCATCTTTCCCGATACGTGGGCGAGCACCTTGTGATCGCCGGTATCGAGCTTCACCCGGAACATGGCGTTTGGCAGGGGCTCCATGACGGTCGCCTCCACGGAAATAGCGTCTTCCTTAGACATGATCTTCCTCTGAACCCGGGGTACCGGAGTTCTGCTTTCTGGGCTCCGCCAGAATCCACGGACCGCCCTCCATGACCGCGATGGATCGCTCGAAATGCGCGGAGGCGCTGCCGTCCACGGTGACGACCGTCCAGCGATCCCGCTTCACGCGCACGTCCGGGCTCCCGCGATTCACCATGGGTTCGATCGCGATCACGGCGCCCGGAATCAGGCGGGTCCGTTTGCGGGGATCATAGAAGTTCGGGATCCAGGGCTCGGCGTGCAGGCTCGTTCCGATCCCGTGCCCGCCGTATTCGCGCACCACGGAATAGCCGTGGCTCTCGGCATGGGTCTGCACGGCCTGCCCGATGGCCGAAATGCAGTTTCCGGGAC
This sequence comes from Acidobacteriota bacterium, assembly GCA_022828085.1. Taxonomy (GTDB): domain Bacteria; phylum Acidobacteriota; class Vicinamibacteria; order Marinacidobacterales; family Marinacidobacteraceae; genus Marinacidobacterium. Next base: position 70,983 of record JAJEIY010000088.1, on the reverse strand, counting down.
AGGCGGCTCCGATTCCGGCGTGAAGAGCCCCTTCCGTCACCTCCAGGAGACGCGCCACTTCCTCGTCGATCCGGCCGACCGCGACGGTCGTCGCGTTGTCGCCGTAGTAGCCGTCCACGATGCAGCCGAAGTCGAGGCTCACGATGTCGCCCTCCTTCAACTTTCGCCAGCGCGACGGGATGCCGTGGACGACCTCTTCGTTGACCGAAACGCACAGGGTCGCGGGAAACCCGTGATATCCCTTGAAGGCTGGAGTCACCCCATGGCGTCGCAGGTTGTCGGAGGCCACGCGGTCGAGGTGAGCGGTGGTCACTCCCGGCTCGACCGTGCGGGCGAGCAGTTCCAGCGTCTCCACCGTGATCGCGTTGGCTTGGTGGAGCTTGTCCAGCTCGACGTCGGATCGGGAGATCACTGCGTCACCAACTGCGCCGTCGCGAACGGGAGGGCGGCACACAGACGGCCGAAGACTTCGTCGCGGGACCCGAGTCCCGAGACGTTGGAAGCGCGGTCCCCGTAGTAGTCGAGGAGCGGAAGCGATTCGGATTCGTACACCTCGAGCCGGCGGCGGAACGCTTCCTCGCTGTCGTCCTGCCGGCCGTCCGTCCCGCGCCGGCCGCGGACCCGGGCGGCCAGTTCCTCCGCGGGAACGGCGATGTTCGCAATCCACTCGGCGGCTCCAAGCCTCGAGAGGACCTCGCCCAGCGCCCGCGCCTGCGCCCGGTTCCGCGGATAGCCGTCGAGGATGAAACCCCGGCGGCAATCGGGAGCGGAGACCCGCGCTTCCACGATGCCCAGCACGATCTCGTCGCTCACCAGGCGGCCGGCCGCCATGATGTCGCGGGCCGCCACGCCGAGTTCCGTGCCATCCGCGACCGCCTGCCGGAGAATGGCCCCGGTCGAGATGTGGGGCATGCCCAGCGACTCGGCGAGCCGCGCCGCCTGGGTTCCCTTTCCGGACCCGGGAGCGCCGAGGAGGATGACGGCGTTCATGATCGGCTCCAGCGCGCCTCAGCCGCGGCGTCCGCGGATCCGGCCCCGCTGCAGGAAGCCTTCGTAGTTGCGCATGATGAGCTGGCTTTCCACCTGCTGCGCGGTGTCCATGGCGACGCCCACCACGATGAGGATGGAAGTACCGCCGAAGTAGAACGTCACCCCCATGCCCTCGGTGATGAAGGTCGGGAGGACCGAATCGAGCCACGGCCCGACCACCGGGATCGGAGCCACGGTGAACCCGTTGAGAAGGAACTCCGGAAGGACCGCGACGGCCGCCAGATAGATGGCGCCCACGAAGGTGAGCTTCCCGAGCACGGCGTCCAGATAGCGGGCCGTCGGACGCCCCGGCCGAATGCCCGGGACGTAACCGCCGCTCTTCCGCATGTTGTCCGCCACATCGGCAGGCTTGAAGACGATGGCGGTGTAGAAGTAGCAGAAGAACAGGATCGAGACGACGTAGAGCAGGGTGTAGAGCGGCATGCCCCAGCGAAGCTGCTCGGCGATGGCGGCCATCCAGCGGCTCTCGGTGAAGAGGGAGGCGAACGTCTGCGGCAGGGCGATGATCGAGCTGGCGAAGATCACCGGAATCACGCCCCCGGTGTTGATCTTCAGCGGGATGTGGGTGGACTGTCCCTGGTACATCCGGCGGCCGACGAACCGCTTCGCGTACTGCACCGGAACCCGCCGCTGACCGCGCTCGACGAATACGATGAACGCGAGGACCGCGATCATGAAGACGACGAGGAGAGCCACGCCGAAGACCGTCTGCTGTCCGACGCGGATGTTCTGGACCGTGGTGAGAATGGCCGACGGGAACATCACGACGATCCCCGCGAAAATCAGCAGCGACATTCCGTTGCCGATTCCGCGCTCGGTGATCTGTTCGCCGATCCACATGATGAACACCGTGCCGGCGGTCATCGTGAGGATGGTCATCAGGGTGAACGAGAGCCCGGGCTCGTTCACCAGGTTCATCCCGTCGGGCAGGGCCTGACTCTGCAGGAAGACCGCGATGCTGGCCGACTGGATCACCGCGAGGATCACGGTGCCGTAGCGGGTGTACTGGGTGATCTTCTTGCGCCCGAGTTCACCCTCCTTGCTGAGCTTCTCGAGATACGGCCATACGAGCGTCAGGAGCTGCAGGATGATCGACGCGCTGATGTAGGGCATGATGCCGAGCGCGAACACCGTGACCTGCGAAAGGTTCCCCCCGGAGAACATGTCCACGAAACCGAACCAGGTCGCGCGGTTCTGTTCGAAGAAGGCCGTCAGGGCCGCCGGGTTGACACCGGGCGTGGGGACGTGGTTTCCGAGCCGGTAGACGGCGAGCATGCCGAGCGTGAACAGAATCCGGGTACGAAGATCCGGAATCCGGACGATGCTGCGGACGGCGTTGATCACTTCTGGCTTTCGGAGTTGCCGGCGCCGGCGCCGATGAGGTCCGCGGTCCCGCCGGCGGCCTCGATCTTCCGGCGGGCGGAAGCGCTGAAGGCGTGGGCGCGGACGGTGAGCCGCCGCTCCAGCTCACCTCCGCCAAGAACCTTGATGCGGAATGGCCGGGGGCGGACCAGCAACGGAGGTGTGTCCGGATCCGGCCGGTAGATTCGCGCGCTCTGGATCAGGCGGGCGGCCACCAGTTCGACCTCGCCGACGGTCGAACCGTCTTCGAAACGGTTGAGGTCGCTCAGATTGACGACCTCCCGACGGATTCTGAAGATGTTCGTGAACCCGCGCTTCGGCACCCGCCGCACGAGCGGCATCTGACCGCCTTCGAAGCCGCGGCGGAGGGAGTACCCGGACCGCGACTTGGCTCCCTTGTGGCCGCGGCCTGCGGTCTTGCCGGTTCCTGATCCGGGGCCGCGTCCCACCCGCTTGCGGGCTCGGACGGCGCCCTCGGGCGGCGCCAGTTCATGAAGGCTCACTTGCTCGTCCTCATTCACCATCGGCCGATCCGGCCGTCTCTTGCACCTCGGTCTCTTCGACGATACGCACGAGATGCGGAACCCGCCGCAACATCCCCCGGATCATGGGGTTGTCCGGCCGGGAAGCGGTCGCTCCCAGGCGGCGCAGCCCCAGGCCCTTCACGACCTCGCGCTGATAGCGCGTCGTGCCGGCCAGTCCGCGCACGAGCTGCACGACGATCCTCGGCCCTCCCGGGGCTGCGGCGGTGTCTTCTGGCTGTCTCATGGCCCTAGGCGCGGATCTCCGCCTCGATGTGGCTCACGTCCTTCCCCCGGAGCTCCGCCACCGCGGTCTTCGAGCGAAGCGAGAGGAGCGCGACCATCGTCGCTTCCACCACGTTCTTGGGATTGGCGGTTCCGAGCGACTTCGTCAGGATGTCCTTGATTCCGGCGAGCTCGATGACCGCGCGTACCGGGCCGCCGGCGATCACCCCGGTCCCCTCCGACGCCGGTTTGAGCAGCACCCGGCCCGCTCCGAACACGCCCACCACCTCGTGAGCGATGGTGCTTCCCTCGCGGGGAACCACCGTCAGGTTCTTCTTGGCGATCTCGATCCCCTTCTTGATCGCCGCCGGCACCTCGCGCGCCTTGCCGAGACCGAAACCCACGCGGCCGTCCTCGTTCCCCACGACAACCAGCGCGGAAAAGGACAGGTTCTTGCCGCCCTTGACCACCTTGGTCACCCGGTTGATCGAGACGACCTTGTCCTTGAGATCTGGATCACCGGTGCGCTCCACCTGCGTGTTGCGCGAACCGCTGCGAGGCCTCGATCGGCCGCCCGCGTCCATGTTCAGCACTGAACCCCTCCATTCCTCACCGCGTCGGCGAGGGCCTTGACCCGGCCGTGGTACCGGGACCCGCCGCGATCGAAGACCACGGTCTCGATGCCGGCGGCGCGGGCCCGTTCGGCCAGTTTCTCGCCGACCAGGGCGGCGCCGGTGGCGTTTCCGCCGCTCTCGATTCCGGTCTCGCGGCTTCCCGCGGCAACGAGGGTCGTGCCGGCGGCGTCATCGATCACCTGGGCGTAGATGTGCTTCAACGAGCGATAGACCGCGAGCCGCGGGCGCGCGGCGGTGCCGGTGATCTTCTTGCGAATGCGGGCATGGATGCGCCGCTTTCGCTGGCGGCGGGTCGTGATTCGCATGGCTCCTCGGTCCTCGGGATCAGGCTCCGGTCTTTCCTGCCTTCTTGATGAGGCGTTCGCCGGTGTAGCGAACCCCCTTCTGCTTGTACGGGTCCGGCTTGCGGAGCGCGCGGATGCGCGCCGCCACCTGCCCGACGGCCTGCTTGTCGGCGCCCGACACGACGACGTGGGTGTTCTTCTCGATCCGGACGTCGATCCCGTCGGGCAGCGCGAACTCGATGGGGTGGGAATACCCCAGCGCGAACGAGACGTTCCGTCCCTTCACCTGCGCCCGGTAACCGACTCCGACGATGTCCAGTTCCTTCTGGAAGCCCTCGGAGACCCCGGTCACCGCGTTCGCGAGGAGCGCCCGGGTGAGCCCCCAGTAGGCCCGGTTGCCGGAAGTTTCCCGAAGGGACACCTGGGCCACGCTCTCGTCGAGCTGGACTTCGATGCCGGGGAGTACGGGGCTGGTGAGGACGCCCTTCGGGCCCTTCACGCGGACCTCGGAACTCTGGATCGTGATCGAGACCCCGGACGGAACGGGGATCGGCTTGGCGCCTATGCGGGACATGACATCAACAGCCTTTGGTGAAACTCACGTGAGCGCCGAGCCCGGTGAGGCGCCCGGCTGACAAGGCGCGTGAGGGAGGAATACCGAGCGTATTTCGACCGAAACGCAACGCAGAACGGAGCGAAGCGGAGTGTTTCAGCCGGGATGGATCGCCGGGCGAACGCCGCGTGAGTTTTGCCACAGGCTGTTTACCTTCGGGCTACCAGACCTGGCAGAGGACTTCGCCGCCCACGCCGAGATGGCGCGCCTGGCGGCCCGTCATGACTCCGCGGGAGGTCGAAAGCAGGGTGACGCCGAGCCCTCCCTGCGCCTTGGGAATCTTGAGGTGGGAGACGTAGACGCGGGTGCCGGGCCGCGAGATCCGCTTCAGCCCGGTCAGCGCCTCCCGGTTGCCGGGCAGGCGCCGCAGCTTGATGCGGATCGCGTCCTGCGGCGGAGAGGACCGGCGCTCCCACCCGTCCACGTATCCCTCCTCGTGGAGGATGCGGGCGATCTCCTCTTTCAGCTTCGAGGCGGGAATCTCGACGAAGTCGTGCCGCGCCTGAATCGCGTTGCGAATCCGGGTGAGCATGTCGGCTACCGGGTCAGACCACATCAGCGCGCCTCCCTACCAACTCGCCTTGATGACGCCCGGGATCTCTCCCGCGAGCGCCAGCTTCCGGAAGCACAGGCGGCAGAGCCCGAACTTCCGGAGATAGGCCCGTGGGCGGCCACAGCTCAGGCAGCGGCTGTAGCGCCGCACCTCGAACTTGGGCCGCTTCTTTGCCTTGGCAATGAGTGATTTCTTCGCCAAAACCCTTTCCTCTCTTGTTCAGCTCTCGAGTACTACGCTTCCCGGCGGGCGAACGGCATCCCGAAGGCGCGGAGCAGCTCTCGCGCGTCCTCGTCGCTCGTCGCGGTCGTGCAGATGGTCACGTTCATCCCCCGCGTCTTCTCGATCTTCGAGTAGTCGATCTCCGGAAACACGGATTGGTCCGTCAGGCCCAGGGTGTAGTTGCCGCGGCCGTCGAAGGCCCGGTCCGAGACGCCGCGAAAGTCGTGGACCCGCGGCAACGCGATGTTGATCAGCCGGTCCATGAACTCGTACATCCGGATTCCGCGCAGGGTGACCCGCGCACCCACCGGCATGCCGTCCCGGATCTTGAAGTTGGCGATGGACTTCCTCGCCCTGGTCACCACCGGCCGCTGGCCGGTGATCGCCGTCAGGTCCGCGACCGCGGCGTCGATGAACTTGTGCTCCCGCGACCCTTCTCCGACGCCCATGTTGACGACGACCTTGGTCACTCGGGGTACCGCGTGCACGCTGGCAATCTGGAGTCGGGTGCGCAGGTCGGGAGCGATCGTCTCCCGATACCGGGAACGAAGGCGGCTCACTTGTCGATCACTCCCTGGGAACGGACGCTCACCCGAACCTTGCGTCCATCGGTCAGCCGGGTCCTCCCGATCCGGGTCGGGAGATTGGTCTCCGGGTCCACGATCATCACGTTGCTGATCGCGATCGAGGCTTCCCGTTCGACGACGCCACCCTTGATGTTCTGGCGCGGGTTCGCCTTCGTGTGCCGCTTGATCATGTTGATGCCCTCGACGAGCACGCGTCCGGTCTCGGGAAAGACGCGGAGGATCCGTCCCCGCTTCCCGAGGTCGCTCCCGGCCGTGACCTGGACGAGGTCGTTCTTGCGAACGTGCAGACGCCGCGGCGGCGGCGCGCTCTTCTTCCGGGACATCGTCACAGGACCTCCGGAGCCAGCGAAACGATCTTCATGAACTGACGCTCGCGCAGTTCGCGGGCGACCGGGCCGAATACCCGGGTTCCGGTGGGCTCGCGCTGCTCGTTGATCAGCACCGCGGCGTTGTCACCGAAACGGATGTACGACCCGTCCGCCCGGCGGTGTTCCTTTCGGGTCCTCACGATCACCGCCTGGACGACGGTCCCCTTCTTGACGGCGCTCCCCGGGGCGGCTTCACGCACCGACGCGGTGATGACGTCCCCGAGCCGGGCGATACGACCGACCCCGCCGCCAAGCGGAAGGATGCAGGTGACCCGGCGGGCGCCGGAGTTGTCGGCGACCTGCAACACCGACTGCATCTGGATCATGTGGCGCGCTCCACGACCTTGAGCAGCCGGAAACGCTTCGTCCGGGACAGCGGACGGCATTCCTCGATCTGCACGCGGTCTCCGACCCGGCCCTCGTTCTTCTCGTCGTGAACCGAAAAGCGGGTGGACTTGCGGTACCGACGCTTGTACAGGCGGTGTTCCACCAGACGCTCCACGAGCACGGTAATGGTCTTCTCGGCGCCGCTGGCGACCACGGTTCCGGTCCTGATCAGTCTTGGCATGACGTTTCTTCTTGTATTCACCGGCCTCAGGAATCCGAGGCGCCGCTCCCCGGGGAATCGGTCCCGATCTCGAGCTCGCGCTCCCTCATGATCGTCTGGAGCCGGGCGACTTCGCGCCGCAGCAACTTGACCTTGTGCGTGTGACCGAGCTGACCGGTAGCGGCCTCGAGCCGGGCATCGAACAGCTCCCGCGTCGTTTCCTGCTGCTTCCTCACGAGTTCGTCGTGGGTCAGCTCACGGACCCGGGCGGCCTTCACGACGATTCCTCCTCAAAGCGGCCGACGAACTGCGTCCGCACCGGGAGCTTGTGGCCCGCGCGGCGCATCGCCTCGATGGCCTGGTCCCGGCTGACGCCCTCCATTTCGAAGAGGACCCGTCCCGGCCGCACCACGGCGACCCATCCCTCGGGACCGCCCTTCCCCTTGCCCATCCGGGTCTCCTGGGGTTTCTTGGTCAGCGGTTTGTCGGGGAAGATGCGGATCCAGACCCGCCCGGTCCGCTTGATGAAGCGGGTGATGGCCACCCGCGCCGACTCGATCTGGCGGTTCGTGATCCATCCCGGCTCCAGCGTCTTGAGCCCGAAGTCTCCGAACGCCACGGTCTGCCCCGTCCAGGACTTGCCGCGCATGCGGCCGCGCTGCTGCTTCCGGTACCGGGTCTTCTTCGGCATCAGCATGGCGTTTCTCCTCCCGAATCCTTTTCAGGGCTCAACCGGCGCTTGCCTCTTCGGAGCCGGAGGGTGATGGCTTCATGGGGATCTCCGGGCGCCCGGACCGGCTCACCGCGTCGCTGACGCCCCGATAGACCCAACACTTGACCCCGATCTGACCGTAGGTCGTAAAGGCCTCGGCGAGCCCGTACTCGATGTCGGCCCGCAGCGTGTGGAGCGGGAGCTGTCCCTCCAGGTACCACTCCGCCCGGGCGATGTCAGCGCCGTTGAGCCGCCCGGCGCACCGGATGCGAACGCCCTTGGCGCCGTTCCGCATGGTGTTCTCGACCGCCTTCCGCATCGCGCGCCGGAACGCGATCCGCTTCTCCAGCTGGAGCGCGATGGACTCGGCGACCAGCTGCGGGTCGAGCTCCGGCTTGATCACTTCGAGAGGCCGGATGTGGACTTCCTTGCCGGTGCGCTTGCGGAGATCCCGCGTCAGCTTCTCCACTTCCGTCCCCTTGCGCCCGATGATGATTCCGGGCCTCGAGGTGTGGATGTAGATGTTGAGCTTGTTGCCCGGCCGCTCGATCTCCACCCGCGAGATACCCGCGTGGTACAGGCGGCGCTTGAGAAGGCGCCGCAGCTTCAGATCTTCGTGCAGCGAGTCCCGGTAAGCGCTGTCCGCGAACCAGCGGGAGCGCCAGGTCTTGCTGTATCCAAGCCTGAAGCCGTGCGGGTGTACTTTTTGACCCATACCTATTCCTCTTCGATCGCGGTTACGCGGATCGTGTAGTGGGTGGTTCGCCGCCGGATGCGACGGATGCGGGCCCTCCGGCCGCTCCGGGCGATCGCCCGGGCCGGTCCCTGGTCGGCAAACGCCTCGGAGACCATGAGCTTGTCCTCATCGATCCGTTTCGCCTCGCTGAGGGCCTTCGTCTGGGCATTCGCGATGGCCGACCGCAACACCTTCTCGATGATGGGCGCCGGCGCGCGATTCGTGTTCTGCAACACCGAGATGGCGTCCGGCGCGGGCTTGTCGCGAATGAGGTCGAGGACGAGCCGCGCCTTCTGAACCGAACCGGGGACAGCCGTCGCCCGGGCAACCGCTTCGATCACGGCGTCACCCCCGTCCGCGAGGAGAGTCTCATCGGCGTGCCCTCGACTTCTCGGACTTCACCTTGTGGCCCTTGAAGGTCCGCGTCGGCGAGAACTCACCGAGCTTGTGGCCCACCATGTTGTCGGTCACATAGACCGGAATGAACTTGCGGCCGTTGTGCACGGCGAAGGTCAGACCCACCATCTGCGGAACGATCGTGGAGCGCCGTGACCAGGTCTTGATGATCGTCTGCCGGCGCGCGAGATGCGCGTCCTCGACCTTCCGGATCAGGCTTTCCTCGATGTACGGGCCTTTTTGAATCGAACGCGGCATTCTCTGGTCCTTTTCTGATCCCTGTTCCGATCCTGGTGCTGTGGGGATTCCTCGCTCTACCTTCTGCGGCGGCGGCGGGAGCGGACGATCATCGAGTCGGTCCGCTTGTTGTTGCGGGTCTTGTGTCCCTTGGTCGGCACGCCCCACGGGCTCACCGGGTGACGTCCTCCGGAACTCTTGCCTTCACCGCCGCCGTGAGGGTGATCCACCGGATTCATCGTGACTCCCCGGTTGTGCGGCCGGCGTCCAAGCCAGCGCTTGCGGCCGGCCTTGCCGAGCTTGACGTTCTCGTGGTCCACGTTGGAGACCTGGCCGATCGTGGCGTGACACTCGCGCAGCACCTTGCGGACCTCGCCGGAGGGAAGGCGCACCTGCGCGTAGCGCCCCTCCTTGGCGACGAGTTGCACGAACGCCCCGGCGCTGCGAGCCATCTTGCCGCCGCCGCCGGGCCGGAGCTCGACGTTGTGGATCGTGGCGCCCAGCGGAATGCGGTCGATGCAGAGCATGTTTCCGGGCGCGATCTCGGCGCTGTCGCTCGCCATCACCACATCCCCGACCTTCATCCCGACGGCGTGCAGGATGTATCGCTTGTCTCCGTCGAGATAGTGGAGAAGCGCAATCCGGGCCGAGCGGTTCGGGTCGTACTCGATGGAAGCCACCCGTCCGGGCACGCCCGGTTTCGCCCGCCGGAAATCGATCTCCCGGTGGCGCCGCTTGTGGCCGCCTCCGCGGAAACGGACCGTGATGCGCCCGGCGGTGTTCCGCCCGCCACGCTGGCTCTTTCCTCGGGTCAGCCGCTTCTCCGGCGTGGTGGTCGTGAGTTCCTCGAACGTCTGGACGGTGTGGAACCGGCGTCCGGGGGAGGTCGGCCGGGATTTCTTGATCGCCATTTACGCGCCTCTTACACGCCCTTGAAGATCTCGATGACGTGGCCCTCTTCGAGGGTCACGTACGCCTTCTTCCAGTTGGGACGCCGCCCGACGAAACGGCCCCACCGCTTGTTCTTGCCCGTGAAGTTGGACGTGCGGACGTCCTTGACCTCCACCTCGAACAGGCGCTCGACGGCGCGGCGGATCTGGATCTTGTTGGCTTTCGGGCTCACGCGGAAAGCGACGACGTTCTGGGTTTCCCGGAGGCGCTCCGCCTTTTCGGTGGTGAGCGGTTCGAGGATGACGCGGTCGGCTTCCATCATCGGCCCCCTGCTTCGGACAGCTTTTCGGAGAGCGAGGCGAGCGCGGAGCGCTGAATCAGGACGGTCTTCGCCTTGAGCACCTCGTAGCAGTGAAGCGCCCGCACCGACACCACCTCGACCGCCGGCAGGTTCCTCGTGGACAGGTAGAGATCGTCCGACGGCGCCGTCTCCACGATCAGCACGCGTCCGGCCGCCGAATCCCACTCGCCCAGGCGCCGAAGCACCGCGCGGGTCGAGGGGCCCTCGAGACCGAAGTCCTCGAAGACGCGCAACCGCCCTTCGGTCGCGCACAGCGAGAGCGCGGAGCGGAGCGCGCCGCGCTGCATGCGTCCCGGCAACCGATAGCTGTAGTCGCGAGGCTGCGGTCCGAACACGGTCCCGCCGCCCCGCCACAAGGGGGTGCGGCGGCTGCCGACCCGCGCGTTTCCGGTGCCCTTCTGACGCCACGGCTTGCGGCCGCCCCCGGCAACCAGCGCGCGGTTCTTCGTCGCGTGGGTCCCGGCGCGCCGTCCGGCCATGTACTGGCGGACGGCGTCGTAGTGGAGGCCCGGCTTCACCGGCGCCCCGAAGACCGTCGGATCGAGTTCCACCTCGCCGCCTTCTGCATCACGGGCGACCACGGGGGTGGCGCGCCGCGCAGAATCTCCGGCCTCGGGTACGCCTTCCGTCGGAAGCGCCTCTTGCTCTGCCACGGTCACTTTCGTTCTTCCTGCTCCGGTTCTTGTGGTCGGTGGTCCTGTCCCGGTTGTCGCTCTCGTCAGGCCTTGCGAATCTCGACGGTCCCGCCGCGAGGGCCGGGGACGGCGCCCCGTACCGCCACCACGTTCTCCTCCGCATCCACCCGAACGACCCGGAGGTTCCGGACGGTCACGCGCTCCCGGCCGTGCTGGCCGGGAAGCCGGGTGCCGGGGAGCACCCGCGAGGGGGTTGCGCACATCCCGATCGCGCCCGGAGCGCGGTGGAACTTGGAGCCATGCGACTTCGGCCCGCCGTGGAAGCCGTGCCGCTTCATCACTCCGGCGAAGCCCTTGCCCTTGCTGACTCCGGTGATCCGGACCACGTCGTCCGGAGAGAACACCTCGGCGCCGAGCCGGGAGCCGATCTCCAGGTCCTCGCCCGCATCCGCCTGGAACTCGCGCAGCACCGAGGCGGAGGGAGCTCCGGCGGCCTGCAGCCGGGCGGCGAGCGCCCGGTTGCGGGCGGGGCGGCTTCCCGGGCCGCTCAGCCGTTCCAGGCCGACCTGGACGGCTTCGTAGCCATCCGCCGCCGCCGTCTTCTTCTGTACGACGACGCAGGGGCCCACGCGAATCAGGGTGACGGGAATCACCCGGCCGTCGTCCCCGAAATGCTGGGCCATCCCCAGCTTCGTGCCCAGCAGCCCGTTCATCGCCCTTCCTCCACGCTTTCGGTTCCCTACTTGGCCTGCGGCTCGCCGGCGACCATCGCCTTGATCTCGACGTGAACTCCGGCCGGAAGATCCAGCCGTGACAACGCATCGACCGTCGTCGGAGTGGACCCCAGGATGTCCAGGAGCCGCTTGTGCGTCCGGAGCTCGAACTGCTCCCGGGACTTCTTGTCCACGTGCGGAGAACGAAGAACGGTGTAGCGGTTCTTGACCGTCGGCAACGGAATCGGTCCGGCCACCGTGGCGCCGGTCCGCTTCGCCGTCTCCACGATCTCGCTCGTGGACTGGTCCAGCAGGCGGTGGTCGAACGCCTTGAGTCGGATACGGATCTTTTCGTTCATCGGTTGAAGTCCTCGTCAGGCGTCCCCGTCACGCGCGCTCAGGCGCTCGCCATGACCTCCGCCATGACGCTCTCCGGGGCCTCCTCGTAGGATCCGAAGTGCATCGTGTAGGTCGCCCGACCCTGGGTGGCGGACCGGATGTCCGTGGCGTAACCGAACATCCCGGCCAGCGGCACCAGCGCTTCCACGACCTGGGCGTTTCCCCGCATCGAAAGGCCGCTGATCCGGGCGCGCCGTGCGTTCAGGTCGCCCATCACCTCTCCGGTGAAGTCGTCGGGAGTCACGACCTCGACCTTCATCACCGGCTCGAGGATGACCGGCGAGCACCGGCGCAGCGCGTCCTTGACCGCCATGGAGCCGGCGATGCGGAACGCGAGCTCGGAACTGTCCACGGTATGGAAGGTGCCGTCGTAGAGACGCACCGTGACGCCGGTTACCGGGTAGCCGGCGAGGGGCCCGGCGGCGAGGGCGTCGCGAGCCCCCTCCTCGACTGCCGGGATGTATTCGCGCGGCACCGACCCGCCCACAATGTCGTTGACGAACTCGAACGGCTCGACCGGATTCGGGAAGACCTCGATCCGGACATGGCCGTACTGACCCCGGCCGCCGGTCTGCCGCACGTAACGCCCTTCGGTCTTGGTGGAGGAGCGGATGGTCTCGCGGTAGGCCACCCGCGGCTGACCCACCACCGCGCCCACCTGGAACTCGCGGAGCAACCGGTCCACGATGATCTCGAGGTGCAGCTCTCCCATCCCGCTGATGATGGTCTGCGCCGTCTCCGCATCGGTCGTCACCCGGAAGGTCGGATCCTCGTGGGTCAGCTTCCCGAGCGCTCCGGAGAGCCTCTCCTGATCCGCCTTCGTTGCCGGTTCGATGACCCGGGAGATGACCGGCTCGGGGAACTCCATGGCTTCGAGAACCACCGGAGCGGCGGGCGTACAGATCGTTTCCCCGGTCCTCGCGTTCCGAAGACCCACCACCGCCGCGATGTCCCCGGCGTAGACCTCCTTGATCTCCTCGCGCTTGTTGGCGTGGATCTTCAGGAGACGGCCGACCCGCGACCGGACCGAGCGGGTGGAGTTGAGGACCGTGTCACCGGTCCGGAGCACCCCCGAGTAGACGCGGAAGAAGGAAAGCTGGCCGACGAAGGGATCGGTCATCACCTTGAAGACCAGCGCGGCAAAGGGTGCGTCGTCCCGCGCGTCGCGGACGGCCGGGGTCGGGTCGGTTATGGACGCGGTGCCCGTGATCGACGGCACGTCCGTCGGCGCGGGCAGCAAGGCGACGACCGCGTCCAGAAGGGGCTGGACGCCCTTGTTCCGGAAAGCGGATCCACAGAGCACCGGCACCAGCTGCAGCGCGACCGTCGAACGGCGCAGCGCCGCCGCACACTCCTCGGGGGTGAGATCTCCCTTCTCATCCCAGATCCCGAGGGCCTCCAGGTCGCACTCGCAGATCTTCTCGATCAGCGACTCCCGAGCGAGGCGAGCCTCCTCGAGGCGCTCCGGAGCGACCTCGGTCTCCTCGTAGCGGGCGCCGAGAACATCCCCGTGATAGCGGATCTCCTTCATCCGAACGAGATCCACCACCCCTTCGAAAGCGTCCTCCGCCCCGATCGGGAGCTGTATCGCCGCCGCCCGGGCTCCGAGGCGATCCTCCATCATCTTCACGACCCGCCCGAAGTCGGCGCCCGCCCGGTCCATCTTGTTCACGAAGGCGATCCGGGGCACGCCGTACTTGTCGGCCTGCCGCCAGACCGTCTCGGACTGCGGCTCTACGCCGGCGACCGCGCAGAACACGGCCACCGCGCCGTCGAGAACCCGAAGCGACCGCTCCACCTCGGCGGTGAAGTCCACGTGTCCGGGCGTATCGATGATGTTGACCCGGTGGTCCTTCCAGAAACAGGTCGTCGCGGCCGAGGTGATCGTGATCCCGCGCTCCTGCTCCTGTTCCATCCAGTCCATCGTCGCGGTTCCCTCGTGAACCTCCCCCAACTTGTAGGTGACGCCCGTGTAGTAGAGGATGCGTTCGGTGGTGGTCGTCTTCCCGGCGTCAATGTGCGCCATGATCCCGATGTTTCGGGTATCGGCGAGGGCGACTTTGCGGGACATGGGAACTGGAGGGTGACGGGTCTGGGGAGGGTGATCTGACGGGAGACGAGAACTGGGGAAGAGAGTCCGACGTGCCGGCGGTTCGATTCGCGCGCGATGACAAACGGATCGAGTTCGTCTCACCGGGCCGGAGGGACCCGAATGGGCTGGACTCAGCAGTCGATTTCATTGGGCGAAATCGTGCTCGCTTCCTGAATGGCGGTTCCTCCGATTTGTTGTTTGCCGATGGATGGGGCGGTTACCAGCGGTGGTGGGCGAAGGCCTTGTTCGCCTCCGCCATCTTGTGGGTGTCTTCCCGCTTCTTGATGGCCCCACCGCGATTCTGAGCGGCGTCGAGCAGTTCGCCCGCCAGCTTCTCCGCCATCGTCTTCTCCGGCCGTTTCCGGGCGTACCCCACGATCCAGCGCAGGGACAGCGATGTACGCCGCTCGGGACGCACCTCGTACGGCACCTGGACGTTCGCGCCACCCTTCCGGCGGCTCTTCACCTCAAGGGTCGGCTTGACGTTCTGGACGGCCTCGCGAAAGGTCGTCAGCGGCTCGCCGCCCGTCTTGTCCTTGATGCGGTCGAAAGCCCCGTACACGATCGACTCGGCCGTGGACTTCTTCCCGTCCAGCATCACCTTGTTGATGAACGATGAGACGAGCGCGCTCTGGTAGCGGGCATCCGGAGCGGGTTGCCGCTTCGGCACGTCGCGGCGTCTGGACATCTCCGAATCTCTCTTGGGTAAGTGGCAGCTCTACCGGTCAGCTCTTGGGCCGCTTGGTTCCGTACTTGGACCGGCCGTTCTTTCGTCCATCCACTCCGGTGGCGTCAAGGGCCCCACGGATCACGTGGTACCGCACCCCCGGAAGGTCCTTCACCCGGCCGCCCCGCAGCAGCACGATGGAGTGTTCCTGCAGGGAGTGCCCCACCCCCGGAATGTAGGTCGTGACCTCGATCCCGTTGGTAAGCCGCACCCGGGCGACTTTTCTAAGGGCCGAGTTCGGCTTCTTGGGGTTGATGGTGAAGACCCGCACGCACACTCCCCTTCGCTGTGGACACCGCTGAAGCGCCGGCGAGTCGGTGGCCGGGGCCACGCGCTTCCGTCCACGGCGGACAAGCTGATGAATGGTGGGCATGGGGAGATCGGGTCCGAAGGAAAATGCTGGGCCCCCAAAGGGGAAGGGAAACTGGGACGTGCACCGCCCACCCGTCAGGGCTCGCAAGAGGCGATCGGCGGCCGTTTCCCGAGGGAAACGATGACGTCCACGACGCTCGAAAAATGCGTTTTGGGCGCGTAGCGGACGAAGGATTTTACGCGCTGACGCGCGTAGCTGTCAAATCCGAACGGCCGCGCCGCCGGTGGCGGCGGCCGCGGCCGGAACGTGCCTGCGGGCGCCCGGAGAGACGCCCCTAGTGAATCTCCTGGGCCAGCTCCGTTTCCGGATCGGGGTCTTCCTGGAGCATGGCCTGCCGGTGCGCGTCGATCTCCTCCGGCAGCACGAAGCGCCGGTGTTCCCGGAGCCCGGTACCGGCCGGAATCAGCCGGCCCATGATGACGTTTTCCTTGAGCCCGCGGAGATAGTCCACCTTGCCGGTGAGCGACGCTTCGGTCAGGACCTTGGTGGTCTCCTGGAACGAGGCGGCGGAGATGAAGCTGTCGGTGGCGAGCGAGGCCTTGGTGAGGCCGAGCAGCATGGGTTCTCCCTGGGCCGCCTGCCCGCCCTCCGCCTGAGCCTTGCGGTTCGCCTGCGCGAACTCGTGCCGGTCCACGGTCGAGTCCACGATCAGGTCCGTGTCTCCGACGTCGGTGACGCGCACCCAGCGCATCATCCGGCTGATGATGACTTCGATGTGCTTGTCATCGATCACGACACCCTGGAGGCGGTACACCTCCTGGATCTCGTGGACGAGATACCGCTGCAGCTCGCCCTCGCCGAGGACCCGGAGGATGTCGTGCGGATTGCGCGGACCGTCCATGAGCGGGTCGCCCGCACGGACTTCCTCGTTCTCCCGGACGCTGATGTGGACACCGCGCGGCACCTCGTACTCGCGGACATCGTCGGTGACCTGCGACGTCACGCTGATCACGCGCTTGCCCTTGCGGACGTCGCCGTACTGCAACCGCCCGTCGATCTCGCTGATCAGGGCGGGCGCCTTCGGCGGCCGGGCCTCGAAGAGCTCGACCACGCGCGGCAGGCCTCCGGTGATGTCCTTGGTCTTGGTGGTCTCCCGCGGAATCTTGGCGAGCACGTCGCCCGGACGGACGGCATCATTCTCCTCGACCTCGAGATGAGCGCGCGAGGGCATCAGGTAGGTCCGCGGGTCCTCACCCGGGGCGCCCTGAATCTCGATGCGCGGCTCGAACCGGTCGTCCGGCGACTCGATGATCACCGCCTGTGACCGGAAGGTGACGTTGTCCACCTCCTGGATCATCGTCACGTCCGCGATGATGTCCCGGAACCGGACCGTCCCTTCCTCTTCGGCGAGAATCGAGAAGCTGTAGGGATCCCATTCGACGATCACCTGGCCGCTGCTCACGGCGCTGCCTGGCGCCGCCTTGATCCGGGCGCCGTAGACCACGGGATGGCTCTCCAGGATCCTTCCCTCGCCGTCTCCCACCTCCACGGTGCCGGCGCGGTTGATGACCACCAGGTTGCCGTGGCGGTCCTCGACGGTGCGCAGGTTCTCCGAGAACTGCATCACGCCGTCGTGGCGCGCCTCGAGGGCCGAGTTCTCGAAAACGCTGGCCGTGCCGCCGATGTGGAACGTCCGCATGGTCAGCTGCGTGCCGGGCTCTCCGATGGACTGGGCCGCAATGATGCCCACCGCTTCTCCCAGATCCACGAGACGCCCGGTGGCCAGGTTCCGGCCGTAGCACATCGCGCAGACGCCGCGGCGGGCGTCGCAGGTGAGGACCGACCGGATCTTGACCCGGGCCACGCCCGAGCCCTCGATGGCGGTCGCGATCTCCTCGCTGATCTCCTCGCCGGCGTCCACGATGAGGTCCCCGCGGAAGTCCTTGACGGCCTCGAGGCTGACCCTGCCCACGATCCGGTCCCGAAGCGGCTCGATGACCTCTCCGGCCTCGATGATGGGCTCGGCGTAGATGCCCCGGAGCGTCCCGCAATCGACCAGGGTGACGATGACGTCCTGGGCAACGTCGGCCAGCCGGCGGGTGAGGTAGCCGGCGTCGGCGGTCCGGAGCGCCGTGTCCGCCAGACCCTTTCGCGCCCCGTTGGTCGAGATGAAGTACTGGATGACGCTGAGCCCCTCGCGGAAGTTGCTGGTAATGGGGGTCTCGATGATTTCTCCCGAGGTCTTGGCCATCAGCCCCCGCATGCCGGCGAGCTGCCGAATCTGCTTCTCGCTGCCCCGGGCGCCGGAGTCCACCATCATGAAGACGGGACTGAACCGTCCGGTCTCGCGCTCCCGGACCTGCATGGTCTTCAGCATGTCTTCCGCCACCTTGTTGGTGGCGTTCGACCAGACATCGATGACCTTGTTGTACCGCTCACCGTGGGTGATCGCACCCTGCTGGTACTGCTCGTCAACCCGGCCGACCTCTTCCTTGGCTTCCTCGACCAGGCGCGCCTTGTTCGGCGGGACCACGAGATCGCCGAGTCCGATGGACGTTCCGCTGCGCGTCGCGTACTCGAAGCCGATGTCCTTCAGCGCATCGAGGACGTCGGCGGTGCTCTCGAGACCGTGGCGGAGGTAGACGAGGCGGACAAGGCTCTGAATGCCCCTCTTCTTGAGCACGCCGTTCACGAACGGCAGGTCCGCGGGCAGGCGGTCGTTCAGGAGCACTCTCCCGACGGTGGTCTCGATGCGCCTTCCCTCGCTGTTTGCGACCTTCACCCGGAGCAGGTCCTGGCTGTCGTGCGTTTCCAGGAGTTCTCCCGAGTACCGCAGCTCGATCGGCGTCAGGGTGGCGATCTGTCCACTCTCGTGGGCGAGCAGCACCTCCTCGATCGAGGAGAAGGCCTGCTTTTCCTCCGGCGGAGTCACCTGGGGCTTGGTCAGGTAGTAGATGCCGAGCACCATGTCCTGCGTCGGGACGGCGAGCGGTCCGCCGTGCGCGGGCGAAAGGATGTTGCGCGAGGAACGCATCAACAGCGACGCCTCGACCTGCGCCTCGGGGCTCAGGGGAACATGCACCGCCATCTGGTCGCCGTCGAAGTCGGCGTTGAACGCACTGCAGACGAGCGGATGGATCCGGATCGCCTTCCCCTCCACCAGGACCGGCTCGAAGGCCTGGATGCCGAGCCGGTGAAGCGTCGGGGCGCGGTTCAGCAGCACGGAGTGCTCGCTGATGACCTCTTCGAGGTAGTCCCACACTTCGGGACGCTGCTCCTCCACGAGCTCGCGGGCCTGCTTGATCGTCGCGGCGAGACCCTCATGTTCCAGCCTGTTGAACAGGAAGGGCTTGAACAGTTCGAGCGCCATCTTCTTGGGAAGACCGCACTGATGGACCTTCAGTTCCGGACCGACCACGATGACCGAGCGTCCGGAGTAGTCCACGCGCTTGCCGAGCAGGTTCTGGCGGAACCTGCCCTGCTTGCCCTTCAGCGTGTCGGAGAGGGACTTGAGCGGACGGTTGTTCGTGCCCTTCAGAACGCGTCCCCGGCGGCCGTTGTCGAAGAGGGCGTCCACGGCCTCCTGCAGCATGCGCTGCTCGTTCCGGACGATCACGTCCGGTGCCCGAAGTTCGAGCAGCCGCCGGAGGCGATTGTTGCGGTTGATGACCTTCCGGTAGAGCTCGTTGAGATCGCTGGTCGCGAAGCGTCCGCCGTCGAGGGGAACCAGCGGACGCAGGTCCGGCGGGATCACCGGGATGACGTCCATGATCATCCACTCGGGGAGGTTCCCGGACTTCCGGAACGCGTCCACGACCTTCAGCCGTTTCGCCGCCTTGGTCCGCTTCTGGATGGACCGCTCGTGCCGCATGGCGTGACGCAACTCGACCGCCAGGGTCTCGAGGTCCGCCTCGTGAAGCAGCTGCTTGGCGGCTCCGGCGCCCATTCCCGCCCGGTAGGTGGAGCCCGGGCGCTTCAGCTTCTCGCGGAACTCGTTGTCGGTACGACCGAAGAGCCGCTTGAGCAGGCGATCCTGGTCCTCGGTGACCACCTGGCCCTTGCGAAGGTTGCCGAGCCGGATGTTGCCGACCCTGCAGCCCTGGTCTCCCTCGTCGAAGGAGAACGCGAAGAGCTGCTGCAGCAACTGCACTTCTTCGAGCGTGAGCGTGACTTCCTTTTCCTTCAGCAGCGTGATGTCCACGTCGCCGGGGTCCAGGACCACGTACGACTCGTAGTAGAGGATCCGCTCGAGTTCCCTCGGGGTCAGGTCCAGCACCTGCCCGATACGGCTCGGCGGGACCTTGAAGAACCAGACATGGGAAACCGGGCAGGCCAGCTCGATGTGTCCCAGCCGGCTGCGGCGGACCGAGGCCTGCGTGACCTCCACGCCGCACTTGTCGCAGACGACGCCGCGATGCTTCATGCGCTTGTACTTGCCGCACAAACACTCCCAGTCGCTGATGGGACCAAAAATCTGAGCACAGAAGAGTCCGCCCCGTTCCGGTTTCAGGGTGCGGTAGTTGATGGTCTCCGCTTTCGTGACCTCTCCGTGGGACCACGCCCTGATCTTTTCGGGCGACGCGATCGAGATCTTGATGGCGTCGAAATCAGAGCTGAAAGTTTCCCTTTCCTCAAGGTCCGGGAAGACTCCGGCGGTTTCCCTGGTCGTCTGCATTTCGTCCCTCTCGATAGCTGGCTGTTGGTGTTTACCGATCAGTTCTTGGCGCGGATCAGCTCGATATCGAGCCCGAGGCTCTGGATTTCCGCCATCAGCACCTTGAACGATGCCGGCACCTCGGGCGAATAGCTGGTGTCGCCCTTCACGATGGACTCGTAGACCTTCGCGCGGCCCCGAACGTCGTCCGACTTCACGGTCAGGATCTCCTGAAGCGTGTGCGCCGCGCCGTAGGCCTCGATGGCCCACACTTCCATCTCGCCGAACCGCTGCCCGCCGAACTGCGCCTTTCCGCCAAGCGGCTGCTGCGTGATCAGGCTGTAGGGCCCGATGCTGCGAGCGTGCATCTTGTCGTCCACCAGGTGCCCGAGCTTGAGCATGTAGATGTACCCGGAAGTGACGGGCTGATCGAAGGGTCTTCCGGTCCGGCCGTCGTAGAGAACGGTCTTGCCGTCCTCCAGAACGTTCGCCCGCAGCCCGTCCTGCGCCCCCGCCTTCTCGTTGGCCTCGTCGAGCAGCGTGCGGATGTCCGTCTCGCGGGCCCCGTCGAAGACCGGCGTGGCGAAGTGGCGATCCAGCATGCGCGCCGCCCAACCGAGGTGCGTCTCGAGGACCTGGCCGATGTTCATGCGCGACGGAACGCCGAGCGGGTTCAGGATGATGTCCACCGGCGTGCCGTCCGGCAGGAACGGCATGTCCTCCACGGGCACGATCTTGGCGATGACGCCCTTGTTGCCGTGCCGGCCGGCCATCTTGTCGCCCACGCTGAGCTTCCGCTTCATGGCCACGTAAACCTTGACCATCTTGATGACGCCGGGTGGAAGATCGTCTCCCTGGCTCACCACGGCCTGCTGCTCGTCGCGGCGCACCGAGAGCAGATCCAGCTGTTCCTCGGTCTTTTCCTGGATCTCCTGGATCTCATCCCGCACGTCGTCGGCCAGATCGGTCTCGAACAGGGGAACGAAGTCCAGCCGCTTCAAGAGCTCCTTCCGGGTCAGGCGCGTACCCTTCTTGAGTTCGACTTCTCCCGTCGCCGGGTTCATGCAGTCCTCGACCAGGTGAGCGCCGACCATCCGGTCCACGATGCGCTTGTCGCACTCCTCGCGGAGGATCCGCTCTTCATCGCGGTAGTCGCGGTCGATGGCCTCGATGTCATCCGCCTCGATCGAGAGCGCCCGCTCATCGCGGTTCGCATCCTTCCGGTGGAAGACGCGAACGTCCACGACCACGCCTTCGACCCCTGACGGGCACTTGAGCGACGAGTTCTTGACGTCGCCCGCCTTGTCTCCGAAGATGGCCCGGAGGAGCTTCTCCTCCGGAGTCAGCTGAGCCTCGGCCTTCGGGGTGACGCGCCCGACGAGGATGTCGCCGGGACTGACCCGGGCGCCGATCCGGACGATGCCCGATTCGTCGAGGTTCCTCAGGAAGCTCTCGGCGACGCCGGGCACCTCGCGCGTGATGGACTCCGGCCCCAGCTTGGTGTCCCGCGCCTGCACCGTGTGCTCTTCGATGTGGATCGAGGTGTAGCTGTCGTCCTGAACGAGCCGTTCCGAAACGATGATCGCGTCCTCGAAGTTGTAGCCGCGCCACGGCATGAAGGCGACGAGCACATTCCGGCCCAGCGCCAGTTCGCCGCCGTCGGTGCACGGACCGTCGGCGATGATCTGGCCCTTCGCGACCCGTTCGCCCACCTCAACGAGGGGCTTCTGGTTGATGGAGGTGTTCTGGTTGGAGCGGCGGAACTTCTTCAACCGGTAGATGCTGGCCCCGATCTCGGTCTCTCCGGCTCCGTCGCTCTCCTTGCGAACGATGATCCGGCGCCCGTCGACCCGGTCCACGACCCCGTGCTCCCGGCACACGATGACCGACCCGGAATCGCGAGCGGTCACGAATTCCATGCCCGTGCCCACGAGCGGGGCCTCCGCCGTGATCAGCGGGACCGCCTGGCGCTGCATGTTCGAGCCCATCAGGGCCCGGTTCGCGTCGTCGTTCTCGAGGAAGGGAACGAGCGAGGCCGCCACCGAAACGATCTGCTTGGGAGACACGTCGATGAAATCGACGTTCTCCCGCGGCGCGGGCACGAACTCGCCCTCGTGACGGCAGTTGACGCGCGGGTCCAGAAGCTCGCCGCGCTCTCCCACGCGGGCGTTCGCCTGCGCGATGGTGTGGCGTTCTTCCTCGAGCGCCGACAGGTAGAACGCGTGCGGGATGAGCGTGGCGGTCGTCCGGCGGCGTCCGATCTTGGCGTTGGCCGCCTCGGCGTCCTTCCGCGGAACGATGCCGCCGGCCTCGAGCCTGGTGTCCCCGGGATCCTCGACGCGGACGTAGTCCACGATTCGGCCGTCCACGACCTTGCGGTAGGGACTCTGGATGAAACCGTAGTTGTCGATCGTCGCGTAGCAGGAGAGCGAGCTGATCAGCCCGATGTTCGGACCTTCCGGCGTCTCGATGGGACAGATCCGCCCGTAGTGCGTCGCGTGGACATCCCGCACGTCGAACTTGGCGCGGTCACGGGAGAGGCCTCCCGGACCCAGTGCCGACAGGCGGCGCTTGTGCGTCACCTCGGAAAGCGGATTCGTCTGTTCCATGAACTGCGAGAGCTGGGAGGCCCCGAAGAACTCGCGCACGGCGGCGGTCACCGGCTTCGCGTTGATCAGGTCCCGCGGCATCGCGGTCGTCATTTCCTGATACACGTTCATCTTTTCCCGAATCGCGCGCTCCATCCGGACGAGACCCAGGCGGAACTGGTTCTCGAGAAGTTCGCCGACCGACCGGACGCGGCGGTTGCCGAGGTGGTCGATGTCGTCCGCCCGATAGCCGCTCTCACCGCGGGTGAGGCGAAGGAGGTAGTCCAGCACGAGGACGAAGTCCTCTTCCGCGAGGATGGTTCGGTTGGGATCCATCTCCCGCTCGAGCTTGGTCGCCAGCTTGCGGCGCCCGACCCGGGAGAAGTCGTACTTCTGTTCGTTGAAGAACAGGTTGTGGAGCAGGATCCGGGAGCTCTCCACGGTCGGCTGGTCGCCGGGGCGTTGCCGCCGATAGAGCTCGACGAGCGCCCCGTCGACGCTCTCGGCGTTCGGCGCGTCCGTGCCCCGCTGCCGGGTCAGCGGGTCCTTGTCCAGCGTGTCGGCCAGGACCGTGCCGACCGGATCGGCGCCCGGCAGCACGACCCGGAGCGGACCCGCATCAGCGAGTTCGTCCACGAGTTCCGGGGTCAGCCGGCTGTTGGCCGGAACCTCCTCACCGGTATCCGGAATCGTCGCCGCAACGGCCAGCCGGAACCCGCCGAGGGCCTCCAGATGGAAGTCCAGGGCCTCCCGGTTCAGCCGGGTCAGCTTCCGGATGTCTCCCCGGCTGATCCGCTTCCCGCCTTCGATGACGACCTCGCCGTCCGCCTCGATGTCCCGCTCGATGCGTTCGT
This sequence comes from Acidobacteriota bacterium, assembly GCA_022828085.1. Taxonomy (GTDB): domain Bacteria; phylum Acidobacteriota; class Vicinamibacteria; order Marinacidobacterales; family Marinacidobacteraceae; genus Marinacidobacterium. The sequence goes on along the minus strand of JAJEIY010000088.1, from coordinate 47,708 downwards.
CGAGGAGCATCTCCTTCAGCGTGTCGGTGAGCGGCAGCCGGACCCGGTCCCCGGTCAGCGTCGCCTCGTGAACGTGGTAGAAGCGCGCCAGGATCGACTCCGTCTTCCCGAACCCGAGCGCCCTCAGGAAGATCGACGCCGGAAAGCGCTTCTTGCGGTCGATGCGGACCTGCAGGAGCCCCCGCGCGTCCGTCTCGAACTCGAGCCAGGAACCCCGATAGGGCACGACCTGGGCCAGAAAACAGCCCCGCTCCGCCTCATGGAAGAAGACTCCCGGCGAACGATGCAACTGGGAGACGACGACGCGTTCGGTCCCGTTGATGATGAACGTCCCGTTCTCGGTCATCAGCGGGATGTCGCCGAAGAAGACCTCCTCTTCCTTGATGTCGTGGATCGACCGCTGATTGGTTTCCGGGTCCCGGTCCCAGACGGTCAGCCTGATCTTCACCTTCAGGGGTACGGCGTACGTCTTGCCGCGCTGCTGGCACTGCTCCACGTCGTGTTCGACCTTCAGGTGGACCCGATCCCCGCAGTAGTTGCAGACCGAACCGTTCCGGGTGTGCTCGATGCCCTCGAGCTCCCCGCAACTGCACGCCCACCGGCCTACGGAGTACTCGAGAAAGTCCAGTTCGCAGTTATCGCGAAAGTCCTTGATCGGGAAGATGGAACGGAAAACGGCCTGGAGGCCGATCTCCTCGCGATCCTGCGGCTGCAGGTCCTTCTGCAGGAATCGGTCGTAGGACCGATGCTGGACCTCGATGAGCTTGGGCAGGGGAATCGACGCACGGATGCGGGAAAAGTCGTGCCGCGTTTTCTTCGGAGTGATTTCAGCGGTCAGCATGAGGACGGCCTGTTCGCGTTGCCACGAGACACCCGACGCGGGGCCGCCGGGCGGCGCCCCGATGGAGTCGGGAGATAGCCCGGAGCGCCGCTGTCGCGGGCTGATGGCGGTGCTCCGCCATCAGCCGGGCGCGGGGCGCGGCGAAACCGGGGGAAAGGAATGGGCAAAGGAGACGCACCCCGATCTACTTGATTTCGATCGTCGCGCCGACCTCCTTGAATCGCTCCTGGATCGCCTTGGCTTCCTCTATGGGAATGGCCTCCTTGACCGCTTTCGGAGCCTCTTCCACGAGCGTCTTGGCCTCCCGGAGGCCAAGACTCGTCAGTTCCCGAACCGCCTTGATGACCTGGACCCGGTTCGGGCCGGTCTCCGTGAGTACGGCGTCGAACTCCGTCTGTTCCTCGACCGGCGCGGCATCGCCGCCGCCGGCCGCGACTGCCACCGGCATGGCGGCCGCAGCGGAGACTCCAAGTTCATCTTCGAGCGCCTTGACGAGTTCGGACAACTCCAACACGGTGAGCTGTTTGATGTGGTTGACAACGTCCTGCTGGCTGATTGTCGACATGGTGGGCATCTACTCCTTACGCCTTGAATCGGAATTGGGCAAAGTGCGTGACAACGACCGACCGGCGGCGAGCGCCGGGGTCCGATGCCATCGGTTGAGGGTCACGGGGCGGCATCCCCGCCGGCGGCGGCCTTCTCTTCGGCTGCCTTGAGCACGAGCACGAGCTTCCGCGGAACTCCCTCGAGGACGTTCATCAGGTTCCGGATGGGCGCCGCAATGACGCCGACGAGCTGACCGCGAAGAGCCTCCTGGCCCGGCAGCTTCGCCAGTGCCTCGAACTGCTGCGGATCGACCTGCTGTTCGGAAACGACCCCGCCCTTGTACTGGAAAGCGGCGAAGTCCCTGGTCCCCTCGTGGAGAACCTTCGCCAGGGCGACGGGATCGTCCTCGCTCCAGGCAAGACCCGTCATCCCGGCGAGCTGGTCGTCCAGTCCGGAGATGCCGGCCTCCTCGAAGGCCCATTTCGCCGTGCTGTTCTTCACGACGCGGTACTTGCCGCCGGCTTCGCGGACCCGGCGGCGCAGATCCGTGACTTCCGCCACGGAAAGGCCCCGGTAGTCGAAGGAGAACACCGCGGTCTGCGCCTTGAGCAGGGCGGCGAGCGACGTGGCCGCTTCCTGCTTCTCCATACGTTGCATCGTTCCGACCCTTTCCCTGATCTCCGGTTGCTCCGGCCTACTTGGCTCCGACCAATGAAGGACTGATGCGGAGGCCGGGACTCATCGTCGAGCTGATGGCGACGCTCCGGATGTAACGGCCCTTGGCTGCCGCCGGCTTCGAGCGAACCACGGCCGAGACGAAGGCCAGCGTGTTCTCCACGAGCCGGTCATCGGAAAAGGAGAGCTTCCCCACGGGAGCGTGGATGTTGGACGTCTTGTCCACCCGATAGTCGACCTTGCCGGCCTTGATCTCCTGGACGGCCTTCGCCACGTCGAACGTGACGGTTCCGGACTTGGGATTGGGCATCAGTCCCCGCGGTCCCAGGATCCGCCCGAGCTTCCCGACCGAACGCATCATGTCCGGCGTCGCCACCACCGCCTCGAAGTCCAGGAAGCCACCCTGGATGCGGGCCACCATGTCGTCTCCGCCGACCTCGTCGGCGCCCGCTTCCTCGGCCTCCTTGGCCTTCTCGCCCGAAGCGATCACCACGACGCGGCGCGAGATTCCAAGTCCATGCGGGAGGACCACCGAACCGCGCACCATCTGGTCGGCGTGCCGCGGATCCACCCCGAGCCGCATGGCGATCTCGGCAGTCTCGTCAAAGGAGGCGAAGCTCGCGCTCTTGAGCGTCTTGAACACTTCGCCCAGCGTCTCCGGCTGTGAATCCGCGACCGTCGTCTTCGCCGCCTGGTACTTCTTTCCCATGATTCGCGTTCCTGATCTGTTGTCTCCGAACCCTCAGGCCACTTCGATGCCCATGCTGCGGGCCGTCCCTTCGACGATGCGCCGCGCGGCGTCGATGTCGACGGCGTTGAGGTCCTTCATCTTGATCTGGGCGATCTCCTCCACCTGACTGACCGATACCTTGCCCACCCGCATCCGGTTGGGCTCACCGGATCCCTTCGCGATTCCCGCGGCGCGCTTCAGCAGCACGGCGGCCGGCGGTGTCTTGGTGATGAAGCTGAAAGACCGGTCCTGATAGACCGTGACGACGCACGGAATGATCATGCCGGGGTCGTTTTGGGTCTTCGCGTTGAAGGACTTGCAGAAGTCCATGATGTTGATGCCGTGCTGTCCGAGCGCGGGTCCGACCGGCGGCGCCGGGGTCGCCTTGCCGGCGGGCAACTGGATCTTCGCGACCGCGAGCACTTTCTTCATCGCATGTTTCTCCGATCGGAACTCCGGCCGGTCAGACCTTTTCCACCTCGAGGAACTCGAGTTCCACGGGGGTCGAGCGCCCGAAGATCGTGACCATGACCTTCACCTTGTTGCGATCCGGCTGGACTTCGTCCACGACCCCCTGAAAGCCGTTGAAGGGGCCGTGAATGATGCGGACCGATTCGCCCGTCTGGAAGGTGTGCCGCAGCTTGGGCGCCTGACTCGCGTCGTCCATCTGTTCGCGAATCCGGACGACTTCGTCCTCCGGCATCGGCTGGGGCTTGTGCGGCGGCACGAACCCCATGACCTTGTCGGTGTTCTTGACGACCTGCCAGGTGTCGGCGTTCATCTCCATGTTGACGAGCACGTAGCCGGGGTAGACCTGCTTGGTGGTCACCACCCGGCGCCCGCCACGCATCTCCACGACCTTCTCGGTGGGGATCAGGATCTCGCCGATCTGCTCCCCGAGTCCGTACGCGTTGGCGCGATGGCGCAGGGCTTCCTTCACGCTCTCCTCGAACTTGGAGTGCGTCGACACGATGAACCACTCTCTGGCCATGGAACTACCCGATCAGGTTCGTGATGAAGGCCGAGATGTACGACATCACCACGTCCAGGCCGTAGAGATAGAACCCGAAGAAGAAGACCGTGATGAGCACGATGATGGTGGTGCCGCGGACCTCGTCCCGGGTCGGCCAGGTGACCTTGTCCAGTTCTCCCCTCACTTCCCCGAGGAAAGTGCGGGCCGAGCCGATCCTTTCGAGCACCGTCACGATGAGAGCCTCGGCCGGGGATGTCTCGAGGGAACGTGGGGATGGCAGGCCAGGAGGGGATCGAACCCCCAACCCCCGGTTTTGGAGACCGGTGCTCTGCCAATTGAGCTACTGGCCTTCGCACCCCTCACAGTAGTCAACGCGTCTCCCGATGCAATATGTGCGTCCGGCAGAAACGGCAGAACTTGCGCAGCTCCATCCGGCCCGGATGGGTTGCCCGGTTCTTCGTCGTCGAATACGTACGCCGCTTGCAGTCCGTGCATGCCAGCGTCACGATCTGCCGTTTCTTTTCGCGAGCCATGCCGTTTTCCCGTCGGTTCTACTCCACTCGGATGATTCGAGGATGGCCCTCCCACGGACGACTCAGGCCGTCCGCGAGAGGACCGTTTCCCGCTCTCGCCGCCTACTCCAGGATCTCGGTGGTCATCCCGGAGGCGACCGTCCTGCCACCTTCGCGAATCGCGAAGCGGAGTCCGCGGTCCATGGCGATCGGGGTGATCAGTTCCACCTCGAGCTGGATGTTGTCTCCCGGCATGGCCACCACCTGATCTCCCAGGAGGGTGGCGGTGCCGGTCACATCCGTGGTCCGGAAATAGAACTGCGGGCGGTAACCGCTCTTGAACGGCTTTTCGCGTCCCCCCTCTTCCTTGGACAGGACATAGACCTCGGAACGGAACTTGGTGTGGGGCGTGATGGAACCGGGCTTGGCGAGCACCATCCCGCGTTCCACGTCCCGGCGATCGGTTCCCCGCAGCAGGATTCCGACGTTGTCACCGGCCTCACCCTCGTCGAGCAGCTTCTTGAACATCTCGACTCCGGTCACCACCCGCTTCCGGGTCTCCCGGATCCCGACGATCTCGACCTCGTCCTGGACGCACACCTTGCCCTGCTCGATCCGGCCGGTCACCACGGTGCCGCGGCCGGAGATCGAGAAGACGTCCTCGATCGGCATCAGGTAGTCCTTGTCGATCGCCCGCTCGGGCACCGGCACGTACTCGTCAAGAGCCTTCGTCAGCTCCCGGACGGGTTCCCAGTCGGCCGGATCGTCCGATTCGAGCGCCTTGAGCGCGCTGCCCCGGATGATCGGGATGTCGTCGCCGGGGAAGTCGTAGTAGGAAAGCAGCTCCCGGACTTCGAGTTCCACGAGCTCCAGCAGCTCCTCGTCGTCCAGCATGTCCACCTTGTTGAGGAACACGACGATCCGGGGCACTCCGACCTGGCGGGCGAGCAGGATGTGCTCGCGCGTCTGCGCCTGGGGGCCGTCCGGAGCGGAAATCAGCAGTACCGCGCCGTCCATCTGGGCGGCGCCGGTGATCATGTTCTTGATGTAGTCGGCGTGGCCGGGGCAGTCCACGTGCGCGTAGTGGCGCGCCGTGGTCTCGTACTCGACGTGGGCGGTGGCGATCGTGATGCCCCGCTCCCGTTCCTCCGGAGCGTTGTCGATCGAATCGAAACTCCTGAAGCTTCCGCCCTCTTCGGCGGCGAGGACCTTCGTAATCGCTGCGGTCAGGGTCGTCTTGCCGTGATCCACGTGACCGATGGTCCCCACGTTGACGTGAGGTTTGGTGCGTTCGAACTTCTCCTTGGCCATCTGGTCTTCTCCTTGTGTGCTGCGAGACCTGAGATTCAGATCGTCCCCAGGGGGACGGGGGCGAGAGTGGAGCCCACGACCGGGATTGAACCGGTGACCCCTTCCTTACCAAGGAAGTGCTCTACCACTGAGCCACGTGGGCGGAGACGAGGGCGGGGGCCGATGGTGCGGTTCCGGACCGCGCCGGCGGACCGGCTTCGGTTCCGGGACAACACGAACCGCGCCGGCATGGAGCGGGAGACGGGATTCGGACCCGCGACCCTCAGCTTGGAAGGCTGATGCTCTGCCAACTGAGCTACTCCCGCGTTATGGAATGAAGGGACCGGCGACGGCGGACGAACCGGGCGAAGGGCCGCGCTGGCCCCGTCCGCCGGGACGAGGACGCCAGGGCGTGCGCACAACCGCGTCGTAGCGGGCCGGAGTGAGCCGTGGTCGGTGGTCAAAGCAGTGGGTGGGTTCGGGTGGGGAAACTCCGGAAGAGGTGGTGGAGCGGGGAGGATTCGAACCTCCGAAGGCGTAAAGCCGGCAGGTTTACAGCCTGCTGCGTTTGGCCGCTTCGCTACCACTCCGCCCGGGAAACTCCGCCGCTCACGAGACGGCAAGCAACCTCAGTGATAATCAACCGGCCGATCCGGACTGTTTCCCGGATTGGGTTGCCCGGATCAGTCCCTCCGGACCCAGCGCGATCCGGTCCGATGCGGTCTGGCCCGATCCGGAGCTGGCGAAGGGACTTGAACCCTTGACCGGCTGATTACAAATCAGCTGCTCTGCCTCCTGAGCTACGCCAGCGTGCACCGGCGAACGGTTGAGTATAGGAGCACGCGCGTACGAGTGTCAACTGCGAAACCGGAAGCCGGCATCGCGCGCCAGCCGGCAGGCGCCGCGCCGACCAGCCGGCGGGTGGCGCGCGGTCCTCTCCAGCCGCCTTGGCTACGAATGGTCAACATCGTCAGGCGCCCCATCCCCAGACCGACCAGCGCGCTGGCGCACCCCCTCGTAGAGCACGATCCCGGCGGCCACGGAAACGTTCAGGGAACGGACCGAACCCAGTTGCGGCAGGGAGACCAGGACCTCGCACTCCTTCGACACTCCGGCGGCGAGACCCCGGCCCTCGGACCCCACGACGAGGACGGTGGGCTGGGTCCAGTCGAACTCGTGCCAGGGCACCTTCGCCCGCGGCGTGAGGCCAACGGTCCAGTACCCGTGAGCCCTGAGCGCCCGCAGGGCACTCGCGGCGCCCGGGATCCGAACCAGCCGGGCGCGGGCGATGGCCCCTGCCGACGCCGCGATGGCGACGGGCGAGGGAGGGGCCGCGCCGCGCCGCGGAACGAGCACCGCATCCACTCCGGCGCCGTCCGCCGCGCGGACCAGGGCGCCGAAGTTCCGGGGATCCTCGATTCGATCGAGCAGCAGCAGGCGACTCGGCTTCGGGTCCAGCGACAAGACGTCCCCCAGCGCCAACCATCGCACCGGCGACACCTCGCAGGCCGCCCCCTGGTGGCGAGCGCCCTCCGAGATCCGGTCGAGGACCTGATTCGGAACCCGCTGCAGCGGGGCGCCCCGGGCCCGTGCGATCTTGAGCAGGGCCTGATGGCGGCTCTGCAGCCGCCCCGTCCGCACCAGCACGCGCCGGACCTGGTTCGGGATGCCCTGCAGCGTCTCCTCCACCCGGGCGGGGCCGAAGACCCAGGTCGCGGCCCGTTCCTCGCGAACTTCGTCCCGGGGGCCGCCCTCCCGCGCCGGACGGCGCTTCTCCTGGCGGGTCATCCCGGGGGAGATGCGGGTTCCGGGTCTCGCGGCCATGGGTCGAGGCGGACGAGGGCCTTCGCCGCCAGCCCCTCGCCCCGTCCCGTAAAGCCCATGCCGTCGGTGGTCGTGGCCTTGAGACCCACCGCGCCGGGGGCGATTCCAAGCAGGTCGCCGAGGCGCTGCCGCATCTCCTCGATCCGCGGAGCGAGGCGGGGACGCTCGGCGATGATGGTGAGGTCCACCTGGCCCGGTCCGTAGCCGGCGCGGGCGGCCACCTCGAGCGCCCGCCGCACGAACCGTTCGCTCGCCGCGCCCCGAAGCTCCGGATCGGACGACGGGAAGAGCGCCCCGATGTCCGGCCCGGCCACCCCGCCGAGGATTGCGTCGGTGAGGGCATGCAGGACGGCGTCCCCGTCGGAGTGCCCTTCCAGCGCGGGAACGCCCGGAAACGCAATTCCCCCGAGCTGGAGGGTTCCCCGCGTCCCGAAGCGATGAGCGTCGAAGCCGAACCCGAGGCGCGGCATCCCGGAGGCTCCGCCCAAAAAGGTTCGCGCGACTTCGAGGTCGCTCGGACGGGTCACCTTCAGGTTCCGTGGGCTCCCCTCGACCACCCGCACGGGATGTCCCGCGGCCCGCACCAGCGATGCCTCGTCGGTCCCGCTGAGTCCGGCTTCCTCCGCCCGGGCAAGCGACTCCCTGAGCAGGCCCCGCCGGAAACACTGCGGTGTCTGGACGACGACGGTTTGTTCCCGGTCCACCAGGGCCTCCACGTTCCCGTCGCCGCTCACCCGCCAGAGCGTGTCCGGCGGGCGGCACCCCGGGATCGCCGCGCCGTGGCGGCGGGCCGCCTCGATGACTTCTTCGACGAGGGATTGCGGCGGCGCCGGCCTCGCGCCGTCGTGGACGGCGACGAGATCCGCGACCGCGCCTTCTTCTTCCTCGAACCGTGCGTCGAGCGCGTCGAGTCCGCGCGAAGTCGATTCCTGCCGGGAAGCCCCGCCGGGACAACAGGAGACCCGGCCCTCTTCCGGACCCAGATAAGGACGGAGGTCCGCCTGCCAGGATTCGAATCCCTCCTCGGGCAGCACTACCACCAGCCGCGCCACCCTTTCCGAGGCAAGTACCGCGCGGACGGAATGAACGACCAGCGGCAGACCGAGGACCGGCTGGAACTGCTTGGGAGCGGCCCCGGCGCCGAACCGGGTGCCGGATCCGGCTGCGACCACGACCGCGCCGACCCGCATGGCGATCCGCTCCCTTGCCACCGGCGGTTACGACGGACCCGCCTGGGCCAACGCCTCGTCCAGGGTTTCGACCGCGACGAGATCGATGCCCGCCGGCCGTTCGGCGGCGCGGGCCTTCCCTGGATTCAGCACCGCGCGGCGATACCCCAGACGCGCCGCCTCGCGCAGGCGCACCCCCGCCTGATGGACCGGCCGCACCTCTCCGGAGAGGCCGACCTCACCGATGAAAACGGTCCCCGGCGCCACCGGGACTCCCCGCCGCCGGGAAGCCACCGCCGCGAGGAGGCCGAGGTCGGCGGCCGGCTCGTTCACCGAGAGGCCGCCGGTCACCGATACGTAAACGTCGCTGCGCAGCAGTCCACCGCCTCCTCCCGTCTCGAGGACCGCCAGGAGCACCGCGAGCCGGCCGCTGTCAAACCCCACCGGGACGCGCCGGGGATAGGCGAGCGGGCTCTCCGCGAGCAGCACCTGGATCTCGGCAAGGAGGGGCCTCGTTCCCTCGAGCGTACAGACGACGGCCGACCCGGGTTTCGGGGGTCCCCCGGTGAGGAACAGTTCCGAGGGATTCTGAACCGGGACGAGGCCCTGGCCGGTCATGTCGAACACCCCGAGTTCGCCGGCGGCGCCGAACCGGTTCTTGACGGCGCGGAGCAGCCGGTGCGACTGCCTCCGGTCCCCCTCGAAGTGCAGCACGGTGTCCACCATGTGTTCGAGGGTGCGGGGGCCCGCGATGGCGCCGTCCTTGTTGACATGTCCGATGATGAAGACGGGCACCCGGGTCGACTTGGCGAACAGTACGAGCGACGCAGCCGACTCGCGGACCTGGGTGACGGTCCCCGGGGCCCCGCTGATCTCCGGCGAGTGGACGCACTGTACGGAATCGAGCACCAGGAGCCTCGGTTCCGCGGCCTGCGCCGCGTCGAGGATGCGGGGCATGCTCGTCTCCGAGAAAAGGAGGAGCGAGTCCGGCTCGAGACCGAGCCGCTCGCCGCGGAGCTTGAGCTGGTGCTCCGATTCCTCCCCACTGACGTAGAGCACGGGGTCTCCGGCGCCGGCGGCCGCGGCGGCCAACTGAAGGAGGAGGGTGCTCTTCCCCGCGCCCGGCTCTCCCGCGACCAGGACGGCGGAGCCGGGTACCACCCCGCCGCCGAGGACGCGGTCGAGTTCCGGAATGCCGAGCGGACGGCGGGGCGCGCTCCGGGTGTCTACCTCGCTCCAGGAAACCGGCGCCGCGGCTCCGGCGCCCGCCGCCGCGGCGAACCCGCGCCAGCGCCCTCCGGCGGAACCCTCCGGCGGGGCCTCGTGTTCGACCAGCGGGGTCCGGGAGGAACAGGACGGGCAGTACCCCATCCAACGGGAGAAGTCCTGCCCACACTCCACGCAGGCGAAGCGAACGTTGGACTGCCTGGGCACCGGCTCACCAACCGGTTTCCTCGTCCGGGTCCGGATAGCCGGCGCCCCGGCCCGCCTCCTCGGCGTCCAGGTTCTGGAACTTCGTGTACCGATCGAGCCAGGCCAGCCGGACGTCTCCCACCGGGCCGTTGCGGTTCTTCGCGACGATCACCCGGCGAACGGGCGGCGACGGCGTCTCGATCCCCCCGGTTCCGTCCTGCTTCTTCTTCCACTCCCGGTGAATGAAAACCACGATGTCCGCGTCCTGCTCGAGCGCACCGGATTCGCGCAGATCGGAGAGACGCGGCTCCGCCAGCGCCCCGGTCCGTTGTTCGGGCGCCCGGCTGAGCTGGGAAAGCGCCAGGATGGGCACGTCGAGTTCCTTGGCCAGCAGCTTGAAGGACCGGCTGATCTCGGCGATCTCCAGATTCCGGTTTTCGAAGCGCCGGGATCCCGGCTCCGACGCCCGCATCAATTGCAGATAGTCGATCACGACCAGATCGAGTCCGTGCTCGCGGCTCACCTGGCGCGCCTTGGAGCGCAGTTCGACCGGCGTGACATTCGAATCGTCCACGTAGATCGGCATGCCCGCGACGATCGGAAGCGTGTTCTGGATGAGCCGGCGATCCCTCTCGTTGAGCAGTCCGGGACGCGAGAGCTGCCGGGCATCGACCTCGGCCTGCGAGAAGAGCAGCCGGGTGGCGATCTGCCGGCGGGGCATCTCCAGGCTGAAGATCAGCACCCGCTTGCCGGCGCGGCCGGCGGCCAGGGCAATGTTGAGGGCCAGACTGGTCTTGCCCTCTCCGGGGCGGGCCCCGACCAGGATCAGGTCCGACTTGCGGAGGCCTCCCATCAGGTTGTCGAGATCCTGGAAACCGGTGCGGATTCCCGAGAAACCCTCCCGTTGGCGAGCGGCCTCCTCGGCGAGCTGGCTCAGGTCCTCCGCGAGCCGCACCGGACCGGAGGCGAACGTCCCCTCCGCAATGGCGTACAGGTCCTCCTGGGCCGCGGCGAGGATTTCCCCCGGGGAGTTCTGGATCGCGTCGCTCGCGACGCGGCTGCCGAAACGGTGGAGTTCACGGCTGAGCGCCCGTTCGCGAACGAGCCTGGCGTAGTCCGCGGCGTTCGAAGACCGGGCCACCCCGTCCGACAGTTCGCTGAGATAGCCGGCGCCCCCCGCGGCATCCAGCTTTCCGGTGCGCTCGAGTTCCGCGCGAACCGTCAGCAGATCGATCTTCCGCAGTTCGGGAGCGTCGTCGAGCTCGCAGAAAGCCTCGAAGATCCGCTGGTGGCGAACATCGAGGAAGTCCCTGGTCTTCAGGACCTCCCGCACCGAGTCGAGCTGACTACGGTCCACCAGGACGGCGGCGAGGACCGCTCGCTCGGCTGTCAGGTCGTGCGGGAGGCGGACGGCTTCGTCCGGCACGGACAGACGCCTCGCTAGCAGCCTGTGGTGAAACCCACGTGAGCGCCGAGAGCGGCGAGGCGCCCGGCTGACAAGGCGCGTGAGGGAGGAATACCGGGCGTATTCCGACCGAAACGCAACGCAGAGCGCCTCGCAGAGGCGCGGTTCAGGCGGGATGCATCGCCGCTCGAACGCCGCGTGGGTTTTGCCACAGGCTGCTGGGGAACTTCCGCTGGGGAAGGGAAGCGGCTCAGCCGGAATCCGTCATGACCGGGCCGCGTGACGTCTTCCACGGGCTGCTCCGGCGGGTCAGTCCTCCGAGTCGTCCGTCTCCTCGGAGGAGGCGGCGGAGACGGCCTCGTCATCGTCGGATTCGGGTTCGGCGGCCCGCTTTGCCGACACCTCCGTCGGGATGTCCGGCAGGGGCTCCACTCCGAGGGACCCGGCGGCGACCGGGGAGACCTCGATCGGGAGATCGACCTCGATTTCGCTGTGGAGCCGGACCACGGCCGACGCCTGACCCGCTACCTTGATCGGGCCACCGAGAATGATGCGGTTGCGGGCGATCTCGAACCCACCCTCGGCGAGCTGCCTGGCAATGTCCTGCACGGACACCGAACCGTAGAGCTCATCCGAGTCGGTCTTGACCCGGCGCTCGAAACGGAGGGTGTGGCCCTCGAGCGAACGGGCGAGAGCCTCGGCCGCTTCCCGTTCCTTGATCCGCTCTACCGCCCAGACCTTTCTCGCTTCAGCCACCTCCCGGCGGTTCTCGTCCGTGATCGGAACCGCGATCCGGCGGGGAAGCAGGTAGTTCCTGGCGTAACCCGGGCGGACGTTGACCTCGTCGCCCGGTTCACCCAGGGCGTCCACGGGCTGTTTCAGCAGCAGGCGCATCGGTCTACCCCCTGTCAGCCCCTATTCGTAGGGCAGCAGCGCCATCTGCCGGGCGCGCTTGATGGCGATCCGGATCTGACGCTGGGCCCGGGCACCGGCGCGCGATACGCGCCGCGGGGCGATCTTGGCGCGATCACCGAGGAACTCGCGCAGAAAATCCACGTCCTTCCAGTCCACCCGGTCCACGCCATTCAGCAGCGGATTGACTCGCACCCGCCGAACGGTCTGCCGGCGGCGGCGGCGAGGGGCTGTGGGCCTGTCGCTCATGATGTCTCCTCCTCATTCTGGGGGGACCCGTCCGGTGGCGCCGGCTCTCCGGCTCCGTCGGGCTCCGGGGTGCCGGCCGCTCCCTTGGCGTCGGCCTCGACAGCGGCGTCTCCCGCCGGCTGGCCGGCAGTCTCGCCAGCTTCCTCCGCCGTTTCCGCGGCCGGCGGGGCGGCAGCGTCGCGAGCAGCCTCCGCCTCTTCCGCGGCCGGCGGGGCGGCGGCGTCGCGAGCAGCCTCCTCAGCAGCTTCCTCAGCCGCCTTCGCGGCGGCCTCGGCAGCCGCAGCGGCCGCGCGGGCCGCTCTTTCCTCGCGCCGGCGGAGGTCTGCGGCCTGGTCCCGCTCGCGGGTTTCCTTGTCCGTCCGCAGCACGATGAAGCGCAGCACGCCCTCGGCGAGGCGAACGCGGCTTTCGATGCCCTGGATGGAAGCCGGAGGCGCATCGAAGTAACAGAGGATGTAGAGGCCCTCGTGGTGCCCGGCGATGGGGTACGCCAGCCGCCGCCGCTCCCAGGGTTTCAGGCTGACGATGTCGCCTCCCTGCCCCTTCACGATGCCCTCCACGCGCTCGACCACCGCAAGGGAAGCCGCGTCGTCAAGGGTCGGATCCAGAATGAACATGAACTCATAGCCGTTCATGAGGGAATCCGATGGGGGCGGAGCCACCGTCTGGGGACTCGACTGTTCGCTCATTCGAGGGTATCTCCAGCGCCACCTGTGACGCACCCCGCAAGGAACCGTGCGGGAATCTGCGGACGGTTCCGCATCATGCGGCCGCCCGGTTGAACCGGTTCATGGCAGTTTCGATCCCCTGCCCGACCGCGGTTTCGAGGGCCCGCACCGCGCGCTCCAACAGGTCGTCCACAGCCGCGGCCTCCTGCGGGGCAAAATGCGAAAGGACGAAGTCCGCCGGATCTTCCCCGGCCGGGGGACTCCCGATCCCGAGGCGCATCCTGGGGAAATCGTCCGTTCCGAGCGCGGACCGGATGGACGCGAGGCCGTTGTGGCCCCCGTCGCTGCCGCGGCGGCGGGTCCTGATCGTTCCCAGGGGCAGGGCGTAGTCGTCGCACACGACGAGGGCCTCGTCCGGCGCGCAGCCCTCGCTCTGGAGGAGCCGCCTCACCGGACCCCCGCTCCGGTTCATGTAACCCATCGGACGCAGCAGGCCGATCTCCCGCCCGCCGATCTCGGCCTCGACGAGGAGGCCCCCGTCGAAGTGCCGGCTCCGAACGGACCGTTCTCCGAGGAGCGCGGCCACGGCCTCGAACCCGATGTTGTGCCGGGTCCCCTCATACCGGACACCCGGATTGCCAAGCCCCACCACGATCTGCACGGGAACCTCGACCCGAGCCGGAGTCTCATGCGGCGTCCCGCCGGGTACGCCCGCAGGAGGATCGCTCACCGGGGTCGCCGGCCACCGAGCGGCCTCGGAGAAGGGACTGGGCAACACGCTGGATCAGAGGAGCTCCGCCGGTCACTCTTCCGGTTCTTCTTCGGTTTCTTCACTCTCGTCTTCCTGCTCGGGCTCATCCGTTCCCTTCGGGGGAGAGATATGCACGATGACCACGTCGCGCTCCGTCGCGAGGGTGAGCGCCTCCGGCAGGTCGATGTCCCCCGCCCGGACGGTGTCGCCGTAATCCAGTTCGCCGACGGCCAGGGGAAGGGACTCCGGAATGTCGTGCGGCAGGCAACTGACGGCGAGAGATCGGGTGATGAAGTCGAGATGGCCGCCGCGCTTGACACCCACCGACTCGCCTTCGAGATGGACGGGAACGTGCCAGTCCGAGGCCTTCTCCGGATCCACCCGCATGAGGTCCGCGTGGAGGACCGAATGGTCGAGCGGATGCAGTTGATAGTCGTGGATCATCACCTGCTCCACGCTCTCCTCGCCGTCGATCTCGAGCGAGAAGATGGTGTTCACCCCGCGCGGAGACCGAACGATGTCGGTGACGTGGCGCGGTGAGACAGCGAGCGGACGGGAGCCCGCGGGGCCGCCGTAAACGACGGCCGGGATCATCCCGGCTGCCCGCAGGCGGCGATTCGGCCCCTTGCCGACGGAGGTGCGGGAACTCGCGGGAATCGAGAGCTGAGCCATGGAGTGTGCGTGGGGTTGTTGGTGATGGACAGGGTTGCGCGGAGGCCCGGGAACGGGAAGAGGGGACGCAGGCGGCGTCATCCTCGAAGGTCCTTCTCGGCGGGCTCCGGGGGAGTGCGACCCAAGAAGTCTGGTGGATGTCGCCCGAGCGCCATCCACCCCTCAGCGGCAATGCAGGGCGCGGAAGTTTAGCAGTCCGTAAACGGAGTCGCGCGACGATAAAGGAACGCCGGCCCGTCCTCCGGTCGTAGCTCAACATCCCAAGCCGGCGGCGCCCTGAGGCCGGTGAGCGTTGCGATCTGCGCGGCGCGTACCGGTCTGGGCGCCCCCACCGGGAGGACTGTCCGGCGTTCCCAGCCGCCGGCCCGTTCTCTGTCAGTTCCGTTCTGGACGAGTGAAGACTGATGGCAGCGAACCTTGGTTCGCTGCCCGCGATTTCGGGGGAAAGTGTGCAAGGGGGAACCCCCCTTTCACAAGAAGACAACGACAAATCGGAACTCGCCGCAGTGCGCGCCAGCGCGCGAGGGAGTTGCGGTTCCCGAGCCAGGAGGGGTTGGAAGCCGGGTTCCCCGGCCCCAACCCCTCCCGCTCCGGGGCCTGCGTGCGGCTCTCGCCGCACTTGCGGCACTGCGGCGCGAAGCGCCGGGCGCTTCAAGAAGGGGGGCGCCGCTTCCGAGCCTTGGCCTTGTCGGCCCTGACTCTCGTCTGCGGCGCCCCCCTGCTTGAAGCGCTTGACGTTGTCAGACGAACAGGGAGCTGACCGAGTCCTCCCCGTGCACGCTCTCGATGGCCCGGGCGAAGAGCGAAGCCACGGAAAGGACCTCGATCTTGCTGCCCGGCGCCCGCGCTTCGGGCGCGAGGGGAATCGTGTCTCCGACGATCAGGCGCTCGAGCCGACCGTTTCGGATCCGTTCCACCGCGGGTCCGGAAAGCACCGCGTGGGTGCAGACGGCGAGCACCCGGGTAGCCCCATCCTCATGGAGCGCTTCCGCGGCGCGGACGAGCGTCCCGGCGGAATCGACGATGTCGTCCACGATCACCGCGGGCCGCCCGCGCACGTCTCCCACCACGTGCATGGTCTCGACCTCGTTGTCGCTGCCGCGCCGCTTGTCCATGACCGCGATGCCGACTCCGAGTTTCTTGCCGTAGGCGCGGGCCCGTTCCACGCCCCCGGCATCCGGCGAAACGACCACCGGCCGGTCCAGATCGAGGCTCGGCAAATGGTCCAGCACCACCGGAGTCGCGTACAAGTGGTCCACCGGAATATTGAAAAACCCCTGGATCTGGCCGACATGGAGATCCATGCAGATGACCCGGTGCACCCCGGCGACCGTCAGCAGGTCGGCCACCAGCTTCGCGGAGATCGGGACCCGGGGGCGATCCTTCCGGTCCTGCCGCGCGTAGCCGTAGTAGGGGATCACCGCATTGATCCGGGCCGCCGACGCCCGCTTGAGCGCGTCCACCATGATGAGGAGTTCCATCAGGTTCTCGTTGACGGGCGGCGACGTGGACTGGATCACGAAAGCGTCCGCGCCGCGGACGTTGTCCTTGATCTGGAAGCGGACCTCGCCGTCGCGAAAACGGTCCAGCGACGCCTCGCAGAGGGGAACGCCGAGGTTCCGCGCGATCGCGTCCGCCAGGTCCGGATTGGAGGAGCCCCCCATCACCTTCAGTTCGCCCGCGAAACCGTGGGTCCGGCTCCGGCACTGGCGATCGCCGGCTGATTCGGTCATGTCGATCGAGCAGGGGGCGCCGAGCGAAGGCGCCAGGGGGAGCGCACGCGTCGGGGAATCACGAACCGATCACCGGTACCGCGGGCTGGGGCGGAAGGATTCGAACCCTCGTAGACCGGAACCAAAACCCGGCGCCTATCCCCTCGGCCACGCCCCATCCGGCCAGTTCCCCAGGAGGGCCGCCCGGTGTTCGCTACGGGTGATCGTGCGGGTCGCGATTGCCCGAAGGTTAGCCTCCGAGAGGCGGGAGACCGCGTCTGCCGCCTGCTCCCGGCCGGCAAAGACGCCGAACACCGCCGAGCCGCTTCCCGACATGGCCGTCTCCAGGGCTCCGGCCGCCTTGAGGGCGCTCCGCATCCGCGAAATGGCGTCGGGAGGCCGGGTCGTTTGCAGCACGGTGGACCGTTCGAGGTCGTTCGGAAAGCATCCGGCGAGGAGCTTGCCACTGAGTTGGGGCCCCGAGGGACCCGACGCGAGAAACCGTACCAGACTATCGGTCCGTTCGGGCCCATTCTCTCGGCGAGGAACCGCCGACGGCTTCGGCAGACCGCGATAGGCCTCCGGGGTGGAAACGCCGAACTCCGGAATCAGCAGGACGAGCGGCAGTTCCGCCACGTCGGCCAGCGGGAAGACGTGCTCGCCACGCCCGGTGGCGAGCGCCAGCCCCCCGTAGAGGAAGAAGGGCGCGTCCATTCCGACCCCGGTCAGCACCTGGTGCAGCACGCGGCGGCTGAGGCCGAGCCCGAACAGTCGGTTCAGACCGACGAGCGCGGCCGCCGCGTTCGAGCTCCCTCCACCGAGCCCGCGGCCGGCCGGGATCCGCTTGCGGAGGCGGATGCGCGCGCCCGGCAGGCGCCGGCCGAGCAGCTCCTCGAGCCGCGACGCGGATCGGAGAACCAGGTTCGTCTGGTCCGCGGGGATCGAGGGACTGTCGCATTCCAGCCGCAGTCCCTCTCCGCCCGGTTCGAACGTGAGGGTGTCCCAGAGATCGACGGCGGCGAGCAGGGTGCGGACCGTGTGGTATCCGTCAGGCCGGCGCGAGAGGATCCGCAGACCCAGGTTGACCTTGGCGGGCGTTCTGATTCCCAGGCGGCGGGCAGTGGGATCCGGAAGAGTCACCGTCTATCGCTCCGGCAGCCTCGAGGCCCGGCTCAGTTCGCGGACCTCCGCCCGCCGGTAGCCGGGCGGCGTCCTTACCTCGAAGGAATCGGGGTGCAGGGAGGTGTTGACCTCGAGTTCCTCGATCGTCAGGGTGGCGCGCGTGCGCTCGGACTCGACCTCGACCAGGCGTGGCACCTGGCGTCCCTGCCGCCGGTAGCGGCCGGGATAGCGGGCCTCGTAACCCGGGGCCACGACGCGCCGCACCTGGCCGCCCTCCGCCGGATCGTCCCACCAGATCTCGGCCCCATTCCCGAGGACCGCAGACCCGTTCGCCGGAAGCGACCGGAGGTTCTCCGACCCGCCGACCGGAGCGCCGCTCCCCACCAGGAGGGCGGCAATCGCCTCCCGCCCCACGGCAACGCCCAGCAGCGGTCCCGTGAATTCCTCCAATTCCTTTCCTTCTGCAAACGCCCTCTCCCCGGGCACCACGAGGCGCGCCTCGCCCGGGCTGGCCACGAGCGTCCAGCGGGAGCCGCCTACGGGAGCGAAGAGTTCCAGACGCATCGCCTCGACGGCTTCTGGGTCCTGGCCGCCGGACGGACGGGCGAACACCACCAGCAGGCGTCCCGAGAAGCGGCCGCGCTCACCCTCTCCGCGAAGACTCACGACGGCCTGATACCGCCGCACGCCCGCGGCCAGCCTGGCCGTCTCGTCCAGCAGCCGCACCGCCGCGGTCTCGTCGAGGGGCGCCGCCGGAACCCGGATCGCCCGGGCCGCGCAACCCACGGAAGCGGCGAGGCCGCCGGCCATCGCGAATCGCAGCGCCGCGGCGCGACACGAGTGACCGAGCGGAGGCCGCGGAGAAACCGGGCCGGCTCTCCCGCTAGTCCGGATCGTTACCGGCTTCCTCGATTTTTCGGGCGATCACCTCTCGTTCGAGTTCCTGGTCGCCGTCGTGCTGGAGAGCCATCCGCCAGAAGCGGACCGCTTCCTCGGTGTTTCCCTTCGCCCGGTAAAGGTCGCCGAGGTGGTCCAGGACCACGCTGTTCTCCGGCATGCACTGCCGGGCCCGAAGCAGGTTCGGCTCCGCCAGGTTCAGGTCGCCCTGCCGGAACTGCACCCAGCCCAGACTGTCCAGGTAGGAACCGTTGTACGGATCCTCCGCCAGGGCCCGCTGGATCAATTCCTCCGACTCTTCCAGCCGATCCGTCCCATCGGCGAGCATGTATCCGAGGTAGTTGAGCGCGAGGTCGTGGTCGGGCTCCGCGGCGATCACCCGGCGGAACTCCGCCTCTGCCTCCTCGAGCTTTCCCTGCCGCTCGAGCAGGGCGCCGAGCTGAAATCGAAAGTCGGCGTCGTCCGCCCGCTCTTCGAGCCAGCCGCGGGTAATCCGCTCCGCCGTCGGCAAGTCTCCCCTTGCGACGTGATGGCGAACCAGCGCGTGCACCACTCCTCCGGTCTCGGGGTACTCCGCCACCAGGGCCCTGAGGATTCCAAGCGCGGCGTCGCTGCGGCCTCCCGCGTTCAGCACCCGGGCCTGGAGCGCCAACAGGCCCGGTTCCCCGGGCCGATCCGCGATCAGCGCTTCGATCAGTTCTGCGGCCTCGTCCGGTTGGCCCGACGCCAGCCGGTTCTGCACGAGGGCCACCCGATACCGGAAAGCCTCCACACTGTCCCCGGCAAGCCGGACGGCTTCCTGGAGCGCGTCGTACGCTTCCTCGTACTCGCCGATCTGCTCCAGCGTCTGCGCAAGCCGGGCGAGCGTTTCCCGGCGGCGGCCGGAGCCGTAGGAGTCCCGGGGAAGCGACACCAGAGTCTGGAACTCCTCAGCCGCCCGGGCGTACTCGCAGCGGGCGGCGAAGACGCCGCCGAGCGCCAGTCTCGCCGGGACGCTCCGGCTGTTCTCCTCCAGTAGCCGCACCAGGGCCGCTTCCGCTTCCTCGAGCTGACGCTGTTGCCTCCGCACCATCGCCAGACCCATGAGGGCGATTTCGCTCCGGGGCTCCGCCGCGAGGATCCTTTCGAAGGCCTCGGCGGCGGCGTCCAGGCGGCCCAGGCGGGCCAGGCCGTCCGCCAGGGACAACCGGAGTGGCTGATCGTCGGGATGGTCGGCGGACCCCTTCTCGTAGAGCGCAACGACTTCGGTGAGGGCCTCCACGGGCGACCGGCCCGGGATCTCGCCATCGCGCAGGAGGTCGTCGACCATTTCACGCGCATCCGGCTGCCGCGGTTCGATGCGAAGCGACTGCAGCAGGTAGTCGAACGCCTGCTCCCGGTCCCCGGCGCTCAGACGGAGCTGCGCGAGCAGCAGCAGCTCGACGAAAGCGTCCGGGGTGCGGCGGACGATCTCGCGCAGGTGCACGGCCGCTTCCTCACCGCGCTGCATGGCGGCGAGCAGACGAGCCAGCTCGGACCGGCTCCGCAGGTCTTCGGGATCGAGGCGGACCGCCTCGCCCAACGAAGCGACCGCGCGCTCCGCGGCTTCGGGATCGTCTCCCGACCGGAGGCGGCGGAAGTACACGGCGCCGAGCGCCCGGTGGGCGGCGGCCGCGTCCGGATCCCGCTCCACCGCTTCCGCGGCGGCCGCTTCGGCGGCCTCCAGGTCGCGGGCGGAGAGGCTGAGGTTGGCGATTTCAATGAGCGGATCGACCGCCTGGACATCGAGTTCGGCCGCCCGCCGGTAGGCGGCAATCGCTTCCTCACGCTCGCCGGACATCTGCGCGAACCGGCCCTCGCCGAACACCCGGTAGGCCTCGGCGACGGGATCGACCGCGACCGGATCGTCAACCGCGTCCTCGGCCTCGGCCTGCTCCGGGGCCTCCTCGGCGGGAACGGGTTCCTGGGCGCCGTCGGTTCTCGCGGAGAACGCCACGAGAAGCGCCAGCAGTACCCACAGGGCCATCCGGTACATGAACCGGGAATTTATCTCTGCCACCGGAAGAGACGCCCCGCTGAAGGCGGAAAAAGACTGATGGCAGCGAACTCCGTTCGCTTCCCGCTCGATCGGGGGGAGAGTGTGAAAGGGGCCCCCCGCAGGCCGTCAGTGCCGGAAGTGGCGGGCGCCGGTGAGGACCATCGCCAGACCCCGCGCGTCGGCCGCGTCGATGACCTCCTGGTCCCTGACGGAGCCGCCGGGCTGGATCACCGCGGTGATCCCGGCGTCGGCCAGCACCTCGAGTCCATCGGCGAACGGGAAGAACGCGTCCGACGCCGCGACGGCGCCTTCGACCGAGGACTGGGCCTTCTCGATCGCCAGCCGGCAGGAGTCGAGCCGGCTCATCTGGCCGGCGCCCACCCCCACAAGCGCGCTGCCCCGCCCCACCACGATGGCGTTCGACTTCACGTGTTTCGCGGCCTGCCAGACGAACCGCAGGCCCTCCCATTCGACCTCCGAGGGCTCCCGGCGGGTGGCTACCCGGTACGCGGATTCCTCGTCGCCGCGGTCCCAGTCCTGAACCAGCAGTCCGCCCGCAACCCGGGCGAAGTAGCGCCCTCCGGGCGCGAAACCGCGAAGGTCCGGCATCTCGATCAGCCGGAGGTTCTTCTTGCGCCGGAGCCGGGCGAAGGCGTCCGGATGGAAGGAGGGGGCGGCAATGGCCTCCAGGAAGGTCGAGGCCATCTCCTTCGCGGTGTCCAGATCCACCTCGCGGCTCAGCGCCACGATGCCGCCGAAGGCGGACACCGGATCGGTCGCCCGCGCGGCCTGGTACGCCTCCAGCAGCGTGTCCGCCACCGCGGCGCCGGCCGGGTTCGAATGCTTGATGATCGCCGCGGCGGCTTCGCCGGCGCCACGGGAGTTCGCCAGGTCGGCGACCAGCCGCACGGCGGCATCGAGATCCAGGATGTTGTTGTAGGACAGCTCCTTGCCGTGGAGCTTTCGGGCGCCCGGGATTCCGGCGGGCCCGGTTCCCGGATCGCGATAGAGCGCGGCCGTCTGGTGCGGGTTCTCGCCGTAGCGGAGTTCGGCGACCCGCGCGAACTCCAGGGACACCCGCTCGGGGAAATCCTCCCCGGCGCCGTCTCCGGCGAAGGAACCCGCAACCGCCTTGTCGTAGGCCGCGGTCGCGGCGAACGCCTCCCCCGCCAGCCGGCGGCGCAGCGCGTGGCCCACGCCGGGGTCGGGATCGTCGAGCGCGGCGAGCACCGCCGGGTACTCGCCGGGGTCCACGACCACCGTCACGTCGGGCCAGTTCTTGGCCGCCGCGCGCACCAGGCAGGGGCCGCCGATGTCGATGTTCTCCCGCAGCTCGTCGTCCCCGGCTCCCCGGGCGAGGGTTTCCTCGAAGGGATAGAAGTTGACGGCGACCACGTCGATGGGCCGGATGCCGAGCGACTCGAGCGACTCGAGATCGTCCGGACGCGAGCGCCGCGCGAGGATGCCCCCGTGGATCCGCGGGTGCAGGGTCTTGACCCGGCCGTCGAGGATCTCGGGATGTCCGGTGACCTCGGAAACCTCCAGTACCGCGATGCCGGAGTCCCGGAGAAAACGCGCCGTACCGCCGCTGGCCACGATCTCGAAACCGCGCTCGACCAGCCCCCGGGCGAAGGCGTCGAGCCCCTCCTTGCGGCTGACGCTCAGCAGGGCTCGGCGGGGGTGGTGGGTGGGGTCTTGCGAATCACTCATGGGCCGGAAGGCGGCGGATGCTAACAGGGGCGCGGGACCCACGAGTACTCTTGGGAGCCGCCGCCGGATTCCCGCATCGCGGCGCCCCGATTCCGTGTCCGAAAGCCAGTCAGAAGCCCTCGCGCAGCTTCCCGCGGTCGGGAGGCTTCTCGAGACGGAGCGCTTCCGGAACCTCGCCGACAGCTTCGGGAGACCGCTCGTTACCGCCGCTCTCCGCACGGAGATTGCGGACCTTCGCCGGGCCGTGCGCGCGGCGGCCGTTCCGGCAGGCTTCTCGCGCGATCCGGAGACGTGGCTCGCCGCGGCCGTGGAGTCGCGGCTCGACCGGGCCGCCGGGCCGGAACTCCGGCGGGTGATCAACGCGACCGGCGTGGTCGTCCACACGAACCTGGGGAGGGCGCCCCTCTCCGAGCGCGCCGCGCAGGCGGTCTTCCGCGCCGCGAGCGGTTACTCCGACCTCGAGTTCGATCTCGCGTCCGGCGCCCGGGGGAGCCGCCAGGCACACCTCGGCGGCCTCTTCGAAGCCATGTTTCCGGGGAGGGCGTCGGCCGTCACCGGGAACGCCGCCGGTGGGGTCCTGCTCGCGCTCGACACCCTCGCCGCCGGGAAGGACGTGGTGGTGTCCCGGGGGGAGCTGGTCGAGATCGGGGACTCCTTCCGGATTCCCGACATCCTGAAGAAGAGCGGCGCCCGGCTCGTCGAAGTCGGAACGACCAACCGGACGCGCATCGACGACTACCGCCGGGCCATCACGGGGAACGAAGGCGAGGTCGGCGCGCTGCTCAAGGTGCATCAGTCCAACTTCCGGATCGTCGGCTTCACCGAGGCGGCGTCCACCGCCGACCTTGTTTCGCTGGGGGCGGAGTTCAAGATCCCCGTCATCGAGGACTTCGGCAGCGGCAACCTGCAACCGCTGACGGAACTCGGAGTGGACGGCGCCGGGGACGAACCGACCCTCGCCGATCGGGTCGCGTCGGGCGCCGACCTCGTCATCTTCTCGGGAGACAAGCTGTTCGGAGGGCCGCAGGCGGGAATCCTGCTGGGGACGCCGGAGGCGATCCGCGCCTGTCGCAGGAATCCGCTGGCGCGGGCGCTGCGCCCCGACAAGATGGCCATCGCCGGACTCCAGGCGACGCTCTGGAGCCACCTGACCGGACGCGCGAGCCGCGAGATCCCGGTGATCCGCGCCATCGCGCGGCCGCTCGAGGAGATTGTGGCCGCCGCGGAACGTCTGCGCGACTCCCTCGAGCCTGCCGCCGGCTGGACTGTCGAAGTGGTTGACGAGACTTCGCGAATCGGGGGCGGAGCGGCCCCCGGAGCGGGTCTGCCGACCCGCTGTCTGGCTCTCTCCCGCACCGGAAGCGAGGCGGACGCGGTCCGCCGGCGGCTCCTCCGGAACGAGCCCCCGGTGGTCGGCCGCATCGTGGACGACCGCGTGCTCCTCGACCTGCGCACCGTTCCGCCGGACGAGAACGACGAGCTGTTGGCCGCCCTCGAATCGCTTGTGGATGGGGCTGATTGCCAGGGCTGAATCCGGCCCATCCACAAAGTACCCTTCCCGGACCACCGCATGATTCCCGAGAGCGAACGACCCGGCCCAGCGGCTCCCGTGAACCCGGCCGGCATCCTGTTCATCAACGGGAAAGAGCGTGCGGTGCCGCAGCCGGCGTCGGTGCGCGGCGCCCTCGAGACGCTCGGACTCCTGAGCCGCCCGGTCGCCGTCGAACTCAACGGGAACCTCGTGCGCCGCGCCGATCAGGAGACCACCGCGCTGAAGCCGGGGGACCGGGTGGAAATCGTGAGTTTCGTCGGCGGTGGCTGAAGTGGCCCCGGTCGAAGACGCCCCGCTCTCGCTGGGCGGGCACACCTTCGGGTCCCGCCTGATCCTCGGCACCGGCAAGTACGCGTCGCTTCCGCTCATGCGGGACTGTCACGCCGCTTCCGGGTGCGAGATGGTGACGGTCGCCGTCCGGCGGGTGGACCTCGACGCCGAGGAGACCCTGCTCGACTACATCCCCCGCGACCGCTACACGCTGCTCCCGAATACCGCCGACTGCTTCACCGCCCGGGAAGCGGTCCGCACGGCACAGCTCGCCCGCGAGGCCGGACTCTCGAACTGGATCAAGCTCGAGGTTATCGGCGACCGGAAGACGCTCTATCCGGACAACGAGGAACTCCTGATCGCGACCCGGGAACTGGTCGCCGACGGATTCGTGGTGCTTCCCTACACGAGCGACGACGTGGTGGTCGCCCAGAAGCTCGAGCAGGCCGGCGCCGCCGCGGTGATGCCGCTGGGAGCCCCCATCGGCTCCGGTCTCGGGATCCAGAACCGCAATAACATCGCGTTCATCCGCGAAGCGGTCTCGGTGCCGGTCATCGTGGACGCCGGCGTGGGCACCGCGTCCGACGTGACGGTGGCGATGGAGCTGGGCGCCGACGGCGTGCTCCTGAACACCGCGGTCGCGGCGGCCCGGGAGCCGGTGAAGATGGCCGGGGCGATGAAGCTGGCCGTCGAGGCCGGGCGGCTCTCGTGGCTCGCGGGACGGATGCCCCGCCGCCGTTACGCCACCGCGTCCTCGCCCCCGGCGGACGCGCCGCTCGCCTAGTGCCGCCCGCCTCCAGGAAGGCCCGGGCCGCACGGAGCGAGGCGACTCCGGACAGCCAGGCCGCGGAGAGGGCCCTCCGGCGGCGCGCCGGACGGATCGTCCGGGCGCTCGCGAAGGAGTACAACGCGGCCGAGTGTGCGCTGCTGCACGACTCCGCCCTCCAGTTGCTGGTCGCCACCATCCTCTCGGCGCAGTGCACCGACCGCCGGGTGAACATGGTGACCCCGGCGCTCTTCGCCCGCTACCCGACGGCCGATGACCTCGCCGACGCCGACCCGGACGAGCTGGAGGAGATGATCCATTCGACCGGCTTCTTCCGGAACAAGACCCGCTCCATCATGGGCGCCTGCCAGCGGATCCGCGACGACTTCGGGGGCGAGGTGCCGGACAACATGGACGACCTCCTGACGCTGCCGGGCGTCGCCCGGAAGACCGCGAACGTCGTCCTCGGCACCTGGTTCGGGAAGAACGAAGGCGTGGTGGTGGACACCCACGTGTTCCGCATTTCGCATCGGCTGGGCCTCGCGCCCAGGAAGAACACTTCACACACCGAGCAGCGTCTGATGGCGCTCGTCCCGCGCCGGGAATGGACCAACTTCAGTCACCGCGTCATCCTGCACGGCCGGGCGGTCTGCGACGCCCGCAATCCGAAATGCCGGGAGTGCACGCTGGAGAGCATGTGTCCCAAGAACGGTGTCGAGCCGCCGCCGGGGCGCGTCCGGACTCCCGGCCGGCGGCGCGCCGGGCGGCCGGCCTCCGCATGAATCCGCGCAAGACCCTCTATCTGGCCAATCCGTACGGCTTCTCGGAAGGACAGCGGGCGGGACCGCTCCAGGAGCTGGTCCGCGCGCTGGAAGCGCTGGGCGCCGAGGTCTGGGAACCCTTCGCCCGCAACAATCAGGTGGATCGGGCCGCCCCCGGTTGGGCATACCGGATCGGCCAGGCGGATCTCAGCGACGTGCGGAACGCCGATGGATTCTTCGGGGTGGTGAACGGTTGTCCCCCGGACGAGGGGGTCATGGTGGAACTCGGGATGGCGATTGCCTGGCGGAAGCCGGTGTTCCTGTTCCGCGACGACTTCCGGCGCTCTACGGACAGCGAGAAGTACCCGCTGAACCTGATGCTCTTCACCGGCCTGCCGGAGATCGGCTGGGAGGCCAACTGGTACTCGTCCGTCGACGAGATCGCCGATCCGGACAAGGCGCTCGCCCGCTGGCTGCGCGAGGAACCAGCCTGATGCGCCTCGGCCTCGAACTCGGCTACCTGACGAAGGGTTCACCGGACCCGGTGGCGCTCGCCGAACGGGCGGAGGTCGCGGGGTTCGACTCGGTCTGGGTGTCCGAGGCGTGGGGCTCCGACGGGGTCAGCCTGCTGGCCTGGATCGGCGCCCGGACCGAACGGGTCGCGCTCGGCACCGCCATCCTGCCCATCGGCTCGCGCACCCCGGCGCTCCTGGCGCAGACCGCGGCCACGCTCGACATGCTGAGCGGAGGACGGCTGATCCTGGGCCTGGGCGTTTCCGGTCCGCAGGTGATGGAGGGGTGGCACGGGGTCCCGTTCGCGAAGCCGGTGACCCGGACCCGCGAGACCGTCGAAGTCATCCGGGGCATCCTTCGCCGCGAGCGGAAGCTGGAGTACGACGGGGAGTCCATCCGGCTCCCCATGCCGGGCGGCACCGGACTCGGCAAGCCGCTGAAGCTCATGCTGCGGCCGCACCGCGCCGGGATTCCGATCTACGTCGCCTCGATCGGTCCGCAGAACACCGCGCTCACCGCGGAGATCGCAGACGGCTGGCTCCCGTTCCTCTATTCGCCGGACCAGGCCGGCGATGTCTGGGGTCCCGCGCTCGCCGCCGGCGCCGCGAGCCGGAAGCTCCCGTCGCCGCTCGACGTCGCTCCGATGGTGGATTGCGCCCTCGGCGACGATCTGTCCCGCCTTCGCGACCGGTTGCGGCCCGGGATCGCGCTCTACGTGGGCGGCATGGGGGCGCGGAAGCGCAACTTCTACAACCAGCTCGCGTGCCGTTACGGCTACGAGGCCGAGGCGAAGACGATCCAGGACCTCTACCTCGACGGGAAAAAGGACGACGCGGCGGCGGCCGTGCCCGACGGGCTGGTGGACGAGATCTGCCTCGTCGGTCCGGAGGCGAGGATCGCCGAGCGGATGGCCGCCTACCGGGAAGCGGGGGTCACGACCCTGATCGTGTCGCCGCCGGTCGATGAGGGGGGAAACCCCGCGCCGGGCGGCCTGGACGCCCTGCGGCGCGCCTGCTCCTGAACCGATCGATGACGCTGCTCGTCCTGCTGCTGACCTTCTACGGGATGACCGTGGTGCGGGCGGTGCTGGTTCGCCGGAGAACCGGGATCAACCCGGTGAAGCTGAAGGCGGACGACTCGGTGTACGGGCTGACGGGCCGGGTTCTGAAGGCGAGCATCGGGACCTGGCTGCTCATCGCTCTGATGTACGCCTTCGCGCCGGGCGTGAAGCCGTGGCTGGTCCCCATCCAGTACCTCGAGACCGAGGCCGTTCACCGGACCGGCGCCATCGTCGCCGCGATCGCGATCGGGTGGATCGGTATCGGCCAGGCCCAGATGTCCGCTTCCTTCCGGATGGGAATCGATGCTTCGGAGAAGACGGCCCTCGTCCGTCACGGGCTCTTCGCGTGGTCGCGAAACCCCATCTATCTCGGTCTGCTCACGGGGGTGGGCGGGTTCTTCCTGGTGGCGCCCAACGCCCTCAGCTTCGGCGCCTTGGTCGCCGCCTGGATCGGGATCAAGGTCCAGGTGCGGCTGGAGGAGGAATACCTGCTCTCGCACCACGGCGACGCCTACCGGGAGTACCAGTCGGCGGTGCCACGGTGGATCGGGCGGCGGCGCGGCTGACCGCGTAAGTCGGCCAACAGCCGCGAAGGCGCCGCCGGCTTGGAACACCGGCTTCAGCCGGCACGCGGGCCGCAGCCCCGCGAGCGCGTCGGCCTCCACTTCCAGATGGCGCCACCGGCTTGGAACGCCGGTCTCCGACCGGCACAGCGGTGCTCCGCACCGCGCACGGCGCGGCGCGGACCTGCGGAATCGTTCTGTCTCCTGGCCCGGGGAACTCTCGCGACCGGCTCCGCGAATGCGGGGAGCTTGCCCCCGCCGGCAGGCCGAATGCGGGTAGCTGACGGCCACCGGCTCCACGAATGCGGATAGCTGACGCCCACCGGCTCCACGAATGCGGATAGCTGACGCCCTCCGGCTCCCTGAATGCGGATAGCTGACGCCCTCCGGCTCCCTGAATGCGGATAGCTGACGCCCTCCAGCGCTTCGAATGCGGGTAGCTTGCGCTCACCGGCTGCTCGAATGCGGGGAGCTGACGTCCACCGGCTCCCTGAATGCGGATAGCTGACGCCCACCGGTTCCCCGAATGCGGATAGCTGACGCCCGCCGGCTCCCCGAATGCGGATAGCTGACGCCCACCGGCTCCCCGCACTGCGCCATTGCGGGGAGCTTCCGTTCCCCGGCCCCGTGAATGCGGGGAGTTGCGTTCCAAGCCGGCACGCCACCTGGGCGCCCAGGGTCAGGACGTGCGCGGCGCGGAGCGCCGCGGTGCCGGTCGGAGACCGGCGTTCCAAGCCGGTGGCGCGATCGGGAGGTGGAGCCCTGCGCGCTTGCGGCCCTGCGGCCCGCGTGCCGGCTGAAGCCGGCGTTCCAGGCCGTTTGCGCCCCTACGGTGACCAGGCCTCGGCGCGTTCCAGGAACACCGAGGGGTTGTCCAGCCACTCGGCGTAGCCGATGTCCCGTTCGTCGGTGAGGTAGTCCAGCTTGTCGTCGAGGCAGGCGAGGAGAGCTTCCTCGCTCTGGTCGAGGGCAAATCCGCCGAGCTCGACCTCCGTGTCGAGGGCGGTCACCACGAAGAAGCCGTCGGAGGCCGCTTCCGCGACGCGGTTCCCGATCTCGTCGCCCGCCAGCGCGTCCACTCCCCGGGTGGCCAGCGCCATCAGTTGCTCCGACCGGGGCGACTCGGCGCCGAAGAAGACGACCTGCGGATAGCCGGGAGACGGGGGCTCCAGGTGGCTGCGTCCGGCCAGGTTCGCGGACGACCCGCCCGCGGCGATGCGAAAGGCCTCGGTGCCGTCCGCGACGACGATCCCTTCGGGGGTGGTGACGCTGGTCCCCGCCAGCAGCACCCCGCCGTCATCGACAAGTCCGACGATCTGCAGGAAGCGCGACTCGCCGGTCGTCTCCACCGAGACGCCGACGCGAGCCTCGTTCGTCAGATGGCTGTATTCGCGGAGGGTCGCGGCGTCGGCGCCGCGCACGAGGAGCGAGTGGCGGAACACGATGTGACCCGACGTGAAAGCGACCGCGGGGGCGCCGGACGCGTCCCGGGTGCGTTCCTCCAGGATCGTGATGCCACCTCCCACGAGGTCGAACTCCGGGGTGGCCGGAAGCAGCCAGATTCCCGGCCAGACGTCGATGCCGCGGCGGTTGAAGGAGAGGCCGGCGCCGTCCATCGCCTCGAGCGCGCTCATGAGATCGGCTTCGTAGCCGCGGTGCTCGTCGAAGGCCGGCGCTTCCGGGTCGGGATCACCTCGGTAACTGATCGGGTCGTAGGAGGCGAAGAATCCGAACTCGAGGACGCGCCCTTCCTCGGCGCAGCGAACGGGGGGCGGCGCGGTGGGCGCGGGAGCCGGGTCCGGAGCCGTCGGCGAGGTGGACGGGCCGTCCGAACCTTCGTCGCAGCCGGCGGCCACGACTCCGAAGACGAACGCGGCGGCCAGGAGCGGACGGCGGGCGCCGAACCGCGTCATCGGCCTGCGGCTTGCTCCGCCCGGGGGGCCGTGGGCCCGGAGACAAGACCGAAAGCGCCCTCGAAGACCCGGGTGACCGGGCCCTCCATCAGCGGCGCCTCCCCGGCGCAGTCGATCTGGATCAGGTCGCCGCTCGCCACCCGGACGGGGACGGCCGCCGGCCAACCGAAGAGACGGTGCGCCACCGTGACGGCCGCCGTGGCTCCCGTCCCGCACGCTAGACACTCGGCCTCGACGCCGCGCTCGAAGGTGCGCAGCCGGATCTCTCCCGAACCTTCGTCCAGCGCGATGAAGTTGGCGTTCGCGCCGGCCGGAAAAACGGAATGCCTCCGGATCGCGCTGCCCCGGCGGTCCACGTCCACGACTCCGACGTCCGGGACGACTTCGATGGCGTGCGGAACGCCGACCTCCAACGCGAACAGGTCGGCCTCGCCGCCGGGGAGGTCGGACAGCCGGAGGCGGCGGATCGGACTCGGCTTCGCCATCGCCACCCGCACCGTCGCCGCGGCGGCCGAACCAGACAGGATGTCGGCCCGCAGCACCCCCGCCGGCGTAGCGATCCGCTGCGAGATTCCACCCGCCCCGATCTCCCGGGCGAAGACCGCGGCGCAGCGGGTCCCGTTGCCGCAGAGTTCTCCCTCGCTGCCGTCGGCATTGAAGTACCGCATCACGTAGTCGGCGTCCTGCCCCCCGTCGCGCTCGATCAGGATCAGGCCGTCGGCCCCGATCCCGATCTTGCGGCGGCACGCCCGCCGGGCGAGTCCGGCCTTGTCTTCCTCGGCGATGGAGCCATCCCGGTTGTCCGCGACCACGAAGTCGTTCCCCGCGCCGGACATCTTCACGAAGGAGAGGAAGCGAGGCGCCGGATTCACGTTCATGACGATCGACAACCGATCGTAGCCACCGCGCCGTCGTCCAGGCGGGGAACCACGGTCCCGATCCGGACCGCCTCCACGTTCGCGTCCCGGAGCCGGCCCAGGAAGTCGTCGGACCGGGCCTCGGGCACCCCGGCGAGAAAACCCCCCGCGGTCTGCGGATCGAAGAGCAGCTCGAGACGGGGATGCCGCGAGGCCTCGGCCTCGATCCGGACCGCCTTCGCGATCCTGCGGTTCGCCTCGTGCGCGGTACTGCGGAGGCCGGAACCGAGGAGCTCCTCGGCGCCGGGCAGCGCCGGGAGCGCGGAGACATCCAGCTCCGCCGCCAAGCCGCTGGCCCGCAGCATCTCGGCCAGATGGTTCATGAGGCCGAAGCCGGTCACGTCGGTAGCCGCGCGCAGTCCCGCCCCGACGGCGGCCCGGGCCGCCTTCCGGTTGGGACACACCATCTGGGCCGTGGCTGCCTGGAGCCACGCACCGCGTCCCTGGCCGAGCATGACACCGCGCAGCACCACGCCGCTGCCGAGCCGCTTGGTCAGGTAGAGCCCGTCGCCAGCCTCGAGGCCGTCCAGGGTCAGCAGGCGTTCTCCGATCGGGTGCCCTTCCACCGAGAACCCGACGGTCAACTCGGGACCGACCGTGGTGTGGCCGCCCAGCAGGGCAACTCCGTGCTCGTCGAGCAGCGAGCGGGCGCCCGCGAGGAGCTGGTAGAGCGTCTCCGCGCCGGCTTCGGGGGTTTCGTCCTCGGGAAGGTTGACGAGCGCCATCGCGTACCGCGGTTCGGCGCCCGTGGCGAAGAGATCCGAAAGAGCGTTCGCCGCGGCGACCTTCCCGTTCAGCCAGTGGTCGCCGCTGAACGCCTTGAACCAGTCCACGCTGGAGACGACCACGTCACCGCGCGGCGTTGCGAAGGCGGCGGCGTCGTCGGACTGGTCGAGACCGAGGCGAACGCTGCCGTTCGCGCTGCCGGCGCCGAGTTCCGCCCGCAGGCGGCCGAGCGCCCGGTCGAGGGTGGTCTGGCCCGCCTTCGCCGCGCAGCCCCCGCACACCATCGCCTCCATCGCGGTCCGGTCCATCCGGGAGAACTCGCTGGTAGTCCCGCCGCCGTCGTCGAGCACCTGGAACTTCCGCATGAACTTCCGGTCGATCCGGTCCTTGAGGTCCATCACCCAGCGGCCCTCGAAGGACGTTCCCCACTTCGCTCCGAGCGCGTGGCCGTCCCCGAGGTTCAGGAGGGTGAGGAAATCGGGCTGCGGCCGGTAGCGCCGCAGCGGTCGGCCGGCGACCACCCGCCGCAGGTTGTCGGCGATGAACGGCCCCTGCCGCACCGCGTAGACCCCGGCCTTCGGGGTCGCCGGCCAGTCCTCGAGGGTCGCGCAGTCCCCCACCCCGAAGATCCGGTCGTCGCCCAGGGTCTGGAGCGTCGGGCGGGTGAGCACGAAACCGTGCTCGTCGAGGGGCAGCCCCGAATCGCGAAAGACGTCCAGGCTGCCGGCTCCCACCGCCCAGATGAGGGAATCGGCGGGAACGACCTCGCCGGTCTCGAGCCGGACCCCGCCGTCCTCGGCGGCGGCGACCCAGGCGCCGGTGCGAATCGAGATGTCGCGCGCGGCGGCATTGCGCCGGGTCCGGACCGCCAGCGAGGGCGGGAACCCGGTGAGGACCTCGGGAAGCGCCTGGAGCAGCGTGATCCGGAGCGCGCGCTCGACCCCGGCCCGGCGCGCCGCCGCCAGCAGCCGCTCCCGGACGGTGAACGCCAGCTCGATGCCGCCGGCCCCTCCCCCGGCGACCACCACCTCGAAGGGCCGGTCCGCGGCATGGGCGAGAAAGGACGCCGAGAGCGTCCCGATCTCCCGCACCAGGCGCGCAATCGGCCGGGTGGCGCGGGCTCGCTCCCGGACGCCGGGCAGGTCGAGTCCGGCGACGGTGCTGCCGATGTCGAAGGACACGAAATCGTAGGCGAGGGGAGCGCGTTCCTCGAGCCGGATTCGCCGGTCCGGCGGGTCCACCCCCACCGCGGGCGTGAGGACGACTTCGGCGCCCGCGAGCCGGGCCAGCGGGACCACGTCGATCTCGAGCTCCGAGGCCCGATACTGGTCGGCGACGAACCCGGGCACCATCCCGGAATAGACGGCGACCGGCGTGTCGAGCACCACCGTCACCCGCGCCTCGGGCCATGGACGCATCATCATCCGGCGGAGGACCTGGACGTGGGAATGGCCCCCGCCCACCAGGACGACGTGGGGGCGATGGAGCGCGGGTTCGCGGATCATGGGCCGGAGCGCAGCCGGCAGAGTATCCGCACCCATCCATCGCCGAGCTGCGGCCATACAATCGCGGGTCCGGCCACGCGCGGAATGAGCGGCTTCGGCACCCTTTCCCGCAGCCGGGAGGAGACGATCGATGAATCATCAGTTGACGAATCTGCGGCGGCATCCCGCGCTTACGCTCACCGCCGCACTCCTGCTCGCGGCCGCCTTCGGCTGCGCGGGGGGCGGGGACGAACCGTTCATGGAGCAGCCCTGCACGGATGAGATGAGCCTCAACGAGTGTCTCGTCTTCCGTTCCTCCCAGTACGAACTCGACACCGAGCGCGAGCACCCGCCGCGCGGGTTCCTCGATCCCGACGTGTTCATCGAGCACGAGGCGTCCGGATTCGCCAAGGTGCTGTGCTCGGCGGTCTTCCTCACGGGGCTCGACTTCGAGGCCGCCCAGCACCAGATCGGTGGCTTCACCTCCCGGTACCAGTATCGCGACCGGCTCCCCGGGCGCGAGGTCGACATGGAGGGCCAGAAGGTCCACATCACCACCGACACGGGCGTCACCAGGACGGCCGTCCTCCACGGCGACCAGGGCTGCGTCACGCTCCCGATCGGCGAGGAGGCCCCGTTCTACGAGACAGTTCCGGTGACCTCCACGGTGAACCAGGACGACCCCTGGCCGATGGGTGACGTGCTCCCGGACGAGCCGCTGCCGGAAGACGTGGACGCCGAGAAGCTCGAGGCCGCCGTGGACGCGGCCTTCGAGGAAGGCGCCATGACGCTCGCCTTCGTGGTCCTCCACCGCGGCCGACTGGTGGCCGAACGCTACCGCGAGGAAGACGGCATCACCAAGGACACGCCGCTCGAGAGCTGGTCCATGAACAAGAGCCTGTCGGCGACCCTGGCGGGGGTCCTGATCACCCAGGGCGTCTACACGCTCGATCAACTCGCTCCGATCGACGCGTGGCACGAGGATCCGAACGACGTGCGCGGCACCATCCGCATCCAGGACATCCTGCAGATGTCCAGCGGACTCCGTTGCCTCAACGCCGGCGATCCGGAGTGGGACCTGGCGACGATGGGCTATCCGGATCACCTCTACCTCTATACCAGCACCGTGGACTCCCACGTCTGGGCCACCCAGCGGGCCCCGCAGTGGCCGCCCAACACCGTCGGCCGGTACCGGAACTGCGATCCGATCCTCACGAACCACATCGTGCGGCTCGGGGTCGAGGGCCGCGGCGAGAACTACCACCAGTTCCCGCAGAAGCACCTCTTCGACCCGATCGGCGCCAACCGGTTCGTCGCGGAGGCCGACCCGCACGGCAACTTCCTGCTGAACGGCTACGGCTTCGGCAGTGGACGGGCCTGGGCCCGGCTCGGCCAGCTCTATCTGGACGGCGGGATGGCCCCGAACGGAGAGCGGGTGCTTTCCGAGGAGTTCGTCGAGTTCGCGACCTCGGTGGCGCCCTCCTGGGAGGCGGACGGACGGCCCATCTACGGGGGGCTCATCTGGATCAACAACCCGCCGCGCGGCGGCGAGAAGCGCTTCCCCGCGCTCCCCAACAGCACGTTCAGTTTCGCCGGAGCCGGCGGCCAGAGCACGATCATCGTCCCCGAGCACGAGATGGTGATCGCGCGGCTCGGGCTCTACGAGGGCTCCCTCGACGGAAGCGCCAACCGGGCGCTCCAGAACGCGCTGGGCATGCTCGTCGAGGCGATCCCCCGGGCCGACGCGGCAAACTGACGCCGATGCGCACTCACCCCGCTCGGCTGGCGGCTGCCGGCTTCTCCCTGATCATGCTCGCCGGCTTCGGATGTTCCGGGGCCGGTCCCGGGACTTCGGGCGACGGGGTCGCCCAGGCCCAGGGCGGGCCGCCCGCGCTCCCGCTGGAACGGCTCTCGCTGCCTCCCGGTTTCGAGATCGCCGTCTGGGGCCGGGTGCCCGGCGCCCGCTCGCTGACCCGGGGAGAGAACGGGACGATCTTCGTGGGGACCCGCGAAGCGTCAGGCGGGGTGTACGCGCTGCGCGACAACGACGGTGACGGGGAGGCCGATGAACTCCACACCCTCGCCGAAGGCCTCTTCATGCCGAACGGGGTGGCGATGCGAGACGGCAACCTCTTCGTGGCCGAGGTGAACCGGATCCTCCGGTTGGACGACATCGAGTCGCGACTTTCGGATCCCGGCGAACCGGGGGTGGTGACCGACGACCTCCCCGACATGCGTCACCACGGCTGGAAGTTCATCGATTTCGGGCCCGATGGGATGCTCTACGTCCCGGTGGGGGCGCCCTGCAACCGCTGCGCGTCGGAGGATCCGCTCTTCGCCTCCATCGCCCGCATGCAGCCCGACGGTTCCGGATTGGAGGTCGCGGCGCGCGGGGTGAGGATGTCCGTCGGGTTCGACTGGCATCCCGAGACCGGAGCGATGTGGTTCACCGACAACAACCCCGACTGGCTCGGGGACGACAACCCGCCCGGCGAGATGAACATCCTCACCGAGGCCGGACAGCACTTCGGCTACCCCTATTGCCACGCCGGGGACGTGAGCGACCCCTGGTACGGCCGGGACCGGTCCTGCGACGAGTTCGAGCCGCCAACCCAGAAGCTCGGCCCCCACGTGGCCGCGATCGGGATGACCTTCTACCGGGGCGACCAGTTTCCCGAGGAGTACCGCAACCAGGCGATCGTCGCCGAGCACGGCTCCTGGAACCGGACCGAACGGATCGGCTACCGCCTGACCCTGGTGCGGAACGAGGACGGCGTGGCGACCGCTTACGAGGACTTCGTCACCGGCTGGATCGGAGAGCCGGAGGAACGGCCCTGGGGCCGCCCCGTGGACGTCCTCGAACTTCCCGGCGGCGACATCCTGGTTTCCGACGACCGCGCGGGCGCGATCTACCGGATTTGGTACTCCGGAGGCTGATCGGGGTCGCGGCGGCGCTCGGGGTCGCCGCCGGTTCGGGACTCGCGCAGGACCGCGACCCCGCGGAATGGCCGCACTACGCGGCGGACCTGTCATCGACCCGCTACTCCCCGCTCGACCAGATCCATGCCGGCAACGTGGACCAGTTGGAGATCGTGTGGCGCTGGACGTCACGCAACTTCGGACCTCGGCCCGATCTCAATCTCCGGGCCACGCCGCTGATGCTCGACGGAGTCGTCTATGCCACCGCGGGCGCCCGGCGGGTGGCGGTGGCGATCGACGCCGCGACGGGGGAGACGCTCTGGACCTACCGTCTCGACGAGGGCAAGCGTGGGGAGTCGGCGCCCCGGCAGACCTCCGGGCGAGGCGTCGCCTTCTGGAGCGACGGCGAGACGGCGCGGGTGTTCCTGGTCACCCCGGCGTACCGCCTGGTGGCCCTCGACGCGGACACCGGCCGGCTGATCCCGGGCTTCGGCCTCGACGGGATGGTGGACCTGCGGCGCAATCTGGGGCGCGAGGTGGATCTCGAGACCGCGGCGATCGGCTCCGGCTCGCCGCCGACCGTGGTCGGGGACGTTGTCGTGGTCGGGGCGGCGCTGGTGAGCGGCGGCGCTCCGCCTTCCCCGGAGAACTCGCCCTCCCCGGTGCGGGGGTACGACGTCCGGAGCGGGGAATTGCTCTGGACCTTCCACACGATTCCCCGCGAGGGCGAGTTCGGGAACGACACCTGGGAGAACGACAGTTGGCGGTACACCGGGAATAGCGGCGTCTGGGCCTGGATGAGCGCCGACCCCGAGCTCGGGCTGGTCTATCTGCCGACCGAGGCCCCGACCGGGGACTACTACGGGGGTCACCGTCCCGG
Organism: Acidobacteriota bacterium; assembly: GCA_022828085.1. Classification (GTDB taxonomy): domain Bacteria; phylum Acidobacteriota; class Vicinamibacteria; order Marinacidobacterales; family Marinacidobacteraceae; genus Marinacidobacterium. Next base: position 11,296 of record JAJEIY010000088.1, on the reverse strand, counting down.
CGACAACCTGTTCTCCCAGAGCGTCGTGGCGCTCGACGTGGCGACCGGGGAGCGGCGCTGGCACTACCAGACCGTCCACCACCCGATCTGGGACTACGACCTGCCGACGGCCCCGGTGCTCCTCGACCTGACCGTGGACGGCCGGGAGATCCCCGCGCTCGCCCAGGTCACCAAGCAGGCGTTCACCTTCGTGCTCGACCGCCGCACCGGCGAGCCGGTCTGGCCGATCGAAGAACGTCCCATGCCGGCGTCCACCGTGCCGGGCGAAAAGACGGCGCCGACCCAGCCGTTCCCAACGAAGCCGCCGCCCTTCCAACGGCAGGGGGTGAGCGAGGACGACCTGATCGACCTCACTCCGGAGCTCAAGGAACAGGCGCTCCAGATCGCGCGGTTCTACACGCTCGGTCCGCTCTTCACCCCGCCGACGGTGATGGTGCCGCGGGGGAACCGGGGAACGCTGACGGTGCCGGGGGCGCTCGGCGGGGCGAACTGGCCGAGCGTCGCCGCCGACCCGGAGACCGGGATCGTGTACGTGTCCTCGGGCCTCGACGTGAACGTGCTCGGGCTCGAGAACGATCCCGAACGTTCGACCATGGACTTCGTTCAGGGCACGCGCCGGCAGATCCGGCTCCCCGAGGGCGGCGGGCCGCAGGGCCTGCCGCTGCTGAAACCCCCGTGGGGGCTCATCACAGCGCTCGACCTGAACCGCGGCGAGATCCTCTGGCAGGTCCCCAACAGCGACACGCCGGAGTGGATCCGGGAGCATCCCGCGCTCGAAGGGGTCGAGCTGGGGCGGACCGGCCAGGCGGACCGCGGCGGCCTGCTGGTGACGAAGACGCTGCTCTTCGCGGGCGAGGGGTCCGGCATGTTCGCCGCGTTCGGCACCGGCGGCCCCATGTTCCGGGCGCACGACAAGGCGACGGGCGAGATCCTCTGGGAGTTCGAACTGCCGGCGAACCAGTCCGGCACTCCCATGAGCTACGAGGTGGACGGGCGTCAGTTCATCGTGGTCGCGGTCGGCGCGCCGGACCACCCGGCCGAGTTCGTGGCGCTCGCGCTTCCGGACGAATAGGAGAGGGTTCCCATGAAGACGGTCCTTTCCCCGCATCGGGAAACGGCCCACGCCCTGTTGCGCATGGTGGCCGGATTCGGGTTCCTGTGCCACGGTGTGGTGGCGGTGTACTTCCTGCTCGGCGAGGGCACGCCCTACTCCCCGGCGTGGCTCTACAACACCGCCGGCATCGTCGAGTTCGTGACCGGTGCGCTGGTCCTCGTCGGCTACCGGACCCGGCTCGCGGCGTTCCTGGCATCGGGCCAGATGGCGGTCGCCTACTTCTACCGCCATCAGCCGGACGGATGGCTTCCCATCCAGAACGACGGGGAACTGGCGGCGCTCTATTGCTTCGTGTTCCTCTTCCTCGCGACCGCGGGCCCCGGCAAGTGGAGCATCGAGACCTGCTGTCCGCCGGGCGGAAGGGAATCCGCATGAAGCGGGACGAGGCCTGGGCGCACCTGACCACCTGGTGCGAGACCGATTCGCTCCAGAAGCATGCCCGGGCGGTGGAGGTGGTGATGCGCGCGGCCGCCGGGCGCTACGGCGGACCGGATGCGGATCCCGAGGTGTGGGGCGTCGCCGGCATGCTCCACGACGCCGACTACGAGAAGTGGCCGGAGGACCATCCGAACCGGATCGTGGCGTGGCTGCGGGAGCGCGGCGAGGAGGAAATCGCCTACGCGATCTCCGGCCACTACACGAAATGGGGCGTCGAGTGGAAGTCACCCATGGACAGGGCCCTCCTCGCCTGCGACGAACTCACCGGTTTCATCGTCGCGTGCTGCCTGGTGCGCCCCGAAGGAATCTCGACCCTGGGCGCGCGCAGCGTCAAGAAGAAGCTGAAGGACAAGCGGTTCGCGGCGAAGGTGGAACGGCACGAGTGCCGCTTCGGCGCCGAGCTTCTCGGCGTGGATCTCGGCGAGCACATCGACTTCATCGTGAGCGCGCTGAAACCCCACGCCGAGGAACTGGGGATCACCGGACGGCAGCTCGATCCCTGATCCTCGCGCGTCTCGGGGCGCGCTCGCCCCGCGAACCTTGCGGAGACTCGGAGAACCAAATATGAGAATGTTGCGATGGACGGCCGCCTCAGTGGCGGCACTTGCTCTGGTTGGAGGTGCAGCGATGGGGATGAAGCAGCCGGCGGCGAACGACGCTGTCTCGAAACACATGGTGGCCGAGGCCACGCTCACGGCCCATTTCGTGGACGCCGCTCTGAAAGCGGGGATGGATCGCGACGCGATCAACGCCGTGTTGAGCCGGATCGCGGACGAGACCATCATTTCCGAGTTCTGGGTGAGTGACGAGAACGGGGAGATCGCGTTCACGAACGTCGAGGGTGTGGACTTCACGTTCCCTACCGATCCGGCGGCGGATTCGCAGGCCGCGCCGTTCGCGGCCCTCCTGACCGGGGACCAGACCGGGGTTGTGCAGGGCGCCGCGCCCCGGGTGCTCGACGGTGCGGTCTTCCGGTACGTCGGCGTCGCCGGCGTGGATCAGCGGCGGATCGTGCAGGTCGGCCTCTCGGCTGCGGAACTCGACGAGCCCTGACGACGGGACCGTCAGGGGCCGGCGGTCAGCCGCTGCCCCGGGAATCTCCGTGCCTGTCTGGGTGGTCTGATCAGCACGTATTCCTCACCCTCGGAACCTCATGGAATTGGTGTGCGCGCCGCCACCGCGATCCCGGGGTCCGGTTCGAAAGCCAGGCTCGACCAGACCATCACCGGGAACGGCTCCTCGTAGCCGAAGCTGAGGAAGCTCTCCGGATTGGGAAGGGCGCGGAGGATGGCGCCGGGGATCGCCTCGGTGGGCTGCCCGACTTCTTCCGGATCCGGTGAGGGATCATCGGGGCGGCCGCCGTCCGTCATGAAGGCCGATTTCGAGGCGAACCCGGGCTTGAGCCGGGTCCGGGTCCAGGCAACATCCTCGCCGGCGAGCCATGCCGACGCGCCCCGCATGGCGACGAGCACACCGCCCCGGTTCGTCCACTCCTCGAGGTGGTCGAGAATCCGCCCGGCGCGTGAGTCGCTACCGGGGTCCGGGTAGCTGCCGTCCGGAAGGATGAGGACCCGGTAGTCGCGGAGATCGGTGGCGGCCAGCCGGTCCCAGGAGAGCGCGGTGAACCCGAGGCCGAACCGGCGCTCGAAGAGGTACCAGGGGCTGCCGTAGGCGGACGGGCGCACCGGGCCGCCCATCGCCATGGCGACCCTCCCCCTCGCGACCTGCACGAACTGATCGGATCCGAGATGGGGGCCGGACGCGGTCAGCGGATCGTCCACTCCGAGGACATGCGCTCCGGCCGCGGCGAGCTCGGCGAGCCCCGCGCGGAGTGCCGGAACATCCGGAGCTTCGCCGGCAAAGGCCAGCAGGGCCCCGCGGCCGAAGCTCTCGGCGCCGATCTCGAATGCCGCGGTGGCCACCCGGAAGGGGACGGCCGCCTCAAGGAGCCAGGCGGCGGCGCGGATCGCGTGATCGGTGCCCCCCGCGATCAGGAACCCGTACTCCGCGTCCTGGTTGCGGAACTCTCCCTCCGTGGGCGGCGGATCGGCGACCGCGTCCTCCAGGGACAGGGCCTCCGAGGCGTCGGGCGGCGGCAGGTCGGTCGCGCCGACCGTCCAGGCATCCAGCCGGTAGGTGAGCGGGGCTGACCAGGCGGTGATGTCGTAGAAGGCGTCGGCGCTCGTCCAGATGTCCGGATGCCCGAAGGACGGATCGGAGCGGCGCTCGCGATGCTCGTCCACGTAGTCGAGGAACTCCTCGCTGAAGCGCGCGTCCTGCTCGAGCAGCACCTGGAGCAGCCGGCCTTCGGGCTGGGCGCCGGGCACCACGAGGCTCCCGGGTGGAAGCGTGATCTCGGCGGCCGGCCCGCTGCGCGGGAACATGGGCCGGGCGCCGCGCACCGTCACCTCGGATGACGTTTCGCGCACCTCGATGCCGTTCCGGAGCAGGACGCCGCGCACGGCGTCGAGGCGCGCCGGATCGGACGACCCCGAGAGCAGCCAGCCACCGGGACGCTCGCCCTCGTTCAGCGCCTCCCGCCGGTAATCGAGGTAGTCGCGGAGCCGCCGTTCCCGGTGGGCCGCGGTCACGGCCAGCACGCTCCGGCCGGCGATCAGGTGCTGCTCGATGCCGTCCCGCAGCGTGTATTCGCCGCCCCCGGCGCGGGCCAGACGCAACCCCCGCCAGCCGCCCCCGGTGGTCTCCAGCGTGAAACCGATCGAGCCGGTGAAGTTCGGCAGCGTGTCCCAGTAGCCCGGGTCGAACTGCCCGAACTCCCACGGCGCGTAGGGGAATCCCTCCGACGCGAAGTCCGCCGCCATGGCCCGCCCGTACTCCACGAGCCAGTCGCGCTGGTTCCCGGTGAGCACGGTGTGGAGGGGTTCGGCCATCCAGGGTCCGATGAACGAGTCGGTCTCGCCGTGGTGGTCCACGAAGACCATCGGACGGGTGTCGAGATAGAGCCGGACAAGCGCCCGGTTCTCGGGCTGAGTGCTCCAGACCGAATCCCGGTTGAGGTTGATCTGGTAGTGGTTGTTGTTCGTCGAGAGGCCCCACGGGGCGCGGTGCTCGACCGCGTTCGGGTCCGGGTCGCCGTCCGGCCAGCGGGCCGTCGCCTTGAACCAGGCCGCGAAGCGCTCGTGGCTGTCCGGGTTCGAGGCGGGCACGACGTACACCACCAGGTCCTCGAGCAACGCGTCGTGCTGGCCGGACAGCAGCTCCCACGCCATCCAGAGCGCCGCCTCGAAAGCGGCGGACTCGTTGCCGTCGTTCCCGTAGTTGAGGAAGACCCCGGCGGGGGTGCGCGCAACGATCGCCTCGGCTTCGTCCGCGGCGAGCCCGCGCGGATCGGCGAGCCGCCGGGTATCCCGCTGGATATCCTCCAGCCGGGCGAGGTTCTCCGGCGAGCTGATGGTCAGCAGGAGCAGCTCCCGGCGCTCGAAGGTCTCGCCGAAGCTGGAGATCCGGAGCCGGGGCGACTCCTCGATGGCGTCGAGGTAGCGGTAGAGCCCGCCGTAGTCGGTGACGGAACCTCCCATCGGAAAACCGAGGACATCCTCCGGCGACGGAACCTGCGCGAACCCGGGCGACGCCGCGGCGAGGAGGCCCAGCAGACCGCAAACGCGGGGCAGACGGAAGCGCAAGAAACCGACTATAGTGGCCAGCCCGCCAGCGCCGGAAGGACGTGCCGTTTCGTGCCTGTCAGCGTGGCGTTTCAGGCAAACCGGGGCACGGTCCAGAGGAACCCGAACGAAGGAGTGAATCCATGTCAGAAGGAATCTGGTTGAACCGCAGGGCGTTTCTGAAGGGCGCCGGCGCGACCGCGCTCGCGGGCGCGGCGACGTCGGGAACCTCGCTGCTCCACCCGGCGACGGCGGGAGCCGCGGCGGTCCAGGACGGGAACGGCCGGTTCGACTTCGACACCCCCTACGACCGGATCGGCACCGACTGCGCCAAGTGGGACACCATCATCGAGCGGCACGGCGCGGAGAACATCCAGGTGGCGATGGGCGTCGCCGACATGGACTTCAGGTGCGCCCCGGCGATCACCGAGGCCCTGATGGACCGGGTGAAGCACGAGAACTGGGGCTACCTCAAGATGCCCGAGGACTTCTTCCCGGCGATCCTCGACTGGAACCGGACGCGCCACGGGCTGGAGATCAATCCCGATCTGATGGCGCTCTCCGACGGCGTCCACCCGGCGCTGATCGCGGCGCTCAAGGCGTTCGCGCGGCCCGGCAGCCGGGTGCTGCTGACGACCTCGACCTACAGCGGCTTCTACACCGATCTGCGCGAGTCCCACACCCTCGCGGAGGAGAGCCCGCTGATCATCGACAACGGGGTCCACCGGCTGGACTTCGATGACCTCGAGTCCCGGATCTCGCAGGAGACCGACGCGCTGATCCTCTGCAACCCGCAGAACCCCACCGGAAACTGCTGGTCGCCGGAAGACCTCATGCGGCTTGGGCAACTGTGCCTCGAGCGCCGGGTGGTGGTGCTGGCCGACGAGATCCACTGCGACTTCGTCACCAAGGGGCAGAAGTACACCCCCTTCGCCACCCTGCCCGACAAGGCGGTCGTGGACAACAGCGTCACCTTCCAGTCGGGAAGCAAGACCTTCAGCCTCGCCGCGATGAAGGTCGCCTGGTTCCATTCCACGAATCCCGAGTACTTCCAGAAGGTCCAGGATCAGCACATGGCGCAGACCAACACGCTCGGCGTGGTGGCGCACCATGCGGCGCTCCGGGGCGGCGCGGACTGGCTCGACCAGCTACTGGTCTACCTCGACGGCAACCACGACCTCGTGGAGCAGTATCTCCGCGAGAAGGTGCCGCAGGTCAAGTACAGCAAGGCGCAGGGCACCTACCTTGCCTGGCTGGACGTGTCGCAGGTCGCCGAAGCGATCGGCGCGGCGGAGAAGGCCGCGGCGGCCACCGAGACCGAGGAGGACGAGGTGACGCCGGAAGACATCGTGGTCCGCTGGCTGGTCGAGAACGCCGGCGTCTACACCAACCCGGGGTCGAACTACGGCCCGGGCGGCGAGGGCTGGGTTCGGATGAACCTCGGCACGTCGCGGCAGTTGATCCAGGTCGCGCTCGACAACATCGCGGAGGCGATGAACAGCCTGTAACCCCCGACTATGCGCCGCCGCGACTTCGCCGCGCTGGCCGCAGCGTCCACCGCTGGCGCGCTGTGGCAACAGGCGTGCGCCGAGGTCGAGGACACCGGCGAACTCTCCGCCGAAACGGTGGGCACTCTGCTCGACCACCAGGGGCCCCGGGGGATCTACGAGGACCCCACGGAGCTTGAGCGGCTCCGCCGGGCGGTAGAGAACATGATCGGCGTCCAGCGGACGCTCAGGGAGTTCCCGCTCGATCCCGACGAACCGCCGCTCACCGTTTTCCGACGCGGTTGACCATGGCAATCGACGAATCCACCTTTTTCCTGACCGTCTCGGAGCTGGCGGCGGGCCTCCGGAACGGATCGTTCAGCTCCGTCGAACTCACCCGGGCGTACCTCGATCGCGCGGAGGAGCTGGACGTTCCCCCGTTCGAACTGCCGAGTGAACCGCGCGAAGACCACCAGGGGAAGCTGGCCACCATGGTCACGATCGCCCGCGACCACGCCCTCGAATCCGCCGAACGCGCCGACCGGGAACTGGCGGCCGGCGACCCGCGCAGCATCCTGCACGGGCTTCCCTACGGGGTGAAGGACCTGCTGGACACGCGCGGCATCCGCACCACCTGGGGGTCGGGCATCTTCCGCGACCGCATTCCCGATCGGAACGCCGCCGTGATCGACCGGCTGGAAGAAGGCGGGGCGGTGATGATGGCCAAGAACTCGCTCGGCGAGTTCGCCGGCGGCAACACGAGTTCGGCGCTCAACCCCTGGAAGCTGGACCGCACCAGCTTCGGTTCGTCCAGCGGGACGGTTTCGGCCGCGGTCGCGGGCCTGATCGGCTTCGGGATCGGCACCGAGACCGGCGGCTCCATCGTCTTTCCGGCGTCCGCGGTGGGAGCCTCGGGGCTCCGTCCGACCTTCGGCCGGGTGAGCCGGTTCGGCTGCATGGCGCTCTCCTGGAGCCTCGACAAGATCGGCCCCGTGGGCCGCTCCGCGGAGGACTGCGGGCACGTGCTGGAGGTGATCGCCGGCCGGGACGCCCGGGACACCTCGACGGCGGACCGCCCCTTCGTCTTCCGGGCGGACCCGGGTTCGATGCGCGGCCGGCGGCTCGGCGTCCATCGCCCCGAGTTCCTGCTCTCCCAGTCGGAGACGACCCGGCGGGTCTTTCAGGAGGCGCTGGACGTGTTCGCGGCGGTGGGAGTGGAAATCGAGGACATCGAACTGCCCCGCTTCCCCACCGGGGCGCTGTTCACCACCATCGTCACCGTGGAGAGCGGCACCAACTTCAGGTCCCTCTTCGACGACGGGCGCGCCGCCGAGATGTTCTCGTTCAACGAGGACCGGCGCGCCGGTTGGATGGCGGGCCGGATGCTCCCCGCCGCCGACTACCTGACCGCCCAGCGGATCCGCAACCAGCTCGTGCGCGAGGCCGACGAGATCGTCTCCCGCTACGACGCCGTGATCGCTCCGACCTGGCCGAACGGGGCGGCGCTCCGGGTGGTACAGGACGGGTGGCCGATCCCGGCGCGGAACGAGTGGGAGCCGCCGGACGACGTCAGCGGGGCGACGCCGCGGCTCAACTACATCGCGAACCTGGTCGGCCACCCCGGCCTCGCCGTCCCCTGCGGGTTCGATGAGGACGGGTTGCCGCTGTCGCTCCAGATCGTGGGCTCGCCGATGGACGACCAGGCGGTGCTGGACTTCGGGATGGCGTTCCAGCGCGAGACCGACTGGCACCGGCGGCGGCCGCCCTACCCCTGGCGGGAGTAACGCGGTCCGATGAAGCGGTCGCGGAGCGGGCTCTCACGCCGGGAGTTCCTGGCCGGGTCCGCTGCGTTCACGCTGGCCTGTTCCGCCCGCTCGGCCAGCGAGCCCGAGTTCGACCTGCTGCTGCAGGGCGGACACCTGATCGATCCGCGGAACGGGCTGAGCGCGGTCCGCGACGTCGCCGTGCACGACGGCAGGGTGGCGGCGGTCGGGGAGGGCATCGATCCCGGACGGGCGTTCAAGGTCGTCGAATGCGGGGGTCTCTACGTGACGCCCGGGCTGATCGACCTGCACGTCCACGTGTTCGCGGGCACGAACGAGCCGGGGTCCTACGCCGGGGACAACAGCCTCTACCCGGACGGCCACACCTTCCGCTCGGGGGTCACGACCGTTCTGGACGCCGGCTGCGCCGGCTGGCGGAACTTCGAGACGTTCCGTGAGACGATCATCAGCCGGAGCCGGACGCGCGTCCTCGCGCTGGCCAACATCGTCGGTCACGGGATGCGGGGCGGCGCCATCGAGCAGGACCTCGAAGACATGCAGGCCGACCCGACCGCGGCCCTCGCGCGGGAGCACTCCGACGTCATCGTCGGCGTGAAGGCCGCCCACTACGCGGCGCCGGACTGGTACCCGGTCGAGGAGGCCGTCCGCGCCGGCGACGCCGCCGGGATCCCGGTGATGGTGGATTTCGGTACCGATCACCCGGAACGGCCGCTCGAGACCCTGCTGGGCGAAAAGCTCCGCCCGGGAGACATCTACACCCACTGCTTCTCGGGCAACCGCCGGGAGCTGCTCGGGGACGGGACGCCCAATCCCGGTCTCTTCGCGGGCCGCGGGCGGGGCGTCGTCTTCGACGTGGGGCATGGTGGCGGCAGCTTCAAGTGGAGCGTGGCCGCGGCGTGCCTTGAGGCCGGCTTCGCCGCGGACTCGATCTCGACCGACCTCCACATCGGTTCGATGAACGCCGGGATGCAGGACCAGGTCACCACGATGAGCAAGTTCCTGGCGCTCGGCGAGTCCCTCGACGACGTGATCCGGCAGTCCACCTGGAACCCCGCCCGGCAGATGGGCCGCGAGGAGCTGGGCCACCTGTCCGTGGGGGCGATCGCCGACATCGCGGTGCTCAAGAAGGAAGCCGGGGCGTTCGGCTTCGTGGACAGCTTCGGCGCGCGCCAGGACGGGACCGAGAAACTGGTTTGCGAGATGACCTTCAGGGACGGCCGGCTCGCCTGGGACCTGAACGGCCGGACCCGCCAGGACTGGCGCGAACTCCCGCCGGACTACGGCCGGCAGGGCGATGCGCGGTGGGACGGCATCCTGCACCGGCTCTCCTGAGCGGGAGGACGAGACGATGGCCATGAAGATGACCCGGCGGCGCGTGCTGCAGGGCGGCGCCTCCGCCGCCGTACTGGGAGCCGCGTCCTGCGGATCCGGATCCGAGCCGGACGCCTCCGCGGCGCCGGAGGATGTCTACCGGCGGCTGGGAATCGAGCCGGTGATCAACGGCATCGGCACCGTGACGGTCCTCGGCGGCTCCCTCATGCCGCCCGAGGTCACCGACGCCATGGTCGCGGCGTCCCGCAACTTCGTGCCGCTGCCCGAACTCCAGGAACGCGCGGGCGACCACGTCGCCCGGCTGATCGGGGTACCGGCCGCCATGATCTCGGCCGGGGCCGCCTCCGCGATGACCTGCGGGACCGCGGCGGCGATCGCCGGCGACGACGACGAGAAGCTGCGGATGCTCCCGGACACCACCGGGATGAAGAACGAGGTCATCCAGCAGCGGGCCCACCTCACCGGCTACCAGGCCCAGCTGGAACTCGTGGGAGCGAAGATCGTCTGGGTGGAGACCCGGGAGGAGCTGGAAGCGGCGATCGGCGAGCGCACGGCCATGATGTTCTTCCTGAACTTCGCCGATCCTCGAGGCGAGATCGGCCGCGCCGAGTGGATCGAGGTGGCGCGGGCGCACGGCGTGCCGACGATGAACGACGCCGCCGCCGACATCCCGCCTCCGGAGCGCCTCCACACCTACGTCGAAGAGGGCTTCGACATGGTGGCCTTCTCGGGCGGCAAGGGGCTGATGGGTCCGCAGGCCACGGGACTCCTGCTCGGACGTCCCGACCTGATCCAGGCGGCGCGCAAGGCCATCAGCCCGTTCGGCGGCATCGGCCGCGGCATGAAGGTGGGCAAGGAGGAGCTTGTCGGCCTGGTGGCGGCGGTCGAGCGCTACGTCTCCCTCGACCACGACGCGGAGCGGCGCGAACTCGACGCTCGCGCGGAGCTGATTTCACAGGTCCTGGGGAGCGTGAGCGGTCTCTCGTGCGAGACCCACGTGCCGGAGATCGCCAACCACGTCCCCCACGTGGTGGTGAACTGGAACGAGGGCGATCTGGGCGTGACGTCGCAGGACGCGGTCGCCCGTCTCCTCGATGGAGATCCGCCGATCGCGGTCTCCCGCTCGGGAGAAGGACAACTCCGCATCTCGACGTGGATGCTCCGCCCCGGCCAGGACGCCGTGGTGGCCGAGCGGGTGAAGGCCTTGTTCGTCTAGGTCGGCCGACCCGATCGCGGAAACGGCTTGGAACGCCGGTCTCCGACCGGCACGCGGCCCGAAGGGCCGCAGGCGACGTGTCGCTGTTCGCTCCCATGGGACGCCGGGACAAGGACGTGCCCTCGCTTCCGATCGGCTCCGAAGGAGAGAGCCATGCCGCGGGTCGGCGTCACGACGTGCGCGGTGCGGAGCACCGCGCGGGCCGGTCGAAGACCGGCGTTCAAAGCCGGCGGTGCCGTCCCGCCGAGCCCGGTTACCCCCTGAACCCTGCTGCTAACGCCCGGAGGTCCGTTCGATGAACC
>JAJEIY010000075.1 GCA_022828085.1 Acidobacteriota bacterium | reverse complement strand
GTGACCGGCCGCCGGCGGACGGTCCCCACCTTCGAGGAGGCCGTGGAGAAGGTGATCGCGGTGCACCGGGCCGGCTGGAAGGACGGCGGACGGCAGGAGAAGCTCTGGCGCTCGACGCTTCGGGACTACGCGATGCCGAGGCTCGGCGGGCTCCCGGTGCACCGGATCCACACGGCGGACGTGATGGCGGTCCTGCAGCCGATCTGGAACGAGAAGCGGGTGACGGCGCAGCGGGTGCGGCGGCGGATCGCGGCGGTGATGCGCTGGGCGGTGGCCCAGGGCTACCGGGAGGACAACCCGGCCGGGGAGGCCATCGGCGCGGCGCTGCCCAGGAACGGCGTCCGGCCCCGGCACCATCCCGCCCTGCCGTATGCCGAGGTGGCCGGCGCCGTCGAGGTCGTGCGGCGGTCCGGCGCGTATCCGGCCACCGTGCTGGCCTTCGAGTTCCTGGTGCTCACGGCCTGCCGGAGCGGCGAGGTGCGCGGCGCGGAGTGGAAGGAGATGGACCTTGCGGGCCGGGAATGGCGTATCCCGCCCGAGCGGATGAAGACGGACCGGGAACACCGGGTGCCTCTGTCCACACGCGCGCTCGCGGTGCTCCGCGAGGCGAGAGAGTTCGCCAACGGCTCCCCGCTGGTGTTCCCTTCGGCCCGCGGCGGCCCGCTGTCCGAGGCGGCGATCTCGGCGCTGGTCCGTCAGCTCAAGATCGGCGCGGTGCCGCACGGGTTCCGCTCGAGCTTCCGTGACTGGGCGGCGGAGTGCTCCGACGCCCCGCGGGAAGTGTGCGAGCTGGCGCTGGCTCACGTGAACACGAACGCCATCGAGGCGGCTTACCGGCGCACGGACCTGTTCGAGCGGCGGCGGGCGCTCATGGAGCAATGGAGCGCGTTCCTGGCGGCGTAGCGTTGCACCTCTATCCTGCCTTTCCGGACCGACGATCCCGGGTCTCCCCGGGCACCGGCGCGGCGGCTGGCCAACCTGCTAAGGCAGCTAGGCCAGCCTACCCTTTGTATACACAAAGGGACTGGCGAGGGGAGCTGCGCCCCCCTTCGAACCCCCGGCCTCTCGCGCCGCTGCCGGAGCAACCGGGCGGACGGGGGGCGTCGCGGTTTCCCGTTGAGGTACCGGAGGTGATCCTCCTCGGTCCCACGTCCCGCGTTCTGCAGGGGCGGGGCGCGGGGGCCGCGTGGATCCCGGACCCGGCGAGAGAGGGCCATTTCCGACCGCTTTGGGCGCAAGTCAGGCCCTCTCTCGCCGTCTGGAGCCGACTGGAGTGCGCTCGAACGTCGTTCGAAGCCTCTGAGAGCGCCTGAATTGGGCGAATTCGGGCTTCGTTATCGGAACCTGGAGCCGACTTCTCGCGCCGGCGCACTTCCGATTATGTGAACTGGGCCGATTCCGCCTCGAGATAGGGTTTCGTGGGCCTTCGGGATGTCGCAATTCGGACGGTCGCCGGCGAGATCCGGACGCGGGTTTCGATAACGGCTCTTTGGTCTATCTGACCATTTCTGCCTTACTTCTTTCCCTCGACAATCGAAGCGACGATCCCGTCTGAAACGGATAAATCAAGGGGCGGAACACATCTGCCGCCCGCCGCCAGATACTCCACTTCTCCACTTCCTGGAGCTGCATCTGTGATCAGACCGCACGGATGCGAACTCCTCAGGCATCTGTAGTAATCACGTTCGTAAATGTCCGTGCACTCCTCATCGTCATCGTGATTCCGCATGCACTCATCGTAGACGAACTGCGCAGAATCGACGCAACAATCAACATCGCTTTGGGGCGCTGGGTTGCATTCCGGCAACGTAGGGAACCACAGACACCAAGGTGAAAACTGCGCTTCACTCTCAGTCGGCGCAAAAAATACGCCGACAAGAAACACTGCGCTAATCGCGCGGCAGAGTTCTCTGTCGCGCGATTAGCGCAGTGTCTGAAACACTGCGCTAATCGCGCGGCAGAGTTCTCTCATTGTTTCTTCCTCTCGGGGGTTTTTGGGTTTCTGCGAACGGTGCGTCCTTCGGAGGGTCTACCTGCTTCCTTTTGGGAGGAGGAGGTGGTGGAGCCGGAGGAAGCACCCAGTAAGGAAAAGCCAACATCCCATCGAAGGGGTGGATGCGTTCTGACGGCGTGTCCTTCGGAGGGTCTAGCTGCTTCCTTTTGGGAGGAGGAGGTGATGGAGCCGGAGGAAGCACCCAGTATGGAAAAGCCAACATCCCATCGAAGGGGTGGATGCGTTCTGACGGTGTGTCCTTCGGAGGCTCTACCTGCTCTATAACAGCGGGCGAAGTCACATTCTCACCGGCGACTACCAGTGCCCCCGAAATCAATAGGATCGGCCACATTGCTCTAGATTGGCATTTATAGAGCATCTCTGGCTGTTTGTCAAAACAACAAATCCGAGTCTTCAATCCGGACGGGCCGGTCCGGAACCCCGCCGCGCCCCACGACACCTGGCGCGTGAGCCAGAACGGCCGCAGCGGGTTCCACTTGGTCGAGTTGCACGAGTCCCTGCCGCACCGCTGGAGCCTTCCAACGCGGCCAAGCTGTGACGACCGCAGGGCGCAACTAACTCGCTCTTGCGGCCCGTATGCGCTTCGCCGGCCACTGGTCGAACCGCGAGGCCGACCTGCTGCAGGAAGGCGAGGTGCCGAACATGGCCATCTTCGCAGTGCCGCTCCCGACGCGCTCGCCAGTCAGTCTCTCTGAGACGGCCCCCGGATCCACGCGCCGGTCCGCGCACGGCGCAGCAGCGCACCGCTGTGGTCGTCGTCCACCTCGCCCAGGCGGAGAAGGTCGCCTTCGACCAGGCGGCGGAGCCCCTCCGGCTTCAAGACGCCCGGAAGCGGGCCCACGAGGCCGCGAGCGGCGTCCGCGGGCTGTCGCCCGACCCTCCCGAGCCTCCCCGTCGAGGGCCGCGCTGCGCGCGGAGGCCCCGCCGACCGCCGCCTGGACCCGCCGAAGGCGGAGCCGGAAGCCTTCCCGCAGGGATCACTCGCGCCAGGGGCGCGGGCTGCAAGCGACCCCCGGCCCGGGGAGGAGAGTGCGACAAGCACTCCACGATGGGGCCGTTTTTCGCCACGAAAGGGGGGGTCGCTTGCAGCCCCGACCCTGACCCCGCAAGGCAGGGTCGCCGGAGCGCCATCGCGACGGGGAGAACGGGATCGCGCCCACGGCGATGCGCAAAAGCACTAGCAAAGGGGGGGTGGCTCTAGTTGCGTGGCAGAACGGCTCCGGAGTGGCCCCGCAGCCGTGCTTTCCTCGCCGGAGCCGGGCCAGGATCGCGCCTCGGGCCGGAGGCTCCCGGCGAGACGGCGATGCGGGTCGGTGGCGCGCCGTTTCCCGATCCGCCGACGGCCGTGATCGTCGAGAAGGGCCAGTTCGTCCGCGTCACGGCGGCGGTCGTGGTCCGGAGGCGGCGCACCGGGCAGCGGTCCGAAGGTGTTGTATGTTCCCGCCGCTGCTCCACCCGGTGCGGCTCGCGGTCCCGGATCCCGTCGGCCGGTGCGCTCGAGAGTGCTCGAACTTCCCGCCCTTACCCGTTCGGATTCGGGACTGCCGGGCCGTTGAGGAAGTGGCCCTAGATGTGACCCCCGTTTTCGGGGATCGTGTATACTCGACCGCAATAACAACGACTTACGAGGGGTCTGCGGCGGTCCTGCGGGCCGCGTGCCGATCGGAGATCGGCGTTCCCGGCCGGGGGCGCCATCGGGACGGGCAGGCCTACGCGCTTTGCGGGCCTGCGGCCCGCGTGCCGGTCGGAGACCGGCGTTCCAAGCCGGGGGCGCCATCGGGACCTGCAGCCCTACGCGCTTGCGGCCCTGCGGGCCGCGTGCCGGTCGGAGACCGGCGTTCCAGGCCGGGGACGCCATCGGGACCGACAGCCCTACGCGCTTTGCGGGCCTGCGGCCCGCGTGCCGGTCGGAGACCGGCGTTCCAAGCCGTTGCGCTACTCGGGGCTGCCCACCACCTCGAGCGTCAGCGGGTCGCGTTCGGGGAGGTGGGTGACGTCGCCGTTCAGGATGTCCGCCATGGCGGCGCGGCCCTCGGGATCGCCGGGGCCGATGTCGTCCCAGATCCCGACCACCAGCATGACCATCGCGTCCGGCTGCAGGTACTTCCGGGCCGCCGCGATCACGTCCTCCGCGGTCACCGCTTCGATCTGCTCGCGCCAGCGGATCCAGTAGCCGTGGTCACGGTCCAGGAACGCGTCGTTCGCGAAGATGCCGGCCCGGGCCCCCGCGCTCTCGAAGCGGCGCGGGAAGCTGTCCACGAGCGAGCGCTTGGCCAGGCCGAGCTCCTCCTCCGAGACCGCCTCGTCCCGCATCCGGCGGACTTCCTCGAGCGCGATCGCGGCGGCCAGCGCCACCGTCTCGCTCTTCGACTGGTAGCCCAGCGAATAGGCGCTCGGCCCCAGCGGGTTGAAGCCGAAGCGGCCGCCGGCGCCGTAGGCGAGCCCCTCGTCGGAGCGGATGCGCTGCATCAGCCGGGAGGTGAAGCCGCTCGCCCCCAGGATGTGATCCATGACCTGGATGGCGGCGCGCTCGGGGTTTTCCCAGTCGTCCCAGCGGGGCGCCAGGTTGCCGATCCGCACCTTGCCCTGCGGGATGTCCTTCTCGACGTGGTAGATGCCCGGCGCCGGGCTCCGCGTCTCGTGCGGCGGCGGCCAGGGGACGTCCGCCGCGTCGTCCGCCGCGGGCCAGGCCGCGAGCCGCTCCTCCAGCTCCGCCAGGATCTCCGCCGTGTCCACGTCCCCGGAGATCGACCAGACCATGTGCTCGGGCCGCCAGTGGCGGCGGTGGAAGTCCCGTAGATCGCCGGGGGTGATCGCGTCGAGGTGGGCCACGGTCATCTGCCGGCCGAGGTAGGTGTCCGGCCCGTAGAGCAGCATGGACCATTCCCGCGACAGCAGGCTGTCGCCGTCGTCGTTCCGCTGCTTCAGGTCCTCCCGCACGTTCTCCTGCCGCACCGAGAACCGGTCCGCGTCGAACCGCGGCCGCATCAGCACGTCGAAGAAGAGGTCGAGACTCTCCTCGAACGCGGGAGTGATGGTGCGGAGCGAGGCGCGCGCCTCGGTGTCGCGCGAGGAGGTCGAGATCTGGGCGGCGAGGAACTCGATCCGCTCGTCCAGTTCTTCGGGGCTGCGGTCGCCGGCGCCGCCTTCGCGCATCATCCGCGCGGTCAGCGACGAGAGCCCCACGCGGTCCGCGGGGTCCAGGAAGCTGCCGATCCGCAGCGTGACCCCCAGGCGGATCAGGGGCAGGGTGTGGTCCTCCACGATGACCACCGGAATGCCGCTGCCGAGCGTGTGGCGGTAC
Source organism: Acidobacteriota bacterium (assembly GCA_022828085.1). Classification (GTDB taxonomy): domain Bacteria; phylum Acidobacteriota; class Vicinamibacteria; order Marinacidobacterales; family Marinacidobacteraceae; genus Marinacidobacterium. Next base: position 4,598 of record JAJEIY010000075.1, on the reverse strand, counting down.
CCGCTTCCGTCGGGGACCTCGAAGACGAAGTCGGGAAAGACCAGTTCTTCGGGCCGGTCGGGGATGTCCTGCGCCGTGGCGGGAAGCCCCGCCACCAGCAGGGCAAGAAGAATCAAGGCGGTCCGGCGGTTCATCGTGCGTCCTCCCCTTCTTCCGGAAGTTCGGCGATCCGCTCCCGGATCACCTGCTCCACGTATTGCAGCGCCCCCTGCATCTGCGGCGGCGCCTGTCCCATCATCTGGCCGAACTGGGCGAGCATGCCCTCGAGGGCGGCGCGGTCGGTGGACTCCCGGATCTGCCGGATCTGGGCCATGACCTGCTGCTGTACCGGCCCGGGCAGGTCCGCGAGTTCGGCCGGGACCTCCTCCGCCGCGGTGCCGGCCTTCCGGGTGTAGTGGGCGACCGCCCGGTTCGTGGGAACGAGGTACTTGGCGGCGACCCGCTTGATGTCGTCCTCGGTCACCGCGAGGGTCGCGTCCGCCCAGGTGTTGATGTATTCCCAGTCGCCGAGCGAGTCGTAGACCAGGAGCTGGACCAGCAGGAAGAAGCCGCTGTCGAGCCGCTCCCAGGCCGCCGCCGAGACCTGGTTCTTGACCTTCTGGATCTCCTCGGGGGGAATCGGCTCCTCGACGAGCCGCCGCAGTTCGCGCTCGATGGCGGCCTCGAGAACCGCGGGCGAAGCGTCGCCCTTCGCCTCGGCGGTGATCTCGATCAGCCCCGCCCACTTGCGGTTCTGCTGGAACGCCGCCGCCGAACTCGCGATCTCGTCCCCGAGCACCATCGTCTTGTAGAGCCGCCCGGTGCGCCCGTTCAGGAGTCCGGCGAGCACGTCGAGCGCGTACTGGTCGCGGTGCCGGAAGGGCACCGTGTGGTACCGGATCGCGACCTGCGGCTGGCAGTCGCAGGAGGCGTCGAGGCGCTTCCCGGCGTTCGCCTCCATCTCCAGGGTGACCACGTCGGGGGCCTCGGCGCCCGGCGCGAGGCGACCGAAGTACTTCTCGGCCAGCGCCTTCGCCTCGTCGAGGTCGAAGTTGCCGACCAGCGCCCCGGTGAGGTTCCCCGGGGCGTAGTAGGTGTCGTAGTACTCCTCGGCCTGGGCGAGGGTGAAGACCCGCAGGTCCGACGGCCACCCCACCACCGGCCAGGAATAGGGGTGCGACTGCCAGAACATGGCCTCGAACGCCTCGTCGAACTCGCCGGTGGGGGTGGACTCGGTGCGGAGCCGCCTCTCCTCGTGCACCACGTCGCGCTCCGCGTAGAACTCGCGGAAGACGGGGCGCAGGAGCCGCTCGGATTCCATCCAGAACCAGAGTTCCAGCCGGTTCTGGGGCACGGTGATGAAGTAGACCGTCTGGTCGTGGGAGGTGAAGGCGTTCATCCCGGTGGCGCCCGACTCGGTGTAGATGCGGTCGAACTCGTCCTTGACCATGAGCGTCCGCTGCTCCTCCACGAGCGCGTCGAACCGTTCGCGGAGCGTCACGAGTTCCTCGGGCAGGTCCTCCTGGCCGAACGGATCGTCGATCTCGCCGAGCCGGGCCGCTTCGCGGCGGTCCCGGTAGATCGCCCGGATCCTGTCCTGGACGGCCTCCTGCTCCTCGATGATCGCCTGGTCCCGCTCGGCGTCGGTGGTGCCGACGGTGGGGGTGCCCTTGAACATCATGTGCTCGAAGAAGTGGCTCATCCCGGTGATCCCGGGGCGTTCGTTGGCGGAGCCGACGTGGGCGGCCCAACCCGCGGACACCGTGGTCATTTCGGGGCGGACGACCGCCAGGAAGCGCATCCCGTTCGAGAGGGTGAACTCCTCCACGGGGACCGCGGCCTGTCCGAAGAGCGGGGCGGGGGTGGCCAGCGCCAGGGCGAGCGCGGCGAGCCGGAGAATCGGAACTTTCATGGGCGGAGGGTCGTTGGCGGGAGCGGAAAGCGCACCCGGATCAGGTGGTTGGCGACTGTTACGATACTTCGCTCGCCCGGGTTCTCCGGGCGCAGGGGAATCGTTCATGAATGTGTTGTTGAGGAACCCTGGCCGCTGCCGTGTTCCGGCGCTGGTCCTGCCGGCGCTGCTCGTGGCCGCGTCCTTCGCGGGCAGTCTGGCGGCCGCCGAGAGCGCCGCGATCCGCGCCCGTCAGGGCATGGTGGTCTCGCAGAGCGCGATCGCTTCCGAGGTGGGCGCCCAGGTTCTGCGCGACGGAGGGAACGCGGTGGACGCCGCGGTGGCGACCGCCTTCGCGCTCGCGGTGACCCATCCCACCGCCGGGAACATCGGGGGCGGCGGGTTCCTGGTCTGGCGGCCCGCGAGCGGCGAGCCGCTCGCCTACGACTTCCGCGAAAAGGCCCCCGCGGCGGCGCATCCCGAGATGTGGCTCGACGAGAACGGGGAGTACAGCTTCCAGATCCACCACCTGAGCCACAAGGCGGTGGGGGTCCCGGGAACGGTGGCCGGCCTCCGCCTCGCCTGGGAAGAGCAGGGCTCGATGCCCTGGGAGAGCCTCGTGCGGCCGGCGGTGGAGCTGGCCCGCGACGGCTTCCGGATCTCGCACGGACTCGCCGGATCGCTCGCGCGGGTGCTCGAGCGGATGGCGCCCTATCCCGCCTCGGTGGCGCAGTTCTCGAAGGAAGGGACGCCGTACGCACCCGGCGAGATCCTCCGCCAGCCCGACCTGGCGGCCAGCCTCGACCGGATCCTCGAGAACGGGTCGGCCGGGTTCTACGAGGGCGAGACCGCGGAGCTCCTGGCTGCCGAGATGGCCGCGAACGGCGGGCTCATCACCCTCGAGGACCTGAAGAACTACCGGGCGGTGGTGCGGGAGCCCATCCGGGGCGAATACCGCGGCTACGAGATCATCTCGATGCCGCCGCCGAGTTCGGGCGGGACCGCGATGGTCCAGATGCTGAACATCCTCGAGGGCTACGACATCGCCGGGAACGGCTTCGGGTCGGCGGCGAACATGCACCTGATGGCGGAGGCCATGCGGCGGGCGTATTCGGACCGCGCGCTCCACCTCGGCGATCCCGACTTCAACCCCGGGATCCCCATCGCCCGGCTGACCTCGAAGGACTACGCCGAGGACCTCCGGGCCACCATCGACCCGGAGCGCGCTTCCGTCTCCTCGCCGTCGAGCTTCGAGTGGACCACCGAGAGCGGCGAGACCACCCACTTCTCGGTGGTGGACAAGGACCGGAACGCGGTTTCCCTCACCTACACGCTGGAGTTCGGCTACGGCTCGGGCATCGTGGTGCCGGGGGCCGGCTTCCTGCTGAACAACGAGATGGGCGACTTCAACGGCGCGCCGGGCCTTACCAACGAGCGGGGCCTGATCGGCACCGACCCGAACCTCGCGGAGCCCAACAAGCGGATGCTGTCCAGCATGAGCCCGACCATCGTGGCGAAGGACGGCGCGCTCTTCATGGTCACCGGCACGCCGGGGGGGCGGACCATCATCAACACGGTGATGCAGACCATCCTGAACGTGGTGGACCACGGCATGAACGCCCAGGAAGCGGTGGACGCCGGCCGGATGCACCACCAGTGGCTCCCGGACCAGATCCGTTACGAAAAGCAGATGTTCTCGCCGGACACGCTCTCGATCCTGGAGGCCTACGGCCACCGGCTGAGCGAGATCGAGGCGCAGGGCGCCGCCGAGGTGATCGTCGTGCTTCGTGACGAGGGCGTCCTCGAGGGCGGGGTGGACCAGCGCCGCGCCGACGGCGGGGCCGCGGTCCACGACGAGGATCCGTCGGAGAACTGACCCCCGGAACCGGGAAGGAGGAACAGCGATGTCCTCAACAAAGCGCTTCGCGGCGGTGTTGCTCGCCGCCGCACTGATTCCGGCCGCCGGCGCGGCCCAGGAACCCGACTTCTCCGGGGTCTACAACTTCGTCGAGATCTCCGACCGGCTCTCGACCTCCGGCCAGATCTCGCTCGACGACATCGGGTCGGTGGACGCCGCCGGCTTCGACGTGGTGGTGAACCTCGCGCCCGCCCGCTGGGAGCGGAACTTCGAGGAGGGCTTCCGGGTGACGCAGGCGGGGATGACCTATATCCAGATCCCGGTGGACTGGCAGGACCCCTCGCTCCGGGACCTCGAGCTCTTCTTCGACGTGATGGAGGCGAACGAGGACCGGAACGTCTACGTCCACTGCTTCGCCAACATGCGGGTCTCGGTCTTCGTGTACCTCTACCGGACGCTCCGCAAGGGGATGTCGGAAGAAGAGGCCTGGCAAGACGTCCTCAAGGTCTGGGACCCGCAGAACAACCCGTCCACCCCCCAGTGGCCGGCTTTCATCACCGCGGCCAAGGACAAGTTCGGGGGCTAGGCCGGGACCGCCGGTCTTCAGACCGGCATGCGGGCCGCAAGCCCGCAGAGCGCGCGGCGTTGATCTGCCCAGATCGATCTGCCGGCTTGGAACGCCGGTCTCCGACCGGCACGCGGCCCGAAGGGCCGCAGGCGACGTGTCGCTGTTTGCCCCGATGGGACGCCGGGACAAGCACGTGCCCTCGCTTCCGGTCGGCTCCGAAGGAGCGGACCATCCCGCCGCTCGGCGTCACGACGTGCGCGGTGCGGAGCACCGCGCGTGCCGGTCGGAGACCGGCGTTCCAA
>JAJEIY010000069.1 GCA_022828085.1 Acidobacteriota bacterium | reverse complement strand
GCCGCGATCCTTTACGCGACTTCCCTGGTCATCCAGTTCATCACCGGGGTCGATGTCGTGACGGCGATTGTCGCGGTGACGATCATCGCGTTGGTGTACACGATGCTGGGCGGCATCACGGCGGTGATCTGGACCGACGTGATCCAGGCCGCGGTCCTGTTCGTCGGGGCCTTCATCGTGTTCTTCGCCCTGCTGGGCGAAATGCCCGCGCCGGTGGGCGAAGTCCTCGCCGACCTCAAGGCCCAGGGCAAGACGAACCCACTGGACTTCTCCCTCGACTGGACCGTCGAGGCGACCGTATGGTCGGGGATCATCGCCATGACGATCTTTCACGTCACCGTGTACGGCGCCAACCAGATGATGGTGCAGCGCACGCTGGCGGCGAAGAACATCGGCGATGCCAAGAAATCCTTCCTGCTGATGGGGTTCGGCGCGTTCTTCATCTATTTCCTGTTCTTCCTGCTGGGCATCCTGTTCTACGGCTACTACGAGGGGCGGGAGTTCGAAAACGGCAACACCATCATCCTGGAATTCGTCGCCGACTACGGGATGCCGGGCCTCATGGGCATCATCGCCGCCGCGATCGTCCCGGCGTCCCATGGGAGCAAACAGCGACACGTCGCCTGCGGCCCTTCGGGCCGCGTGCCGGTCGGAGACCGGCGTTCCAAGCCGTTTCGCCATTTTCATGACGGGCGAGGTGCGTAGGAGGACGCGCATGGGCGTTTCGTGCGTCGTGGCCCGCACCCCGCGGAGGCAGCTCGGCCCGCGAATTCCGGTTGACCGCCGTCCGCCGCTCGGACAGACTCGCGCGCCATGGTCAGACGAATCCCTCCGCGGCGTGATCGCCGCCTGCTGGCGCCGCTTGCGGCGCTCCTGGTCGCGACGGTGGCGACGAGCGCCGCCGCCCAGCTCTCCTCCCGCGCCGTGGCCGACGCCGGCCCGCGCGACTGGGCGATCACCGGCGGCATGGTCCACGTCGGGAACGGGACCGTGCTCGACCAGGCCACCGTGGTCATCCGGGACGGGCTGATCGTCTCGGTCGAGGCCGGGAGCGACGCGCCCGCCGGAATGGGCCGGCTCGATGCGGCCGGAAAGCACGTCTATCCGGGATTCATCACTGCCCTGAGCGATCTCGGCCTCAGGGCGGCCGCTCCCCAGGGCAGGCAGGCCGCGGGGCCCGGAGGCGGCCCCAGCCCGCCGCCGCCCTCCCGCGGACCCGAGGACCGGCCGGACACCTTCTCCTGGCGGCTCGCGGCGGATGACCTCCAGGCGGACGACGACCGGATGGCCGCGCGCCGGCGCGCCGGATTCACCTCGGCTGTCACCGCCCCCCGCGGCGGCATCGTCGGGGGCCGGGCCGCGTTCCTGAACCTCGCGGGGGACGACGCCCGGGATCTGGTGCTCGATCCGGATGTGGCGGTGATGGTCCGGCTCGGGACACGCGGATTCCGCTCCTTCCCGGGTTCCGCGATGGGAGTGATCGCGTACCTGCGGCAGCTCTTCATGGACGCCTCGCACTACGCCGAGGTGTGGCGGATGTACGAGGAGGACCCGGCGGGCCTGGCGCGGCCGCGCTACGACCGGGCGCTCGCGCCGCTCGTGCCCGCCGCCGCGGGCGAGCAGGCGGTGCTCCTGCCGGCCGCCCTCGACAAGGAGGTCCGCCGGATGGTGGGTCTCGCCCACGAGTTCGGCATCCGGCCGGTGCTCTACGGTGGGCACGAGGCAGGGGAGTCGGCGGCGTTCCTGGCGGCACACGGCGTCCCCATCCTGGTGAACCTCAACTGGCCGAAGGCCGACCCCGAAGCGGACCCCGACGCCCAGGTTCCGCTCCGCACGCTGCGGCTCCGCGACCGGGCGCCCGCCGGTCCCGCGGCCCTCGCGGCGGCGGGAGTGCGGTTCGCCTTCTACATGGGCGAGGCTCCGCGGTCCGGACCCGGCCCACCGGGCCGCCGGGGAGGAGTTCCGGGAGGCCGCGGAGGCTCCGGGGACGATCTGGCGGCGGTGCGGCAGGCGGTCGAGCGGGGTCTCGACCGCGAGGCGGCGCTCACCGCCCTCACCATGGCCCCGGCCGAGATCTTCGGGGTCGCGGACCGGGTGGGGACGCTTCAGGCCGGGCGGATCGCCAACCTGGTGATCGCTGACCGGGACATCTTCGAGGAGGACGCGAAGGTCGAGACGGTCTTCGTGGACGGGGTGATCCACCGGGTGGATACGGACGACGAAGAGGAAACGGACGGGGAGGAAACCCCGGGCCACGAAGGATGACAACGATGCGACACACGAAGCTGTTTCTGGCGGCGGTCCTTCTCGGCGCGCCGCTCACGTTTTCCCAGGACACCGTGATCCGGGGCGGCACGGTCCTCACCGTGACCGGGGGCACGCTCTCGCCCGGCGAGGTCCTCATCCGCGACGGGAAGATCGCCGAGGTCGGGACGAGCGTCACCGTTCCCGACGGCGCCGAGGTGATCGACGCCACGGGGATGTTCGTGATGCCCGGGATCGTCGACGCCCACTCGCACATCGCCGCCGAGTCCATCAACGAGGGGAGCGTCGCGGTGTCCTCGATGACGGGGACCGGCGACGTGGTGGACCCCTACGACGTCAACATCTACCGCGAGCTGGCGGGCGGCGTCACCACCTCCAACATCCTCCACGGGAGCGCCAACCCGATCGGCGGCCTCAACGTGGTCATCAAGCACCGCTGGGGCGCCGATGCGGCGGGACTCGTCCTCGAGGGGGCTCCCCCGGGGATCAAGTTCGCGCTGGGCGAGAACCCCAAGCGGTCGCGGGGCATGCCGGCCGGCGTCGAACGGCGCTATCCGGCCACCCGGATGGGAGTCCAGGACGTGATCCGGCAGGCGTTCATCGAAGCGGAGGCCTACCGCCAGGAGTTCGCCGACTACGAGGCGGCGCAGGCCCGGGGCGAGCGGGTGCTGCCCCCGCGCCGGGACATGAAGCTGGAGCCGCTGGTCGAGGTCCTCGAAGGGACGCGGCTGGTCCACGCGCACTGCTACCGGCAGGACGAGATCCTGCAGCTCCTGCGGGTCGCCGAGGAGTTCGGCGTCCGGATCGCCACCCTCCAGCACGTGCTCGAGGGCTACAAGGTCGCGAACGAGATCGCCGCGCACGGGGCCGGAGCTTCCACCTTCTCCGACTGGTGGGCCTACAAGGTCGAGGCGTATGACGCGATTCCCCACAACGCCGCCCTCATGACCGAGCGGGGCATCCTCGTCTCCATCAACTCGGACAGCGCCGAGGAAGCGCGGCACCTGAACCAGGAGGCCGCCAAGACGGTGAAGTGGGGCGGGATGAGCGAGGAGGAGGCGCTCAAGATGATCACCATCAACCCGGCGATCCAGCTCGGGATCGGCGACCGGATCGGTTCCCTCGAGGCGGGGAAGGACGCCGACCTCGCGATCTTCGACCGGCACCCGCTGAGCACCTACGCGGTGAACCAGATGACCTTCGTGGACGGCGAGATGCTCTTCAGCCGCGAGCGGGACCAGGCGATGCGGGAGACCATGGCCGCCGAACGCGCCGAACTCGAAGAGAAGCTCTCCGAGGCGGACGCCGAACGCGGGCCGGGCCGGCGCGGACCGCGGGAAGGAGTCCGGCGATGACCCGGGTCGGCAGGAACGCTTTCGGGATCGCGCTGGCGCTCAGCAGCGTTTGCGCGGTTGCCGCGGGCCAGGAGGAAGAGTCCTGGATCATTCAGAACGCGCGGATCCACACGCTCGCTGAGGGAGCTGAGCCCATCGAGTCGGGGTCCATCCTGATCCGGGATGGCCGAATCGTCGAGATCGGGGAAGACGTTACGGCGCCCGCCGGCGCGGCCGTGATCGACGCCGCGGGAATGGACGTGTACCCGGGGATGATGGACTCGGTGAGCCAGCTCGGCCTCACCGAGATCGGCGCCATCAGCGCCACCGTGGACACCGTGGAACTGGGGGAGATGAACCCCCACCTGCGCGCAGCCACCGCGATCCACCCATCGAGCGAACACCTTCCCGTGGCGCGCGCCAACGGGATCACCCATGCGGTGGTGGCGCCCGGCCGGCTGGGCGGCTTCGGCGGCGGGGGCGCCGGGATCAGCGGGCAGGCCTCCATCGTCCACCTCGACGGCTGGACCGTCGAGGAGATGGACATCAACGCCTCCGCGGGGATGGTGCTGACTTGGCCGACGCTCTCGACGCGTTCGTTCAACCTCGCGACCTTCAGCATGGACCGGCGCTCCTTCCGCGAGGCGAAGGAGGAGTACGACCGGCAGGTGGCCGAGCTGGGCGAGGTGCTCGACGCGGCGCGGCGCTACGCGGCGGCCGGCGAGGCCGGGGCCCGGGAACGCGACATCCGTCTGGCCGCCCTGGGGCCGGTCGTCGGCGGCGAGATGCCGCTCCTGATCCTGGCCCAGGGCGAGCGGGAGATCCGCGGAGCCGTGGAGTTCACGAAGGAACAGGGGGTGAAAATGATCCTGCTCGGCGGGAGCGAGGCGTGGAAGGTCAAGGAACTCCTTGTCGAACACGGGATCCCGGTGATCCTGGGACCCACCCAGCGGCTGCCGGGGGAGGAGGACGAGGCCTACGACCAACCGTTCACGACCCCGGGGGAACTCCACGACGCCGGCGTGACGGTCGCCTTCGCCACCTTCGGGTCCTCGAACTCGCGGCTCCTGCCCTACGAGGCGGGGCACGCGGTGGGCTACGGGCTCCCGCAGGAGGCCGCGATCCGGGCTATCACCGTGGTTCCGGCGCAGCTCTTCGGGCTGGCCGAAGACTTCGGAACCCTCGAGGAGGGGAAGGTCGCGAACCTCATCGTGGTGAACGGGGATCCGCTGGAGATCCGGACCGAGGTCGAGCACGTCTTCGTGAACGGAGTTCCGGTGTCGCTCGACAACCGGCACCAGAGCCTCTACGAGAGGTACCGGGCGCGCCCGCATCCCGAGCGGTAACCGGCGGCTTCGGGCCGCCGGGGCTCTCGCGGTGTTCGGGGTCTGGACGTCGGCGCCGGCGATGGGCCGAGGGCGCCGGAAGTCCCCGGACTGGTTGACGGGTTCTACAATGCGTGCCAGACTTAGTCTGGCTTAGCTAAAGGAGATTCCATGAAGGTGAACATGCACGAAGCCAAATCCCAGCTCTCGCGCCTGGGGCGGCTCGCCTGGAAGGGAGAGGAGGTCGTGATCGCCAAGGCCGGAGAGCCGTATCTGCGATTGGAGCCTTACCGGGAGCGTCGCGGGGAGAGGAAGCCCGGCCGTCTGGAAGGTCAGATATGGATGTCTCCGAACTTCGACGATCCGATCCCGGAGCTCGAGGAAGCCATTGAGAATTCGAAGATCTTTCCGGACGAAGAGTGATGGGGTTACGCCTCTTGCTGGATACCCACGCCCTGGTGTGGTGGCTGAGCGATGTAACGCGGCTCAGGAAGGGCGCCGCCGCCGCGATCGCGAGTCTGCGGAACGATGTCTTCGTCAGCGCGGTCAGCGGATGGGAGATCGCGGTGAAGCGGCAGCGGGGAGCGATGAACATCCCGGAGCATCTTGCGGTCCTGGTTGAGGAAGAGGGGTTCACGCACCTGCCGCTGACCTTCGAGCACGCCGAGCACGCGGGAGCCCTGCCAACGCATCACCGGGACCCCTTCGACCGCTTCCTGATCGCCCAGGCGCGGACCGAGGGGCTGACCCTGGTCACCCGGGATGGTTGGATACGGCGATATCAGGTGGACGTGCTCGAGGCCTGAAGCATTGGCGACGGGCAGCCCGCCGGTCCACCGGCATCGCGCCCACCGGGAGGGACTGCCGCGCCACCTCCTCGAACTGTCGGACCTGACGCTCCGCTTCGGGGGAGTGACCTCCCTCGCGGGTCTCACCATGGAGGTGCGGGGCGGCGAGCTGCTGGCCCTCATCGGGCCGAACGGGGCGGGGAAGACCAGCGTCCTGAACTGCATCTCCGGCCTCTACCGCCCGCAGGAGGGCAGCATCACCCTGACCGGGCGCGACGGGGAGCGGCACGCGCTCGCCCGGCTCGCGCCGCACCGCATCGCGGCGCTGGGCGTCGCGCGCACCTTCCAGAACATCGAGCTCTTCAAGCACCTGACGGTCCTCGACAACCTGATGCTGGGCCGCCACGCGCACATGAACGGCGGCGTGCTGAGCGGCGGCCTCTACTGGGGCCGCCAGCGCGAGAGGGAGATCGAACACCGCCAGTACGTGGAGCAGGTCATCGACTTCATGAACCTGGAGCCGCTCCGGAGCGCCGTGGTGGGGAACCTGGCCTATGGAAACCAGCGGCTCGTGGAGATGGCACGGGCCCTGGCGCTCGATCCGCACCTGCTCCTCCTGGACGAGCCGACGGCCGGGATGAACGCCGAGGAGAAGGAGTCGATGGCGCGCTTCATCCTCGACGTTCACGAGGAGCAGGGCCTTACCGTGGTGGTCGTCGACCACAGCATCGACGTGATCATGGACATCGCGGACCGGGTCGTGGTGCTGGACTTCGGGCGCCGGATCGCCGACGGGAGTCCGGATGAGGTCCGGAGCGATCCGGCCGTCATCGATGCCTACCTCGGCACGCGGGCGGACGATCGGGGCCGCCGCGGGGAAGCGCCGTGACCGGGACCCTGCCCGGGCTCCTCGCGCACCACGCGGCGAGCCGTCCCGACGGCGTTGCCCTGCGCGAGAAGGAGTTCGGGATCTGGCAGGAGATCACCTGGGCCGAGTACCTGGCGCGGGTACGGCGTTTCTCGCTCGGGCTCACGGAGCTGGGTCTGGAGGAAGGCGACCGGGTCGCGATCATCGGAGACAACCGGCCGGAGTGGATGATCGCGGAGCTGGCCTCCCAGACCGCCGGCATCCTTCCCCTGGGCCTCTACCAGGACGCCATCGCCGACGAGCTCGCCCGCATCCTGGAGGTCGCCGAGGCGCGCGTGATCGTGGCCGAGGACCAGGAGCAGGTGGACAAGGTGCTGGAAGTGCGGGAACGGCTGCCCGGTCTCGAGCACATCGTCTACTACGACCGCCGCGGCATGTACGCCTACGAGGCGCCGGGCCTGATCTCCTTCGAGGAGGTCGAAGCGCTCGGCGATGCGCTCCATGAGAGGTTGCGCGGCGAGTTCGACCGCCGGTTGGCCGAGATCCGGCCCGGCGACGTCGCGCTGCTCTCGACGACGTCCGGTACGACCAGCGTCCCGAAGCTGGCGATGCTCTCGCACGAGAACCTGCTCGCCATGGCGTCGCAACTGCAGAGCGTGGACACGATGTACCCGGACGACGAGTTCGTGTCGTTCCTGCCGCTCGCGTGGATCGGCGAACAGATGGTGGGAGTGGCCAGCGGTCTGCTGGCGGGATTCACGGTGAACTTCCCCGAAGAGACGGCGACCGCGCGCCAGGACACGCGCGAGATCGGGCCGGCGTTCCTGATGTCGCCGCCCCGGATCTGGGAGAACCTGGTCTCGGACGTGCAGGTCATGGCCGAAGACACGACCCGCCTCAAGCGCTGGATCTACCGCTGGGCGATGCGGCAGGGCGCCGCCGGCGCCGAGGACCGCGTCCGGGGCCGCAGGGTCGGCTTCGCCCGGAAGGTCGGCCACCGGCTCGCCGACTGGGCCGTGTTCCGCCCCGTCCGCGACCAGTTGGGGCTCGCCCACGTGCGGCGGGCCTACACCGGGGGCGCGGCGCTCGGCCCCGACGTCTTCCGCTTCTACCACGCCCTCGGCGTGAACCTGAAGCAGCTCTATGGCCAGACCGAGGTGTCCGGGATCTCGGTGGTGCACCGGGACGGAGACATCCGTTTCCAGACGGTGGGCGTGCCGCTGCCTCGCACCGAGATCCGCATTTCGGACGAGGGCGAGATCCTCTGCCGGAGCCCCGCGGTGTTCCAGGGCTACTTCCGGAACCCCGCGGCGACGGCGGAGACGCTCGAGGACGGCTGGCTGCACTCGGGCGACGCCGGCTACTTCGACGACGCCGGCCATCTGGTGGTGATCGATCGCCTGGCCGACGTGATGAAGCTCGCCGACGGGAGCAACTTCTCGCCGCAGTTCGTCGAGAACAAGCTCAAGTTCAGCCCCTACGTCGGCGAGGCGGTGGTCTTCGGGGGATCCGGGGCCCCGTTCGTCACCGCCATGATCGCGATCGACATGGAGAACGCCGGACAGTGGGCGGAGCGCCGCCGCATTCCCTACACGACTTTCACCGACCTCGCCCGCCGCGCCGAGGTGTACCGCCTGGTGCGCGAGCACGTGGACGAGGTCAACGGGGAACTCCCGCCCGCGGCGCGCATCCACCGCTTCGTGCTGCTCTACAAGGAGCTGCACGCGGACGACGCGGAGTTGACCCGCACCCGCAAGGTGAGGCGCCGCCACATCGCCGGCCGCTTCCGGGAGATCATCGACGCCCTGCAGGGAGACGGCGATTCGGTCGCGGTGGCGACCGAGATCACCTATCAGGACGGCCGTACCGCGGCGGTGGAGCACCGGCTCCGCATCGAGACGATGGACGGGCGGGTAAACAGCCTGTGACGAAACCCAGGCGGCGTTCGAGTGGCGATGCATCCCGGCTGAGCCGCGCCGCTTCGCGGCGCTCTGCGTTGCGTTTCGGTCGAAATACACTCGGTATTCCTCCCTTACGCGCCTTGTCAGCCGCGCGCCTCGCCACTCTCGGCGCTCACCCGGGTTTCGCCACCGGCTGTTAGCCGCTGAGCATGGACATCTTCCTCCAGTTGACCGTCTCCGGACTCAGCACCGGGATGATCTACGCGCTCGCGGCGGCCGGCTTCGTGGTCATCTACAAGGCGAGCGACGTCATCAACTTCGCCCAGGGAGACCTGCTCCTCCTGGGCACCTACCTGATCTTCTTATCGGTGGCCCAGGTCGGCCTGCCCTGGAGCCTCGGGGTGGCGGTGACGCTGCTGCTCGCGGTCGCCGTGGCGCTCGCCGTCGAGCGGCTGGTGCTGCGTCCCCTGGTGGGCGAGCCCATCATCTCCATGATCATGGTGACGATCGGGCTCTCGTCCGTCCTCAGGGGGGTCACGGGCGCCATCTGGGGCCCGAACCCGCGCTCGTTCGACTCGTTCCTGCCCGCCGGCGACATCGTGCTGGGGCCCGCGACGCTCTCGACGGCGCGGCTGCTCTCCATTCCCATTGCCCTCGCGGTGCTGGCGGGTCTGGGGCTCTTCTTCCGCCACACCCGGGACGGCATCGCCATGCGCGCCATCGCCGACGACCAGCAGGCGGCGCTCAGCATGGGGATCAGCATCCCCCGGGTCTTCGGAGTTGCCTGGGGGCTGGCGGCGGTATCCGCCGCGATCGGCGGGATCATGCTCGCGGGCATCGTGGGGGTGAGCCCCAACGTGGCGTCCATCGGTCTCCGGGTGTTTCCGGTGGTGATCCTGGGCGGACTGGACTCGATTGCCGGAGCGGTCATCGGGGGCGCCGTCATCGGGCTGCTCGAGGTCTACGTCGGCTTCTACGTGGGGCACGGACTCAACCTGGTGGTTCCGTACGTGGTCCTGGTCCTGGTGCTCATGGTCCGGCCCTACGGCCTCTTCGGGAAGGAGATCATCGAACGCGTATGAGCCTGGCGAGGAATCCCCGATGAGCCTGGACTGCGGCGTCTTCCACACGCGCTACGAGTCGGACATGGGGCTCCGCCCGCGGCCCCTCCAGCGCCTCCGGCTGGGGATCCTCGCCCTCTTCGTGCTCGTGTTCCCCTTCGTGGCCAGTCCCTACTGGCTGGACCTGGCGAACCAGGTGGCCATCGCCACGGTAGGGGCCATCGGGTTGAACATCCTCGTCGGCTACACCGGGCAGATCTCGCTCGGCCAGGGCGCCTTCATGGCGATCGGGGCCTACACCGCGGGTCTCCTGGCCCTGAACTTCGGCGTCCCCTGGGGGGCGAGCGTGTTCGCCGCCTGCGTCGTCACCGCCGCCGCGGGCACCTTCTTCGGGCTGCCGTCGCTCCGCCTCAAGGGGCTCTACCTGGCGATCGCCACGCTCGCCGCCCAGGAGATCGTGGAGTGGGGAATGACCAACTGGACCGCGGTGACGGGCGGGACCGAGGCGATCGTGCTGCCCGCGCCCGTTCTCTTCGGCGTGCGGCTGAACACGGGCTTCAACTTCTACTGGCTCGCGGTGCTCGCGGCGGCCGGGACGGCGCTCTTCGCGGCCAACCTGATGCGGAGCCGCATCGGCCGCGCCTTCGCGGCCGTGCGCGACCAGGACGTCGCGGCGAGCGTCATCGGGGTGGACGTCTTCCGCACCAAGCTGCTGGCCTTCGCGACATCGTCGTTCTTCGTCGGGCTCGCCGGGGCGATGATCGCCTTCCACCGCAACATCGTCACCTGGGAACGCTTCACGCTGAGCACCAGCATCGTCTTCCTGGCGATGATCATCGTGGGAGGCCTGGGCTCGATCCGCGGGTCGTTCCTCGGGGCGGCGCTCATCACGCTGCTCCCGGCGCTGATCACGAACGTGGGCCGGGCCATCCAGGACACCGCTCCCCAGGCGGCGTCGCTTCTTCCCTACGCGCAGCAGGCCGTGTTCGGGGTGGTGATCATCCTCTTCCTGATCTTCGAGCCCCGGGGACTGTCCAAACTGTGGGAGAACGCCAAGGACTACTTTCACGTGTGGCCGTTTGCTTACCGGCGCGGCGAGACCCGGACCGGGTGAAGCGCGCGAGCAGGGACGATGAGTCAAGATGAGTGCAGGATGAAAGAAGAACCGAAGACCACGACAGGCACGCGGCATCGTCTGGTGGCGCTCGGCGTCACCGTGTTCCTGGGCGCCGGCTGCGGCGGCGGCGACGCCGACCCGGACACGGGCGCCATCAAGGTCGGCGCGATCTTCGACCTCACCGGGCCCACCGCCGACGTCGGGACCGACTACGGCGACGGCGTCCGTGGCTTCGCCGACTGGATCAACGCCCGGGGCGGCATCGAAGGACGCCCCATCGACCTCATCTACCAGGACTACGGCTACCAGGTGGACCGCGCCGAGCAGCTCTACACCCAGTTCGTCGGCGAGGGCGCGGTGATCTTCATGGGATGGGGCACCGGAGACACCGAGGCCCTTCGGCTGCGGATCGCCGAGGACGAGGTCCCGTTCAGCTCCGCGTCCCTCTCGCATCGCCTGGGAGACCCGGCGGAGGCTCCCTACAACTTCCTGCTGGCGACGACCTACAGCGACCAGTTCCGCATCGCCCTGCAGTGGATTGCCGACAACCACGGCGGCGGGACGCCCATCGTCGCGCTGATGCACAACGCGAGTCCCTTCGGGCTGTCGCCGGCGCGGCAGGGCGGGGTCGCGTTCGCGGAAGCGCGGGGCATCGACCTGACCCTCTACGAAATGCCCCGCGGCGCCGTGGACTTCACCGCCGAGTTCGCGCGCATCCGCCAGAGCGGCGCCCAGTACGTCGTCTTCCAGAACACTTCGGGGCCGGCGGCGGTGGCGCTTGCGAACGCGCGCAGCCTGGGCGTCGACGTCACCTTCTTCTGTCTGAACTGGTGTTCGAACGCCCAGGTGATCCAGTTGGCCGGCGACGCGGCGGAGGGCCTCATGGGGACGATGCCCTACGCGCCCCTGAGCGTGGACGTGCCCGGGACGCGCGTCATCCGCGAGTACCTGGAGTCGAAGGGCGAGTCGCCCCAGGGGAAGACCAACGCGTACACGCAGGGCTGGTGGACCTTTGCGGCGTTTGCCGAGGGGATGCGGCGGGTGCTGGCGGCGGGCGAAGAGTTCACCGGGGCGAACATCAAGGCCGCCCTGGAGACCTTCGCCGACTACGACCTGGGTGGAGTCACCGCGCCCGTGACCTTCACCCCCACGGATCACCGCGGGTCGAAGGGGCTCCGCATCTTCCGGGTCGAGGAAGGCGCGTGGGCGCCGTTCACGGACTTTGTGGACGCGCCGGGATGGTGAGGACGGGGCGATGACGGGCGCGGAGGCGGCGCCGCTCCTGAGCCTCAACAACATCGAGGTTCTCTACGACGATGTGATCCTGGTGCTGCGGGGGCTGTCGCTCGAGGTGGCCGAAGGGCAGATCGCAGCGCTCCTCGGGTCGAACGGCGCCGGCAAGACCACGACCCTGAAGGCCACCTCCGGGCTCCTCCATGTCGAGGACGGCGAGGTCAGTGACGGGACCATCGTCTTCGACGGCGAGGAGATCCAGGGGATGGACGCCCACCGGATCGTGGAGAAGGGCGTTTTCCAGGTCCTCGAGGGCCGGCGGGTCTTCGAGCATCTGACCGTCCGCGAGAACCTGCTCGCGGGGGCCTATACGCGCGGAACCCGGCGCGGCCTCGAGGCCGAAACGGACAAGGTGTACGAGTACTTTCCGGCACTGGCGGAGCGCCGGGGACAGGCGGCGGGCTACCTCTCCGGCGGCGAGCAGCAGATGCTGGCGCTGGGCCGGGCGCTGATGGCTTCTCCCCGGATGATGCTGCTCGACGAGCCGTCGCTCGGCCTCGCCCCGATGCTCGTCGAGAACATCTTCGGCGCCCTGCGGCGCATCAACCGCGAGGAGGGCGCCACGATCCTCCTGGTGGAGCAGAACGCCCGGATCGCCCTGTCGGTTGCCGACTACGGGTACATCATGGAGGGGGGACGGGTGGTGCTCGAGGGCGATGCGGAGGAACTCAGAGCCAACGAGGACGTGAAGGAGTTCTATCTGGGGCTGGGCGACGGCGGGCGCCGCTCTTACCGGGACGTGAAGCACTACCGGCGGCGGAAGCGGTGGCTGTCTTGAGGGAGGACTGGAGCGAGCTCCAGGACCGGATCGCGGCGCTCACGGTGTCCTACGGGGCGCAGCACAGCGACGAAATCGAACGGCGGCTCGCGCGGGCCGGGGTTCGGCCCGCGGACGTGGGCGGCGTCGCCGATCTGGGCGCGGTTCCGGTGCTGGCCAAGGACGAGTTGCCCGAACTTCAGGCCGCCGATCCGCCCTTCGGAGGGATGCTCGCGGTGGCCCCCGGATCGCTCGCCCGCATCCACCGCTCCCCGGGTCCGATCAACGATCCGCAGGGGACCGGCGCGGACTTTTCGCGCCTGCGCACGGCTCTCGAAGCGGCCGGCTTCGGCCCCGGCGACGTGGTGCTGAACAGCTTCTCGTACCACCTCACCCCGGGCGGCCTGATGCTGGACGGAGGACTGCGCGCCGCCGGATGCGTGGTGATTCCGGGGGGCTCGAGCGCGATCGCCGCCCAGACCGAGGCCGCCCTGGCCGCGGGCGCGACCGGGTACACCGGCATACCCCAGGTTCTCCTGACCCTGCTCGAGCGGGCGGAGGAGTCGGGCCGGCCGCTTGGGTTCGCGCGTGCGCTGGTGACGGGCGCCGCGCTGCCGCCTTCGCTGCGCGCCCGCCTCCAGGACGGCTTCGGGGTGGACGTCTACCAGGCCTATGCGGCAGCCGACACGGGCCTCATCGGGTACGAGTGCGCCGAAAAGGACGGCTGGCACGTCGCCCCGGAGGTGGTGGTCGAGGTGCTTCTGCCCGGGGACGACCGCCCGGCCGCCGAGGGGGAGGCGGGGCAGGTGGTGGTCACCAGCCCGAACGAGGTCTACCCGCTGGTGCGCTTCGGCACCGGCGACCTTTCCGCCTGGAACCGCGCCCCCTGCCTCTGCGGCCGGCCCGGGCCCCGCCTGGCGGGCTTTCTGGGCCGGGTAGGCGAGGGGGTGAAGGTGCGGGGGATGTTCGTGCACCCGCGCGAGCTGGCCGTGGCCCTGGGGCCCGACCCGGCCGTGGTCCGCTACCAGGCGGTGGTGTCTGCCGAGGGCGCGCGGGACGTCTTCACCGTGCGGGTCGAGGCCGCGGCCGGCCGCGTGATCGACGCTGCCGGACTGGCCGGCCGCATCCGGGAGGTGGTGAAGATCCGGCCGGCCGTGGAGGTGGTTCCCTCCGGGACGATCCCCGACGAAGCGCGCCCGCTAGTGGACGCTCGAGAGGAATAGGCCACTCCTACTCTCCCCGTACCCGCCCCGAACCTTCCCGATTGAGGTTGTACCTCATGATGCGGCCGTGCGGGCCGTCGCGGTCGCGCTCGAGCTCGAAGACGTCCCCCGGCACCTCTGCGGGAACCGCCGCCTCCAGCCGCCGCTCGTCGCCCGGTGCGAGGCGCAGGCGCCGCGCGCCCACCGCCCGGCCCCTGCGGCTCAGCCCGACGATCACCGCGCCGACGGCGGGCTGGCGCAGCGCATACGCCACCGCGACGTCGGCCATGGTGGAACGGCGCCGGCCGGCAACCTCCGCGAGCGCCGCGCGGGCCCGCTCCAGCACCGCGCGGCCCCCCACCTCGTCGGCGATGAGGCGGTACTTGACAAGGGAGCGCGACGGCGCCAAGGCACCGTCCGAATCCGAGAGCAGGCCGCCCGCCAGCGTCCCGTAGGCGAGCAGTGTCACACCGCGCTGGAGACACAGGTCCGTCATGCCCTTCTGCGGCCGCCGGTCCAGCAGCGAGAACTGGACCTGGTTCGAGACCACTGGAATTCCGGCGTCCAGGAGAGCCGTGAGTGCGACGCAGTCGAAGTTGGTCACCCCGACGTTGCGCACGACCCCCGCTTCGCGGAGTTCCGTCAACCACTCCGCTGCGCGCAGCCACCCCGGCCGGAAGAGGTCCCACCAGGCGAACTGGACCATCTCCAGCGCCTCCACGCCGAGCCGGTCACGGGACCTGAGGACGATGTCGCGCACGTAGCTCCGGTCGATGGTGGCCAGCGCGTCCAGATCCGGTACGAACTTGGTGAACACGACCACCTGCCTGGCGGACGCGGGCCGGGCCGCCAACCAGTCGCCGAGGAGCTGCTCGGCGCCCGTGTAGATGTCGGCGCAGTCGAGGAAGAGTGGCCCCGGCCGGGCGGCGGCCTCGTCGAGAGCGGCGAAAGCGCGCTCACGGCTCCACTCGGGCCCATGCCCTTGCGACAACTGCCAACAGCCACGCACCAGCCCGCTGGCCGGCAGCGGCAGAGTCATCCCGGCCGCATGAGGGGAACGCGAGTGACCTCGCTGTGGCGGAAGGCCGAGGTGCCGGTGCGGGTGATGCGGAAGCGGGCGCCACAGTGGGGATCCGGACAGGCGATTTCGGCGTCGGAGGTCATCCAGTCGTTGGGATGGGTCCGGCGCTGTTTGGCCGGAAGCAGCGGCAGGAGCGCCGCCAGCGGGTAGAGCGGAAAGGTCTGCCCCGCGGGGAAGGACAGGTTCTCGCCCCGGAGTTCGAAGTAGTCCCCTTCCCGGTGGTTGCAGACCATCTCGCGCTCGCCGGCCACGACCTCCACCCGCAGGTCGTAGAGCTCGAACCTGTCGTCTTGACGCATCTGCGTTCCCTCCTCGCGGCGATCCGGGCGCCGCCACTGGACGCTCCGGCGACGATCCCCGATCATAAAGTGTGGCCCACCATCCAAAGCAGCCACTCGCCTTCCGGCTCGGCCTGGCGGGAGCGGCGCTCCCGATCCTCGTCTTCGCCGCCGGCGCCGCCTGGCTGGGCTTTTCCGGCGCGCCGGACGAGCGCGGCCTGTGGCCCGTCCTGGTCGTGGCACTGGGCGCCGGCCTCCTGCTCGCCAGGAGGGCCTCCGACTACAGCGCGGCGGCTCTCCGCGGGATGTCGCGCCCCATCGTCATGCTCATGGTGGCGGCCTGGCTTCTGGCGGGCATCTTCTCCGCCGTACTGCGCGAATCCGGGCTCGTGCACTCCCTGGTGTGGGCGGGCGCCGAACTGGGGGTGAGCGGCGGCGGCTTCGTCCTGCTGGCCTTCCTCGTCGCGGTCCTCTTTTCAACCGCCACCGGCACCAGCTTCGGGACGATCCTCATCTGCGCGCCGCTGCTCTATCCCGCGGCGGGCGTCTTCGGGGCCAGCCCGGTCGCGTTGATCGGGGCGATCCTGGCCGGCGCCACCTTCGGGGACAACGTCTCGCCCGTTTCCGACACGACCATCGCGTCCGCGACCACCCAGGATGCGCCCATGGGCGGGGTCGTGCGCAGCCGCCTCCGCTATGCACTGCCCGCCGCCCTGGCCGCCGCTCTCATCCTCACGCTGCTTGGCGGCGCCGAGGCGCCCCCGGCTACGGAATCGGTCCCGGGTGCGGCGCTCGCGGGCGACCCGTCGGCGCTCCCCATGTTGCTGGCGCCCCTGGCCGCGTTTCTCATGTTGTGGCGGGGGCGCGGCCTGGTCGAGAGCCTCTTCGCCGGGGTCGCCGTAGCGGTGGCCCTGGCCCTGACGCTGGGGCTCGTCACCCCCGCCGGCCTGCTCTACATCGACGCCGGGTCCTTCCAGGCCCGCGGGCTCATTCTGGACGGGATGGAGGGCGCGGTCGGCATCGTGATCTTCACCATCCTCCTCATGGGGATCGTGGGGGCGGCCCAGGAGGCAGGTCTCGTGGACCGGTTGGCCGGCGCGCGCGGGCCCTGGCGGGCCGCACCGACGGCGCGGAGGGTGGAGTTCGGCATCTTTGGCGTGACGAGCGCCGCCGTAATGCTGACCACGCATTCGGTGATGGCCATCCTCGCGGTCGGCGACCTGGTCCGGGATTCCGGCAGGCGCGCCGGCGTGGGGCGCTTCCGACGGGCGAACCTGCTGGACATGACCGTCTGCACCTACCCGTTTCTCCTGCCTTTCTTCATTCCGACCATCCTCGCGGCCTCGGCGACCGCCTCCGGCGAGGCTTTCGGCGTGCCGAGGGTGTCCGCCCTGGAAGCCGGGCTGGCGAACGCCTACTCGTGGGCGCTCCTGGGGGTGATCCTGGTGGCGATCGCCACGGGCCTGGGCAGGTCGGAGGACCGCAGCGACGCGAACGCGCGGTGACGCCCACGGCTTGGAACGCCGGTCTCCGACCGGCACGCGCGGCGCTCTGCGCCGCGTACGTCGCAACCCGCCTGCGGCCCGGACGGTGCTACATTCGGAAGAGATCCGGACCTTGACCGCGTGGTTCGCCCACCGCGCCGAACCGGGGTCCCAATCCCGGGAGAGACGCCGATGACTTTCCGGAACCCCGCACCCAGGCGCCTTGCCCTTCCGGGGCTCGTCCTCGCCGCGTGCCTCTTCGGCTGCGGGCCGCCGGATTACGACCTGATCATCCAGGGCGGCACCGTCTTCGACGGGACCGGGACGCCGGGCGTCGTCACCGATCTGGCGATCAAGGGCGAGCGCATCGCCGCGATCGGCGACGTCGGCGGCAGCGCCGAACGAACGATCGACGCCACCGGCCTCTACGTGGCGCCCGGCTTCGTGGACATGCACAGCCACTCCGAGCTCCGGCGCCTGCTGGACGGAGGCCAGGGGCCTTCGTTCGCGTTCCAGGGGCTCACCACCGAGGTCTACGGAGAGACGACGTCGATGGGCCCGCGGGGCGGCCGGATCGAGGGGGCCCTGCCCGAGGAACTGGAAGGGAAGTGGGAGACCCTGGGCGGGTTCCTGGACTACCTGGAGGGAACCGGCATCGCCATCAACGTCGCGTCCTACGTCGGCTCCGGCTCGGTCCGGGCCTACGTCATGGGCTATGAGGACCGGGAGCCCACCGGCGAGGAACTCGAGCAGATGCTCGGGCTCGTGCGGGACGCCATGGCCGAGGGAGCGTTCGGCGTCTCCGCCGGCATGAGCTATGTGCCCAACATCTACATGTCCACGGAGGAACTCGCCGCCATCGTCGCCGAGGCGGCCGCGGCGGGCGGCATCTTCGCGAACCACGCCCGCACCATGAACGGGACCGATCCGGAGGCGATCACGGAGGCCCTCCTCATCGGCGAGCGGGCGGGCGCTCCGGTCCACTTCTTCCACCTGAACTCGACGTCCTCCACCGAGGCGGACACCTTCCTCGGCCTCATCGACGAGGCCCGGCTCCGGGGGATGCGGGTGACCGGGGACTCCTACACCTACACCTGGGGCATCACCGGGCTGCGCAGCTACATCCCCGCCTGGGCGCAGGAAGGCGGCGTCGAGGCGATGCTCGAACGGCTGCGCGATCCGGAGATGCGCGAGCGCATCGCCGGCGACTTCGTCACCGAGCCGCCCTACCTCGCGAACATCGGCTGGCACCGCGTCCGGCTCGGGGTGGACGATCCCGAGATCAACGGCAAGCTCGTCGAGGAAGTGGCGGAGATGCGCAGCCAGCCCGCCGAGGAGGCCTTCATGGACGTGGTCCTCGAGCAGGAGGGCCGCGGCATCGTCATCGACTGGAACAACGAGGAGGACACGCTCCGGCAGGTGCTGGCCCAGCCCTACGTGGCCGGCGGGACCGACGGCGGCACGATCGACCTCGACTCGGAGAACCTGCCCCCGCTCGTCCATCCCCGGCATCTCGGGACGGTCCCCCGCCTCCTCGGCACCTACGTCCGCGAGGAGGGCCTGCTCACCTGGGAGGAGGCGATTCGGAAGCTGAGCGGGCTCCCCGCGGAGATTCTGGGGCTCGAGGAACGGGGCACGCTCGCCGAGGGGCACTTCGCCGACTTGGCGGTCTTCGATCCGGAAGAGATCCGTGGGGTGGCCACCTTCGAGGACCCGTTCCACTACTCCGTCGGCATGCGTTACGTGCTGGTGAACGGGACCCCGGTGGTGGACGAGGGTGAGTACACGGGGGCGCTTCCCGGCCGGGCGCTCCGCGGCCCGGCCTACGTCGGCGAGTAGGCCGGCGAGTACATCCAGCTTCCGGTCGCGTTCGGCGCCCGCGTCGAGGAGGGCGAGGAGGGTGGCGCCATCCGCCGGCGGTTTCAGGTGGGCGGCGGCAGCGGAGCGCCGGCCTCTGGCCGGCATCGCGCGAGAGCGCGAAACGCCCATGCGCGCGTCCTCCTACGCACCCGTCCGTCATGAGAATGGCGGAAACGGCTTGGAACGCCGGTCTCCGACCGGCACGCGGCCCGAAGGGCCGCAGGCGCCGTGTCGCTGTTTGCTCCCATGGGACGCCGGGACAAGGACGTGCCCTCGCTTCCGGTCGGCTCCGAAGGAGAGAGCCATGCTGCGGGTCGGCGTCACGACGTGCGCGGTGCGGAGCACCGCGCGTGCCGGCCGGAGGCCGGCGTTCCAAGCCGTACGCGCCACGCGGCGTTCCAAGGCGCCGCCCGGCCCGGCCGGGGGCCGGCGGTCCCGGGTGCGGGGTACAATCACCGGCTACCGACCGACCGGTTCGCAGCCCTCGTTTCCCCCATGTTCCAGTCGTTGCGGCGCGTATCCGGCCGCCTCGTGTTCGTACTTCCAATTGCGTTGGGCGGAGGTCTGGTCAGCCCCGTCTTCGCGGGGCAGGGGGCCGAGGACGAGTCCCGCTTCCTGAGCCGCATCCGCCGCCTGACGGTGGAGGGGAAGCGCGCCGGCGAGGGTTACTTCTCCCCGGACGGGAAGGAGATGGTCTTCCAGTCGGAGCGGGAGCCGGGCAACCCGTTCTTCCAGATCTACCTGCTCTCGATGGAGACCGGGGACGTGCGCCGGGTGTCTCCGGGTCACGGCAAGACCACCTGCGCGTTCATCTCTGCCAGGAACGGGGACGTCCTGTTCGCCTCGACCCACCTCGATCCCCGTTCGCTCGAGCTGCAGCGGGAGGAGATCGAGTTCCGGGAGAGCGGCCAGGAGCGACGCTACGAGTGGGACTACGACTCCCACATGGACGTCTTCGTGGAACGGCGATCGGACGGCGAACTCGTCCGCCTCACCGACGCGCGGGGTTACGACGCCGAGGGAAGCTGGTCGCCGGACGGCGAATGGATCGTCTTCACCTCGATGCGGGGCATGTTCGAGGACGAACTGTCGGAGCGGGAGACCCGGCTCGCCGAAATCGATCCGTCCTACTTCGGCGAGATCTGGACCATGCGCGCCGACGGCAGCGAACAGCGGCGCCTGACCCACGTTCCCGGCTACGACGGCGGCCCGTTCTACTTCCCCGACGGGTCACGGATCATCTGGCGGCGCTTCTCGGAGGGCGGACTGGTCGCCGACATCTGGTCCATGAACCCGGACGGGAGCGACCAGCGCCGGCTCACCGATTTCGGGGCCATGAGCTGGGCGCCGTACGTCCACCCCTCCCTCCAGTACGTCCTGTTTGCCTCCAACAAGCTGGGATTCAGCAACTTCGAGGTGTACATGGTGGACGTCGCCGGCGAGAAGGAGCCGGTCCGGATCACCACCACGGACGGCTTCGACGGGCTGCCGGTCCCCACCCCCGACGGAACGGGCCTCGCCTGGACCTCCACCCGCCACGGCGGGGAGGGCGGCCAGATCTACCTCGCTGACTGGGACCACGAGGCCGCGCTCGCCGCGCTCCGCTTGGCGCCGGCCCGGAACCAGCCCACGGAGACGCCCCAATGAGCCGCCGCCAGACCCTGACCGTTGTCAGCCTTTCGCTGGCGCTGTTCCTGACGCTCCCCGCCGCCGGGCAGACCCCCGAGGAACTCCGGGACGACGTCCTCGCGCTCACCGGGCCGGGCACCGAGGGCCGCGCGGTGGGCACGCCGGGAGCCGCTGCCGCGCGGCGCTACCTGATCTCCGAGCTCGAGGCCGCCGGCGCCCGGCCGCTTCCCGGCCAGGACGGCCTCGGGATCCCCTTCCGTTTCATCTCCGGGGTGGAGGACCGTGGCTCCTCACTGCGCGCCGGGGGACACAAGCGTTTCGGGAGCGACCAGGTGAAGGCGTTCGCGTTCTCGGAAACCGGGGAGGTGCGGGGAGAGCTCTATTTCGTGGGCTACGGCATCCGGGTTCCGGAAAACGCCGGGGTCACCTACGACAGCTACGCCGGCCACGACGTTCGCGACAAGGTGGTCGTCGTCCTCCGTTATTTCCCGGACGACGTGGAGGACGAGACGCGATCCGTGCTGAACCGCCACGCCGATTTCCGCTCCAAGGCCTCGGCGGCGCGGGACCAGGGAGCGGCCGGCATGGTGGTGATCACCGGCCCCGGGTCCGAGGGAGCCGGCGAACTGGCTCCGGACGCCTTCGACATCTCGGTGCCGGGCAGTCAGGGCATCCTCGCCGTCTCCATCGACGGGGCGGCCGGCGGCCGCCTCTTCGCGGGGACCGGGGTCTCCCTCGCCGAGGTGCAGCGATCCCTCGACGCGGGGGAGGTGGACGCCGGGTCCTTCCCGCTTCCGGGGTTCGCCACGCTTGCCGTGGACCTCGAGCGGACGCCCGCCAGCGGAGCGAACGTGGTCGGAATCCTCCCGGCGGCGGACGGCAGCCTCGATCCGCCCTACGTCGCGGTGGGAGCCCACTACGACCACCTGGGGATGGGGGGTGGCGGCTCCCTGAACCCCCACGGCCCCCCGGCCGTCCATCCGGGCGCGGACGACAACGCATCGGGGACCGCGGCGGTGCTCGCGCTGGCCCGTACGGTGGCCGACTCTCCCCTCGCCCGGCCGGTGCTGGTCGGGTTCTGGTCCGGGGAGGAATCGGGCCTCCTCGGCTCGCGGGCGTTCATCCGGAACGACATCCGGCCGGACCGGCTCGCGGCCTACATCAACCTCGACATGGTGGGGCGGCTCGAGGAGAACCGGCTGATCGTCCAGGCGATGGGCTCCTCGAGCGTCTGGCCCGGCATTGTCGAGCGAGCGAACGTGCCGGGGGGATTCGACCTCGCGCTCTCCGACGACCCCTACCTTCCCACCGACTCGTCGGCGTTCAACAGCGAGAGCGTTCCCACCCTCAACCTCTTCACCGGGACGCACACCGACTACCACCGGCCGTCGGACACCGCCGACAAGCTGAACTACGAGGGTCTCGCCCGGATCGCCCGCTTCACGGGGCTTGTCGCCCGCCGGGTCGCCGAGAGCGATCCGGTCCCCGAGTTCGTGCAGGTGGAACGCGCCCCGGAGACCGCAACCTCGCGGGTCTCGCTGCGCGCCTATACCGGGACGATCCCCGAGTACGCCACCGAGATCGAGGGGCTGCTGCTCGGCGGAGTCATGGCGGGCGGGCCGGCCGAAACGGCGGGGCTCCGGAAGGGTGACGTGATCGTCGAGTTCGCGGGAACTCCGGTCCTGAACATCTACGACTACATGAACGCGCTGGAGGCCGCCCGCATCGGCGAGCCGCTCACCGTGGTGTTCCTCCGCGACGGGGAACGGCACGAGGTGACCCTCGTTCCGACGGCTCGGCCCTAGTGCCCCGACCCGCCGGTCCGGTTCCCATCGAGCGGGTCCGCAACTTCTGCATCATCGCGCACATCGATCACGGGAAGTCCACGCTCGCCGACCGGCTCATCCAGCGCTGCGGCGGGGTCAGCGACCGCGAGTTCCGGGACCAGTTGCTGGACTCGATGGACCTCGAGCGCGAGCGCGGGATCACCATCAAGTCGAACAGCGTCTCGCTCCTCCATGAGACGAAGGACGGGGAGACCTATCAGCTCAACCTGATCGACACCCCCGGCCACGTGGATTTCTCCCACGAGGTGCGCCGCTCGCTCATGTCCTGCGAGGGAGCGCTCCTGCTGGTGGACGCGGCCCAGGGGGTCGAGGCGCAGACCGTCGCCAACCACTTCGTGGCGATGGAGTACGACCTCGAAGTGGTTCCGGTGATCAACAAGATCGACCTGCCGGCCGCCGACCCGGAGCGGGTGCGCGAGGAGATCGACGAGGAGCTGGGGCTTGATCCCTTCGAGGCGGTCCTCGCCTCGGCGAAGAAGGGAGAGGGGATCGAGGAGATCCTGGACGCCATCGTGACGCGGATTCCGCCGCCGGGCGGTGATCCTGCCGATCCGCTGCGGGCGCTCATCTTCGACGCCCAGTACGACACCTTCCGGGGAGTCGTGCTGCTGGTGCGCGTGGTGGACGGCGAGATTCGTCGCGGGGACCGGGTGCGCCTGATGCGCGGGGACACGGACCACGTCGTCGAAGAGGTCGGGCTCCTGCGACTCCGACGGGAACCGGTGGAGGTTCTTTCCGCGGGGGCGGTGGGATACGCCATCTGCGGCATCAAGCGGATTCAGGACATCGCCATCGGTGACACGGTGATTGACGCGGCGCGTCCCGCGCAGACGTCGCTCCCCGGATACCGCGAACCGCGTCCGGTGGTGTTCAGCTCGGTCTATCCGATCTCGACCGACGACTACGGCGAACTCGAGGGCGCGCTCGGGAAACTTTCGCTGAACGACCCGGCTCTTACGTATGAACGCGAGACCTCCACCGCCCTCGGCTTCGGGTTCCGCTGCGGATTCCTGGGACTCCTCCATCTGGACGTGGTGCAGGAGCGGCTGCAGCGGGAACACGGGCTGTCCTTGCTCCTGTCGGCCCCCAGCGTGCGCTACCGGGTCGCCACCCGGGACGGGGAGCTGCACGAGGTCGAGAACCCGGCCTACTACCCGGACCCGGCGATCATCGACGGCACGGAGGAGCCCTATATCCGCGCTTCCATCCTGATTCCGGAACGTTCGGTGGGACCGGTCATGGAACTCCTGACCGAGCGGCGCCTCGCCACCAGCCGGATGAACTTCCTCTCCTCGCGGCGCGTGGAGATCCAGGCGGAGTTGCCGCTCGCGGAAGTCCTCTTCGACTTCCACGACCGGCTGAAGACGGTGACCCACGGCTACGGCAGTTACGACTACGAACTGCTCGACTACCGCTCCACCAGGCTCGTCAAGGTCGACATTCTGGTGAACGGCGAGCGGGTGGACGCCCTCAGCCAGCTCGTCCACGAGGAAAAGGCGCGCCCCCGGGCGCTCGGCTACTGCGAACGCCTCGCCGAGGCGATTCCGATGCACAACTTCAAGATCGCCATCCAGGGCGCCATCGGCGGCAAGATCATCGCCCGCACCAACATTCGGGCGCTGAGGAAGGACGTGACCGCCAGGTGCTACGGCGGCGACGTCACCCGGAAGCGGAAGCTGCTCGAACGCCAGAAGGAAGGCAAGAAGCGCATGAAGCAGGTGGGGAACGTTCAGATTCCCCAGTCGGCGTTCGTGGCCGTATTGAAGTCGAGCCCGGCGGCGTGACCGACCGCCCGGATTCGACTTCGCTGCCGCCTGACCTTCCGACGGAGACTCCGGAACCGGCCGCCCCGGGGCTCTACGTTCACGTTCCCTTCTGTTCGCGGATCTGTCCCTACTGCGATTTCGCCGTAACTCCGCTCGGGGGTCCCGGATCGGAGCGCCTCGATCGCTTCCGGCAGGCACTGCTGAAGGAGTTGGAACTCCGGGCTGCCGCGCTCGGTGCGGACACCGTCTATTTCGGGGGCGGCACCCCGTCGCTCGCGCCGGCCGGATTCTTCCGGGAGGTGGCGTCGGCGGCTGTGGAGCGGGGCCTTGCTTCGCCCTCGCCGTTCGTTTTCCTCGAGGCCAACCCGGAGGATCTGGTCCACGATCCGGATCTCGCCCGCCGGTGGGCGGCCGAGGAGGTCTGGGGCGTCAGCCTCGGAGTGCAGGCGCTCGACGAGTCCCGGCTGCGGTTCCTCGGCCGCGCGCACAGCGCGTCGGATGTCGCGGTAGCGGTGTCCCGGCTCGCCGAGGCCGGCATCCCCTGGATCTCGGCCGATCTCATCTACGGCACGGCGGGGCAGACGCCCGATTCCCTGCGCGAAGAACTCGTCGCCATTGCCGCGTTGCCGGGGGTGAACCACCTCTCCGCCTACGAGCTGTCCATCGAGCCCGGAACGCCTTTCGGACGCCGCCAGGCCCGCGGGGAGACCCTCGCCGTGCGTTCCGACGACGCGAGCGCCCTCTTCCGGGCGGTCCACGAAACCCTCCGAGAGAGCGGTTTCGCGGCCTACGAGGCGTGCAACTTCGCCGCGGCGCCCGAGTTTCGTTCGCGCCACAACCAGAAGTACTGGAGCCTGGTGGAGTACCTCGGGGTCGGACCATCCGCCCATTCCTTCGCACCGGAACGAGGAGAACGGTTCTGGAACCGGCGGGTGTTCGACGACTGGGAGGCCGCGATTCTCCGCGGCGAAGAACCCACGGCCGAACGCGAGACGCTGCGTCCCCGCGACCGCGCCCTCGAAGAGTTGTTCCTGCGCCTCCGCACGACGGACGGTCTCCCGCTCGGGGGCTTCTCCGCCCGCTATGGCGAAGCGGTGGTGCGAGCGAACCGAAGGCTGTTCCGGGAATGGCGGGACCGGGGCCTCGTCCAGCTCAGGGGCGACGAGCTCAGGGGTTGGCTCCTGCCGACCCGCGACGGGCTGGCGGTCGCCGATGCGCTCGCCCGTGAAGTGAATCTCGACGCGCTCGCGGGGGATCGGAACGCCGCGTGACCCCCACATTCGGGAAGACCCCGGAGGCGGCCCCGCCGCGGGCGCCACTCACCACCAGCCGCATCTTCTGGGTGTGGCTGCCGATGGCGGCCACCTGGATCATGATGTCCGTCGAGGGGCTGCTGGTCGCCGCGGTGGTGGCCCGGCTCCCCGACGCGACCGTGAACCTCGCGGCGTTCGGGGTCGCCTTCGCCTTCGCGCTGATCCTCGAGGCGCCGATCATCATGATGCTGAGCGCCTCTACCGCGCTCTGCAAGGACCGGGAGGCGTTCCGTTCGCTCCGCCGGTTCGGGGCCACGCTGAACCTGGGGCTGACCCTCCTCATGCTGGCCTGGACGCTGTCCCCGCTCTATCCGTGGATCGCCGAGACGGTGATGGGCCTCGATGCCGAGGTCGCCGAACTGAGCCGGCAGGCCTTGCTGGTCCTGCTGCCGTGGCCGGCGGCCATCGGCTACCGCCGCTTCTACCAGGGGCTCCTCGTGCGGCACGGCCACACGCGCCGCATCGCCTACGGCACCACCATCCGGCTCTCGGGCATGGGGGTGACGGCCTGGCTGCTCTTCGACGCCCCGATGTCGGGAGCGCTCGTCGGCGGGGCGGCGCTCTCGGTCGCGGTGCTGGTCGAGGCGTTCGCCACCCGCTTCATGGTGGCCGACTGCGTGCGCGAGGTGCTCGCGACCCCCCACAACGGGGAGCCGCTGACCACGCCGAGGATCCTCCACTTCTACATCCCGCTCCTCGTCAGTTCGGTGATCGCGCTCGCGATCCACCCGCTCGTCAACCTCTTCCTCGGCCACTCGCGCCTCGCCCTCGAGTCGCTGGCCACCTATCCGGTGGTGGCGGCGCTCGCCTTCGTCTTCCGCAGCATGGGGCTCTCCTTCCAGGAGGTCGCCATCGCCTTCATGGACGGAAGCCGCCAGCGGTTCGACAAGCTCGTGCGCTTTGCGCTCGGCCTCGGGGCGGGGGCCTGTGTGCTGCAGGGAGTGATGGCGCTCACGCCGCTCTCCGGCCTGTGGTTCCAGCACGTGGCGGGGCTTGCCCCGAACCTGGTGGACCTCTCGGTGCCGGCGCTCCAGATCCTGGTGACGATGCCGATCTTCTCGGTGCTGCTCGCCTTCTACCGGGCGCTGCTGGTGTGGAGCACCGAGACGCGCGCCATCACCTGGGCCGGGCTCATCGAGACCCTGGCGGTCCTGTTCGTGCTCTGGGTGCTGATCCAGCCGGTGAACATGGTCGGGGTCTACGCGGCGTCCTGGGCGACGCTCCTCGCGCGGGGGGTGGACCTCACCGCGCTCTATTTCTGGGGCCTGCCGATCGTCCGCCGCATGCGGTAGAAGAGCCCCTCAGCCACGCGCGGGGGAGCGCCGGCCAGTTGCTGTGAAAATGCAGTCCGGCGGGTCGGTCAAGCGCCGTGAGGGCGCCGCCGGCTTGGAACGCCGGTCTCCGACCGGCACGCGGCCCGGAGGGCCGCAGGCGACGTGTCGCTGTTTGCCCCCGCGGGACGCCGGGACAAGCACGTCCCCTCTGTTCCGGTCGGCTCCCAAGGAGAGAACCATGCCGCAGGT
>JAJEIY010000028.1 GCA_022828085.1 Acidobacteriota bacterium | reverse complement strand
GGCGTCGCCCCCCCACCTCCCCCCCCACAACGGGGTGGTACCGCGGCACGCCGCCGGGCCCGCGCGGGGCCCCCCCCCCCCCACGTCGTGACGCCGACCTGCGGGATGGTCCTTCTCTTTCGGAACCAACCGGAAGCGAGGGCACGTGCTTGTCCCGGCGTCCCGTGGGGGCAAACAGCGACACGTCGCCTGCGGCCCTCCGGGCCGCGTGCCGGTCGGAGACCGGCGTTCCAAGCCGACCGGAAGCGAGGGCACGTCCTTGTCCCGGCGTCCCATGGGAGCAAACAGCGACACGTCGCCTGCGGCCCTTCGGGCCGCGTGCCGGTCGGAGACCGGCGTTCCAAGCCGTTTCCGCCATCTTCATGACGGGCGGGGTGCGTAGGAGGACGCGCGCATGGGCGTTTCGCGGCCTGCGGCCGCGATGCCGCTCTGAAGACTGGCGCTCCTGGGGCTCCGACGCCCTACTCCGCGATCCGCACGGCTGCCAACTGGGCGAGGAGTTCCTCGTTCCCCGGGGCCTCCACGAACGTGTCGAACTCCAGGAAGTAGTTGCCCGGGTCGTACCCGACGAAGACGGTCACCCGTTCGCTTTCGCTGGTGATTCCGGTACGGGAGCGGTAGCCCTCGGCTGCTTCGAGGTGGTCGTACCACGGCGCCACGTCCTCGACGAAGAAGCTCACCGTCACCGCCTTGTCCTCGGTGAAGGAGTGCATGCCGCGGGTCGAGTCGACGAGGCCGATGAAGCCGGCGTGGGAGGTGCGCAGCCCCTTCACCCAGCCCTGGTCCAGACTCTGGGGGAACCCGAACGTCGTCTGCCACCAGTCGAGCATCTCGGGGATGTTCGGGTAGTAGAGCCAGACGATCATCGCCTCGAAACCCATGCCGGGGCCGGCCGCCGCCTCGTCCCCGCCGAGCGGCTCGGTGGTGTCCAGGATGGGCATCAGGTCCACGTTCTCGGCGTGGGGAAGGAAGCGCTCGAACTCCAGGATGTAGCCGCCGGGATCGAAGACCGTGAAGCCGTGATGCGGAGCCTCGGGATCGGCGGCTTCGGGGTCGAAGCGGCTCCTGAAGTTCGCGCCCGCCTCGTCGAGGCGGGTCTGCCAGGCGGCGAGGTGATCCGTGATCAGCGCGAACGCCACCGTCTTCGGCTCGTCGGCGCTGTGCATCCCTTCGGCCTCGTCCACGAGCGTCAGATAGGCGGACTCCGCGACCTGGAAGATCTTGGCGAACCCGAAATCGGAGGCGAGCGGGAGTCCGAGCGTGTCGCGATAGAACGCCTCGGCCTCGGCCAGGTCGCTGTAGTAGAGGAAGGCGTTCTGGGCGAGGATCGGGGGCAGGGGTTCCGTCGGGTCCGCTGGCGCGTCGGCCGTTTCGGGCGGCGCCGAGCAGGCGGCGGCGAGGATCAGGGCAGGAAGAAGGCGATGCATGGCCCGGAAACTAACACCGGGCTTTCCACCCCGACAACGGGCTCCCTCAGGACGGCTTCTCCCAGAGGACCCGGCCTCCGACGATCGTCATCTCCACCTCGATGCCGAGCACCGCTTCCGGATCCACGGCGCGTGGATCGTCCGAGAGCACCGCCACGTCGGCGAGCATCCCGGGCGCCAACGTTCCCTTGATTTCCTCTTCGCGGGTCACGAAGGCCCCGTTCCGGGTGTAGCCGATCAGCGCCTCTTCCATGGAGATCGCCTCGTCCGGCCCGTAGACCTCCCCGGACATGCCCTTGCGGGTGGTCGCGGCGTAGAGGCCCACCATCGGGCCGATGGGAAGGATGTCGCTGGAGAGGACCATGAACACCCCCCGGTCCATCGCCGAGCGGACCGGGTTGTTCCGCTCCACGCGGTAGCCGTCCAGATACTCGCGGTAGCGCCCCTCCAGTGTGTAGGTGAAGTTGGGCTGCTGGATGATCAGGATCCCGAGGTCCGCCATCCGCTCCATCGTTTCGTCGGACGGCGGCACGGTGAAGTGGTTCAGGGCGTGGCGGTGGTCCGGCCGGGGCCCCTCCGCCAGCGCTTCGGCGAAGGCGTCCACCGCCAGCTCGATCGCCGCGTCCCCGATCGCGTGGAACGCGAACTGCCAGCCCATCGCGTGCGCCTCGCGGACGATCTCGCGGAACTCCTCCGCCGGACGCACGAGGCTGCCGCGGTAGGTCTCCTCGCCCCGGTAGGGCTCCTTGGTGTAGGCCGCCGGTCCGGTGAAGCCCCCGTCCACGAAGACCTTGAGCGGACCCACCCGCAGGCGCTCGTCGCCCTCGCCGCTGAGCCGTCCGAACGCCTCCATCGCCTCGGTTCTCGCCCAGCGGATCTGGACCGCGGCGCGGGGCAGTTCCTCTCCGAACTCGGCGTAGACCGACTCCCACGCGCCGAACCCGGAAGGCGCGACCCCCGCGTGCACGATGCTCGTGATTCCGAGGCGCAGCAGGTCGCGGAGCGCCGCGACGAAGCTCTCCCGGAGCTCCTCCGGGGTCGCGTCGGGGACGAGCCGGGAGACGAGGTCCTGCCGTTCCCGGATGACGCCGTTCAGCTCGCCGTCCGGTCCGCGCTCGATGACCCCGCCGTCGGGCTGCGGCGTGCTCCGGTCCACGCCCGCGAGCGACAGCGCGAGGCTCGAAGCCACCGCGCTGTGGCCGCCCGCCCGGGTCAGGATGACCGGGTTCTCCGGAGCGGCGGCGTCGAGATCGGCCCGGAGCGGCCGCCGCTGCTCCCGGACCTCGTCCTCCGACCAGCCGTATCCGGTGATCCATTCGCCCGGCCCGAGTTCGTCGGCCTTGGCCGCCACCAGGTCCTGGAGTTCCTCGATCGAGGAGATGCCGCCCAGCGGGATGTGCCGCCGCGCGCGGCCCCGGATGTGGATGTGCGCGTCGTTGAAGCCGGGCATGGCGGTCCGTCCGCCCAGGTCGATTTCGCGCTCCGCTGCGTATCGGCCGCGGAACTCGTCGCCGCCGACCGCCAACACCTTGCCGTCCCGCACGGCGAGCGCCGTCCCTGTCGTTCCCGCCTCGTCGAGCGCGAGGACGGTCCCGGAGTGGAGCAGCAGGTCCACCGGCTCCGGGGTCGTGCAGGCCGCCGGCAAGGCGACCGTCCCGCACAGCAGGCCGACCAGGCGCATCGCCGGGCGGCCGGCCCCCGGCCCGCGCTTCACCGCTGGATTTCCACCTCGGCGGCTTCCCCGAGCCCGAGATAGATCCGGACGCGGACCAGCTCGCTCCCCCGGACCCGGAAGAACGCGGCTCCCGGGATGTACCAGCGCGTCCCGTCGTCCCGGCGCGTTGCCGCGATCGTGAACTGGGCCGCGATCAGCGGCCCTCCCCACGGCCCTTCCGCCTCGGCCCAGACGGTTTCGGAGACCTCGGTGGCGGTAGCCACCTCGGGACGGATGGAGTGGTCCTTCCACTCGCCGAGCAGCCGGTCCACCAGCAGCCCGACCTTCTCGCGGCCCCAATAGGTCGCCGACCCCTTCTGGTAGTCGCCCGCCGGTCCCTGGATATGGAGCGCGTCCTCCGCGTAGAGGGCGAGAAAGGCCGCCCGGCTCTCCGCGCCGCCGTCCAGGGCGTCCACCAGCCGGAACCACCGTTCCGCCAGTTCTCGCCCGCTGGGTTCGGCTGTTCCGTCGTGGGCGGCGCGGGCTTCCCCGGGCGGCGCCCAACCAAGGGTCAGCAGCAGGATTCCGGCCGCCAATCCGGGGGAGACCCTGCGTCCACGACTCACGAATCGGAGCATATCGCCGCCTGCCGACGCGAAATGCCGGCCTACCGCGCCGCGTCGCAGCGGGCGATGAAGTGCTCCTGCTCGTCGCTCAGGGGCGGGTTGTCGGCGCACCGCGTGAGGGTGACCGCCGCCTCGTCGAAACGGTCGAGCGCGATGAGGGCCTGGGCGCGGAACCAGAGGGCCCGCGCCTCCCGGGCCCGTTCGGGACGGCCGACGCCGAGGTGCTCGGGGTAGGTGAGCGCCCGGTCGAAGTGGGTGAGGGCGGTCTCGGCGTCTCCGGCCGCGAGCGCGTCGCGGCCGAGTTCGACCTCCGCCCGCGAGAAGAGCTGCCACACCGTGGCGTCGCCCTCCCGGAAGTTGACCCGGGTCGCTTCCAGCATGGCGATCGTTTCGTCGAACCGGCCGGTGGCGTTCAGCGCGCGGGCCAGTTCGATCGTCACGTCGTGGCGGCGGCGAGCGTCCGCCGGGACCATCTCGAGCGCCTGCACCGCTTCCGCCGGACGTCCCTCGGCGAGCAGCAGCCGCGCGAGGTCCCGGTAGAGGGTCTGGTCCGCCGGGCGGGCCGCGATCGCCTGGCGGAAGCGGCTCTCGGCCTCCGCCGTCCGTCCGGCGATCTTCCAGTGCACCATCCCGAGCGCCCGGTGGGCGGTGGAGAGACCCGGGTCGAGCGCGGTTGCCGCTTCCCAGGCCGCGGCCGCTTCCTCGTAGCGGCCGAGACCGCCGAGCAGGTGGCCGAGCAGCAGCCGCGGCGCCGCCGATGCCGGGAGCCGCTCCGCCGCCGACCGCAGCACCGGCACCGACTCGGGTCGCGAAGGGAAGGCGTAGTCGAGCGGTGCGGCGAGCGCCTCGTCCCGGTAGCGCGCGGCCCGTTCGCCCCCGGCCCACTCCGCGGCGTGGAACAGGAGCACCGGCCCCGGCTCGAAACCGCCGTCCTCCCGCAGCGCTTCCAGCACGTCGAGCGCCATCCCGGAGAGCCCCAGCTCGGCGGCCGTCACCAGGAGCTCGGTGAACGCGAACTCCGGTTCGCCCGCCAGCGCCGTCATCGCCCGCGCGGCTTCGACCCGGCCCGAGCCGCCTGTGGTGTGAAGGCGCACCGCCCAGGGAATGAGTTCGACGGTGCCCCGCTCGATCATCCGTCCGGCGAGTCCCGCGGCCCGTTCCCGGTCGCCCGCGCTCAGCAGCGCGAGCGGCAGCAGGTCCTGGCTACCGCGCCGGAACGCCGGAATGGCTTCGGGGGCATTGCCCTGGCGCATCTTCACCCGGCCGATCAGGCGCCAGGCCGAAGCTTCCACGCCGGCCAGCCTGGTGGCCAGGTAGGCCGAGTCGAGGGCGCCCGCATCGTCTCCGAGCCGATGGCGCGCCACCCCGTGGAGGAAGCGCGCGAAACCGTGCTCGGGGTCCGCGGCGGCGACCCCGGCCAGCCGGTCGGACGCCCGCTCATGGAGCCCGGCCTTCAGGTCCAGCGCGGCGAGTCCGACCGCGGCGTCCGCGTGGCCCGGCGCCAGCGCGAGCGCCCGCTCGTAGAGCCGCCGGGCGTCGGCGCGGTTCAGGTCCTTGTCGGCGCGCTCGGCGGCCTGGAACGCTTCCTCGGCGTTCGCCGGTTCGGCCGCCTCGAGGAGCGGCGGGGGCTCCTCGACCGGGATCTCGAGCGGGGACCGGTAGGCGAGGACACTCCCGCCGTCAGCGGTCACCGCGACTTCGATCGAGGCCGCGGCCGGCCCCGGCCATTCGACGGTCGCGACCGCCTCCGGGACCAGGTCGAGGGTCGTGGAGTGTGCCGTTCCGCCGCTGCTCAGCCGGATGTCCGCTCCGGGCAGTGCTCTCGTGGCGAGGAACAGGAACCGCGTCCCTCGATCGCCCTCGACCCGCTCGACCACCAGGTCGGGGGTCGCGTATTCGAAGCCTTCGCCGAGCCCGAACACCGGCGTCCACTCCTCGCGCCAGAAGACCCGCTGGTTCGGATAGACCCAGGCGTAGTCCGACTGGGTGGGCAGGGGACCGCTCTGCACCTCGATGTAAGGGCCGTCCTCGTCCGTGAGGGCGCGCTGGTTCATCATGCCGTCGTCGCCCTGCCCCCAGGTCCAGCCCTTCTTGCCGGGGAGTTCGCGATGGTCGGCGGTCTGCACGATGCCCCGGTCATCTCCCGAGTCATAGGCGCCGAAGAAGTCGTGGACCGCCCGGTAGGCGAAGATCGAGGTCGGCTCGGGATAGTTCGGAAGCCGGGTCATGTCCACCCCGTTGTCTTCAGGGAACCGGTAGAAGGTGGTCCCGAAGTGGTCGCTGGCGAGGGACATCGGGTAGATGAAGCGGGTGCCGTCCCGCTGCGGGAAGGCGGTGTTGTTCCAGAAGTAGTAGGGGTAGGGGAGGTCCGTCGGGTTGAAGATGGCGATCTCCTGGTCGAGCCGGGCCGTTCCCGGACGGAGCGTGAGGCGCACCTCCCAGCCCGTGCGGAAGGTCTGCTCCACCTCGCCGATCACGAGCGTCGCCGAGCCGTCCTCGTTCTGGACGCCGGTGACGTTCACCGGCGAATAGCTCGTCACGGTGTGACCCTGGGGTCCCCGGTTCCACTCGATGCCGCCCGAGATCCAGGCGCCCCGGAGCGCGATCAGGCCGGGCCGGATGACCCGGTTGTTGTAGAACATCTGTTCGTTCTCGCGCTTGTCGAGGACCCACTGGATGCGGCCCCCGATCTCCGGAAGACAGGCCACCTTCAGGTACTCGTTCTCGAGGAAGAACGCCCGCCAGGTGTGGTCGGCCCGCTCCGTGCCGAGGTTGTCCTGCATCGTGTAGGGATAGACGATGGAGTTGTCGGTCTCGCGGAACTGCGGGTTCGGATCGTCGGGAAGGAGCGCGTAGGTCGGGAGCGTGAGCTCGCCTTCCCAGACGCGGACCGGCTCCTGAGCGGCGGCGGGAGACACAACGGCGGTCGCCAGGAGCAGGACCGCCGCCGCAGGCGTCGCGGGTCGTGGAGAGAACATGCGGGCTACCTCGCGTGAGCGGGGAGAGGCTATACGGGCCGGGGTTGGCAACCACCCCCTAATCGAGTGTCTCAACGAGCCCGGATGTGATGATGCGCTGGTCCTGCGTGAGGAGCGTGGCTCCCAGCACACGCGCGGTCGCGACGAGAATCCGGTCGGCCGGGTCGCGATGAAACGTGTCCGGCAGTGACGCCGACTCCGCGGCGACCGCGGGAGACATGTCCTGCCGTCGCACGAGAGGCGGCGCAACCGCCTTTTCCAGCCAGTCTCGAAGCGGCAGTGATAGCCGGATACGGCCGAGGCTGTGCAGCGTCGCGACTTCCCAGAGTGAAATGTCGGACACGAGGACGGGCGCCTCGCGATCCGCTGCCGCGAGAACCTGCCGCTGCGCCGGAGAAAGCCGAGTCGGGTCGTTCAACCACCAGATCAGGATGTGGGTGTCGAGCAGCGCCCTCACCGCGCGAGACTTTCCCAGTCTTCTTCCGGAACGGCCGGGCTGATGA
Source organism: Acidobacteriota bacterium (assembly GCA_022828085.1). Taxonomy (GTDB): domain Bacteria; phylum Acidobacteriota; class Vicinamibacteria; order Marinacidobacterales; family Marinacidobacteraceae; genus Marinacidobacterium. The sequence continues at coordinate 15,998 of JAJEIY010000028.1, read as the reverse complement.
TGTCCCCAACGACCGTCACCGTCCCCTTGAGTTCTTCCTGCGGGTATCCGGTCCCCGCGCGGGTGACCGGGCCGAGTTCCGCGACGGGCCGGCCGCGCTTCAGGATCACCAGCCGCTCACCCGTGGCGCGCACGTGGTCGAGGAGTGCCAGACAGCGAGCCTTGAAGTCCGATGCATGAATCGTTTCCATATGACTAGTATGAATGACCAGTCATTTATGTGTCAAGGCACAAGACGCAACGGGCGGAAAGCCTCCGGCACGTGGAAGCTGGGGCTGCCGGTCGGGGACCAGGCGGCGAAGACGGCGCCCGCTTCCGGGGCCTCGGGCCCGCCGGGCCGCTTGATGCGGAAGACGTTGAAGGGAAGCTCGGCGCCCGCGGCGGGTGGGCCGGAAAGGCCGAGCCCCTCCCAGGGAAGCAGCAGGGTTCCGATCCACCGTCCGTCCCCGGCCGTGACGGCCGTCCGCATTCCGGTAACGGAAAACCCCCGATCCATCGGTCCGATCGGGTCGGAAGCCGTCTCTCCCGGTCCGAGCCTCCTCAGATCGCAGACCACGTTCGCCGGGTTGAGCTCCACTTCGACGTAGCGGCCGTCACCGAGAGGATCGAGGAAGATCTCGACCACCTCCTCCTCCCAGAGCCGGTCGTCGCGCTCCGTCATGGTGAACCACGGCGCGTCGTCCTCCGAGTCGAACCGCAGGTGGAGGCCGTGCTCGTTCCAAAGCGCCCGGAACCGGGTCCGGTAGGGCTCCGGTCCCCACACGACTTCCCGGGCGCGCTCCCATTCCGGAGCGTCCGCGCCGAGGACGGCGGCGGCGTCGGCCGCCGCGCTTCGGGCTTCGTAAACGGGTGGGGGCTGCACCCCGAGCATCAGCAGGATCAGCGAGACCATCGGTACCGGGAATCGTTACTCAGTCTGCGTCTCGGTGGCCGAAGGCCAACGTGCAATGAGTTGGAATCTCCCGATCCAATGGTCCGAATCCTCGGACGGCAATACCCGCGGAGTGGGTTCCAGTGGATCATCAAGGAAACGTTTTTCAATGACTTGAGATCGTAGCGGAGCTCTCTGAAGCTCCGAGAATCGGGCATAAAACTTGCATATTCGCATAAAAGTCAAGAGATCCGCGTGGCCTGAACGGGAGTCCCGGAAGTTCCCGGAACGCCGCGCGGCGGGCGGTGTTCCATGGGGTGTTGACGGGCTTCGGATCTCGCTATCCGTCTACCTGGCTTCAGGAACGGAACCCGTCCCCCGGAACAAACCCGCTCGTCAGGGAAGGCGCCCTCCTTCGGCGTCCCGAGTCCGGGAAAGCCATGTCGGTTTCCAGCAGTTGTTTCGATTCTCGAAGGGAGGAGGCGAACGATGCGTTTGAGGAATAGTTCCATTCCAGCAGCTCTTGCGGCGGTGTCAGTCGTCGCCCTTTTCTTCGCCGCTGCCGCGACGGAAGTGGGGGCCCAGGGGGCCGCTGCGCTCGTGACCGGCACCGTCCAGGACGAGACCGGGGCCGTTCTTCCCGGCGCCACGGTGACTGCGACCAACCAGGAGAGCGGGGTCCAGCGGATCACGGTCACCGACGAGCTCGGCCGCTACCGCCTGCCCGCGCTGATACCAGGCGTCTACCAGTTCACCGGGCAGATCTCCGGGTTCGAGACGCTCACCATGACCGACATCACCCTGCAGATCGGCCAGGAGGCGAGCCTCGACTTCACCCTCGGGGTCCGCTCGATCGAGGAGGCGGTCACCGTGACCGGAGCGTCGCCGCTGATCGAGACCACGAAGTCGGAGATCGCCCAGGCGGTCACCGATCTCCAGATCCAGACCCTCCCGGTGAACACCCGCGAGTGGATCAACCTGGCGATGCTCGCCGCGGGCGTGAGCCAGGACAACATCCGCGGCTACTACAACAACGCCAACATCGGTGGCGGCTCGCGCTGGTACTCCAACGCCTTCGTGGTCGATGGGGTGCGGAACACCTGGGCGGAACAGGGAGAGCCGCGCCAGAACTTTCCGATGGATTCGATTGCGGAGTTCAGGGTCACCCAGTCGCTCTACAAGGCCGAGGAGGGACTGGCCAGCGGCGGACTGCTCACCGCCGTTACGAAGTCGGGCACGAACACGCTGACCGGCAGCACCTTCCTCTACCTGCGGGACAAGGCGCTGAACGCGCTCGGCGAGTTCGAGGACGAAAAGCCCGCCTTCAAGCGCTACCAGTTCGGAGGCAGCCTCGGCGGACCCATCGTTGAGGACCGGACCCATTTCTTCTTCTCGTACGAGCGCACTGAGCTGGATCACTTTTTCACCGTGAACACCGGTGGCGCGTTGCCGGCGGAGGAGGGCACGTTCCCGCGCGACGACTACCGGCAGATGTACGTCCTCCGTTTCGACCACCTCTTCAACCCCTACCACTCGATGATGGTCCGCTACGCCCAGGAGGACGAGCGGCAGGAGGACATCGGGGCAGGCGGTACCCGCCTGAAAGGCTCCGGGTTCACTCAGCACATTCCGCGGCGCGCGGTGGTCGGCACCTACTCGTGGATTCCGAACAACGACGCGCTGAACGAGTTCCGGGTCCAGTGGGCGTTCGCCGCCTACCAGATCTGGCCTGGCAGTTCCTCCGAGAACTTCACCGAAAACGGCATCTGGAGCGAGGCGCGCTTCAACGCGCTTGACCAGGTCATCATCCGGCCCAGTTCGCGCCGGGGCTTTTCCTGGGCTGATGTTGGGCCCGAGGTGCGCCTCCAGCTCCGGGACGACTTCTCCTACTTCGTCACCGGGCCGGGAGGGGAACACGCCATCAAGATGGGAGTCGACTACTCCTGGGTGGACTTCAGCGACGACTGGTCAGGGAACCCGCGCGGCACCTTCCGGTTCCCGACGGACGAGCCCTATGACCCCGACAATCCGGACACCCATCCCACTCTCTTCACCGCGTCCGGCCCCTTCGCGCTGCTCCGGGCGTTCCAGTACGGCGGCTTTCCGGCCGAGTGGAACACGAACGTCAAGTCGGCGTACTACTCTGCCTACATCCAGGATGACTGGAAGCCCAACGACCGGATGACGCTGAACCTCGGGCTGCGCTACGACCTGCAGACCGGGGTCTTCAACAAGGATCTCGACAGTTCCATCTCTCCCTTCATTGACGCGGCCGCCCGGGGCGACAACAACAACTTCGGCCCCCGGTTCGGTTTCGCCTATGACCTCACCGGGGACGGCCGGTCGGTGATGCGGGGCGGCTACGGTCTCTACTACGACAACATCCGGACGCTGCCGCAGTTCGGCGAGCGCCGGAACTTCCAGTACATCAACCTGCAGATCCGGAACCCGGGGTATCCGAATCCGTTCGGCGGCCGGGACTTCCTCGAGTTCGCCTCCACCGCGGCCCCGGGGATCACCATCACCGACAACGGCTACGTGAATCCCTATTCGCACCAGGCGAACGTCAGTTTCACCCGCCAGATCAGTTCCGACCTCGCCATGTCGGTGGACTTCAACTACACAAAGGGAAACGCGTACCGCTCGGTGCGCGACATCGACATCTTCCCCGGGCCGGGCCTTCCGCGCCCCAACCCGGAGTACGCGCGGATCACCGAGGTCGGCAATCTCGGGGCGACGGAATACAAGGCCATGTTCATCCGCCTCGACAAGCGGTTCGCCGACGACTGGCAGTTGATGGCCTCCTACACGCTCTCCAAGTCGGACGACTATCCGGACGGATTCCCCCAGGACCACACCAACGTGGATAACGACTGGGGCCCCGACAGCACCGATCGGCGCCACCGGGCAGTGATCAGCGGCATCTGGATGCTCCCCTACGGCATCGAGCTGAGCGGCATCGCCGACATCCGCTCGGCGCGCCCGGTGAACGTCACTGCGGGCACCGACCTGAACGGAGACGCGATCAGCGGTGACCGGCCGCCCGGTGTGACCCGCAACCAGGGCTGCCGCGATCTCGACTTCGGCGCGGTCAACGCCTACCGGCAGTCCATCGGCCTCTCCGCGGTGAACGAGGGCGCCTTCGAATGCCCGAACTATTTCAACGTGGATTTCCGCCTGAGCAAGCGTTTCAGCATCGGGGGACCCCGGGATCTGGAACTCTTCGTCCAGGCGTTCAACCTGCTCAACCGGGCGCACTTCGCGATTCCGGTCGGCAACGTGCGTTCCGGCGCCTTCGGGACGTCGGTGAGCGCCGGGTTCCCCCGCCAGGTCGAGTTGGCGGCCAGGATCCATTTCTGAGTTTCTTCCATGCGGAGCGTTGGGGCGCCTGCCAGCCAGCGCTCCGCTCAACGGGCCCTCGACCCATCGGGGCGCGTATGATGAAGATTGGGCCGGCCGCGAACCCCGGGATCGGCCTTCAGGCAAAGGAGACGGAAGGATGAGCGGAAAACGACTTTTCCTGACCTTGACGGGTGCGGGGCTTGGACTCGCGCTGCTGCTCGGACCGGCGCTCCGCGGGCCCGCGGAAGGCGCCGGGATGAGCGTCAACGGGATGGTGGTGACCTCCCATCCACTCGCGGCGCAGGCCGGGCTCCGGATGCTCCAGGCCGGCGGGAACGCCTTCGACGCGGCGGTGGCGAGCGCGGCCGTGAAGGCCGTGGTGGAACCCCTCATGTCCGGTCTGGGCGGCGTGGGCGGCTACGCGCTGATCTACGATGCCGAGAAGGGGGAGATCCGGTCGGTGGACTTCATCGGCGCGGCGCCGGCGGCCGCGGAACCCGAAGCCTTCACTGCCGGCAGCCGTCTCTGGGACCGGACTCATCCCGCTCGCGACAGCTTCCTCGCTCCGCTGGTGCCGGGCAACCTCGCCGGCTGGGCGGCGCTCCTCGAGGAATACGGCTCCATGTCCTGGGCGGAAGTTCTGGCGCCGGCGATCGAGTACGCCGAAGGCGGCTTCGCGGTGACCCCGGCGGTGCACGGTCCCTTCGGGAGCAGCGGTTTCGGCGCCGACGTCGCCCGCTACCCCTATGGCGCCGGCATCTTCTTCAAGGACGGGAAGCCCTGGCCGGTGGGCGAGGTTCTGAAGCAGCCGGATCTCGCGAAGACCTTCAAGGCCATCGCTGCCGACGGGCCGGGAGTCCTCTATGGCGGCCCCATCGCGGAAACGGTCGTGAACTTCTTCCAGCAGAACGGCGGCATCCTCGCCGTTGAGGATTTCGCGAATTACCGGGCGCGCTGGAGCGAGCCGCTCTCGACCACCTACCGCGGCTACACCGTCTACAGCAACCCCCCGGGCGGCTCGGGGATGACGATCCTGCAGACCCTGAACATCCTGGAACGGTTCGACGTACCGGCGCTCGAGCACAACTCCGAGGAGTTCGTGCACCTGGTGGCGGAGGCCATGAAGCTGGCCTTCGTGGACGAGGACACCTGGAACACCGGGAAGGACTACGCCGACATCCCGCTCGACCGGCTGCTCTCCAAGGAATACGCGGAGCAGCAGGCGGCGCGGATCGATCTCTCCCAGGCGCAGTTCCACGCTGCGGTCCGTCCCGAGAGCGACGCGCCCACCGCAGTGGAGCACACCACCCACCACACCGTGGTGGACAAGGACCACAACGTGGTGACGATCACCCAGACGCTGATGCTCCCTGCCGGGGTGGTGGTGCCCGAGACCGGGATCATCTTCAACAACGGCATGTCCTACTTCAGCCTCGATCCGGAGAGCGTGAACCTGATCGAGGGTGGCCAGCGCCCGCGCTTCGTGATGAGCCCCACGATCGTGACGCGCTACGACAAGCCCTACTTCGCGCTCGGGTCTGCGGGCGGCTGGACGATCCCCCAGACGATCCTGCAGGTACTGGTGCGGGCGCTCGACTACGACATGGATGCGCCCGCGGCCGTGGACGCGCCGCGTTTCGTTGTCCGTTATCTGGCGAACTCGATTCCCTACATGGACGGGACCGATCTGGTGCTGGAGAAGGACTTCCCGGACGAGGTGCGGGAGGCGCTGAACGCCAGGGGGCACCGCCTCCGCGAGCCTCCCAACCGGATCGGGATGCTGAACGCGATCAGGATCTTCCCTGGCTCGGGAGTGCTGTCCGGGGGGCCTGACAAGCGCCGCGAGGGGGCCGCTGCCGGCTGGTAACCGCCCGGGACCGCCGGCCCCTCTCGTTTCCGGACCCGCTTTCTCTCGAATAGACTCGGCTCATGGGGCTCGGCAGAATGTCCCGGTGGGCTTGAGGAATCGCGTTCTTCCGGCGGCGATCCTGCTCGGCGGGGGACTTGTGTTCCTGGCGGACGGCGGCTGCGCCCTGCGGTCGGGAAGTTCTCCCGACCTGGCGCAGGAAGCGGCTCCGGAGTTGCCCGCCGACTTTGCCGAGGGTCCTGCCGCGGGCGCCCGCGACGCGCGGGAGTGGTGGCGGGCGTTCGCCGATCCCGCGCTCGACCAGGTGGTCGAATCGGTGCTCGACTCCAACTTCTCCGTCGCGGAAGCGGTAGCCCGGGTCGAGCAGGCCCGAACGCGGGCCCGGCTGGCCGACGCGGCGATCCTGCCCACGGTCGGAGCGAGCCTCACGGCCGAGACCTTCGACCTGCCCACGAACGCCGCGATCGGCGCGCAACTCGAGGACCTGGGCCTTGATTTCCCGCTGCCCGACCGGTTGGGTTTTCCGACCTATACCCTGGGCGCGGACTTTGCCTACGAAGCGGATTTCTGGGGCCGCGTCCGGCACACCGCACTCGCGGCGGGATCCGAACTGCTGGCCTCGGAGTTCGACCTGCGGGTCGCCCGCATCGGCATCCTCGCCGAGACGATCTCGGCCTACTTCGAAATCGGCCATCTCCGGCAACAACTCGCCATCGCTCGAGGGCACGTGGAACTGCTCGAGGAACGCGAGCGGCTGGTCGAGAGCCGCTACGAACGCGGGCTCGCCGTCTCGCTCGAACTGCACGGCGTGCGTCAGGCTCTCTCGAGCGCCCGGGCCGGCGTGCCGCAGGTCGAGAATCGGCTCGCCGAGACCGAGTCGCGGCTCGCCGTGCTGCTGGGAGGCTACCGGGAGGACGTCGCGGCGATCCTTCCCGCATCCCTCTCCCCGGGATCTCCAGCCGAACCGGTGCCCGCAGGCATTCCGGCCGACCTCCTTTCGCAGCGCCCGGACGTGCAGGCGGCCGGTCACCGGCTGGAAGCCGCCGGACACACCGTCGAAGCCCGCCGGGCCGCCTTGATGCCGCAGCTTTCGCTCTCCGGATCCATCGGACTCCGGAGTACGGACGCCGGAGGCCTCTTCGACGTCAAGCAGTGGTTCACGAACCTCGCCGGCAACCTCCTTCGCCCGGTGTTCGACGGCGGCCGGCTCGCGAGCGGCGTGGAACTGGCCGAGGCCCGTTTCGACGAGTTGGCGGCGGCCTACGGCCGGACCATCGTTACCGCGGTCAACGAGGTGGAAGCGGCCCTGGCCACCCTCAGGAACGAAGGCCGGCGGCAGGAAGCTCTCGCCGCGCAGCACGAGGAGGCCCGCGCGTCCGTCGAAGCTCAGTCCAGGCGCTACGAGGCGGGCATCAGCGGCTATGGCGATCTGCTCGATGCGAACGCCAGACTGCTGGACGCGGAATCGGCGCTCGCGGGTTCGGCGCGGAACCTGGCGCTCGCGCGGCTCGCCATCCACCGGGCTCTGGGGGGCGCCTGGACCGCTCCGGACGAGATGGCCAGCGCCCCGGCGAGCACGCCCGATGCCCGCGCCAAAGGACCGGCGGACCGATGAATCGAACCAGGGGATTCATCCTGGCGGCGATCATCCTGCTGGGATCGTTCGGGATCGCAACCCTGCTGATCGCGCAGCGGCCGGAGCCCGAGCGGCGCGAACCTCCCTCCCGGATTCCGTTCGTCGTCACGGCGCCCGCGGTTGCGGGTTCGGGGCCGATCCCGGTCCACGGCGCCGGGACGGTCCGGCCCCGCGTCCAGGTGGAGGTGGCCGCCGGGGTGAGCGGACGGGTCGTCTGGGTTGATCCGGCCTTCGAGAGCGGCGGCCGGGTCAGCGAGGGCCAGGCGCTCTTCCGCCTCGACGACGCCGACTACGGCTTCCGGGTGGAGCAGGCCCGTTCCGGCGTCGCCGTGCAGCAGGTGGAACTGCTGAAGGTCGAGGAGGAAGCGCGGATCGCCCGCGAGCAGTACGAAGCGTTCCAGGGACGTCGCGGGGACGGCGCAAGCGGAGAGGCGCATCCGCTGGCGCGGTGGGAGCCCCAACTCGAGGCCGCGCGGGCCGCGGTGGCGCGGGCGCGGGCCGTTCTCGCGGAAGCCGAGTTCCTCCTCTCGCGGACCGAGGTCCGCGCGCCGTTTGACGCCGTGGTGCGCTCCGAAAACGTCGGAGTCGGGCAGTTCGTGACCGCCGGGGTGGGCGTTGCAGCGATCTACGCCTCCGATGCGGTGGAGATCGTCGTTCCGCTGTCCGATGCCGAGGCGGCCCTCGTGCCCGGTCTTTGGGACCTGAGGCCCGGAACCGCGGACCCCCGGATTGCCGCCCGGGTCACCGTCGGCCACGCGACGGGCGGCTACGCCTGGCAGGGCTACGTGGATCGCGTCGAGCCGGCGCTGGACGAGGCGACGCGCACTCTCGAGGTGATCGTGCGCGTTCCGCAGCCCTTTCGAGGCGGGGAGCCGGTGGAAGCGGGAGACGTGGACGACACCGCGGCTCTCCCCGCCGCAGGCTCGCCGCCGCTCCTGGTTGGCCAGTTCGCCGACGTTGAGATATCGGGGATCGCGCCGGAGGAGTACTTTCGGATAAGGCGGCTGGGGCTGCGGTCGGGCAACGAAGTCTGGGCGGTGGACGGCGAGGCGGTGACGATCGTTCCGGTGCGCGTCCTGCAGCGCTTCGACGACACTGTGTATGTCACCGGCGGGCTACAGGCAGGGCAGGAGGTCGTGCTGAGTGGCATCCAGTTCGCGACCGAGGGACTCAGGGTGCGGACCGCGGAGTAGCGCTCGAACGCAGTTCGATCGCCAGCGAGTCAGATCCGTCGGGGTGGGACGGGAGCATCCACGAACCCTGGGCGAAAATGCGGGCGGAACGCATGAGTGAAGACACGCTCTCGCCGTTTCCGGAGGGTTGGTACTTCGTCACCAGCCGGGAATCCCTGCGGAAGACGAAGCTGATCCAGAAGACCTGGATGGGAAGGGACATCGTCGTCTGGTGCGACGACGGAGGCGGGATCTCGGTGGCCGAGTCGGTCTGCCCCCACCTGGGGTCCGAACTGGGCCCCGCGGCCGGGGGCCGGGTGCGGGATGGCCGTCTCGTGTGTCCTTTTCACGGCTACGAGTTCGACGTCAGCGGGCAATGTGTCGCCACGCCCTTCGCCCCGCCGCCGAAGACCGCGAAGCTGAGGTCGTTCGAGACGCGGGAGGTCCTCGGCATCGTCTTCGCCTGGTGGGGACTCGGCGGGCGGTCCCCGCAGTGGAGCCTTCCCGAGGACCCGCCGGCCGGAGCCGACTGGTGCGAACCGGCGTTCCGGACTCTCCGGTTTCGGGGGCACCCCCAGGAAACGAGCGAGAACGCCGTGGACATGGCACACCTCCGGTACGTGCACGGCTACGGCAACGTCGGCCGGGTCGGCAAGGTAACGGTGGACGGCGCGTACCTGCGGAGCTGTTTTGACTTCAAGCGCACCCAGCGCATCGCCGGAGTCGTCGATTTCGCGTTCGACGTCTCCGCCACCGCGCACGTCATCGGGCTGGGATATTCGCTCGTGGAGTTCCACGAGCGCTCCATTGGAATGGACGGACGCCTCTGGGTCCTTGCGACGCCCGTCGACGGCACGCTCATCGACCTGGTGCTGGTCGGACAGTTGCGAAGAATCCGGAAACCGAAACGGCCGATCGTCGGGTTGCGGTTCCTGCCGCCTGCTCTCCGCACCGAGACCATGAACAGGCTGATGCTGTTCTTCCAAAGACACGACGTCATGCAGGACGTGGAGATCTGGAGCCGGAAGCGGTACCGGTCGCGCCCGAGCCTCAGCCGGTCCGACGGCGAGATCGGGTTGTACCGGCGCTACTGCAGGCAGTTCTACCAGGGCGGCCAGGCGCCCGCCCGGCTCAGGCGCTCCGGAACCGCCAGCCGTACATCACCCGGCCGTAGAAGTTGAACCACTTCCTGGCCTCCGGGTCCTCGAACGGATAGTCCGCTCCCATCTGTCTGGCCGTGACGAGGCCGGACACGAAACAGGTCTCCTGGCTGTTGACCAGCGTGTGCGCGCCACAGTGCCACGTCCGCCGCTTTCCCTGGACGAAGCGGAACAACTGGGTCAGAAAGGCGACGTGCGGCACGTCGTGCACGATGTGTTGAAACCACCACCTCTTGACGATCCTGCTTTCGTCGATATCGCTGATCGGGTTGTAGGTCACGAGACACGGCCTGTCCGACTCGTTCGCCCAGGGCTGCTGGTTGTGCATGATGTAGGTGATTTCGTAGTTGTCCGGCCGCGCGCCGTACTGCTCGATGTGGTTGCTCCGGGTGGCGAGGGGTCTGGCTTCGTTGTCGGGGAGGACCGAGGCGTCGGAATGCACGACGGTGTGGTTGTGCAGTTCGCTCTCGTATCGGATCGACGAGAGAAGCCAGCCCTCCAGCCGGGTCGGCCTGTCCAGGAGCATCAGCGTCTGGTTCGCGTTGCACGCGAAGACGACGTCATCGAAAGTCTCGGTCCTGCCGTGCTCGTCCTCAACGATGACTTCGTTGCGGCGCCGGTAGACCTTTCGCACCGGCCGGCTCAGATAGATCTTCTCGCGAAAGACGGCGGACAGCTCCCGATAGATCCGCCGGGTGCCCTGGTCCCAGGTCTGCATCGGCGTTGCGGTCTCGATGTCGAAGAAGTCCAGGTACCGGGAAAAGAGCGACGCCGGCATGTCGAACACGTTGGTCGCCATCAGAAAATTGACGAACATGGGTTTCAGGACCTTGTAGCGGAAGTCCCCCGAGTACCTTCCCAGGTTCAACAGCGCTCCCATGCTGACGTAGTTGAACGGGTTAAGAGAGCTGAGCAGCTTCGACCTCGAGAGGTTGAGCCGGCCGAACCACTGGAGACGTTTCAGGAGACGCTGGAACTTCTGGATTTCCGGTTGCAGTTGACTGCTGATGTCGGAGTCGAAGTCGTGGGCATAGATTCCGCCTCGGTACTTCACGCTGTAGTTGAACCGGGTTTCGAGCAGTTCGATGCCGTGCTGCTGCATGAGCAGGACGAAGTGGTGGTATGCCGACGGTATGCACGCGGTCACCGAGATATCGAACGGGATCGAGCTGCCGTCGTCCTGCGGCATGTCCGCGGTGATCGCATTGCCGCCGAGCTGGGCCTGCGCTTCGAAGAGCCGAAAATCGAAACGGTCCGGGTGGTGATTGAGCGCCCATGCCGTTCCGAGCCCCGAGACTCCGCCACCCACGATGGCAACCCTTCTCGGCGTGCCGCCCTTCCCTTCACCCATGCTCCTACTCTACCCTCGGAGAGCGGCCGCCGGGTCCGCCGGCTCACCGCCGGCGCGGCAGGCGGCCGGGGGACCCTGCCGGCCCCGAGCCCGTGCTCTCCATCGACTAGACTCTGACCCGGACCATCCAGTGGCGGCGGATCGGTGGGGCTGTCGAGCCGCCTCGGCTGGAGGTCGAGCACCATGAGCGAGGGCACCCGGTTTCCGATCCGAATCGCCGAGGAGTTGATCCTCCTCATGCTGGACGAGCAGAGCGGCTACCTCGAGATGGTTCCGAACTGGAACTTCTCCTGTGTCATGGCCGGGGCCGTGCTCGCCGACCTGGCCCTGGAGCGTCGCATCGAGACCGACCTGGAGCGGTTGTACCTGGTCGATCCCTCACCGACCGGAGATGAGTTGCTCGACCCGACGCTCAAGGACATCGCCGAATCCGACGAAAAATCGGACGCCCAGTTCTGGATCGAACGGAACACCCGCCAGGCCGACGAAATCGTCGCAGCCGCCCTTGAGCGCCTGGTGGAGCGGAACATCCTTACCCACGAAAGCGGCGGATTCTGGGGGCTCTCGCGCTCCGTCGCCCGTTCCGGGACGTTTCCGACCCAGGCCGTCGCGACCCGCCGGGAATCCAAGGTGAGGATCCTGAGCGTCATCCTGAACGACGAGATCCCGGATCCGCGTGACGCCATCCTGGTCGCCCTGATGCACACCTGCGGCGGCTTCAAGCTGCTGCTGGAGGAAGAAGACTACGAAGAGCGGCTCAGCCGGATCGAACTCGTCGCCAAGTTGGACCTCATCGGACGGACGGTCGCCGCCGCCGTGAGGGACAGCACGGCGAAGCCGAAGACCCGTCGCGTCATTCAGACAAAGCCCATTCCCAAGCCTGGGTATCTCGTACTGCTACAGCGCGACTTCCTCTCGGGAAACATCTCGAAGGCGATGTACGGCATTTATCGAAAACACGGACCGGTCGTCAGGATGCCCTTCAAGATCCGTGGCAAGCCCGTGGTTTCGTTGATGGGTGCCGATGTCAACCACTGGGTCAACCGGCACGGACGGTTCTATCTCCGCTCGAAGGACTACATCGAAGGGCTGGAGCACGCGTTCGGCGCATCCCGGAGTCTCCCCGGAATGGATGGCGCCGAACACTATCGAATGCGCAAGGAACTCCAGACTGCGTATTCCCGCGCCACGCTGGCGCAGCGGCTGCCGGAGCTGATCCAGGACTGCCGGAAATCGCTGAGCCGTTGGAAGGAAGGGGACGTCTTCCGCGCCACCGAGAGCTTTCAGAACCACATCAGCAGTCAGATCTCCAATTTCGCGATGGGAGTGGATTGCAGCCACTATGTCGACGAACTGTTGGCCTTTGAACACCGTGCCCTGATAACGCGGGTCCAGGGCGCACTGCCGGATTTCATGCTGTCCACCCCCAGAATGAAACGGTACGGAAAGCGCGTCAGGGAACTCCAGGAGGCGATCACCGCGGGACATACGACGGCGCTGCGCAAGGGAAAGCCCCGGGATCTGGCCGACGCGATTCTCGATCTCCACAAGCGGGACCCGCAGTTCCTTCCCGAAACGGACCTCACCTTTCCCTTCGTGGCCTCCATGGTCGCCAGCATCTATCTCGGCAGCGGACTGGCCTTCACTGTCTACAACATGGTTCGAAACCCGGACGTGTACGCGAGGGTCCGGAGCGAGGCCGAGTCGCTGTTCGGCAACGGTCGTGAACTGGGGGGCGATGACTTCAATCACCAGAGCATCGACGTCACGGTGCGTCTCTGCATGGAATCGTCGCGTATGTACCCGGTGATTCCATGGCAGTTGAGAACGGTCATGAACGAGTGCATCGTCAGTGGTTACGAGATACCGACGAAGACGATGTTGCTGATTTGCCAGACTGCGCCGCACTACGCCGAGGATCTGTACAGGGATCCGTTGAAATTCGATATAGATCGGTACTTGCCGGACCGGGCCGAACATCTGCAACCGGGCGCCTATGCGCCCTACGGCCTGGGTACGCACATGTGCCTCGGCCACCGGTGGGTGGAACTTCAGATGGCCGTCAACGTCCTGCTCATCGCGCATCACCTGCAGCTCGAAGTGGTGCCCGGCAACTACAGGATGGGAATCAATCCGTTCCCGACCCTGGCCCCCAACAGGAAACTGAAGTTCCGCGTCGCCGGGGTCCCGCATCCCGTGTGAGCGCGGGGGCGCGTAACGGCGCGGCCGGCCCCGGAGTGCTGCTCAGGACTCGCTTCCACACGTATCGATGAGTTCCGATCCAGGCAGCCACGCGGAACCCCGTGGACCGATCGCCTACATGGCGAGCAACGGCGTGGCGTCCAATCTCCTGATGTTCGGCATCCTCGCGGTGGGCCTCGTTTCGCTGACCGGCCTCGAGCAGGAAGCGTGGCCCACGGTGCCTTTCAACCAGTTCGAGATCTCGGTGCCGTTCCCCGGCGCAACGCCCCAAGAGGTGGAGGAGGCCATCGTCGTCAAGATCGAGGATGAGGTCAGGGGACTGGCGGAGGTGAAGACGGTCAGGTCCGTAGCGGCCCCGGGGATGGCGTCCGTCAGGGTCGAAGTGAACTCGGGTACGGACATGGGCGCCAAGAAGGATGAGATCGAGTCGGCGGTCGCGCGGATTCAGACCTTCCCGGGTGGGGCCGAGCGGCCCCAGATCCGGGAAATGACGAACGCCCAGAGCATGATGCGCCTCGTCCTCCACGGCGACGTTCCCGAGCGCTCGCTGAAGGAGCTCGCCCACCGGATCGAGGACGATCTCGCGTCGCTACCGAACGTGTCCCTGGTCGAGACCAGCGGGGTGCGCAACTACGAGATCTCGATCGAGGTGCCGCTCGAGCGGCTGCGGGCCCTTGGGCTCACGCTGACCGACATCGCCAACACGGTTCGCCGCGGTTCCCTGGACCTGTCGGCGGGCAGCATCGATACCGAGCGGTCCCGGGTGCGGATTCGGACCCTCGGCCAGAGCTACGACCAGGAGGACTTCGAGGACATCGTCGTCTTCGGCCGCGCCGACGGCACGGTGGTGCGCCTGGGTGAGATTGCCGAGGTGCGCGACGGCTTCCACGACTCAGGTTTGCTGGTGCGGTACCAGGGCGAGCCAGCCGTGTTCGTCGAGGTTTCGCGAGCCGATGGCGAGAGGGTGATGGACGTGGCGCGCGCCGTTCGGGAACACGTCGCGAACGAGATAGCGCCCTCGCTCCCGGACGGCATGGGCATCGACATCTGGAACGACGACTCTTCGGTCTTCTCGGAACGTGCCCTCCTTCTCCTCAAGAATGGAGCCCTGGGGCTGTTGCTGGTCCTGATCGCGCTGGGTCTGTTTCTCCAGCTTCGGCTGGCGTTCTGGGTCGCCGTCGGTCTCGGCGTTTCCGCGATCGGCGCCCTGGCCGCCATGATGGTGTTCGACATCCCGCTCCATGAGATTTCGCTCTTCGCTTTCGTGCTCGCCATCGGAATCGTCGTGGACGATGCGATCGTGGTGTCGGAGCACATCCACGAGGAACGAAAGCGCGGCACGCCGGGACTCGCGGCGGCGATCCGGGGTGCGCGGCGCATCAAGGTGCCGCTGGTCTTCGCGGTGCTGACGACCATCGTGGCGTTCCTTCCGCTGCTCTTCATACCCGCGGGGTTCGGAGAGGTGTGGAAGGCACTGCCGATCGTCGCCATTGCCACGCTGCTCTTCTCGCTACTCGAATCGCTCCTGGTGCTGCCCAACCATCTGTCCCATCATCTGCACGGCCCGGATTGGGCGCCCCGGACGGGCATGGAGCGGTTCGTCGCCCGGATCCAGAATCGGGTCGATTCCTCGTTGAACCGCTTCATCCAGGGGCCCGTGGATCGCGGGATCCAGTTGGCGACGGACTGGCCCGGGGTGACGGTCTCGGGGGCCGTGGCCCTGCTCATCCTGAGCGTTTCCCTACTTCCGGCCGGCATCGTTCCGACCACCTTCGCCACCAAGGTCGAAGGCGACTTCGCGATCGCCACCCTTGAGATGCCGGACGGAACGACCGCGCCGCAAACGTACGCAGTGGCGCAACAGTTGGAAGCCGCCGGCCGCCGGGCCGTGGAGCGGCTCTCCCAGAGCCGGCCCGCAGACGCGCCTCCCCTCTTGTCCGGGGTTACGGTCGTCGTCGGCCAGCGGTCGCGGCTCGAGACCGGAGGGCTCAACCCGTCGCCCACCCTGAACCCGGAAGCCAATGTCGCCAACATCGAGTTCAAGCTCCTGAGCGCGCAGCAACGGCGCATCACTTCGGGAGAAGTCGTGCAGGCTTGGCGCGAGGAGATGGGTGTCATGCCTCATGTGCGCGCGGTCACCTTCATCAGCGAGATCTACACACTGGGCAACCCGGTAGAGGCCGCGCTGTCGCACCCGGACCCGGAACGCCTGGTCGAGATCGCATCTTCCGCAGTCGCTGGCCTGGGCGGAGTCGGAGGCGTCTTCGACATACGCTCTGATCACACTCGCGGCATCCCGGAGGTTCAGGTGGGATTGCGTCCCGAAGCGCGCACCCTCGGCCTCACGCTTGATGATCTTGCCTGGCAGACGAGAGCCGCCTTCTTTGGCGTAGAGGCC
>JAJEIY010000058.1 GCA_022828085.1 Acidobacteriota bacterium | reverse complement strand
GGGGTTTTTTTCTTTGTGGGTTTGTCACGGCGGTTCGCCCCCGGCCCGGGGGGGCGCGCGGCGCGGCCCACGGCACAACCCCACCCCATCCTCATGGCCCGCAACGCCCGCCCCCGAAGGCGGCATCGCGGCCCGGGAGGGCCGCGAAACCACCCCATCCCCTCGGCGACCTCGGCTTGCCCCCTCCGGTACGATCGAAGACGTCATGCGGGCGCTTCCGGCCATTGCTTTCCTATGCCTGGCGGGCTGCACCGGCGACAGCGCACCGCCCGTCCCGTCGCCCACCCCTGCACCCCCCACACCCGAGCCGACGGCCCCGGATCCGAGCTACCGGGCGGAGATCCGCCACACCGAATACGGCATCCCTCACGTCAGGGCCGACGACTGGGGCAGTCTCGGCTATGGCTACGGCTACGCGTACGCCCGGGACAACTTCTGCGTCGCGATGCGGGCCTTCGTCTCCGCGACGAGCCGGTCCGCGGAGTTCTTCGGCCCGGAGCGCGGCAACCTGGCCTCCGACTTCGTGCTGCGGCTGCTGTTCGGCGCCAGGGAGGAGTTCAGGAAGAACTACCTCGCCGATTCCACCGCTCGCGCGCTGCTGCTGGCCGAGGGCTACGCCGCGGGCATGAACCGATACCTGCGGGACACCGGCGCCGCCAACCTGCCCGCGGGCGATGAGGGATGCCGGGACGCCGACTGGGTGTACGAGATCGATGCGGCCGATGTCTGGATGCGCATGTTCCGGATCCTGCTCTCCGGAAGTTCCGACCAGCCCATCGTTCGCCGCGCGATCTTCGCCGTCGCCGGGCCGGACGGCACCGCCACGACCGGCTTCAGCCGGTCGGATCGCATCGAACTGGAGCGCGCTGTGCGCCGCAACCGGCACGCGTTCCAGACCGGCGGCCTCGGCAGCAACGCGCTGGCGGTCGGCCGGGGCCTCAGCCAGACCGGCAAGGGTTTGCTGCTCGGCAACCCGCACCGCGGCTGGAGCGGCTCGGGCGGCTTCCACCAGGTCCACCTGACCCTCCCCGGCGAATACGACGTGGCCGGGGCCGCTCTCCATGGCATGCCCTGGGTGGGGATCGGTTTCAACGGCGACCTCGCGTGGACCCACACCACCTCGTTCGCCGCGCGCTTCACGCTCTACGAACTGCAACTGAATCCGGACGACCCGATGCAGTACCGCTACGAGGGCGCGTGGCGGGACATCACGGCGGAAGAAGCCACCATCAGGGTGAGGCTCGACGACGGGTCGCTCGAAGAGCGGACGCACACCTTCTACCGGTCCCATTTCGGGCCGATCGTGAGCCTGAGGGAGATCATCCCGCTGCTCGGCACCTGGCCGCTACCGAACGGCAGTCTCCTCACCCTTCGCGACGCCAACGCTCCGCCCAACACCTCGGCGATCGACCAGTACCTGGACATGGGCCGGGCGCGCAACCTCACCGAGTTCACCGAGGCGCTGAAGGGGATCGGCGTTCCGGTCTTCCATACCCTGGCCGCAGACCGCCACGGCGACGCCTTCTACGGCGAGGTCGCCGGCGTGCCCCACGTGACCGAGCGGCAACGGGACGTCTGCGGCACTCCGCTGGGACGTCTTCTCGCCTCCGCCTCCAACCACGCGCTGACCGTCCTCGATGGCAGTTCGCGCGCCTGCGAGTGGGGCCAGGACCCGGACAGCCCTCCGGATACGAACGTCTACGGGTACCAGGCGCGGCCCCGGCTCCTGACGACCGACTACGCCGGCAACGGCAACGACAGCTACTGGCTGAGCAACGCCGACAACCCGCTGACCGGCTACCCCCTGGTGTTCGGCTGGCTCGGACGCGAGAACACGCAGCAGTCGCTACGCACCCGCATCGGCCACCTGATGGTGCGGGAGCGCCGGGAGGCAAGCGACGGGCTGGACCCGGCGCCGGGGTTCACGCTGGATTCCCTGAAGGCGCTCATGTACCGCAACCGCGTTTACGGAGCCGAGATCGTCCTCGACGACGTCCTGGCGCTCTGCGGGGAGGTGGGGAGCGGCAACGCCGGGGAGGCGCGCGCCCGCCGCGCCTGCTCGGTGCTGGCCCGGTGGGACCGGAAGGTGGATCCCGGCAGCCGCGGCGCCCAGGTGTTCACCGAGTTCTGGCGCCGCGTTCACCGTGAACTGGGCAGCGAGTTCGGCCAGCTCATCGATTCCCGTGCCCTCTGGGAAGTGGACTTCGACCCCGCCGACCCGCTCAACACGCCCCGGGGCATCGACCGCTCCCGGCCGGACAATCGGGAACTGGTGGTCGAGGCGTTGAGCGGCGCCGTGCAGTCACTCGAGGCGGCCGGCGTCCCCCTGGACGCCCCGTGGCGCGACGTGCAGTTCGTCACGAGGAACGGGGTGCGCATCCCCGTTCACGGCGGCGACCCGCGAGCCGGCGTTTACGGCGCGATCTCGGCGAGCCTCGGCGACGGCCGCTACACCCCCTGGTCCGGGAACAGCTACCTGCAGGCCGTCACCTGGGACGACGAGTGCCCGGTCGCGGACACCATTCTCGCCCCGTCCCAGTCAAGCGACCCCGAGTCGCCGCACTACGCCGACCAGACCGAGCTCTACGGCCGCAAGGAATGGATCCGCTTTCCATACTGCGAGGCGGAAATCGAGGCGGCGCAGATCGGGGCAACGATCGTCATCGAGGAATAACTCTCAACCGCCGGGTGACGCACACGGCTTGGAACGCCGGTCTCCGACCGGCACGCGCGGTGCTCCGCCCCCCGCACCTCGGTACCCCACGCGCCAAAGCGGCGCCCCCCTCGGCGGAGAGCTCAACAGCAG
>JAJEIY010000055.1 GCA_022828085.1 Acidobacteriota bacterium | reverse complement strand
GCCTCTTCCGGGGCCTCTCGCGGCCTCAAATCGCCACCTTCAGCCCACTTCGGGCACGAATCCGCCGACCTTCCGCTCCTTACTCAGCTCCAACGACCGCCTCTTCCTTCGAAAGTGGCGAAGTCGGGTGAAGACCGGCGCTCCCGCCGGCGCGGCTCCGTGCCGGGAGCGGGGCTCGAACCCGCACGTCCCGTGAGGGACAGAAGATTTTAAGTCTCCCGCGTCTACCGATTTCGCCATCCCGGCAAGCTCGTCCCGCGGCAGATTCCGATCGCCGCAAGACCGGAAATACACACCGAACGCGCCGCTCCCGGCGCATCCGGTCAGGTTAAGTGGCGGAGGCGGCGGGCGGATTCGAACCGCCGAATAGAGGTTTTGCAGACCTCCGCCTTGGCCACTTGGCTACGCCGCCTTGACCCACGCACGGCTGGAGCGGGACACGGGATTCGAACCCGCGACTTCAACCTTGGCAAGGTTGCACTCTACCACTGAGTTAGTCCCGCTCTGGGCGAAAGGCGGCGAGTATAACGCGGCGTTTCGGCACGGGACTCTTGGCCAAACGGGCCGCTTGGAGGTGCGCTTTCGCCGCCCTTCGGTCGGCGATGCCGGTCTGGAGACCGGCGCTCCGAGCTCAGAATGCGCCGCGGCGGATGCGGACGGTCGGTCGGTGCAGAGCTCCTCGCAGGCGGGACAGGAAACGCCGTGAGCGGACCGCCGGAAACCACACTTCCACCACGTCCATCCGCAGCCGGGACCCCGGAGGGATCCGCTTCCGGGAGGACTCCCGCCGCCACATCCGGGCCGCGGAGCGCCGGATCCGGCGGCGCTTCTCGCGGTCCACCCGTTCCGCCGGATCGCCGAAGCCGCCGCGCCGGGTCTTCACCTCGACGACGGCGAGCGTCCTCCCCTCCCAGGCGACGATGTCGAGCTCCGCATCGCTCCGGCGCCGCCCTGGACGATAGTTCCGGGCCACCACCCGGTAGCCCGAGCGGCGAAGCGCCCGGGCGGCAATCCGCTCGCCGCGCGCGCCGAGTCTCAGGTGGGGGGCGCGTCTCCGGAATGGCCAGCGGGCTGTCCGCCGCCAAGCCACCGGCTGCTAATCCTCACGCCGCCGCCAGATCGTGCCGGACGACGAATCCTCAAGGAGGATCCCGCGGGCGGCCAACCCGTCCCGGATTTCGTCGGCGCGGGCGAAATCCCGGCGTTCGCGGGCTTCCTGACGTTCCCGGATCAGCGCCACCAGTTCGGGCGGCTCTTCCGCGTCTCCGGCAGCCCCCCGCCCGGAACTCATCTCGAAACTGCCGAAGACCGAATTCATCCTGCGGATCGTCGCCGCCCACCCCGCCGCCTCCGCGGCTCCTCCGGACGAATGGAGGGCCCGGTTGCCTTCCTTGAGCGCGATGAACACTTCGGCGAGCGCCTTCGAGGTGTTGAGGTCGTCATCCAGCGCTTCCTCGAAGCGGACGAGCGCCGCGGCGGCTTCCGCCGGAGCTGCGGCGTCGGTCCCAGAGGCAGCTTCGTCCGAACGCCGCAGGAATTCGTCCACCCGGCCGATCGCCACCTCGGCCTGCCGGAGGCCGGCCTTCGTGAAGTTGAGCTGCTGGCGGTAGTGCACGCTGGCCAGCAGGTGGCGGATGGCGGCCGGCGCGAACCCTTCGTCGAGCAGTTCCCGGACGGTGAACTGGTTCCCGAGCGATTTCGACATCTTCCGGCCGTCCACCAGCAGGTGTTCGCAGTGGAACCAGTGACGAACGAAGGTCTCGCCGGTCGCGGCCTCGCTCTGGGCGATCTCGTTCTCGTGGTGTGGGAACACGAGGTCCACGCCACCGCAGTGGAGATCGAAACCGGAGCCCAGCAGTTCCAGCCCCATCGCCGAACACTCGAGGTGCCAGCCGGGACGGCCCGGCCCGAACGGCGCCTCCCAGACCGGCTCGCCGGGCCGGGGGCCTTTCCAGAGAACGAAGTCCTGGGCGTCTTCCTTGTCGTACTCGTCCGAGTCCACCCGCGCGCCGGCCAGCCGGTCGGACGCCGCCGCCCCCGAGAGTTGCCCGTAGCCGGGAAAGTCCGTCACCCGGAAGTAGATGGAACCGCCGGCCTCGTAGGCGATCCCGTTCTCGAGCAGACGCTCGACGAGCCGGATCATCGCCTCGACGTACTCCGGATCGGTGGCTCTCGGGTAGTGCTCGGCGCGCTCGATCCCCAGGGCGTCGGCATCGTCGAAGAACTCCTCGATGTAGCGGGTGGTGTAGTCGCGCAGCGGCTCCTCCGCCTCGTTGGCCCCCCGGATGGTCTTGTCGTCCACATCCGTGAAGTTCATCGCCTGCCGGACCCGGTAGCCCTTGAACCCGAGATAGCGGCGCAGGATGTCCTGGGCCACGAACGTCCGGAAGTTCCCGATGTGTCCCCGGGCATACACCGTGAGTCCGCAGGTGTACATCCGCACTTCGTCGGCGCTCTTCGGCTGGAACGGCTCGACCCGGCCTCCGAGCGTGTTTCGGAGCCGGAAGGTGCTCTTGTCGGGCATCGAACAGGTACTAAACGACGATCTGCCGGCCGCGGCGCTTGAGGACGACGAGCGTGAGGTCGTCGCGCAGCGGACTGGGCCCGGAGAAGGCCCGGGCCCGCGAAAGCAGGTCGCCGCAGATGTCGCGGGCGCCCATCGAGCGGGCGGCGATCAGAGCGTCCACGATGCGGGCGTCATCGAAGAGGCTGCCCGCCGGATCCTCCGCCTCGCTCAGGCCGTCGGTGTAGAGCGCGACCAGATCGCCGGGTCCGAGCTCGCAGGTGCCCACCTCGGTGTCGATCTCCGGGAAGAGGCCGAGCACCGTGGAGCCCCGGTCCAGACGCTCGACCGAGCCGTCGCCCCGGACCAGCACCGGGTGCACGTGCCCGGCGTTCAGGTAGTCGAGCCGGCCGGTCGCGGGTTCGAGCCGGGCCAGAATGGCGGTCATGTAGCGGCTGTCTTCGGTGTTCTGGTGGAGGTGGTGATTCAGGTCCTGCGCGGCGCTGGCAATCCCCGGCTGACCGTGCCGGAAGAAAGTGCGCAATGACGCCTGGACCGAAGCCATGATGAGAGCCGGCCCGGCTCCCTTTCCGGATACGTCGGCGATCGTGACGAAGACCGCCTCGTCCAGGGTGAGGTAATCGTAGTAGTCACCCCCGACGGAGAGACAGGGAATGTTGATCCCCCAGAGGTCCCACCCCGGATACGCCGGAGCCTCCGACGGTAGAAAACGGGCCTGAATCCGGCGCGCCACCTCGAGTTCCTTCTCCTTCTGGATGGAGGCGCGGGTCAGGCGCAGGCTCTCGACCGCGGCCGAGGCCTGTCCGGTGAGCGAGGTCAGGAAGGCGCGGTCCGCCGACGACAGCTCCCGGCCGAATCCGGCGGCCCCGAGGAAGAGCGTTCCTTCAACGGCACCGGAGGCGAAGGGCACGACCCAGCCGATCTCCATCCTGGCGAGGTCGCAGGAGGTGGCCCAGTGCGAGAGATCGGTCGCCGGACGAATGTTGTGCTCGCCCGCCAGGATCTCGGCGGCGCGCACAAGGGTCGCCCCATCGTCTTCCGGGCGCTTCGGTCCCTTGGCGGCGACCACCCTTCCCCCGGCCACCACCGCGGCCCGGCTCGCCAGTACGTGCCCCATGGCGCCGTGGAGCAGCAGATCCCAGACCGCCGCCTCGTCGCGGGCCCGGTGCAGACCGGCGGTCAGGTCCATGAGCGAGCGGAGTTGATAGACGTGGAGCGACAGCCGCCGGTTCGCCACCCGCAACTCTTCGTCGCGCCGACACTTCTCGAGGGCCGCCGCCGCGGAAACCGAAAGCGCCTCCAGAAAGTCGGTCTGCGACCCGGCCAGGTCCGGATGCGGTTCACCCAGCAGCAGCACGCCGCGGAGTCCGTCCCGGGTGCGCAGGAGGGTCGCCGACGACGCCTCGGAATCGCGCATGAGCTGGCGGAAGGGCTCCGCTGCCGCGTCTTCTTTCGGAGGTTCGCCACCCGACCGCAGGACGGACGCGTCCGGCAGGCGTTCCGGCGCTTCCAGTTGAAGCTCCTCCCAGCCGGGTTTCCCGGCCCCCCGCCGGCTGGCCGGGCGCAGGACCCCCTCCTCATCAGGCGACAGCAAGCCCGCCCAGCGGGCGCCGGACTCGCCGAGCGCCACCAGAACGATCAGGGAAGCCACCTCGGCCGCGTTCAGCCGCTCGAACGCCGCCGCGCTGAAGTCGGTCAGGGCCAGGAGTTCCGACACCCGCCGCTCCAGCCCGGGGTTCATGCCTCCAATGTGCTCCGCGAGCAACTGCTGGTAGCGCGTGCCGGGCGAGGCCGGCGCCTCCGGCGCGGTCGGGCGGACGGCGCGCGTGGTCATGTCGGGCCGGCGCTCGGATTCTGCGCGCACGGGATCAGGACTCCGACCCGGAGCCGGGCGAGCTGGAACGCGGGCGGTTGCGCTCGAGCACCCAACAGCCGACACCCGCCGCCGATTCCTCATGGACGACGTGGTCCATGAGCCGGCGCATGAGATGCACCCCCAAACCACCCCGCCGTCGTTCCCGCGCCAGGCGTCCCAGATCCACCCCGGCAGGCAGGTTCGTCGGCGCCGCGCCGCGGTGCTCCAGCTCGATCCGCAGGGTGTCGGGCCCGGGAAGAAAACGCAGCCGCACCGCGTGGCCCGGCTTGCCGTGGTAGGCGTGTTCGACCACGTTCGTCATCGCTTCGCCCACCGCGACCGCGATCTCTTCCGCGGCGGACGGATCGAAGCCCTCGGCGATCGCCGCCCTTCGCGTCGCCTCGTGCACGAGGCTCAGGCACTCGCAGGTCGCCGGTACGTCGATCTCGAGCGGCGCCCGATCCCTTCCCAACGGTTCAGTGCCCTCCAAAACTGAGAACCGCTTCTCCCTCGGTCTCGAAGGTGCGGCACAGCCGGTCGAAACCCAGGACCCGGAAGATGTGGGCGACGGTCCCGGTGAGCGCCGCGACCCGGATGTCCCCGCCGCCCGCGCGGGCCTCCTCGATGAGCCCCATGATCGCGCCGAAGCCGGCGCTCGCCACGTAGGAGAGGTGGGCCCCGCTGATCACGATCCGCACATCGCCGGCCTCGACGAGCGCGTTCAACACTCCCTCGAACTCGGCCACGGTGTGCGCGTTGATGAAACCCTTCGGTTCCACGACGACGACTTCGGCGACGCGGCGCGTGGCGACTTGAAGATCAGGCATGGGTGAGCGTCTCCGGTTTGGCGTCCTCCGTGGCTCGGGACCAGGCCTCGGGCGCGGGGAGCGCAACCAGGTCGCGGGCCTTCGCCACGTCGCGTTCAAGCTGCATCTTGAGGGACTGCGGGCCGGGGAAAGCCCGAACCTCCCGCAGGTGGGAGAGGAAGCGCACCCGGAGGCGCGACACCTCACCGGAGAAACCCATCAGGTGCACCTCCATGGAAGCGGAATCGTCGAAGGTGGGCCGCGGTCCGTAGTGAAGCA
Organism: Acidobacteriota bacterium; assembly: GCA_022828085.1. GTDB lineage: Bacteria > Acidobacteriota > Vicinamibacteria > Marinacidobacterales > Marinacidobacteraceae > Marinacidobacterium. The sequence continues at coordinate 49,719 of JAJEIY010000055.1, read as the reverse complement.
CCGCCCGGAAGAGCCCTCGTCCCGGGGAGGTCACCGCCGCATCCACCGCATAAACCCCATGCGGAACCAGCACGTCCCCTTCGGGCGCCAGGTTTGCGGTGGGAAACCCGAGCCCCTGGCCCCGGCCCCGGCCCGAAACCACCGCGCCATCGATCTCGTAGAAGGCTCCGAGGAGCGCGGCGCCCGCTTCGATGTTCCCCTCGGCCAGTGTCCGCCGGATCCTGGTGGAAGAAACGATCGCTCCCTCCCACGAGACGGACGGCGCCTCGACGACCCGGAATCCGTGGCGGTCGCCGAGGGCGCGGAGGGTCTCGAGATCGCCCGCGCGGCCGCGGCCGAACCGGAAGTTCGCACCCTGCACCACGGTGACGGCTCCGAGCCGGTCCACGAGCAGCCGGGACACGAAATCGGCGGGGGAGGTTCGGGCCATCGCTTCGCCGAACTCGAGCACGACGAGGCGCTCCACCCCGGCGGCCGCGAGCCGCTCCGCCTTGAGCGCGAAGCTGGTGATGGTCTTCGGAGCGCGGTCGGGACGAAGCAGGCGGGCGGGATGAGGATCGAAAGTCACCGCGACACACTCGGCGCCGCGTCCCTGCGCCTCCTCCCGGGCGAGTTGCAACCCCATCCGGTGACCCCGATGGACTCCGTCAAAGTTGCCGACCGCGACGACGGCCGGCCCCGCCGGCGCGCCGGGACCCGCCCCGTCCGGCGCGTGGGGCAGCTCGCGGAGGCGCTCGATCTTCATCGGCCGTGTGTCTGCGAGCGTTCCATGTACGCCATCCGCAGTTGGTAGAGCGCCTGGGAGACCAGGCGGGCATCGCCGGGAGCGAGGCGGCCCCTGGTTTTCTCCTCGACGACCTCCAGCAGGCCGATCACCGCCTGGAGTCCCTGGATCGCTTCGGCCCGCTGCGCGGCGGTGGCCGATCCGGTCTTCTCCGCGCCCTCGACGGTCTGCTCAAGCAGCATCGCCGCCTGCGAAAAGAGCAGGGAAACGAGCTGTTTGAAGCGGGGATCCTCTTCAGGCGCCGGTCCCGCGGCCGGAGCGGATTCGGCGGGGGCGTCGGCCGCGGGCTTCGGTTCCGGCCCGAGGGAGGAAGCGTCGGCCAGCGGCTCGCTCCGAGGCGGGGCGTCCTGGCGGCGGGAACCGTCGGCCGCGAAGGCGCGCCGGTCCCTGACGACAATGCGCGGGGCGTTCTCCTCTTCACTCATCCGGTGTCCGGGCCGCGCCGGGTGGCGGCCCGCTTCCCGGAATCCTATTGTCCCGACCCCCGCTCCGCGAGCCCCCGGTGCCTTGAAACGGGACTCGGCGGCGGGGACAATGCCGGCGCGAACCCACCGGCCAGCCGATGAAGGATCCCGAAGAAACCTCCGCCGCCCTCGAACCCGCAGCGGCCGGCGCCGCCGAAGTCGCCGCGCTGGTGGAGGTCATGGCGAAGTTGCGGTCCGCGGAAGGATGTCCCTGGGATCGGGAGCAGACCTGGGACTCGCTCCGCCGCTACGTGCTCGAGGAGGCGTACGAACTGGTGGACGCGGTCGACCGGAAGGACCCGGCGGCCGTGCTCGAGGAATGCGGGGACCTGCTGCTGGAGGTTGTGTTCATGGCCCAGATCGCCCACGAGGAAGGCAGGTTCGGGATGGCGGAGGTCGCCCGCGGCATCACCCGCAAGCTGATCCGCCGGCATCCCCATGTCTTCGGAGACCACGAGCGGGCCGCCGACGCCGAGGAGGCGCTCGCCAGTTGGGAGGCGATCAAGGCGGCGGAGAAGTCGGGACGCCCGGTGTCCGGGGACCGCCTGCCGCGGAGTCTTCCGGCGCTGTTGCTCGCGATGAAGGCGATCGAGCAGGCGGGTACCGGGGGCGGAGAAGAGGCGGATCGGGACGGCATCCTTCCCGCCTTCGACCGGATGCAGGCCGCGCGCGGGGCGGGAGATGCGGACGAGCTCGAGGCGGCGCTCGGCGACCTGCTGCTGGCGGTCGCGCGCGGCGCCCGGCGGGACGGTCTGGACCCCGAGTCGGCGTTACGCAACGCGGTCCGGCGGCTCCGCGGATAGCCGCCCGTCACGGTGGCGGGTCCCGGAACGTGTTGACGGACATCCGGCCGTCCGGGTCGACGGCCACCGTCACGGCGCCCGCCAGGTCGGTTCGGAAGACCCGGGCGCCGCTTTGCCGAAGCCGCTCCAGGACCCCGTGGTCGGGAAGGCGCCGCCGGGGGTCGGCCCGGACCGGGACAAGCGCCACGTCGGGCCCGACCGCGGCCAGGAACTCCGGGGTGGTCGAGAACCGGCTGCCGTGGTGGCCGACCTTGAGTACGTCGGCGCGGAGCGCCGCTCCGTACCGGTCGAGCAGCACCCGCTCGGTCGCCTCCCCGGCGTCGCCAGTGAGCAGCAACCGTCTCCCGGCGTAGTCCACCGCCAGCACGAGGGAACGCTCGTTGGGGCGTTCTTCCCGCCCGGCGCCGTGGTCGCCGGCGAGCAGCACCGAAAAGCGGGCGCCGCCCAGCTCGAACCGCTCTCCGGCGCGGAGACGGCGCAGCGGAATGCCCCGCCGGGCGCGCTCACGGTGCATCCCCCGGACGGCGCGCCGCGAATCCTCGGCGGTTCCTCCGCCCTCCCAGAACTCGTCCACCCCGAAGTCCCGGAAGACCGCCGGAAACCCTCCGACGTGATCCAGATCGCCGTGCGTGGGAACGGCGGCGCGGAGCCGCCGGTAGCCCGCGTCCGCCAGGAACGGAGTGATAACGGCCTCGCCGGCGCTCCAGCCACCGAAGGCGGGACCCGCATCCAGGAGCACCGCACCCCCCGACGGAAGCGAGAGGACCAGGGCATCACCCATCCCCACATCGAGGGCCGTGAGCCGGAGCGTCCGGTCCGCCGGCTCCGCGAGGGGCAGCGTGAACAGAGCCAGCAGCACCAGGGGGATGGCCGGACCGATCCTTCGTTTGCCGCGGAACCTCAGGAGAGTGATCGCCAGTAGCAGCCAGACCACGAGCCACCAGAGTCCCGGCCGGGCCACGGGGAAGGCGCCGAACGAGAGCCCCGCGCCCCATTCGCTGAGCCGGATGAGAATCTCGGTAGAAACCGTCAGCAACCAACCCACGGCATCCCCGGGAAAACCGGTTCCCGCGAGCGCCAGCCAGGCGAACCCGAGGCCAAGAACCGGCCCTGCCAGCAGGCCCGCGGGAACCGCGACCAGCAATCCCCCGAACACAACCCGGCCGAAGTGCCAGGCGACGATGGGGAAGGTGGCGAGCTGCGACGCCAGCGTCACCCCGAGCGGGGCCAGGATCCAGGTCCGCCAGCGCGGCGCGCGGTCCCAGGGGATGTCGGCCGGATCGTCCGGGCGGAACGCCGCGATGATCGCGAGCGTCGCACCGAAACTGAGTTGGAATCCTACGTCGAGGGCGTTCCACGGGGAATGGACGAGCAGCGCCAGCGCGGCGAGTCCCAGCCCGTTCATGGCGTGTCCCGTGAGACCCCGGCGCAGGCCGATGATCGCGACGGCCGCCATCAGCACCGCCCGGACCACGGACGGCCGTCCCCCGCAGAGCGCCGCGTAGAGTGGGAGCAGGAAGAGCAGGACGGCGAGCACCGCCCGCCGCGGTACCCCCGCCAGGATGAGCGTCCCGTAGATCAGCAGGCTCAACAGACCGACGTGGAGCCCGCTCACCGCCATCAGGTGGAGCGTGCCCGCGTCGCGGAATGCCCGCTCCGTCCGGACTGGTGTCCCCGCGCGGTCCCCGATGAGCATCGCAGTGGCGACTCCCAGCACATCGTCCGGGAAGCCGCCGCCCGAGAGGCGCTCCCGGATCCGGGACCGGACGCGCTGAAGGACCCGCCAGGGGGCGGGACCCGGCGCGATCTCCCGCACCAGCAGGCCGCTCTTGGTCGAACCGAAGAGGGCGACCGGACCCCGAATCTCCCGCGCACCGGGGTTTCCCGGCGGGCGCGGTTCGGAAACCCGGGACCAGACCGCGATCCGCGCGCCCCGGGAAAGGGCCCGGAGACGGTCGCGGCGATCGCCGTCCACGCCGATCGAGACCTCGCCGTCGACCTCCCACGCCCCGCGACTCGCGCGCAGGCGCTCCACGCGCAACGCCAGCGAGGTGCGCCGGCCCGCATCTTCCGGCTCCGCGCGGAGGACTCCCTCGAGACGGACGGGGCGGCTGAGGCGCTCGGGTCCCAGGCCGCGGACCGCCTGCGAGAGCGAGGACTCCGAACCGGGAACGGGGCGGGAAAAGACGCCCGCGATGAAGGCCGCGAGCAGGAGCAGCCCGGTCCTCGCGACCGGACCGGGACCGGGCCGTCCGTGCAGGCGACGTCCCGCCAGGAGACCCGGGAAGAGCGTCCCGACTCCGAGGAGCCCAAGGACGGCCCGCAGGGGGCCCGATTCCGGGAACGGATCGAGCATCGAGGCCGATGCGGAGATGCCTCCCCAGAAGGCGGCGGCCAACAGCAGGAGGGGCGCCGGCGCCGTTCCGCCGGAAGGGGTCTCCGCCGGAGGGCAGACCCGTGGCGCGCTCCCGGCGCCGGGCGGGTGGGGACCGGTGACCGCCACCGGCGGCCCCGCTCAGCCGATGAGTGGCCCCAGCCCGAAGAACTCGCCCACCCGCCGCCGGACCGCCCGATCGAACGTCCTTCGCCAGGTGGATTCCGGCATCCGCGTCCGATACGGTGCGAGTTTGTTGCGCACCTCGGTCTCGATCTCCTCGCGGGCGGCGTCGGGAAGGGCCGCCTGAAGCCGATTCACAAGGTCGTTTTCGATCGCCTGGGCCGTTTCCCCGGCGCTCGCCGAGGCATCTGCCGACTTGCCGAGCCGCTCGATCCGCATAGCCGCATCACGGGCCGCGGCAACGAGATCGCCCGCCGTCTCCGGGTTCGCGAGCAGTGCCCCGGCGGGCGACCAACTCCCCAGACGCCCCGCGAGCCGTTCGAGACTGGTCTCTGCCTCCGGCGCCGGCTCGGAAGCGGTGGTAGCGCCCGCCTGCCGGACCCGCTTCGCGTCGAACGCGGCCTCGACCGGCCGGGCGCACTCGCGGAGCGGCATCCGGGGAGACACGCGGATCATTCCCGAGAACGCCGCGCGGATCCCGGAAAGGACCACTTCCAGCGGAATCCCGCTTTCCTCCCAGCGGCTGACCAGATCCCAGTCGGCAGGACTCAGAACCAGATCACCACCGCGGAGATCAAGGAAGGTGCGCTCCACCGCCCGGAAGTAGTCTTCGGGGGCCGGCGGCGAACTCATCCCGAAGCGGTCCCGGGCGCGCGCCGCGGGCGCCCGGAGGCGTGCACGATCCGGACGGCGTCGCTCTCGGTCACGACCCGAATCCCGCCGCCGTCGCCCCGAACCCGCAGGCCTCCTTCGGCGCCCAGGCCGTCGGTCGTCCCGCGCACCGGCGCGGCGGCGCGCAGCCGCACGTCGCAGGGGCAGCCGCGTGCCGTGGGGCTGAGCGATTCCCAACCGGTCCGCAGCAAGGCCGGGTCCTCCCGGAGCAGGTCGAGGGCTCCGTGCAGGGACATGACCAGGGCCCGCGCGAGGCCGACCCGGTCCACGCCTTTCGGGAGCCAGCCCGGCGCCCGGACCCCGGTTGCGGATGGCGACCCCGAGGCGTCCGCGGTCACCGTCTCCGAAAGCGACACCGGCGTCAGATTGACCCCGAATCCCACGACCGCCAACCGGGGAGAGTCCCGCCGGAATCCCACCTCGGCCAGGACCCCGGCGACCTTCCTGCCGTCCCAGTCGAGGTCGTTCGGCCAGCGCAGTTCGGCCGGCACCCCGGCAACCCGCCGCACCGCGCGCGCCACCGCGACCCCCGCCGCGAGCGGCAGCAGGGTCAGCGGATCCGCCGGCGGCTCGCCGGATGCAGCCGGCGGTTCGACGAGGACGCTCAGGTAGAGCCCGCCCGGCGGCGAGACCCAGCTTCGGCCGAAGCGCCCTTTGCCCTGCGTCTGCGCTTCGGCCATCACCACGCTTCCCGCCGAGCGCCCCGCCCCGGCGTCGAGCGCGATCGCCTTGGCGACTTCGTTCGTGGACGCGACACGCCCCCAGATGCCGATGAACGGCGCCGGCCGCGTGCGGGAGGCGTCGAGGAAGGCCGTCCGCAACGACTCCGTCCCTCCCGGGTGAGAGGACGCGGCAGCCGGCTTCACGGCGTTTGCCACGGGTCCGATGCCGGTCGGCAAGACTGCTAGACGGCGCGCCGGCGGCGGCGTTCGGCGAGCCGCGACGCCAGAACCCGGGCAGCTTCGGCGGTCGGGGTGTCCGGCCCGAACACCTGGGTGACGCCGATCTCGCGGAGATGTCCGACATCCCGATCGGGGATCAGACCGCCGACGAAGACCGGAACATCCGCGAGCCCCCGCTCGGAGAGCCCTTCCACGATCCGGCGGACCAGCGGACGATGGGCGCCCGAGAGGATGGAGATGCCAACCGCCTCCACGTCTTCCTGAAGCGCCGCCTCGACAATTTCGTCCGGAGTTCTCCTGAGCCCCGTATAGATCACCTCGAAACCCGCGTCGCGGAGCGCCTTCGCCACCACCAGCGCGCCGCGGTCGTGTCCGTCGAGCCCCGGTTTCGCGACGAGGATGCGGTACGGCGGACTCGCCGCCGTACCGCTCACCGAGTCGCCGGCCGTCTCGTTCACATCGCCCGGCGGTAGCGGCCGCCGACCTCGTAGAGAGCCCCGGTGATCTGACCGAGGCTCGCCACCTTCACGGTCTCCATCAACTCCGCGAAGACATTGCCGCCCGAACGGGCCGCCTCCTGCAGCCTCGAAAGCGCCTCCGGGGCGTCCTTCGCGTAGCGCCGCCGAAACGCCTCCACGCGGAGGACCTGCGCTTCCTTTTCGTCGTCGGTGGCGCGCGCGAGCGGCACCTGTTCCGGCGTCCCGTCTTCCGGTTCCGCGAGGAACGTGTTCACGCCGATGATGGGGATTTCACCGGAGTCCTTCCGGGTCTCGTAGAGCAGCGACTCCTCCTGGATCCGGTTGCGCTGGTACTGGCGCTCCATCGCCGCGAGCACGCCGCCGCGGGCGTTGAGCCGATCGAATTCGGCGAGCACCGCTTCCTCGACGAGATCGGTGAGCCGGGACACGATGAACGAACCCGAGAGCGGGTTCTCGTTCCAGGCCAAGCCGAACTCGGAGCGGATGATTTTCTGGATGGCCACCGCCCGCCGCACCGATTCCGGAGTGGGGGTGGTGATGGCCTCGTCGTAGGCGTTCGTGTGGAGCGAGTTGCAGTTGTCGTTCGTCGCAATGAGCGCCTGGAGCGTGGTGCGAATGTCGTTGAACTGCACCTCCTGGGCGTGGAGCGAACGGCCGGAGGTCTGGATGTGGACCTTGAACTTCTGGCTCCGCTCCCCGGCGCCGTAGCGAAGCTTCATGGCGCGCGCCCAGATGCGCCGGGCCACCCGCGCCATGACCGCGTACTCGGGATCGAGGCCGTTGCTGAAGAAGAAGGAAAGGTTGGGCGCGAAGGCGTCCACCGGGAGGCCGCGGGCCAGGTAGTACTCGACGTAGGTGAAGCCGTTCGCGAGGGTGAAGGCGAGCTGGGTGATGGGGTTCGCACCCGCTTCGGCGATGTGGTAGCCCGAGATGGAGACCGAGTAGAAGTTCCGGACCCCGCGCTGGATGAAGTGCTCCTGGACGTCCCCCATCAGCCTGAGCGCGAAGCCGGTGGAGAAGATGCAGGTGTTCTGGGCCTGGTCCTCCTTGAGGATGTCCGCCTGTACCGTCCCGCGCACCGCCTTGAGGGTCCGGGCCTTCAGTTCCTGGTGCTCGCCGGCCGAGGGCGGACGCCCGTGCTCGTCCTCGAAGATCCTTTCTTCCTGGCGCACCGCGGCGTTCAGGAACATCGCGAGGATCACCGGTGCGGGGCCGTTGATCGTCATCGAGACGCTGGTCGCCGGATCGGTGAGCCGGAACCCCTCGAACAGGTCGCACATGTCGTCGAGCGTCGCGATGGACACCCCGCCCTCGCCGATCTTGCCGAAGATATCCGGCCGCCGGGCCGGGTCGTCTCCGTAGAGGGTCACGCTGTCGAAGGCGACCGAGAGCCGCGTGGCTTCTTCGGATTCCGCGAGCAGGTGGAACCTCCGGTTGGTACGGGCCGGGCCGCCCTCTCCCGCGAACTGCCGCCGCGGACTCTCCTCCTCGCGCCGGAACGGGAAGACGCCCGCGGTGAACGGGTAGTGGCCGGGCAGGTTCTCGTCGAGCAGGAAGCGCAGGGTGTCCCGCCCACTGCCAAAGTGCGGCAGCGCGACCCGCGGCAACCGCGTGCCGGACAGCGTTTCCCGATGGGTCCCGTACTCGCGCACCCGGTCCCGGACCCGAGCCTGGTATCGCGGCGCCTCGTAGCGGGCCGCCAGTTCGGGCCAACCCGCGAGCAGTTCCCGGCTCTCGGGGTCGAGTTCGTCGCGAGCCTCGGCCAGTCGCGCTTCGACGGCCTCGGCGGCCGCGTCGGCGCCTCCGGCGGCCCGCAGGTCGGCGGCCGCCGCCTCGAGGTGCTCGACCCTCCCGGCCCGCTCGGCCTCGTCGGCGACCCGGTCCCGCTCGCCTCTGAGTGTGTCGGCGATCTCGGCCAGGTAGCCGGCGCGCGCCGGCGGAATGAGGCGCACTCCGGCGAGCTGCTCGTCGGGACGCTCACCGAGCGGCGGCGGGAGCGGGGTCTCCCTCCCGGCCAGCCCGTCCCGGACAACGGCGTAGAGCCGGTCGAGCCCGGGGTCCGCGAAGCGGCTCGCCACCGTCGGCAACACCGGCGCCGGCGCGTGGCGCGGCAGCGAGCGAGCCCGCTGGAACGCCCGGCGCACCGCGAAGAGCGCATCCTCGGCGCCCGGGTGGTCGGCCTTGTTGAGCGCCACGGCGTCCGCCAGATCCAGCATGTCGATCTTTTCGAGCTGGCTCTCGGCGCCGTAGTCGGACGTCATCACGTAGAGCGAGAAATCGCTGATGTCCACGATCCGCGAGTCGCCCTGCCCGATGCCGCCCGTCTCCACCACGAGGAGCTGGCAGCCGGCGGCCCGCAGGACGAGGAGCGCGTCGTCCACCACCGTCGCGAGCTCGGTACCCGAGCGGCGGGTGGCCACGCTGTGGACGAACACGTCCGTGCCCGCGATCGCGTTCAGGCGGATACGGTCCCCGAGCAGCGCGCCCCCGGTACGCCGCTTGGAGGGGTCCACCGCGAGGACGCCGATCCGGCCCACCGGCCCGGACCCCAGGTCCGGCTGCCCGGCGCGGAACCGGAGCAGCAACTCGTCGAGGACCGAACTCTTGCCGGCGCCGCCCGTTCCCGTGATGCCCAACACCGGGGCGGGCGACTCCACGAGTTCGGAGAGCGCCGCGCGGTCGGCGGCTTCCAGTCCTTCGTTCTCGGCAAAGCTGATCAGCCGCGCCGCCGAGCCGGTGCGCCGCAGCGGGTCGTCGCCGGCGAGATCCGCGATCAGCTCGTCGAAAGGCGTCGGCGAACGGGTGGCGCGCGCCTCGGCGGCGTCGCGCAGCATGTCCTCCACCACCCCTTCGATGCCGGTTACCCGATCGTCCCCCGGGGAATAGATCCGCGCCACCCCGTACGCCTCGAGGTCGGCGGCCTCGTGAGGCCGGATCACGCCCCCGCCGCCTCCGAATACGCGGATCTCGCCTCGACCGGCCTCCCGGAGCAGATCCACCAGATAGCGGAAGAACTCGTTGTGCCCCCCCTGGTAGGAGGAGACGGCGATGGCGTCCGCGTCCTCTTCGAGGGCGGCGGCGGCGATTTCGCCGGCGCCGCGGTTGTGGCCGAGGTGTATGACCTCGGCGCCCCCGCGCTGGAGAAGGCGGCGGAAGACGTGGATCGAGGCGTCGTGACCGTCGAAGAGCGCGGTCCCCGTGACGAAGCGGAGCGGAAGCTCCGCCAGCGGATCGAAGGGAACCCGCGAGGGCTCGGACTCGGCCGGAGAAGGACTGACGCGCGTGCTCAACGGAAGACCCCCAGGGCGCGGCGACGCGGCCGTGGCGCCTGGAAACAACTCTTCGGAAACCGTAGCACTCCTACGGCGAACGCGGGAGGCGCGGAATGGGGCCGCGGGCCGCCGCCCGTCAGCCCGGGCCGGCCGGCGCTCCCGGCAACGGAACCGGGATCGGGGGCTACGACGCCCCCAGTGCCTCTTCGCCCGGCTCCCGATTGAGGCGGTCGCGCAGCGCCTTCCCCGCCCGGAAGAACGGCACCCGCTTGGGGGGCACCATGATCTGCTCGCCGGTTCTCGGGTTGCGCGTGAGGCGCGCCTTCCGGCTGCGCAGACGGAAACTGCCGAATCCGCGAATCTCCACCTCGTCGCCGGAGCGGAGGGCCCCGGCGATCGCGTCGAAAACCGTCTCCACGATGAGATCGGCTTCGCGGCGCGTGATCCCCGTGGATTCCGATACCTCGGCGGCCAGGCGAGCGCGGGTGATCGCTGTGTCGTTCACCGCTTCCAAACGTCTCCGATTTTGACGGACACCTCACCCGTTTCGCCGTGTCGGGTGTAGCCCTCCTCGGCTGCCTTGAGCGAGAGTCCCACTTTACGATCGTCGCGGCTGAGGCGGACGATCCGCAACTTGAGCGGCTGCCCCAGGTGCAGCCGGTCCTCCGCCTTGGCGGGCGGAGGCTCGTCAATGTCGTTCAGGCGCAGCAGGCCCTCGATCCCTTCCTCGATCTGGACGAACGCACCGAAGTCCGCGAAACGGATCACCGTGCCATCCACCAGATCGCCCTCCTGATGCCGGGTGAAGAAACCCTCCCACGCGTCATCCGAGAGCTGCTTGAGTCCGAGCGAGAGGCGGCGGTTCTCCGGATCGATGCTGAGCACCACGGTCTCCACCGAGTCGCCGACCCGCAGGACTTCGGAGGGATGGTTGATCCGCTTGTTCCAGCTCAGATCGGAGATGTGGATCAGCCCGTCGATCGAGTTGTCCACTTCGATGAACGCGCCGAAATCGGTGAACTTCCGTACCGTTCCGGTGAGCCTCGAACCGATCGGGTACTGCTCGGCGAGCCGCGGCCACGGGTTCGGTTCCACCTGTTTCAGGCCGAGGCTGATCCGCCGGGCCTTGAAGTCCACCCGGAGCACCATCGCTTCCACGAAGTCGCCCTTGGAGAGCAGCTTCGAGGGGTGTTTGGTGCGGCTGCTCCAGCTCATCTCGCTGACGTGGATCAGTCCCTCGACACCAGGCTCCATCTCGATGAAGGCGCCGTAGTCGGTGATGCTGACCACCTTCCCGCGGACGCGGGTTCCCACCGAGTACCGCTCGTGGGCCGTGGTCCAGGGATCCACGTTGAGCTGCTTGTAGCCGAGCGAGACCCGCTCCGCTTCGGCATCGAAGCGGAGGATGACGACCTCGATCTGGTCGCCGACCTTCATGAGCTCCGAGGGATGCTCCAACCGGCGGAAGGACATTTCCCGGATGTGAAGAAGGCCGCAGATCCCGCCGATGTCCACGAAGGCGCCGTATTCGGTGAGGTCGCGGACCTCGCCCCGGAACACGCGCCCGACCTCGAGCGCCGCGAGGGTCTTGGTTTTCTCTTCCTCCAGGACCACCCGGCGCGAAAGCACGATGTTGCCCCGGCGCTTGTTCAGCTTGATGACCCGCAACTCGAGCTCGCGGCCCTTGTAGCTGCCGAGGTTCCGCACGGGACGCAGATCCACCTGGGAGCCGGGGAGGAAACCGCGCACTCCGATCTCCCCGATGTCCACCTCGAGTCCGCCGCGGATCCGGTCCACGACCCGGCCCCTGACCGGCGTCTGCTTCTCGAAAGCATCCTCGATCTGGTTCCAGACCTTCATCTTCTCGGCCTTGCGATGCGAAAGCACGAGGTGGCCGCGGCGGTTGTCCGCACGCTGGACGAGGACGTCGATTTCGTCTCCCTCCCGCACCCGGACGTTCCCGTCCACATCCCGGAACTCGTCGAGCGGGATGATGCCCTCGGACTTGTAGCCCACATCCACGATCACGTCGGAGTCCGTCATGTGGAGGACCGTCCCGGTGACGATGTCCCCCTCCACGAGGTGCGTCTCGTACTGATCGAGGAAGGCCTCGAACTCGGCGGCTTCCTCCTCGGAAACCTGCGACGGCGCGCCATCCCGGGGCGCCGCGGCTCCGTTCCCCGCGGAGTTCGCCGCTTCGGTGGGGACTTCGGCGGCGCCGTCTCCCTCACCGGCGGCCGGTTCGACCGCCTCGGCCGGGGTCTCGGTCGTCTCCCCGGCGATCACCGCGGTCGCTTGCTCCGCGGTTACCTCACTACCGACCGCCACCGCGGCCGCTCCGTCGTCCGTTTCGGGCATACCCTCTCTCATTGATCAGAAAAAACTCCTGGTTGCGCGGGGGAATTCGGACACACGGGAAACCACCCGCTCCGAAGACCCCTCTTGTCCCCGCTCGACACTCTCCATGAACCCTCAGGCCCGGGGGTGGTTGCCGTAGTGACGCGGGGAGCCGCCCATACTAGGCGCGCGCAGGACCGGTTGTCAACGGAGCCCGCCCGGCCACGCGACCCCCGCGCCGCCGGTTCTTCGTCTGGAGGCCGATTCCCGCCGGGTGATACAATTTTTCGGCTTACTTCGCGTCGCCCGCTCGCTCTTGGGAACAACCGGACACCGGAAGAATCGGAACTGCAGGTCCGGGCGCGTCCGGTAAGAACTCACTCAAGGTTCAACAGCAAAAGGCTCAACCGACCCAAGGTCCCGCACTCGCACATGTCACAAGGTTTCGACTTCTCCATCGCCATCGGGGGCGCCGCCGGGCAGGGAATTGCCACGCCCGGCAACATCCTTGCCCGGATGTTCGTTCGCCGGGGACTCCATCTCAACGCCTACAACGCCTATCAGTCCATCATCCGGGGCGGACACATCCTGCTGACGATGCGGGTCCGCGAGCAGGAAGCCCTCTCGCACGGCGACCACATCCACCTGCTCCTCTGCCTGAACCAGGACACCATGACGCGCCACCTGCGTCATCTGGGTCCCGGCGCCTACGCGGTGTACAACGCCGACAACATCACCCCCGGGGAACACCAGGACGGCGTTCATCTCTGCGGCATGCCGGTGACCGAACTCACCGGGGACGCCAAGAACAAGCTGGCGCAGAACACCGCCGCGCTGGGCGTCATCGCCCACGTGCTGGGACTCGACTTCGAGGTCCTGGAGTCGGCGCTCACGCTCCAGTTCCAGCGCAAGGGCGAGGCGGTGGTCTCTTCCAACGTCGCGGTCGCCCGCGCCGGTTACGAATACTCGAGCGCCAACTTCACGCCGCTCGCGAATCCCCTCCCCCAAAACCCCGACCCGCTCGCGGTCTGGACCGGGAACGACGCCCTGGCCATGGGCGGGGCGGCCGCGGGCGTCAAGTTCTACTGCGCCTATCCCATGAGCCCCTCGACGGGCGTGCTCCACTGGATGGCCAAGAACGCCCGCGAACTCGGCATCATGGTGCGCCAGGTCGAGGATGAGATCGGCGTGGCCAACATGGCGGTGGGAGCGGCCCACACCGGGGCCCGCACCATGTGCGCCACGTCGGGCGGCGGCTTCGCCCTCATGACCGAGGCCATCGGGTCGGCCGCCATGATGGAGATTCCGGTGGTGTTCATCAACGTAATGCGCGCCGGGCCCTCGACCGGAGTGCCCACCAAGACCGAGCAGGGTGATCTGTGGCAGGCGCTCGGAGCCAGCCAGGGCGATTTCGAACGGATCGTGGTTGCTCCGCAGGACGCCCACGACGCTTTCGGCACCATCGCCGAGGTTTTCAACCTGATCGATCGCTACCAGTGCCCGGCCATCGTTCTCTCGGATCTGCTCATCTCCGAGGGCACCTTCAGCGTGCCGCCCGACGACATCGACATGTCCCCGCCCATCGAGCGCGGAAAGCTGATCCGCGAATCGAACGGGGACGCGGGACCCTACAACCGGTATCTCGATACCGCCGACGGCATCTCTCCCCGAGCCGTGCCCGGGGTGCCCGGCCATGTCCACGTGGTCGCCACCGACGAGCACGACGAGGAAGGCATCCTCATCTCCGACGAGTTCACGAACCCGATCAAGCGCCGCCAGATGGTCGAAAAGCGCGCCCGCAAGCTGGACGACTACTTCACCCGGGTCGCCGCTCCCGAAGTGGAAGGGGACGAGGACGCGGAGGTCACGCTGGTGGGTTGGGGTTCCACGGCCGGCGTCATCGCGGAGGCAATGGAACAGCTCCAGGCCGACGGCGTGAAGGTCAACCGGCTCGCCGTCAAGTGGATCCTGCCGTTCCACGCCGAGGCCGTCACCGAGGCGCTTTCGGGGGCGCGGAAGACCCTCATCATCGAAAACAACCACTCGGGACAGTTCCACCGCTACCTGCGGAGCGAGACCGGCATCACCGCCGACGGTCACATCCGCAAGTACGACGGCGAGCCGTTCATGCCGCATCACATCGCGGACGGCGTCCGGGCCCACCTCGCGGGCGACGTCTCCGGCGGCGTGTTCGTGCCGGACCAGGAAATCCTCGTATAGCGCTCGCCGCCGCGGAGACCACACACAGGAGACCAAAGTGACTATCGAGCTCAGGGAAAAGCCGCTGACCGCAAAAGATTTCAAGGGGAAGGTCGATCCCGATTGGTGTCCAGGCTGCGGCGACTTCGCCCTGCTGCGGGCCACCCAGATGTCGGTGGCCGAGCTGGGCCTGTCCCCGCACCAGATCGTGTGCGTGAGCGGCATCGGCTGTTCTTCGAACTTTCCCGGATACTTCAACTCCTACGGCATGCACACCCTGCACGGGCGGGCGCTGGCGGTGGCGACCGGGGTGAAGATGGCCAACCAGACGCTCACCGTGCTGGTCACCGGCGGCGACGGCGACGGCTACGGAATCGGCGGCAACCACTTCACGCACACCGCGCGCCGCAACGTGGATCTCACCTACCTGGTGATGAACAACCAGATCTACGGGCTCACGACCGGACAGGTCTCCCCGAGCAGCAGCCTGGGCATGAAGACCAAGAGCACCCCGTTCGGAAACATCGAGCGGCCGGTGAACCCGATCACCTCGGCCATCATGAACGGCGCCACCTACGTGGGGCGCGGCTTCTCCGGCAACATCAAGCAGTTGGTCCGGCTCATCAAGGGCGCCATCGAGCACCCGGGTTTCGCGGTGATCGACGTCTTCAGTCCGTGCGTCACCTTCAACCGCGACAACACCTACGACTTCTTCCGCCAGCGGGTCGCCCCGCTGGAGGACGAGGGGCACGATCCCTCCGACTGGAAGTCCGCCTGCGAACGGGCCATGGAGTGGGACGACAGAATCTACACCGGGCTCTTCTACCAGGATCAGGCCGTCCAGTCGCTGCACGCACGCGAGCCGATCCTGGACGGCGGGGCGCCCCCGGTGTCCCACGTTCCCGAGGCGATCACCCGGGAACAGCGCGACCGCATCGTCCGCCGGATGATGTAGGCGCCCGCGGCCTGTTCCGGCGCCGGTCTCCTGAGACGGGAGCGCGATCGGATGCGAGCCGCTCCCGGCGCCGACACTCCCGCGCCGGCGGGTTTCGGCCGCGCCGAAGCGGCGCTCGGGGTGGTCATCCTCGCGTGGGCAGCCAGCCTCAGCATCGTCAAGTTCGGCGTCGGGCTGGGCGACCCCTACGCCTTCAACCTGGCGCGGCTCATTCCGGCATCCCTCGTCCTCCTCTTCGCGGTGAGCAGGACGCCGGCGCTCAGGAAGTTCGAGTGGCGCGACGCCGGCCGGGTCTTCGTGCTGGGCGTGGCCGGCCACGTGGTCTTCCAGGTCGGGTTCATCCACGGAACGGACGCTTCCTCGGCCACGAGTTCGGCGCTTATCCTCGGCCTCACCCCGGTCGCGATCGCCGTCCTCGCCTGGGCGACGCGCGTCGAGCCGTTCTGCCAGCACACCGCTCTGGGCCTCGTGCTCACGATGGCGGGAATCGCGTTCGTTTCCGGGGCGGAGCCGAACGTGAGCGCCCACCTCGGCAACCTCATGCTCTTCGGGGCCATGATCGGCTGGGCCGTCTACACGGTGCGGGGAGCGGCGCTCGTCCGCAAGTACGGCGCCCTGCGGGTGACCGCCTGGAGTTCGGCGGTCGCCTCGGTCCTGCTGCTCCTCCCGAGTCCCTTCCTGCTGACCCTGGCGGACTTTCGGCAGGCGCCGGCGGAGTGGTGGTACGCCGCGCTCGTCTCCGGACTCGCCGCGATCGGCCTCGGGAACATGTTGTGGGTGTACGCGACCGGACGGGTGGGCCCGACGCTCACGGGCATCTATTCCAACGTCCTCCCCATCCCTTCGGTGCTGATCTCCTGGCTGTGGCTCGGCGAGGCTCTTCAGCCGGCCAAGATCATCGGAGCGGTCCTGATCATCGCGGGCATTGCCCTGGCCCGCATCCACCACACGTGGGGAAGCGACAGGCTGCGGAGGAGGTCACGCGGCATTCGAACGGAGATGCATCCCGGCTGAACCACGCCGCTACGCGGCGTTCATCGTTGCGTGTCGGTCGGAATACACCCGGTATTCCTCCCTCACGCGCCTTGTCAGCCGGGCGCCTCCCCGTTCTCGGTGCTCACGTGACCTCCTCCGCAGCCTGTAGAATTGCCCATCGGGTAACCGCCTGACCGGCCGCTGACGAGCAGCACCGGACAACCATTTCGACGGACGCCAGGTCCGTTCAGGAGACTGGAATGAGCACGGAATTCCGACTGAAGACGGGTCTCGCCGACATGCTGAAGGGCGGCGCGATCATGGACGTCACCAACGCCGCGCAGGCCCGGATCGCCGAAGACGCCGGCGCGGTGAGCGTGATGGCCCTGGAGCGGGTGCCGGCCGACATCCGCCGGGACGGCGGCGTGGCCCGGATGTCCTCACCCGAGAAGATCCGGGAGATCATCGAGTCGGTGAGCATCCCGGTCATGGCCAAGGTACGGATCGGCCACTTCGTGGAGGCGCAGATTCTCCAGGAGATGGGCGTGGACTTCGTTGACGAGAGCGAAGTGCTGACCCCGGCCGACGAGGAAAACCACATCGACAAGCACGCGTTCGAGGTGCCCTTCGTATGCGGCTGCCGCAACCTCGGAGAGGCCCTCCGCCGGATCGGCGAGGGCGCGGCGCTCATCCGCACCAAGGGCGAGGCGGGCTCCGGGAACATCGTGGAGGCCGTGCGGCACCTGCGACAGATCGGCAACGAGCTCCGCCGGCTCACGATCCTGACTGACGACGAACTCATGTCCGCCGCCAAGGAACTCCGTGCTCCTTACGAGATCGTGCGGATGGTGGCGCGCGACGGACGCCTCCCGGTGCCGAACTTCGCAGCGGGAGGAGTGGCGACGCCGGCCGACGCCGCGCTCTGCATGCAGCTCGGGGCGGAATCCGTCTTCGTGGGATCCGGGATCTTCAAGTCGACGGATCCCGAGCAGCGCGCCAAGGCCATCGTGAAGGCGGTGACCCACTATCGCGACCCGGCCATGCTGGTCGAGGTCTCGATGGGCCTCGGCGAGCCGATGCGAGGCCTCGACATCGCTACCATGCCGGAAGAAGAGTTGCTGCAGACCCGCGGCAACTAGTACTGACCCTTCCCGGGTTCGGTGGAGCCCGGGTCCGGCAGCGCGCTCAGGCAGCGTGCGTCAGGGTGGTCTGTCTTGAGCGACCGAGGTGACCATGGGAGCGATTCCCGAAGCGAAGACCGTTGACCCCGGGCCGGGGCCTGCCCCGTCGCCAGCCGCGCCGCGCATCGGCGTGCTGGCGCTCCAGGGGAGCTTTGCGCTCCACGCCGCCGTCCTGCGCCGGCTCGGCATCGAGGCCGTGGAAGTCCGCCGGGCAGCGGCCCTCGCGGGACTCGACGGGCTGATCATTCCGGGCGGAGAGAGCTCGACCATGCTCAAGTTCCTCCTCGAGGAGGACCTCTTCGACCCCCTGATCGCGTTTCACCGGGAAGGAGGCGCGCTGTACGGCACGTGCGCCGGCGCCATCCTGCTGGCCCGCACCGTCGAGAATCCGGCGCAGGAGTCGCTCGGGCTGCTCGACATCGAGATTCAGCGCAATGGGTACGGCCGCCAACTCGAGAGCCACCTGGGCGCCTGTTCCTGCTCCGCATTGGGTGAACCGGACCTGCCCCTGGTCATGATCCGGGGTCCGGTGATCAGCGGCACCGGTCCGCGCGTCGAGGTGCTCGCCGAATGGCGCGGACAGCCGGCGTTCGTCCGGGAAGGGAGGGTCCTCGCGACGACCTTCCACCCGGAACTGACGAACGACACCCGCGTCCACGCGTATTTCCTGGAGCTGGCAGCCGGTGGTGAAACCCCCGTGAGCGCCGAGAACGTCGAGGCGCCCGGCTGACAAGGCGCGTGAGGGAGGAATACCGGGTGTATTCCGACCGAAACGCAACGATGAGGGACGCGTAGCGGCCCGGTTCAGCCGGGATGCATCGCCGTTCGAACGCCGCGAGGGTTTCGCCATCGGCTGCCAACAGCCGAGACTCGCCAAGCCACGACCGGAAAAACGGGCGGAACCATTTCCGGCTGAGAGCGTTCTCTTGATTGGAAGCCTTTCCGGGCTTCGGGTCTCCATACGGGCGGCGGAATCGCGGAGGAGGGAGTCCCGAGCTCGCCCGTGTCTCCATGTCCCTCGCCGCGCCCGCCCTGGTCCCGAAAGCCCCGTCCGGCATAGGCGATCAGGTCGCGGTGGTCGTCGGAGACAGCGAGCCGGCCCGCCAGGCGGCCCGGTTCCTGACGGAGGCATCGTGGCGGGTCGAGCTGTTGTCCACCGTCCTGGAGGAAGCGGCGGAGCAACCCCTCCGGGACGCCGCGGCGGTGATCGTGGACGCGGCGGCGGCGCCCGAAGCGGTGCAGGCGACGATCGAACACCTGAACCGGTTGTGTCCCGAGGTGGCCACCATCCTGCTCCCCGCCGCGGATACACCCAGGCCGCACTTCCCCGGGCTCGGCTCGGGACTCCCGCGAATGGTGCCCCTTCCGATCCAGCGGGAGTCGCTTCTGACTTCACTCGAAGCGGAGATCGGATACCGCGGGCTCCTCCGTGAGAACCGCATTCTGCGGCACCAGCTCCGCGCGGCGACCCGCCTCGAGGACTGGGTCGGATGCTCGGATGAGGCGGCCGGAATCCGCAGCGCGATCGTCACCACCGCCTTTTCCGACGGCCCGGTCCTGGTCGTGGGCGAGCCGGGCAGCGGCCGGCGACTGGCCGCGGAGCTCATTCACCGCCTCGGGCGCCAGGCGTCATTGCCGTTCCTCGCGCTCCAGGCAGCGAGCCTGGCGACGGAACTGGGCCCCATCCTCGCGAGACTGCGGCGTGGCGACCGCGGGGTCGCCTCCGAGGCGTCCAATGCCCGGCCCGGAAGTCTCTACCTGAGCGGCGCCGAACACCTGCGCCTCCGGGATCAGGCCACGCTCGAGGACGCCCTGCGGCGGCCGCCGCCCTTTCGGCTCATCCTTTCCGCCACTCCCGACCTGCGCGCGCGGGTGCGGGCCGGGACGTTCTCGAGTGCCCTCCTCAACCGGCTGGAGACTTCCACGATCCGTGTCCCGCCCCTGCGCGAGCGCCGGGAGGACATTCCGGCCCTACTCCTGCATTTCCTGAAGCGGGCCGCGGAGACCTCGGGGGAGCCGCCGTTCGGGATCTCCGGAAAGGCGGTCGAGGAGTGTGGCGGCTACGACTGGCCGGGAAACACGGCGGAACTCCGCATGTGGGTGGAGCGCGCGGTGGCCACCGCCCGGGTTTCCCGGTTCTCCGGCGCCGTCCTGCCCGAGACGCTCTGCGTACCACCCGACGGTGGGCCCGCACACGCGCCGAGCGCCGGTTCCCGACCCTTGAAGGAAGTGATCGCCGGGATCGAGAAGCGGCTGATCGAGCGGGCGCTCAAACGGACGGGGGGAAACCAGAAGCGGGCAGCCCGTTTTCTGCAGATGAACCCCACGACGCTCCACGAAAAAATGAAGCGTCACGGACTCCTGCGCCGAGCCGGCGGAAGCCCCGGGTCGCCAGGATCCAGCGGCCGCCGGACCGGGCCCGGCTAGCCCGCGAAGCGCCGCGCGTGCCGCTCTGAGGGTCGGCGTTCCAAGGCCGGGGGCGCCATCGTCACGGGCCAGCGTTCCGGGCCGTCCAGGCGCTCCTCGACCAGGAAAAGTGACGGCAGCGGACTCGATGCGCCCCCGGTCCCGGACCGCTCGACGAAAAAAGCGCCCCGGATCCTGCGGCGGCAGGACCCGGGACGCTCTTGGGAGCGGGAGGGTTACTTCGCGGTGATCTTGAAGTGGGCGCGACGGTTCCGCTGCCAGCAGTCCTCGTCGCTCTCCGTGCACTGCGGGCGCTCCTTCCCGTAGCTGATCATCTCGATCCGGCTGTCCGGGACCCCGAGCGATACGAGGTAGTCGTAGGCAGCGCGAGCCCGGCGCTCACCGAGCGCCTGGTTGTACTCCACGGTGCCGCGCTCGTCGCAGTGTCCTTCGATCTGGATCGCCGCGGAGACGTAGGGCCGCTGCAGCCAAGCTGAGTTGGCCTGGAGTGCGCTCCGGGAGGCATCGGTCAGCTCCGACTCGTCGTACGCGAAGTACACGTCCGAGAGGTTCTGCTGCAACTCCATCATGTCCGTGTCCAGATAGATGTCCCGCTCCGTCGGCGGCGGCGGCGGTGGCGGCGGCGGCGGTGGCGGTGGCGGTGGCGGTGGAGGAGGCGGTGGCGGCGGCTCCTCGGGTGGCGGCGGCGGCGGTGGCGGCGGCGAGGAGCACGCCGCAACAGCGAACCCGAGAGCAACCGTCGCCAGAGACAGCAACAGCAGGGTGGCGATGGCTTTTCTCACAAGGAAACCTCCGGGGGCAGCGAATGAAGAGCCAGTCAGAGGCTATCGGATCGCTCTCACCGAAGTCAACGACAGACCGGAGGGTTCCGGTGCGGTTGGGGTGTCCTCCGGATGCCGGGAAAACCCCGATCAGTCCCGGGTTTCCTCAAGGATCCTGAGCGCCGCCGCCCGGGGATCCGCGTGCCTCGTGATGGCCCGGCCGACGACGATGTAGTTCGCCCCCCGGCGTGCCGCTTCCCCGGGGGTAGCGACCCGCCGCTGATCGTGCGTTTCCGCCGCCCAACGCGGCCGGACCCCCGGGACGAGCAGCACGAAACCGTCACCGAAAGCGTCCCGGAGCGCCTCCGCTTCGGCGGCGGAGGCCACCACGCCCCCCAAACCGCTGGCCCGCGCGAGCCGCGCGAGGTTCAGGACCTGATCCGGAATGGACACCCCCGGGTACACCTCGGCGGCGCTCTCCTGATCGAAGTGGGTCAGGACGGTGACCCCGAGGACAAGCGGCGGCGCCGGCGCATCCGACGCGGCCCGCGCCGCCGCCTCCAGCATCGGCCGTCCCCCGGAGGCATGGACATCGAGAATGCTCGCCCCCAGAGTTGCCGAGGCCCGCACCGCACCGGCCACGGTGGCCGGGATGTCATGGAATTTCAGGTCCAGGAAGACGCGCCCCACCGACGAAAACTCGGAAACGGCGCGCGGGCCCGCCGCCGTGAAGAGCTCCTTTCCCACCTTGTAGAACGAGGCCGCGCCGGCCAGCGCATCCCGGAGCCGGAGCGCCTCGTCGAGGGACGGCGTATCGACGGCGACCACCAGTTCGCCGGCGCCGGGCCGCGCCACCCAGTCGGAGGGCGGCTGAGGCGCCGGGCCGGAACCGGCCGGGGGTATCGTCACCCGGCGGTTCCCGATCGCATCGTCCCGGTGAGGTCCCGCAGCGCGGCGACCTCGTGCCGGCGGCAGTACGCGGCCAGCCCGTCGAAGGTACGCCGCCAGACGCCGGGGTCCACGAAGTTCATGGTCCCTATCTGCACCGCGGCGGCGCCCACGAGCAGGAACTCGAGGGCGTCCTCCGCGTTCGCGATGCCCCCCATTCCGATGACCGGAAGTCGGCTTCCCCGCGCGACCTCCCACACCATGCGCACCGCGATGGGACGGACCGCCGGGCCCGACAGCCCACCGACGACGTTCGCGAGGCGCGGACGCCGCGTCTCCACGTCCACCGCCATCGCAGGGATGGTGTTGATCAGGGACACCGCGTCGGCGCCCGCCTCCGCGACCCGCCGGGCCACGGCGGCCATGTCGCTCGCGCTGGGGCTGAGTTTCGGGATCACCGGAAGCCGCGTGCCGCGGCGCACCACTTCGGTGGCCCGCGCCGCCATGTCCGGGTCGCAGCCGAACTCGATCCCGCCCTCGGCGACGTTCGGACAGGAAATGTTCACCTCGATAGCGGACACCCCTTCCGCCTGGTCGAGGATCTTCGCCAGCTCGCCGTATTCCTCGAGCGAGCTCCCGCAGATGTTCGCGATGACGATCTTCCCGAGCTCCCGCACGGCCGGGAGCTTCTCGGCCAGGAAACGCCGGATTCCGACCTCCTGGAGGCCGATGGCGTTCAGCATGCCGGAGGGGGTCTCCCAGATTCGGGGCGGCGGACACCCCTCCCGGGGCTCGAGGTAGAGGCCCTTGACCGAGATGGCGCCGATGCATTCGTAGTCCGCCACCTCCCGGTACTCGTCGCCGTAGCCGAACGTGCCGCTGGCGGCGATCAGGGGAGTGGGCAGCCGCAGCCCGGCGACCTCCACTCCCATGTCCAGGGTCGCGGACTTCTCTTCAGCCATTGGAGAGCGGCGGCGAGGGTCGCCCACCGGGAACAAGCGCCGCGTCAATGCTCGCGGTGGGGAGCCGCCGCAGGGGTGGGGTATGGGGAGGGGTGTCCCCTCCCCACGAAGAAAGGTGGAGGGAATCGCGTAGCGATTCGCTCCACCATCCCGTGGGAAGAGCGGCCCGCATCCGAACAGCCAGGCAGGTTCGCGCGTTTCGCTCGGCGGGTCCCATGCGGGCTGCTGCTTCCACGGGACGCTAAAGAGGATGGGGGTCGCGGTCCCAGGCGATCGTTTCGGCGTCGAAGACCGGCCCCTCGGTACAACTTCGCAGATACTCCTCCGGACCGCCGGACGGGGGCCGCGCCCAGACGACGCAGCCGAGGCAGCAACCCATTCCGCACCCCATCCGGCGCTCGATCGAGACCTGGTGGGGAACGCCGGCCGCCGTTGCCAGTTCCGCGACGCGCAGCAGCATGCCCGTCGGCCCGCAGGAGTAGAGGAAAGGCCGGCCCGCGTCCGCCAGCGCGGCGTCGAGCAGCGCGGTGACGAGTCCGTGGTGGCCCGCACTTCCGTCTTCACTGGCCACCCGGACGTCCATCCCGAAGCGCTCGAAAGCGTCCCAAAGGTAGAGGTCGGGACGGCGCCTTCCACCGAGCAGCACGATGCCCCGGCGCCCGCTTTGCGCCAGCCGGCGGCAGAAGAGCACGAAGGGCGCGATCCCCACTCCGCCGGCAACGATCACCGGCGTCAGGTCCGGAGGCGGCAGGTCGAAGGTCGTCCCCAGCGGACCCAGACTGGACACCTCCCCGCCCACGGGCAGGTTCATGAGGGCCCGGGTGCCCACCCCGACCTCCTTGACCAGCAGCGTGAAGGCGCCGTCGTCCAGCAGGTCGCAGTAGGAATACGGCCGTCGCAGCAACCCGCCCCCACCGACCCGGACCATGGCGAACTGGCCCGGCAGGACGCGAAGGGGCCCTTCGCTCTCGAAACGGAGCAACTGGGCGTCCGGCGAGAGCTGGTTCCGGGCCACGAGCGTCGCCGCTTGGTCCGCCCGGGGCGGGAGGTCCGCCCGGGAGGGGGCCGGCGGGCCAGCGGCTTCAGTGCTAGGCGTCACGGGCGGTCACCCGATCGACTTCGGAGAGGGTGGTCACCCCGCGCGCCACGAGTTCGAGCGCGTTCCGGCGCAGCGGGACCATGCCCTCCGATTCCGCCTGCGCACGGATCGCGCCCGCCCCCCCGCGCGCCAGGACAAGTTCCCGAATGGACGCGCTGAACGGCAGGACCTCGGCCACCACGGTCCGTCCCCGGTACCCCGCTCCGTCGCATTTCCGGCAGCCCTGCGGCTGGAAGACGCGGTCGGAGGGAGCGGCGAGCACCGAAAGGGCCCTCCGTTCCGCTGCACCGGGCGGGCGCGGTTCGCGGCACTCGCGGCAGAGCACGCGTACCAGGCGCTGGGCGACGATGCAGTTGAGGGCGGAGACGAAGTTGTGGGGGTCGGCCCCCATGTGCAGGAAGCGTCCGACCACGTCGAGCGCGTGGTTGGCGTGAACCGTGGTGAGGACGAGATGGCCGGTCAGCGCGGCCTGCACCGCGATGGAGGCCGTCTCCGGATCCCGGACCTCGCCCACCATGATGGTGTCCGGGTCGTGCCGCAGGATAGAGCGCAGGCCGCGCGCGAACGTCAGGCCTTTCTTCTCGTTCACCGGAACCTGGGTGACGCCGGCGATCTCGTACTCGACGGGATCCTCCACGGTCACGATCTTTTCCTCCGGAGTCGCGATCTCGGAGAGGGCGGCGTAGAGCGTCGTCGTCTTTCCGCTTCCGGTGGGACCGGTGGCGAGCAGCATCCCGAAGGGCCGGCACGCGTGCTCGCGGAGGAGCCCCAGCTCCCGGCCCGAAAAACCGAGCGCCTCAAGGGAAAGCGCCTCGAAGCGGGTTCCCAGGCTGCGTTTGTCGAGCACCCGGATCACCACGTCCTCGCCGTGTACGCTCGGCATGACAGAAACCCGGAAGTCCACGGTCCGGGGCGTGCGCTCGCCGCCTCCGGGTAGCACAGCCCGGAACCGTCCGTCCTGCGGGACGCGCCGCTCCGCGACGTCGAGCTCCGCCATCACCTTGAGCCGAGCCACGATGGTCTGGTGGTGGGCGCGGTCCACCGGCTCCATCGCCGGATAGAGAACGCCGTCCACCCGGTACTTCAGCACGACTTCCCCGGACTTGGTCTCGATGTGGATGTCGGTGGCCCGCCGCTCGATGGCATTCAGGAGCAGCGAGTCCACGAGGCGGACCACCGGGCTCCCGGTCCGGGAGTCTTCGAGTGCGTCGAGCGAGATGACGGGCGGGCCGGAGTCCCCGTCGCCTCGCCCGAGTCGCTCGATTCGAAGATCCTCGGACGCGCGATCCAGCAGGAAGCTGGAGTCGGTGTTTCGCTCGATGATCGCGCCGATCTGCGCCGGATCGCCCACGTGGACGACCACGGGCCGGCGGAGCAGCAACTCCAGCCGGTCGACCTCGGACTCGACGACCGGAGGCGCCACGACGACGGAAAGGCGCTCGCCGTCTTCCGCCAGCGGAACGAAACGGTGGCGCCGCACCAACTCCATGGGGACGCTGCGCCAGAGTGCGGGATCGTCCCGATATCCCGAGAGGTCGGCCGTGGGGTAGAGCGAGGGCGATTCACCCGTTGCGCGCTCGGTCCGGCCGGTGGTCAATGAACCCCTCGCTCTGGCAATCCGCTGTCACCGCGGACCTTCAAGGCATACCGGTTCGGGGGCGCTCCGCGCAAACGGAAGCGGCGGGGACTCCGGCAGACAGGCGCCGGGTCCACTATCGCCGCGGGCCCCTGCGAGGGGAGCCTAGTCGCAGCAGTCGGATTGGAAGGGGCGAGAGACCTTGCAGCGGACCACGTTGCGGGCCGGGATCTCGATGGCCTCTCCCGTCCGGACGTTGCGGCCCATCCTCGCTTCCCGGTGGGCAACCGAAAACTTGGCGATTCCCGGAAGCACGAAACCGTTGCCGGCCCGCAGTTCCTCAATCGCCAGATCACGCAGGCCGTCGAGAACCGCACCGGCCTCGCGACGACTGATTCCGGCAAACTCTGACAGGGTCGTTACGAGTTCCACCTTGGTCATTCTCGATCTGGTTCCTTTCTTTGCCCAAGCGGGGTTGATGCCCTCGACCACCCGGTCATGAGTGGGTGGCGCGAGCGCGCGACGCGGCGCAGCGTATCACACGGCCGCGTGAACATCGTCCGACAAATTGGGCTCTTTTTGGGCCTTTTCCGAGCTTCCGTCAGAAGCCGAGAAGCTGGTCCAGCGTCGCCAGGCGTCCGTTCGCGAGCACCGCGCGCACCCGCCGCAGGTTCGAGACATCGTCCAGTGGATTGCCGTCGAGCAGCACCAGGTCGGCGAGGGCGCCCGGCGCGATGACCCCCAACTCTCCGGTCAGCCCGAGCGCCTCGGCGGCGGTCACGGTTGCGGCCCGGAGCGCTCCGGCGGGCCCGAGCCCCGCCTCCGACAACTGCTCGATCTCGACGATGAACCCGAGCCCGTACGGAACGATGGGCGTATCCGTGCCGGCGATGATGCGGCCGCCGGCATCCGCGATGGAGGTGACCGTTTCCCACATGGGCCGCATCAGGGCGAGGCCGCGCTCGATCTGCTCCTCGCGATCGCCTGCGGGCTCCCGCGCCGCGCCGAGCGAGGAGGCGAGCCACGCGGGAAACGCCCGGATACGGCGGTCGGAGGAAACGAGATCCGGCTCGCGGGTGAGCGCCAGGTCCCAGCCGCCGTAAATGAGCATCGTCGGGGTGAAGAACACTCCCGATTCGGCGATCAGGGTCCGGACGTCCTGGTAGGAGCGGCCGAGGTCGGTCATCTTCGGCGAGAAGCCCCGGCGCGAGGTGCCCTTGACGTGTTCGAGGCCGTTCACTCCGTAGCGGACGGCCGGATACAGCTCATGGGAGGTCACGAAGGCGCCGAAGCGCTGGGCGCGGCGGATGGCGTCCCGCTGGGACTCGTCGTCGAGGCGGACGTAGGTCTTGACGACGTCGTAGTCCAGGTCCCTGGCGAGTCGCAGCACCGTGTCCCTTTCCTGCCCACTCGAGAGCGCCGCGGCGCCCGGGTAGTAGATGCGGGTGCCGTCGAGCGTGGCGCCGGTGAGGAAGATCCGCGGCCCCACCCGCAACCCCGCCAGAATCGCCTCCCGCTCCTCCACCACCCGGTAGGTCGCCGCCGCGGGAACCCGGACCGACGTCACCCCGTAGGCGAGATGGGCCCGACCGAAACGGTTGCCGAACGCGGGGCTCATCAGATGGGTGTGCATCTCGATCAGACCGGGGATCGCGGTGGCCCCGTCGCCCTGCACCACCCGCATGTCTTCGGGCGGCGCCTCCGTGGCCGGTGTCACGGACACGATGCGTCCGGCCTCGATCAGGATGTCCCGGCCCGGTAGCACCTCGCCCGCCTCCACGTCGAGCACCGCGACGTCATGGATGAGCAGGGTGCCGGACGCCGGCGCAACCTCGAACTCGTGCCGCAGGCGGATGGTCTCCGACCCGCTGCCGTCGGCGGCGATGCGCACCACGTCGGCGCCCGAAACGGCGACGATCTCGGTCCCGTCGGCGGTCCACGCCGGAAAGTCCACCGGGCCTTCGAAAATGGTTTCCGGAGATCCGACCGGAACGCCGGCGGCGTCCATCCCGAGAACCGCGAGCCCTCCACCGAGCGCGAACGCGAGCCGGGACCCGTCAGGCGAGAAGACGGGGCCGTCGGAGTCGCGCGTTCCGAAGCTGGCGGCCGGTTCCTCGAGGATCCGGGCTTCCCCGCTGCTCGCCGACACCAGCGCGATCCGGTTCCGCCCTTCCCGGTAGCGGGAGGAATAGGGCACCAGACTCGCGAGCGCGACGGTCTCCCCGTCCACCGACCAGCTCGGCATGCCGGCGCCCCGCCGCGCCTGGTAGACGACCTTCTCCTCCTGTTCGGCATCGAGCCCCGCATCGAGATCACGGCTCGTGACCCGCAGGTTGCCCCGCTCGTCAAGCCAGGCGACGCGGGAACCGTCCCGCGTCACCGCGGGGCTCACCTCGGCGCCCAGCCGGGCGGTGAGCTGGGTGAGCCCCGCGCCGGGTCCCGAACCCAGACGCTTTTCCCAGATGTCCATCGTTCCGCCACGATCGCTCGCGAAGAGCACGCTCGCTCCGTCGGGCAACCACACCGGATCGGTATCGAGCCAGGTGTCGCGGGTCAGCGGCAGCGGGGCCTCCGAACCATCGAGCGGCGCGGTCCAGATGTCCCCGAGGGCGGCATACAGGAGCCGGGTTCCGTCCGGACTGATGCTCGGACGGATGATCCCCCGGACCGGAAGCGTCTCGTCCGACTCGGTGCGGACCCTCCCGCGGCGCTCGGGAGGACGGCGGACGCCCAGCTCGGCCGACATCGGAACGAGTTCGGCGGCCGCGGCGGCGCTCTCCCCAGCCTCCTCGCCCTCCGGGGGAAGGCCCACCCCGAGCCGGCGGATTCCGCCGTCGCCCGTATAGAGCAGGGTCGCGTCATCCAGCCACTGGGGCCGGAAGGGGAAAAGGTCCTCGCCCGCGTCGGCGAGGACTCGCGGCGCGGCGCGCCCGTCGTCTCCGGCCGGGTCGGATCCCCCCGGCGCCGCCGCGAGGGGCGCGAGCACCCACTCGCTCGCGGTGCCGATGTCGAAGCGGCTTCCCATCAGGGTGAGGCCCTCGTACTGGAGACGCCGGAACACCACCTGCGATCCATCCGGACTCACCGCCGGAGCGGCGACGTTTCCTTCGCTTCCGGGCACGGCGGCGGGAACGCCGCCGGCCTCCAGCGATAGCCGGTGCACCGCACCGTCGGCCTCTCCCTCGGGAATCGCCACGAAGACGACGCCCTCACCGTCCGGGGTCCAGGCGGGCTGGGACTCGTTGCCCAGGCTGCTCGTTGCCGGCGTCACGTCTCCGGTCGCCACGTCCAGAATCCAGATGTCGTAGCTCCCCGCGCGGTCGGAGGAGAAGGCGATCCGGGCGCCGTCGGGAGACCACGCCGGCTCGCGGTCATCGAAGCCGGTATCGGTGAGCTGCTCGGGCTGACCCCCGAGGGCCAGTTGCCAGATGTCCCAGGTTCCACTCCGGTACGACTGGTACGCCACCCGGCCGCCCTCCGGATGAAAGTCGGGCAGCCGATCGTCGCCGAGGCCGTCGGTGAGCGCCTCGGCGGAGCCGCCGGCCATCGGCAGCAGCCAGAGAGTCCCCTGCAGGTCCATCACCAGCCGCTCGCCGTCCGCGGACGCCGCCACGGCGAAGTTCGTCCCCTCCGTCACCCGGACCATCCGCTCGGCGCCTTCCTGAGCCCCGGCGACGGTGGCGGTGCCCATGAGGGCGACAAGAGGCGCGAGCCGACGCATCGGCGCCGATCCTAGCAGCCGGCAGACCTCGCCTCCCGGTATCTTTCACATCGGCCATGCGTCCTTCCCTTCGTTTCTCCGATCTGCATTTCCGCCTCCTGGCCGCCGGCTGGCTGGCGACCGGCATTGCCGCTCCGGCCTGCGGGCCCGGGGCCGGGCCCGAGCCGCCACGGTCGGTGCCGGAAGTCGCTGCCGCCGCGGCGGCGGAGGTCCGGCGCGTCATCGAGGAAGACGGGCGCGGCGGCGCCGCCTTCGGGATCGTCGTGTCGGGCGAAACGGTCGTAGCCGAGGGATTCGGGTTCGCCGATACCGAGGCGCGGACGCCCGCCCGAGCCGACCACCTGTACCGGATCGGCTCCGTCACGAAACCCGTCACCGCGATGGCCATGCTGCGGCTCGTCCACCTGGAGAAGGCCCGCTTCGGCGATCCGGTGACCGAGTTCGTGCCGGAACTCGCCGAGGTCGAAAACCCCTACTCCTGGACGCCCGGTCCCAGCATCTTCCAGCTCGCGACGATGACCGGAGGGCTCGCCAGGGAGCCCCGGAACCTGCCCGGCTACCTGGTGGGCGCTCCGCAGGAATGGCTGGAAACCGCGCTCCGGGCGCTCGATGAGGTCTCGTTCGAGTACGAACCCGGCACCCGTTACCAGTACTCCAACATTGGCTACGCGATGCTCGGCGCGGCGGTGGAGCGGGCCGCCGGCGAGCCCTTTATGGACCATGTCCGGGACAACCTCCTGGCTCCTCTCGGGATGGACTCGAGCACCTTCTTCCCCGTCCCGGAACTCGAAGACCGCATCGCGGCGGGGGTCACCGTGAAGGACGACGGCAGCCTCGACCAAGAGACGCCCGCCCGCGAACACGCGGGGCGCGGCTACAAGGTGCCGAACGGCGCGATGTATTCCACGGTTGAGGACCTGGGAGTGTTCCTGCGCTTCCTGACCGGGACGGAAGGGGAGCCCTTCGACAGCGTGATCCCCGCAGCCTTCCGGCAGGACAACCTGACGAAGGCGTTCTCCACCGGGGACCTGGCAAGCGGTTACGGCTTCGGCTTCATGGCCCGGCGCCTCGAAGATGCCGACGGCGCTTCGTTCACCGCCTACGGCCACGGAGGAAGCGTGGCCGGGTACCGGGCGGCGGCCTGGATCGAGCCGGAGACCGACGCCGCGGTCATCCTGCTCCGGAACGTGGGGGGCGACGGGCTGAACCTGTCGGAGCTGTCGCGCGCGGCGCTCGCGGAGGTCGTGGCGGCCCTCCGCTAGACCGGGGACCGCTGGAGTGCCCCGCCTCCCCCGAATCTCGCTCGCCTGGTGGATCCTCATCGGGATGGCCGGGGGCGTCGTCCTCGGCCTCTGGGCGCCGCAGTGGGCCGAGCGCATCGAGTTCCTGAGCACGCTGTTCCTCCGGCTCATCCGGTCGATCATCGCGCCGGTTCTGGTGGGGGTCCTGATCCGGGCGATCGCGGGCGCGGGGTCGATGGGCGCGCTGGGGCGGCTGGGTTGGAAATCCGTCGTCTGCTTCGAGATCGCCACCACCATCGCCCTGTTGCTCGGCTGGTTCAGCGTGGCGGCGACCCGGCCCGGTGACGGACTGTCCCTCGGCGGGGCGTCCGGGGTGGAGCTTCCGGAGCCGGCCGGGTTCGTGGAAGCGCTCCAAAACGCCGTCCCGACGAGCATCGTGGACGCCCTCGCGCGGGGCGATGTGCTGCAGATCGTGGTGTTCTGCTTTGTCTTCGGGATCGCGTGCCTCTCGGTGGGCAAGCGGGCCCGGCCGGTGGTGGACTTCGCGGACGCGCTCGCGGAAGTCGCGTTCCGCTACACCGACTACGTGATGTACCTGGCGCCCCTGGCGGTGTTCGCTGCGGCAGCGAATGCGATCGCGGGGGGCGGGTCCGCCGGGCTCGAGGGCCTCGCCGAGTTCACGGCCGTCGCCTGGCTGGCGCAGGGGTTCTTCCTCCTGGTCGTGCTGGCGGGAGGCCTGCTCGCGTTCGGCATTCCGCTGCGGCGGTTCGCGCACCACATGCGCGAGCCGTTCCTGGTGGGCTTCGCAACGACCTCGAGCGCCGCCGCCCTGCCCCAGACGCTCGAGAACCTGCAGCGGTTCGGGGTGCCGCGGCGGATCCTCGGAGTGGTGACTCCGCTCAGCCTGAGCCTCAACATGAACGGCAGCACGATCCACCTGGGGATGGCGACCCTGTTCATCGCGCAGGCGGCCGGGATCGATTTCTCGTGGGAGCAGGCGGCGATCATCCTCCTGACCCTGAAG
Source organism: Acidobacteriota bacterium (assembly GCA_022828085.1). Classification (GTDB taxonomy): domain Bacteria; phylum Acidobacteriota; class Vicinamibacteria; order Marinacidobacterales; family Marinacidobacteraceae; genus Marinacidobacterium. The sequence continues at coordinate 18,440 of JAJEIY010000055.1, read as the reverse complement.
GTGACGAGCAAGGGGGTGGCCGGAATCCCGCGCGCCAACTTCGTGATCCTCGCGGCCGTCTTCGAGGGACACGGCCTGCCCATGGAGGGGCTGGGCATCCTGCTCGGGATCGACGCGCTGATCGATCCCATCCGCACGAGCACGAATGTCGCGAGCCACTGCGCCGCCCCGGCGGTGGTGGCGCGGTGGGAAGACCCCGGGTTCGCGAGGGCCGAGCGGCCGGACGCGGCCGGCTGACCCGTCCGCCCTCCCCGGGCGGTTACCGGGCGAGGAGGCGCCGGGCCTGGCGGAGGTGCAACTCCTCCAGCAGTTCGCCGTCGAGCTCGGCGACCGCGACCTCGCGGGCGGCGGCGTCTTCCATGACCCGGACCACGCGTTCCGCCCAGGCGCGTTCCTCCGCGGTGGGTGCGAAGGCTTCGTGGATGACGGGGATCTGCGCCGGGTGGACGGCGGACTTGCCGTCGAAGCCCGCCTCCGCGGCGCGCCGGGCGCTCCGGCGCAGCCCTTCGCGATCGCGGAAGGCGAACCAGGGCGCGTCCCAGCAACGGACCCCGGCGGCCCGCGCGGCCAGCAGGACCCGCTGGCGGACGAACGCCAGGTCCGACTCGTCGCCCCGCGACCGTGCACCCACGCTCAGCCGGTAGTCGGCGGACCCGAATACGAGGCCCTCCACCCCGGGGACCCGGGCGAGGTCGAAGACGTTCGCGGCGCCGGGAGCGGTCTCGATCATCAGCCAGAGGGGCGTCGTCCGGCCCACGACGTCCCGGGCTACCCGGACGGTTTCATCGGCTTCCGCCTTGGGCAGGAGCACGGCGTCGAATCCGGCGGCAGCGGCCGCTTCCAGATCGGCCTGTCCGCCGGGGTCTTCCGGAGGGTTGGTCCGGAGCGCCACGGCCGCCCCGGCGCCGGCCGCGGCGGCCCGGGACTCCTGAAGGCGTTCCCGCGCGGCGTCCTTGTGCGACGGGTGGACGCCGTCCTCGAGGTCGAGCACCAGCACGTCGGCGCCCCGGGTCGCGGCCTTCGCGACCATCCGCTCGCTGGACGCGGGGACGTAGAGGAGGGAGCGGCGCGGGTGGGACACCTGGCCGAGTATCCCATCCGGCCCTCCGATCCACGGGAACCGGTGCGTCGTGGCGTTCGTTGGGATAGGCATGACGAAAGTTCTGCGCATCGCAACCCTGGCAACCGTCGCCCTCGCCCTGGCGGCCTTCCCGGCGCTCGGACAGGAAACGCCCTGGCTTCACGTCCAGGTCGAAGGCGACGACGACAACACCAAGGTCGAGGTGAACCTGCCGCTCGCCGCGGTGGAAGCCCTCGGCGACTCGCTTGGCGAGAAGATCCTCGACGAGATGGAGAAGGAGTGGGAACACGGGACCGACGTGGACGTGGACTCGGAGGACGCCCGCGCCTTCTGGCGTTCGCTCCGGGAGAACCCGGGGGCCTGGGTGACCATCGACGAGGAAGACGGCGGCAACCTCCGCGCCCGGATGGACGGCAACCTGGTCCGGATCGAGGGCAGCGGTGACGACGGCGCCCTCGACATCCGGTTCCCGGTCGCCTTCGGGGACGCGCTCTTCGGCGAAGAAGGCGACGAGTTCGACCTCGGCGCGGCCATCGGCGCGCTCGCGGACCACGACGACGTCCTGGTCTCGGTGGGCGGGGACGACGGCCGGGTCCGGGTCTGGATCGAGCCCCGGTAGCCCGCCATGCTCCGCCTGCTCGCAATCCTGCTGGCCGCGGCGCTGGTTTCGGCGCTCCTCTTCGGCGCCTGCGTCGCCGCCTGCGGCGTCGCCATGGTCTCGGTGGTCGCCGACGGCGCACCGCACATCGTGGCGCCCGTTCCCCTGATGCTTCCGCTGGCCGCCCTCCATCTCGTGCCGGAACACGTGGTGGACGGCGAGATGCATGAGGAAATGGACGCGCTGGGCGGAGCGGCGATCCTGGCGCTCGGGCCGTTCGCGAGAGCCCTCGAAGAGGCGGGCGACGCGGTGCTCGTCCGGGTCACCGACGGGGAGGACCGGGTAGAAGTCGCCACCGAAGGCGACGACCTCGTCATCCGGGTGCGGGAGGGCGGCGATCCGGGCAACCGGGTCTTCGTGCGAACGCCGCTCCGGGTGCTCGAGGACATCGGGGACGCCTGCGAGATGTCGGGCGATTCCGGAATCCGCTGCCATCCCCTCGGGATGGCCCGGTCGCTGCTCTCGGCCGCCCGCGGGTCGGAAATCGAGGTCCGCGACGGCGAGACCCGGGTGGACATCACCGTCTGGTAGCGCCGGCAGCGGGTTCCGTCACGGCCGCCCGCGGCATCCGGTTTCGATGCCGTGATTTTGTGAAACTGCGATCCAGTTATGCTGCGACGATGAAGAAAATCACCGTGTCCGTGGACGAGGAGACGTACCGAGGAGCACGCATCGCCGCCGCGCAGCAGGGGACTTCCGTTTCCGCCCTGGTGCGCGAGCGCCTCCGGGAAATCGCTTCGGACCGTGCTATCGAAAGCCCCAAGGAGCAGCTGCTCCGAACCCTGGACAAGGTCAGCCAGTCCATGATCGCCCGCGGCTCGAAGTTCTCGGCCGCCGACCGGCTGCCGCGCGAGGAACTCTACGATCGCGCAGCACGTCGTCGGGAAGAGGAAGAACACAACGAGGCCAATGCACTCCGTTGACACGAATGTGCTGCTCTACCCGGTCAGCCCCTCCCGGAGGAAGCCGCGAAACGTGAACGCGCCGCGGATCTCCCCAAGCGGGAAGGCCTGACGCTGTCCATCCAGATGTTTCAGGAGTTCTATTCCCGGCTAACCGCCTCCTCTCGTCCGTGGGGCATGTCCCATGAGCGGAACGCTCGGTTCGGAGCCTTGAGCGTCTTCGGGTCCAGCCTGTGACGCTCCAGGTGTTGCACACGGCTACGGCGCTTCGGGAGCGCTACCGCATCGACTACTGGGACGCGGCAATTCTGGCGGCGGCGTGCGCCGCTGGCTGCGACACCGTGTACACGGAAGACCTGAACGACGGACAGGACTACGGCGGCGTCCGGGAGGTCAACCCGTTCGCCGACTGTCCTGGCTGAGGTTCGCAGCCGAATCACCGGCGCCTAAGCTGGATTCTGAGGTTCGAGAGACAGAGACTGAACACGTTGTCTAGACCGTAGCAGTCACGTGCAGTTCACCAAGGGGGGACCGGACGTCCCCGAACGCCTCTTACGAGCTCACGAAGATGGTTCCGTTGTCTTCTTCTGTGGTGCAGGCATCTCCTATCCCGCGTGCCTGCCTGGATTCAGAGGCCTGGTAGACAAACTCTACGAGGCCCGCAACATAGTCCCCAATCGTGTACAAGCAGCCGCCCTCAGGGAGGGGCGGTACGACACCGCCGTAGGACTGCTGGAGGGACAAGACATGGGTGGGAGGGAGACCGTGCGGGCGGCTCTAGTCGACATCCTAAGGCCAAATCTGAGGGTTCCACGGGCCACGGATACTCACAAGGCACTGCTGACGCTCGGCAAGACCCGTGAAGGTCCTACACGGCTGGTTACGACCAATTTTGATCGAATCTTTGAGGAGGTCCTCGGTAGTACCGGGTCCTCTGTGGATCGCTTCCACGCCCCTCTCTTGCCCATTCCAAAAAGCCGCTGGGATGGGTTGGTCTATCTCCACGGCCTGCTACCTGAGGATCCCTCGCACAACGACCTTGCGAGCCTTGTTCTTTCCAGCGGTGATTTCGGCCTCGCATACCTTACGGAACGGTGGGCGGCGCGATTTGTCAGCGAGCTATTTCGCAACTACACCGTCTGCTTCGTGGGTTACAGCCTCGACGATCCGGTTCTGCGTTACATGACCGATGCGCTCGAGGCCGACCGTCTCATGGGAGAGTCAACCCGCGAGATGTTTGCCTTCGCTGTTTACTCCAAGGGCAGAGAGACCGATCAACAACAGGTATGGGAAGCCAAAGGTGTGACGCCCATCCTCTACAAGGCACACTCGCGCCACGCCTACTTGCATCGGACTCTGCGCCACTGGTCCGACACCTATCGCGATGGCGCACGCGGAAAGGAGAAGATCGTCGTTGAGTATGCGGCAGCCAACCCACGTACGAACCTGAAAGACGACGACTTGGTTTCCCGAATGTTGTGGGCTCTTTCTGACCCAAGTGGCCTGCCCGCGAAGCGATTTGCCGAACTTGACCCGGTGCCCTCGCTCGCTTGGCTTGAACCGATCAGCGACGCACGCTTCGTCAAACGGGACCTACCGCGCTTCGGAGTTCGACCTCACTCGGAGGGTGATGACAACCTCAAGTTCAGCCTGACGCACAGACCGTCACCACATCACTTGGCCCCGTGGATGACTTTCGCCGACGCGGGAGGCCGTGCAGGTCAGTGGGACGACGTAATGCGGCATCTGGCGTACTGGCTAACCCGTCATCTCGACGAGCCGGTACTGCTCCTGCATCTGACCAACCTCGGTGGACGAGTCCACGAGCGACTGGCCTGGGAAATCGACCGCCGTATCCGCCATCTGACCGAGCTCGAATCCGCAGGGAATACGACTGAATTGGCCCGCGTTCAGGCAAGTGCACCAAACGCCATCCCGCGGAAACCCATGCGCACGCTATGGCGCCTACTCTTGATGGGTCGCATGCGGTCTACCTCCGGCGACCGCAGCCTGTACAACTGGAAGGAACGTTTTCGCCGCGAGGGCCTAACACCGATCCTCCGTTGGGAGCTTCGGAACATGTTCACCCCTCGTGTCACGCTGAGTGAAGTGATTCCATGGCGGTCTGGGGACGACGGTACTGAATCTCCAGAGCGCATTAGCGATCTGGTTGACTGGAAGATAGTGCTGTCCACAGACATGATCCAGCCTCGGCTAGCTGACTTGCCGGACGATGACCGCTGGAGGGCGGTCCTTCCCGAATTGCTTCATGAGTTCAACGGACTCTTGCGCGACACGCTCGACCTAATGCGAGAACTCGGCGGTGCTGACGACAAGACGGATCTCTCCTATATCCCTCAACCGTCCATCAGCACACACCCGCAAAACAACAAATTTCACGACTGGACAGCCCTCATTGAACTCCTCCGTGACGCGTGGCTTGCCACCTGTGTCAAATCGCCTGATCAGGCGAGGTCCGTCGCGAAGGACTGGTCTCGCACACGTTATCCCCTATTCCGGCGTTTGGCATTCTTTGCGGCGACTCACGACGAGATCATTTCCTCCAAGCAAGCGCTCGAATGGCTTCTAGAAGATGAGTGTTGGTGGTTGTGGTCCGTGGGAACATGGCGCGAAGCATCTCGCCTGGTTAGTTCATTGGCACCACGACTCAATGTTTCTGAGTTGTCCCGTCTTGAGCAAGCGATAGCGGTGGGGCCACCACGCGAGATGTTCCGGAGTGACCTAGAAGACGAGCGGTGGGCCAGGATTCGGGACAGAGATATTTGGCTTCGATTCAATGGCGTTGCGGCTGCCGGAGTGAAGTTGAGTCCGACGGCTCGAGAGAAGCTCGAAGAACTCTCCAATACGTATCCGATGTGGACACCATCCCAGAGTGACCGTGACGAGTTTCCGACCTGGATGAGCGAATCCAGCGACCGCGGTACCAGTGTGACGACGCCGGCTGATCTCTCGGCACTTGTGCACTACCTGAGGGACCACCCTGCGCATGATCGGTGGGACAAGGATGACTGGGGCGACCGCTGCCGCAGTGATTTCGAAGTTGCGGCATCCGCACTGTCGATGCTAGCGAAACAAGGCATCTATCCGATTGGCCGATGGTATGAAGCCTTTCAGGTGTGGTCAGAGAAGGAGCTCACACAACCCTCCTGGTCCAAGGTGGCATCTGTGGCAGTCACAATTCCGGACAACTCACTACTCGCCTTGAGTCACTCAGTCACCTGGTGGCTGCGAAAAGTATCTGAGGACTTCGAGGGACAAGAAGACACGTTCTTCTTTCTATGTGACCGCATTCTTGCCCTCCCGCACGCGGACACGGATGACACAGCCGATGCCGCCGCTAGGGCAATCAACCACCCGGTAGGACATGTAACCGACGCGCTTCTCAACTGGTGGTATCGTAGATCGCTGGAAGACGGACAGGGACTTAGCGGAGAGTTGCAGCCCCGATTCTCAGCCCTCTGCGACACGCGCATACAGCGTTTTCAATGCGGGCGTGTCCTGCTGTCAGCGCATGTCGTCCCCCTGTATCGGGTAGATCCAGACTGGACCAGACAGTTCGTTCTTCCATTGTTTGATTGGCAGAATTCCAAACGGGAGGCCCGTGCAGCTTGGGCAGGATTCCTTTGGTCACCGCGTTTGTATCGACCATTGATGGAAGAGTTGAAACGTGAATTCCTGGACACAGCGTCTCACTACGAGGAGTTGGGACAGTTCAAAGAGCAGTACGCGTCCCTATTGACCTTCGCTGCACTTGACCCTGGCGACATTTTCGCTCGCGCGGAGTTGATGGCGGCCACACGCGTACTGCCACAGGATGGTCTGGAGGAAGTCGCGGAGGCGCTAGCCCGCACGATGGAGGGTGTGGGCGACCAGCGCGTCCCCTATTGGAGAAACAGGATGGCGCCATACCTGCGTAAGGTGTGGCCCAATGCGCGTGACAGGCGTTCCGCAGCGATTTCGCAAGCTCTGGCTCGCGTCTGTATAGCGACGCATGAGGCGTTTCGAGAAGCGCTGGATCTGGTACGACCATGGCTACAGCCGGTACGACACGAATACCACATCGTGGAGGCACTTCATGAGTCCGACCTGTGTGGGAAGTTCCCGCATGAGGTCCTTGATCTCTTGGATCGCGTTATTCCGATGAAAGACTCCTGGACGTCCGATGAGCTTCAAGAGTGCCTACGAGCCATTCGAGCAAGCGAACCAACTCTAGGCGAGGATCCGAGGTTCGTGAAGTTCAGAGACTATCTTCAGCAGTGCGGCCGAGCAGTGTGACGATCCGAGTGCGAGGAGCGCCGGATTCTTCAAGATCCGGACAACCCGCCAACAGGGCACGGTTTCAAGTCCTCAGCCGCATTCGGGCTCTCCGAGGACCTCCACGACTTCGGCGACCACCCGGTACTCGCCCCCTTCCCCAGTGGTCAGGACGATCGGGTCAAAGTGTGGATTGACGGGGGTCAGACTGACGCTCTTGTGACGCCAGGAGTCCGCTTGGTGCGCTTTTTCGCTCCGGTAGCGCTTGACGGTGTATCGCTCGCCGTTCTCGGGATCCGTGGCGTCGCGCAACTGTACCAAGACTGTCTTTCCTTGACGTGAGCCGCTGACGGGTGCCGCGAACAGGCAGTAGGCCCCGTCGGGAATGCTCGGTTCCATGGATTTGCCGACGACTTGCGCCGCGAACATTCCTTTACGGAGGTTATGTCTGGTCTCAACGGCCGCCCACGGGAAGTCGTCATCAACGATGTGCTGGGGATCGCTGAATGCACCAGCGGCCGCCTTGAGAGGGACCAGCGGAACGCAGGTCACGTAACGCTCCTCCGGGCGGGGTTCGACCGTCCGCAAGGCGCGTGGAAGTCCCGCCGTAGGATCCCGGCCGTCATCAACTTCGGCTGGTTCCCCGCGTCTCAAACGCCGATACGCCTCTGCCGCCATCCATTCCGTGACGATCTCCTGAAATGCAGCATCGTTCATGAAGCGGACGAAGATCTCCTCGTTCTGATCCATGCGCTCGACGAACAAGTTTTCCAGCAGTGTCTTGAAGACCAGCGCGAACTTGTGGTCCGGGTTGACGGTGGCCGCCCGCCGGACGCCTTCGTCAGTCATGGTTGCTTCGACGACCTGATCGAACAGGAGTTGGTCGGCCTGGTTGAAGTCGGTCCCCAAGCGCTCGTTCAGGACATCTATGAGCTGTGAAAGGGGAACCTGTTGCGACCGCGCCAGACCGCTACCGAGTTCCGTCGGGCCATCGAGGGGGGAGGCCTCCCCATCCCGGAGCTCGATGGAGCCCTCTTCAATCTTCTGCAGGCGGTAGTAATCGAGTCTCACCTCGTCGTCGAACTCGTACCCTGGCCCGCTCCGCCGCCGCGGCAGTTTCGCGGCCAGGTGCCGCAGGAACACGTAGAGCTTCTCGAGATCCGAGTCCTGGTATGGGATGACCTGGCTCAGGAACGAATACAGGTTTCGGAATGCCTGTACCTTTCCGCGCCACTCCTCCGCCTCTTCCTCGTCTTCCTCCTGGCGCCCGGCAAAGCGGGAGACGGCCGGATCGAGCGCGGCATTCATCGCCCGGTGATCGGACGCGCTCTGTCGGCGTTTCGGCTGAAAGTAGATGGCCGAGAACCGCTGGACCTCTTCATCCAGATAGATGCCCGAAGCATCCATTTCGGTCTTGACCGCGTACATCCGGGCGGGGTCCACCTCCTCGCCCATCGCAGCACCCTCATAGTAGGTCTTGAAGGCCTCCCGGATCTCGTCCTGGTCGTTCACGAAGTCGAGAACGAAGGTGTCTTCCTTGAGCGGATGCACGCGGTTCAGTCGGGAGAGGGTTTGCACGGCCTGGATGCCGGCGAGCCGCTTGTCCACGAAAAGAGTGTGCAGGAGGGGCTGATCAAAGCCGGTCTGGTACTTCTCTGCGACCAGTAGAACTTGGTACTCCTGCGTGGCGAATTTCTCAGGCAGTTCCTTCTCGGAGATCCCCTGATTCATGCCCCTTTCGGTATAGGTTGTATCCGGTGCCTTGTCGTCCACGACCGTTCCCGAAAACGCCACGAGCGACTTGATGGCATAGCCTTTCTGGCGGATGTAGCGGTCGAAGCTCTGTTTGTAGCGGACCGCTTCGAGACGCGACCCGGTGACTACCATCGCCTTGGCACGTCCGCCGATCCGGTGCCGGGTGACCTTGTGGAAATGCTCGACCATCACTTCGGTCTTCTGCGCGACGTTGTGGGGATGGAGCCGCAGAAACCGCGCTAGAGCGCGCGCGGCCTTCTTCCGCTCAACTTCGGGATCCTCTTCGACGGCCTTGAGCAGCTTGAAATAGGCGCTGTAGGAGGTGTAGTGCTTGAGCACATCAAGGATGAACCCCTCTTCGATAGCCTGCCGCATCGTGTAGCGGTGGGCCGGCTCACCGTCCCGGCCGAACACCGCGAACGTCTTGTGCTTGGGCGTGGCGGTGAACGCAAAGAAACTGAGGTTGGCCTGCTTCCCGCGCTTGGCCATCTCGCGGAAAAGCTCCTCCATATCCGGCGCGCCTTCTTCGACGGCGCGCTTCCTTGCTTCCTCCCGCAGCCGTTCTCCGCCCAGCACTCCCTTGAGATCGGTCGCAGTCTCGCCGCTCTGAGAGCTGTGGGCCTCGTCCACGATGACGGCGCAGCGTCGCGTGGGCAGTATTCCTGTACCCGTCGTGCCCCGTTCTTCGGCCATAGTGAGCAACCGGCGGGAGACAAAAGGAAACTTCTGCAGCGTCGTGACGATCACCGGCACGGCACTCTCCAGCGCCTTGGCGAGCTGCCGCGAACTTCCCTCGATCCGCTGCACTACTCCGAGCCGGTGTTCGAACTGGTAGATCGTGTTCTGGAGCTGCTGATCCAGGACCACACGGTCCGTGACGACAACCACGCTGTCGAACACGCGCTCGTTCGCCGTGTCGTGCAAGGAGGCGAGTCGGTGCGCGAGCCAGCCAATGGTGTTGCTCTTGCCGCTGCCCGCCGAGTGCTCCACCAGATAGTTGTGCCCGACCTTTTCGCGACGTGCGGCGTCCACCAGAAGACGAACCGCCTGTAGCTGGTGGTAGCGCGGGAAAATCATCGTCTCGACCTTCACCCGGCGGCCGTGTTCGTCGCGCTTCTCGTCCACCTGCAAATGAACAAACCGGGCGAGGAGATCCAACAGGCTGTCCCGCTCCAGAACCTCCTCCCACAGGTACGCCGTTCGGTAGGTACGACCGCCGCGATCCGGCGGATTTCCGGCACCGCCATCACGACCCCGGTCGAAGGGGAGGAAACGGGTCGCCTCGCCGGCGAGGCGAGTCGTCATGAGCACGGATTCTGTGTCCACGGCAAAGTGAACGAGAGTGCGGTGCTTGAACTCGAAGATCGGCTCACGCGGGTCTCGGTCGTGCTTGTACTGGTGACGCGCATCTTGGATGCGCTGGCCGGTCAGGGGATTCTTCAGTTCCAGTGTGGCTATCGGAATCCCGTTGAGGCTTAGCGTCACGTCCACCGATTTCTCGGAGCGAGGCGAGTAGCGAAGTTGCCGGGTCAGGCCGAGGCGGTTCGCGGCGTAGCGGGCTTCGAGATCCGGATTCAGTTCGTGCGCGCCTTTGAAATAGGCCGCGTGGAGTGTTCGTCCGTAGCACTTGAACCCGTGACGCAACGTGGCCAGTGATCCATGCTGGTCCATCCACTTGCAGAGGTCGCCGAGGATTTGGTGCCCGGTCTTCTCGCCGAGTAACGCCTCCAATCGCGACCACGTCTCGGACTGGGTTTCTTGGATAAACGCAAGGACCGTCTCGGGGAAAATGGCCCGTCGCCGGTCGAAATCCGCGCCGGGGATCGATTCGTATCCGTTCGCGATCAGGTCCGATTCGACGACGGACTCGAAGGCGGCCTCGGTGTGCCGGGCCATGTTCACGCCGACTGAGTTCTGAGTCGCCGCTCAATCCACCAAACGGCGACTTGGCAATAGGGACGCAACTCTCCGTCGCCGCCGATCCAGCTCTTGCGCTTGCGAACCAAACGGTCGCGCGTCACCGGGCCGTGAATCCGCGATTTCTCGTGCTTCCACCAATCGAGGAGCCCGTCGAGGATTCCCTTGCGGATGCTCCTAAGGAAAGGCAGGTTTAGGTTCAGCACCTCGGTGAGCTGGCCATCGAAGACCGGGTCGTCGGAGTGGATCTCCCCGTTCAGTCCGTAGCGGATCCGGGTTTCGATCGGACGCGCCGAATCCGCAGGATTCCACTTCAGATCGCGGTCTCCCTTCTTTGTATCGCAGTATTGGCGGGATTTGGGTTGTCGGAACCCGCCGAGGCAGGCGGCGAGGAGATTCCCATAGGAGAGCACCTCGCCCTCGTAGTTCCTCTGACAGTGCCAATGCTCAATCTTCATGGATTCACGATCGGGACGGATACGGCCCATGCAATAACAACAAAGCCCGCGCTGTTCGCCAGCGAGGGCGCGCCGCAGATCGCCCTTCGCCGAGTAGTTAGCGTAGTCGGCGCCCGGCGCTTTGCGATGTGCGGTCAGGCTGCGCGGCTCAGGACCCTTAGAAATTGTTCTCACTCCTCGCCCTCAATGAAGTCAAGAAGCGTTCTGATTCGCGCGACTTCAGGATCTTCGTCGCCTAGCCGTTTGACAAGAAGTGCAAGCGCGGCCCGGGCGCTATCGTACTGTTGTGCATCTACCTCTCCCGATATCTCTTCTAGCAGCTTCGCGACACTGACGGTTCGGGCGGAAGAGCCCATGATCTCGTCAAGCACGCGGTTGGAGTCCACACCGAAGGAATACTGTGGGGAGAACACCTCTCCGTCGGACATCATCTGGATGCGGTCGTGCGGAATCTCTCCAATGACCTGGGGAGAGTGTGTGGTGGCGATGAACTGGCAACGCGGAAACGTCTCCGTTAGTTTGCCCACTATGTTCCGCTGCCATGTTGGGTGGAGGTGCAGATCAATCTCGTCAATCAGCACGACGGCTTCCGCCTGAGAAACTGGGTCGCTCAGTTCCGGGTTGGCCTGAACCAGGCGTCGGGTCAGGTCGAGGACCAACGCCAAGAGTCCGCGCTCGCCGTCCGACAGCTTCCGGACAGGCAGCGTGGCTCCCTGACGATCAATGAGGAGTCGAGGACCCGTGTTACCGTCCGCGCGCAGATTCCTGTATCCGTCTAGAAACGATGACGCCGCTCTCTCCATCGCTAGCAGCGCACTGTCTGCAGAAGGGTGTTCCGTCCGAAGCACCTTTTGGACACGCATCCATGCAGCCAATTCGCCAAGCCGAAGCTCCCGATTCGCGAACGCATCGGCAAGCGCTGCCGCAATTCCGCCCGCTGCGGCACTCTTGCTACGTGTGCGTTCCGACGGAACGGCTCGCCCCGTAGAGAACAGAACTGCTAAGGGTCGCCCTTCCGATTCGGCTCCCGCCGCAGGTTCAGGCGGCGCACCAACGAACATGGCTCTTGCGGGTGTTTGTAGTACCTGTTCGCGCGGCAGGCCCACCTTCTGCCGTTGGGGGATGCTCCTCTCACGCGGCTGGTGAAGCACGTAGCTGTATTCCCGTTCCCCGATCGTGACATGACACTCAGACGACAGCGCGTCGGTCCCGACTCGGATGTCGTTTACTCCAAGGGGTTGCGCCCGTACCCGAGTCGCATTGGCCTTGCTTACCACCGCCGCGAGACAAAGGCATAGCACGTCAAGAACGCTAGATTTGCCGACACCATTAATCCCCACGATTAGATTGAATCCGGACCGGAACCGGAATTCAGCGGCATCTATTGCCCGGACATTGGCCAGTTTGAGAGAAGTGACCCTCATGCTCAATTCTCCAAGGCAACTCTTCCGGTTACTGCTGCCGCAATAGTCGCCCTTCGCCGTTCCTTAAGTAGATCTATCCCCTCTCCTACAACTCGGTAGAGATCATCTATAGCACGGACAGCCTTAGCAATGTGACCAACGACAGCGAGCTGCTCATCCATCGGCGGAACGGGCACTCGTAAGTTCGCCACATCCTCACATGTGAGGGCTCCCTTCGTGCCACCGGCGCTGTCGCTGATACACCTAAGGAAGCCATATGCCGAGAGGAGCGTCCATCGCAGGAACCACGGATTCAACACGGACGGATCGGACGTAACATATGCGAGATGCTGGTTAATCGTCGCCGGGAAGGACAGGACCACGGCGCGGCCTCTCGTCTTTCCCTGCCCGGTGATGGCCATCAACACACTACCCGGTTCCACCAGCGGCAAATGGCACTCCTGCAACGCCATCCGTGTCACGAACTGGTCCGCTTTAGTGGCCTCTTCTTCGTTTACGATGGAACTGTTGAGCCATGGAATTGTACCCGCATCCCAATAGTCGGCGTTACCACGTCTGGGCGTAGAACCGTTGCCGATAGAAGCAGCATGTCCTAGCTTCCAGACATCCCAATGTGCCGGGATTGGTCCGAGCCACGGCACGTCGGAGTCTCGTAGCCGAACGCTGGGATCGAGGCCGCGCGAGGCAGCGCGAGTGATCAATGCGTCACGCTTTTCGGCCAACAAGTTGACGACACTCTCCTCTTCGGCCGTCAACGCATCTAATCGTACGGTCTCATGATCCAAGTAAGCAGCGATGGAACGCTGATGGCCCAACGGAGGAACTCGAACTTGTCTGGAATGTGCGAAGTCACGACTGAGTCCTGGGACTGCTGTTTCGTCCGTCCCTTCGTCGAGCCGGAGCGTCTGCAGAAGCCAGTAGAGCCAACGCAAATCGTGCTTTGTCCTCGATTCATCTATGTAGAACGTAGTGTCCGACGCGAAGCATGGATCGTCACTCCAGTTGATCTTGCCGTAAGATCCCTTCCGCCCGATGACGATTGCCGGGGCCGCGGTGTTTGCCCTAGGCGACTGAGCGAATGGTCCGTTAGAACCATACACACGAAATCCGCCAGTTTCCTCGACCTCCTTGGGCAGCGTCTCACCGTAACGCAGACGCGCAATGAACTTTAGCTGAGACTCCGTCCACTTCACGAAGTCACCTGCCGAATCAAACGCAGGATACTCTCCTCCGCCCTCTTTAGGTCGCTGTCGATTTCTTGTAGCTCTCGCGGCGGTATGTACTCATAGAAGTACTGGTTGAATTTGATCTCATAGCCGATCTTGTCCTTGCTCCGGTCCATCCAGGCGTCAGGAACATGGGGACTAACCTCACGGGCGAAGTAGGCGTCAACATCATCTCTGAGCGGTACATGCTCGAAATCGCGGAGTTTGGGATCAGGTTCTGGTTTGCCGCCACTCTTCAAGACTGCGTGCGCGTCCGATGCCGTGGTGGTGAAGACAGTACGAAAGAGTTTTTGTTCGGCGGCCTTCCAACGAGCCTTACAGGAACGCAGGATTGCAGTAACTCTCTGCCGAACCGAGTTCCAGTCGTCGTGCGGCTCGCGGCCGAGAGCGCTGTCAATGGCTTGGACGTCAGCGAGCAAATGGGGACAAGCGTCGAGGAAGCGCGCTTTGCCGTGGATGGTCATCTGATAGCGCAACCGCAGGGGGCGCTCAACCGTAACGCGCGTATAGCCGAAATCCACGTTATCGAAGATCCGGGATGTGTCGTTGCACTCGTGGCGACCATAGAGCTTGACTATTTTGGCAATTTGGGCCTGGGTGAGATGCCGGCGTTTGTTTCCCAAGCTCCGTCTGGTGCCCGCGCTGCCACCGGTTGTCCACACTTTGCGCGCGTCCAGAAGCTGGATCTTTCCGCGGCGCTGCCCTGTCTTCCGATTCGTGAGAATCCAAATGTATGTACCGATTCCCGTGTTGTAGAACATCTGTTCGGGTAGGGCGACTACGGCTTCTAGCCAGTCGTTCTCGATGATCCACTTGCGGATGTCGCTCTCGCCGGAACCGGCGCCTCCAGTGAAGAGAGGGGAACCGCTGAACACGATAGCGAGGCGCGCGCCGTGCTTCTGTTCTTCCGGTCGCGGCGCTTCCCTCTTGTGCCACATGTGCTGCAGGAAGAGCAACGAGCCGTCGCTCACCCGGGGCAACCCGGCACCGTACGGACCATCGAAGCCGTGCTTGTCGTGCTCGTCCCGGATCCATTTGCGCTGCCGCTTCCAATCCACTCCAAAGGGCGGATTCGTGAGGAAATAGTCGAAGATCTCTCCCTGGAACTTGTCGTCTATCAGGCTGTCACCGAACTCGACGTTGTTGCCGACGCCGTTGTGGTTGACCTGCTTCATCAGCATGTCGGCGGCGGCGGTGGCAAAGGCGCGCGGGTTGTAGTCCTGCCCATAGACGAAGAGGTTCGCTTGGGGATGGTGCTCCCGCAGGTAGCGCTGGGCTCCGGCCAGCATGCCGCCCGTGCCGCAGGCTGGGTCGAGGAGCTTGCGGACGGTTCCTGCCGTAGCGAGCAGCTCGTCGTCCTCGATAAACAGAATGCTCACCATGAGTTCAATCACGTCTCGTGGCGTGAAATGGTCCCCGGCGGTCTCGTTGGCGAGCTCGTTGAAGCGCCGGATGAGGTTCTCGAAGATGAGCCCCATCTCCTCGTTTGGCACGTTCTCCGGATGTAAATCCACGTCGGAAAACTTCGAGACGACGAGGTAGAGAATGTTCGCCTCGTGCATCTTCTCGATTTCCTTCTCGAAATCGAAGAATTCGAAGATATCGCGCACGTTCTTCGAGAAACCCTGGATATAGCTGACGAAGTGCCGCTTGATGTTGTCGGGGTCTCCCTTCAGCGTCTTGAAATCGAGACCGGAGTGGTTGTGGAAACGCTGGCTGGCGGTACGGTTTAGCAGCTCGTCAAGGGCCTTCCCCTCGATCCTTCCCCCTTTTTTCTGCTCGTACTTCTCTAGTACCTGCGCCTTGGTGGGAGCGAGAACGCAATCGAACCGGCGCAGAACTGTCATGGGGAGCATGACCCGCTCGTATTGCGGCGGCCGGTAGGGGCCGCGCAGTAGGTCGGCGATCTGCCAGATCAGGTTGGAGAAGTAGGCGTGGTCAGGCACGATGGGGGACACCCTCGTGGGGGATGACCGCCAAGACGCCCGAGTTTGGGTCCGGTGGCGGTTCGTGGCGGGAGCGGGGCACCAGTGGCCGCAATGGTAAGCGGTGCCGAACGCGGCCCGGAGGTCGAGAATTCAGCGATGCGCCATCCAGGCAAATGGCGGTGCGTCTTTCGCCCGCCTCTCGGCGGGCGATGCCGACCGGAGGTCGGCGTTCCAAGCCGGCAGCGCCACCCGGCCGGGGTTGGGGGATGCCCTAGAACCGGAAGAGCCGGGTGAACTTGACGATGACGGACTGGGTGTTCAGCTCGGGATACCCGGGGACCAGAGTGTCCCGGAGCGAGTTGTAGACCACGTAGAAGTCGCTGCCGGGCTCGTACTCCCAGCGGAACCGGACGTTCGTGGAGAGGCTGCCCGCCGCGCTGTTGTACTGGAGGAATGCCGCCAGGAAGCTGCGTGGGGAGACGGTGTAGTTGATCCGGGCGGCGAGCAGGTTGGTGTCGTAGTCGCCCTCGGGGAGGGCGATCCAGTTCGCCGAGACGATGGGCTCGACGGTGAGGCGGGTCATGAGCTCGACCCGGCCGCGCCAGGCGAGTTCGCGGCGGGTCCCGGAAAAGAACCCGCCCTGCTGGTAGGCGAAGCCGCCCGACACCGGACGCTGGGGACCCGCCTGGTAGCTGACCCGCACCGTGTCGAAGTCGTAGCTGCCGGGCGCCACGCCGAGGTCGTCGCTCAGCGAG
Organism: Acidobacteriota bacterium; assembly: GCA_022828085.1. GTDB lineage: Bacteria > Acidobacteriota > Vicinamibacteria > Marinacidobacterales > Marinacidobacteraceae > Marinacidobacterium. Next base: position 2,061 of record JAJEIY010000055.1, on the reverse strand, counting down.
AACGACTCGCTCAGCACCTCGCGGTTCCGGTTGGCGTTCACGTTGAAGCTGTCCCCGTTCTCGAACTCCATGTCGTAGCGGAAGCCGAAGATGCGGGTTTCGAGTTCCCCCGCGTTGTCCGTCGTGTAGTCCACGCTGCCGGTCCAGCCGATCTTGCGCAGCCACGCGATGGAGTGGGGCCGGGGACTGAAACGCGCCTCGGCGTAGTTCCGCTGGAAGTCCCGCCGGCGCATGAACCCGATCCCGGGGTCGAAGTCGTCGCCGACCACCAGGCGCTCCGCCTGCAGTCCGTAGCGGTCGCCGTTGTAGTCGAGCTGGCCCAGATAGCTCAGCCCGGTCTCGTCCTCGAGTTCGTTCTGTGTCCAGGCGGCGTAGCTGCGGATGTCCAGGTTCTCGAAGAAGCCGAAGCGGGCGTCCATCCCGTAGGCGAGGTTCCGTCCCAGGCCGCCCGCGGTGTGGGAGCGGTAGGTCCCCATCACCCCGACGGTGCTGCGGTTCAGGATGTCGCGCTTCAGCCGGAAGACGGAGAAGTCCGTCTCCGGGGACCCGGCGGTCGTGCTCTCGCCGCTGCGCATCGCGATCGCGCCCACGTTGTAGTCGCCCAGCTTGCCCGTCACCCGGGCGCCGCCCGTGATGGGAACCGCTTGCCCACCCTCGATGCCGATGCGGCGGCTGAAGAAGAGTACGGGGGTGCTGCTCGGCGGACCGAAGCTGCGGGTGGACCCCGGCGGCGCGCCACGGCCCCCCGAGGCGCCGAAGTCGAAGATCCCCTGGCCCTCCAGGAAGAACTCGCGCTTTTCGGGGAAGAAGAGGCTGAAGCGGGTGAGGTTGATCTGTTGCGCGTCGGCCTCCACCTGGGCGAAGTCGGTGTTCCAGGTGAGGTCGGCGGTGAGCCCGCTGGTGATGCCCACCTTGGCGTCCACCCCGAAGTCGCCGCCGAAGTCGCGGTCGAGGGCTCCCGTTTCGACCCGGGCTCCGGCAGCGTCTCCGATCAGGTACGGCTTCACCTCGACCGTCCGGGAACTCGCCGGCGCCTCGAGGCCCACCAGGGTGCCCGCCGAACTGACTTTGGTGATCGCCCGCGGCCCGAGCGCCGCCGGGACCTGGGTCAGGTAGGACATCTCGTTCTTCCAGCGGACCACCCGTCGGAAGTTGATGCCCCACACCTGCGGGCCGCCCCGGTCGTAGCGCAGGGTCTTGAACGGGATGCGCATCTCCATGGTCCAGCCGTTCTCGAACCGCGCCGCCTTGGAATCCCAGACGGCGGTCCAGTCCCGGTTCACCCCCCGTTCGTCCACGATGAGCCCGTCGAAGAAGCCGCCGATGGGATTCAGGTAGAAGAAGAAGGCGTTCCGGCGGTCGTAAAAGGTGTCCAGGATCACCGCGAGGTTCGCGTTGTTGAAAATGCCGAAGTTGTCCCGCCGCATCTCGGTCGCCACGATCCGGTCCGGTTGCGAATCCCAGCACCGCCCGGCGACGTACACCGCGTCGTCGTCGAAGAAGACCCAGACCTCGGTGTCCTCGGTGGCCGGCTCGCCCTCGAGCGGCAGCGCCTGGATGAAGCCGCCGACGCCCGGAACGCGGTCGTAGATCCCGTCGTCGAGCCGTCCGTCGAGTTCGAGGGGCTCGTCGATGCGGGTGGCGCGCATGGTGGCCCCGCCGACGGCGTCGCGGCGCACCATCGCGGGGAGATCGGGGGGCGCGGGACCGCGCACCAGGTTGGCTTCGGGGGCTGCGCCCTGATCGATCTGGCGGTCGGCCAGCTCCGCGGACTGCGCCCACGCGGAGGCCGAAGCGAAGAGGGCCACGCCGGCAAGAAGGAGCCGGAACTCGGAGCGGGGCAAGACGAAGAACTCTATGCCGCGAGGTTGGTGCGGTGCGCCGCGGGGAGCGGAACGGGGAGGTCAGGAGCGCCGCTCTTCACCCGACTTCGCCACTTTCGAAGGAAGAGGCGGTCGTTGGAGCTGAGTAAGGAGCGGAAGGTCGGCGGATTCGTGCCCGAAGTGGGCTGAAGGTGGCGATTTGAGGCCGCGAGAGGCCCCGGAAGAGGCTCTGAGTGGG